>CAIXUG010000047.1 GCA_903922605.1 uncultured Verrucomicrobiota bacterium
CCGGAAGCGCTCCGCCACCGCCGCCTGGGTGGCCTCACCCTGGTCGTATGCCGCCAGAATCCGTTCCCGCAAATCCACCGACAGAGTGCGCATGCCCAAACCCTGCCAGAACCCCCACAAAATAGCTACAGTTTTATTTAACACGCTCTAGCCGGCATGCAGCCTCTCCCCGCACATCCATATCTGGCCTGGCCCAATGGGTTATCATCCCTGGTTCAAGGCATTATTCAAACGCGGATGAGTTGGAGCCCAAGTGGCGGCCGTCCACGCGCGACCAAGTATCGGAAGCTTTGGCCAAGGCCGGCGGGCAGGGACCCAGTGCGCCACTATTGCAGCTGGAAAAACAGGTGGGGGAGGGCGGGGTCGGGAGTGACGTGAACGGAGAATTGCCCGTCGGCCTCCTCCACCAGGTTGGTCACGTCCAGCCAGAGGATGGGCGAGGCCAGATTGGTGGCGTAACGGAGATGATAGCCGGGAGGGGTGAACATCGACCACTGCAGCCCGAGCACGCCGCCGGTCGTGGTAAGCCCGAGGCGCGGTCCGGAGGAGATGACGCTCACCGTGACCGCGGTGGCGGTCCGGTCGGATTCCCAGTTCAAAGCCGCCGGCAGGCCGGGGAAGCTGGTGGCGGTGAAGTCACCCGTGGCGGCCGGATATTCGATCACGGTGAAGCTGTCGCCGAGCGCGGGTTTGTAGCCGCCCTGCAAATCGACGCTGAGCACGCCCGTCAAGGGAGCCGTGCTGGTGAACTGGATGCGCCCATAATGGCCCGGGCCGTCCAGGCCGAACAGCAGATCGCCGCCAGTATCGATGGTGGGATGGTAGTTGTCCTTGAACTGGAGAACGCCCCGTTGCACATGGACGATGCCGCCATTTTCAAGGATCAGCCCGTCGAGCGCCGTCGTCCCGTTGCCGGCGCTTTTGCGGATGAATCCACCGGAATAATTGTACCAGTGGTCGATGCCAAAGGGATTGAGCTGGAGGTCCCCCTGGATGTCCACGAGGCCGCCCTGTTGGTTCACAAGGGTACCGCCCAAACCATACCAGGAGCCGCTCCGCCAGTTCACCGTGCCGGCATTGGTCAGGCTGCCGCTGACCCGGATGCCGGTGTAAATGGAGCCGCAATCCACACACCCGTCGAGATTCACGACGCTGCCGGGCGCGACCGTGGTCGCGCCGGCGAATTCACCGCTGTAGGAAAACAGGGTGCCCGCCAGCACGTTCGTGCCATGCAGGACGCCGTGCATCTGGAAGTTGGTGCCGACGAGCGTGCCCAGCAACGTGATGTTGCCCCCGGAAGGCACGCCATAATAGCCGGCCCCGGTGAAAGCGTGCCCGGGCTGGAGATCAAACGCACCGGCGTATAACAGCAGCGTGGCGCCGGCCGCCGTGTTTTCCGTGCCGCTGCAGGTCACCCCTCCGGACAGGATCGCTCCGCCGGTCTGGATATCCACCAAACCCTGGCTGTTGAGCCGGATGCCCGACAGATCATTGGTGCCGGCCGTGGCCGACTTGCGGATGACGCCGGCATTGGACCAGTCGCCCTGGCCGTTGAAGCTCGTCAGCGGGTTGTCGCACAGGATGTTGAAAGCCCCGCCCGGCAGGTTGCTCAGACTGCCGCCCAGACAGATCAGATCGCCGTTGAGCCAGTTGATCGTGCCGGCGTTGGCGAGCTGGCCGCTCAGGGTCATCGCGGCGAAGATGCTGCCGCAATTGGTGCAGCCGCTGAGGGTGATCAACCCGCTGGGCGCGACCGCCAGCGCTCCCTGAAAGCTGCCGGAATGGGCGTGGATCGTGCCGCTGAGGCTGCAATCGCCCATCAGCCGGCCGTTCAGCTGAAAATTCGTGGCGGCCAGATTGCCGTAGAGGTTGAGGCTGTCGTCCTCGGGCACCCCGTAGAAACCCTCACCGGTGATCGTGTGGGCGGGGCCGAGGGTGGTCGAACCCGAGACGAACTCCACCCCGGCGGCGGCATCCACGGCCAGTGTCCCGTTATGGACGAATGTATTATACAGCCTCAGCGTCCCGGCCTTGATCGACAGCGCGGCGTTGTTGGTGAAAAATGCCGGGCCGGTGAAATCGAGCACGCCAGTGCCGGCGGATTTGAGCATCGTGCCCCCGTTGATCACGATGTTGGCCGAGCGCGCCCCGCCAAAGGTGTTAAACTCGGTGTCGCCCTGGAAATCGATCACGCCGTCGGAGAAGTTCTCCAACCAGGAACCGTCGCTCGTGAGCGTGGGGGCGTTCCAGAGGAACTTGCCATGGTTATACACCGTGGCGTCCAGCAGGTGACTAAGCTCGCCTGAGCCGGTGATCGAGCCGTTGGTGGTCACCGTCATAATCCCGCCGAGAATGCCCGACCGCCAGTCAATGTTCCCGTCCAACGTCAGTCCCTGTAGCGCCGTGAAGCTCCCCCCGGTGAGCAGGTTGCCGGGGATCGCTCCGGTCACCACGATGGTGCTGGCCTTCGCCACATGGGCGGTGCCCAGAACGTAGATGCCAGTGCCATCCATCAGCAGCGTCGGAAAGCTGGATTCCCCATCACCCACCTCCAGCGAAGCCGCATTGCCGGAACCGGTGACCGTGTACTGTCCCGGCAGGGTGATGAACACGGTGTCATCGATGCCGGGCACATTGTTCAGGCGGGGCGACCAGTTGTTGGTGTCACCCCAGTCGCCCCCGGCGCTGTTGTTCCAGTGGAAGACCACCCCGTCGGCACCGAGCCGGTTGGGCAGCAGCAGGAAGGTGGCAAAGACCAGCATCCCCGCGAGGAGACGGCCGTGACGGAAGGAATGTTGGAGCGAAAACAGGACCGTTAGGGGGCGGTTCATCGAAATCGGCAAGGCCGTCTGACCTGCGCTACAAAGTCAGATGGGGTATCCAACTGGCATGAGGACGCCGAACGTTGGAAAAAGTAAAGGCTAATCCTGCAAGCGGATGAACCTGCTCAACCGCCATCTTGAGGAAGGAGAGAAACGTCAACAGCTCGGGCTAGTCGTCATAGGAGAGCTCGTCAACCGGCAGGATGTTGCAGTAGCTCCAGCTCGTTTGGACGAGGGCGGGTGAACTCATTCGGGTAGCGTAAACTTGGAGTGGACGGTTGAGTCGAGAAAAGTGAACTCGGTTTCGCTTGGATCAACGACAGCCTTTAGTTTCATACGGCATTCGAACCCGACTCCGGATAGAGCAAAGGAAAGAACGTCGAAAATCCGTTCGAATACTTTCCAATCAACCGATGCATGCTGTTTGAGCGTATCGCCAGAGTCGATTTCCCCCCGCTCAAACCCGCGCTGCACGTTCCCAATGAACTCGCCGATTGTGTAGCTGAGGTGCTTACGAAGATTGACTGTCGAAGACCCGCTTGCCTGGTCGAGAATTGAAACAAGTTGACCATAACGGGCCTCGATCGCCGCTTGGTCAGCCGATGACAACAGGAAGTCCCGTTCCTTTTCAAAAGTAGCCGTCTTCGCTCGCTCTGGCACCTGGAAGACTGACCCGTCGTAACTTGGCACATGATTCTCCAACGCGCCCTTTGGCAAAAGAAACACTCCCGCCTGCCGCGCGGCCTCCGCCAATTTCATCGTCTTTGCGGCGATGTAATCAACCTCCCCCACTTTGGCGGGAAGAATTTCCCCAAGCAATTGACGGTGATGGATGACCGCAATCAGAACGCGATATCGCTTGGTCTCGGTTTCAGAAGCCGACTGCACGGCCGACTTAACCTGAACGAGTTCCGGAGCCGTTGAAGCCTCAATCGCAAGAACGAGTGCGTCGACTCGGTTATTCAGTTCTCGAATTCCATCCATGAGGTCGATCCCGATTCCTTGGTCGGTGGCGAATTGCTTGCATCGAGAATCCGCAGATATGGAGTTTCGGAAGCTGCCTCGTGTAAGGACATCAAGATCGGAAACAAACTGTGCGTCGATCTGAAGGTGTTGGCAGAGCCGGAAGAAGAAATCCTGCTCGTCCTTCCCATTTACGTCGATGAAGCATGCCCCGGTTGCACCCAAGAGCTTAGCGCGGCTTTCTTGAATCAAGGAAAAGAGCTGCTGGTCAGTATAGCCTTCGACAAAGATGGGGCGGTTTGCGAAAAAGAACTGCTTGTGATGCGTGTTTAATCGCGGAAGCAATCGCTTCAAAGAATACTCATCCTGACTGGAGAGGATGCCGACAAAAGTCGGCACTAAATCCCGGTGGAAGATGACGCATTGCCTCAGATCATCAAAGACACGGAAGTCCAATAGGTAAGGGGAATGGGTGACGAGGAAGAAAATCTTCTTAAGAGGCGTAATCCGCGGGTCGCCAGCCAGCTTCCGAATCTCAGCAAGCAGGAACGTTTGGAATTGGGGATGAAGATGGAGCTCTGGCTCGTCGATGACGAGTGCAGTAAATTCGTCATCATAGAGGAAAGCTAGCAACGTAATGAGTTCTTTCAGACCGTGGCACTCATCTTCTTTCATCGCGTATTCCGTGCCGCCCAATATGCGCTGCAATTTGGGTTTTAAATAGCCACCTTCCTCGGCAAATCGAATCCTCCGGCCGAATATGGTCGAAAGAAAAGCTTCGATCCGAATTCGGACGTTTATTTTTTCCTTTAAGATCACGAACGCGTCAGCGGCCAACCCTTGTTCGGCCCCCATACTCCGATATTGAGCATAATTCCCAACACTGAAGCCATGTGCCAAGGCTCCGCCATGGTTCATGACGAAATGCTTTTCCAATCCTGCTAGCCGCTCGGCGCTGAGGTAGCGGGGCTTGAATCCAGCTTTGCTCAGAGCGGATTTCAATTGCGTACAAAACCGAGTCTTTCCGGTGCCGTTTGGCCCAACTAGAAAATTTATTGGGCCCCATTCGTTTTTTGAGAACGGCTCTGCGCCCCAGAGATCCGGAATAGTGACGGTGACGGGAATGTTCATAGTGGCGCTTCGTGAAGGTTTTGAGGTTCCGTCGATGTGGTTCGAGGCACTACTTCTCCTTTGGGCAGCTGATCGGCGACGCCGAGTCAAAGAAATTCACCGAATGGTAATCCTGCACTACCCAGCCGTACGCAGCAAGTTGGGTGTCAATCTGCTGACGGGCTCGTTGCTCGGGAATAAGGTCAGCCATGGACGCAGCAGATCGGGATTTCCCCGAATTCCCCACGGCTGCCTTTGCTGTTGGTGAAGGTGGGTGGTGGGCCATGGTCCACAAGACTAGGGATCGAGCCTGCCTATTTCAATAGTTCGCGGACGCCAATTGAGGCGGTGACTCACCCGCAAGCGAGAGACTCGTCACCTCGTCTCCTACCGTTGCCCGCCTTAAAGCAGCCGCTGATGGCGCGCCTCGGCCTCCAGCTCGCTGGCGAGGCCGCCCGCCCGCCCGCGCCGGCGTTCCATGATGTGCTTGTCGATCAGCGGATCGTAGGGCACCGGATAGCGGCCGTCGTAGCAGGCCATGCAGAAGGCATCCTTTGGCTTGCCGGTCGCGGCGACCATGCCATCCAGCGAGAGGTAGCCGAGCGAATCCGCGCTGAGAAAGCGGCGGATCTCGTCGTGCGTGTTCGTCGCCGCCATCAGCTTGCTCTTCTCAGGGAAATCGATGCCGTACACGCAGGGATTCATGTGCGGCGGACAGCTCACGAGCACATGGACCTCCTTCGCACCGGCCTCCTTCAGGCTGGTGACGCGAGCCTTGCTCGTGGTGCCGCGGACGATCGAGTCATCGACGATGATGACACGTTTGCCGCGCACGAGGTTGCCAATGAGGTTGAGCTTCACCCGCACGTTGAAGTCGCGGATGAACTGGGACGGCTGGAGGAAGCTGCGGCCGACATAGTGGTTCCGCACGAACGCCATCTCGAAGGGGATGCCGCTGGCCAGCGAATAGCCGAGCGCCGCGCAGTTCCCGGAGTCGGGCACGGGCACCACGATGTCGGCCTCGATCTTGTGCTCGCGGGCGAGCTGGCGGCCCATCTCCACGCGCACGCCGTACACATTGCGGTCGGCGATGTTGGAGTCGGGGCGGGCAAAATAGACGTACTCGAAAATGCAGAAGGCGCGGCGCGTGTGCTCGGGAAAGGCCTGCACGGACCGGAGGCCGTTGGCATCGATGATGACAATCTCACCCGGCTCCACGTCGCGGATGAACTGCGCCTGGATCAGATCGAAGGCGCACGTCTCGCTGGCGAGCACAAACGCGCCATTCGCCATGCGGCCGATGCTGAGCGGGCGGAAGCCGTGGGGATCGCGCACGCCGATCAGCTCGCCCTCGGTGAGGATCACCAGCGAATAGGCCCCCTCAATGCGGCGGACCGTCTCGACCAGGGCGCTCTCGTGGCCCCCGGCGCGGGTCGGCTGGGCGAGCAGGTGGACGATGATTTCCGAGTCCACAGTCGTCTGGAAGATGGAGCCGCGTGCCTCCAGCTCCTCGCGCAGGGCGGCGGCGTTGGTCAGGTTGCCGTTGTGCCCGATGGCGATCTTGCCCTTGGCGCAATCGACGGTGAGCGGCTGGGCGTTGACGAGGCTGGAGGAGCCGGTCGTCGAGTAGCGGGTGTGGCCGATGGCCGACTGGCCGACGAGCTTGTGGAGCACTTCGCCGGTAAAAATATTCGGCACAAGTCCCATGCCCCGATGCACATAGAACTGCTTGCCGTCGGTGGTGACGATGCCGGCGCTCTCCTGGCCACGGTGCTGGAGCTGGTACAGGCCGTAGTAGGTCAGCTCGGCGGCATTCGGATGACCGTAAATGCCAAAGACGCCACAATAGTGCTTCGGGTATTCTTGCTCTTGCACGCGAAAGGGTCATTGAGCGCAGGTGCCGCCGCAAGGGGAAGGGGAATTTTTACCGTTTGGAGACACCAAAGGCGGGTGGACAAATTCCACCAGCGGAGGACGCTGGGGCGGCCCCATGGCCAACACCCATGTCACCCGCCGATCTGGACCACCTGCGCCACGCCATTGCGCTCGCTCGTCGGGCTCGGGAGCATGGCAACCATCCCTTTGGCGCGCTGCTGGCGGACGCGGCGGCCCACCGGCTGCTGGAGGCCGAAAATACGGTCGTCACGCAGCGCGACTGCACCAACCACGCCGAGCTGAACCTCGTGCGCCTCGCCTCGCATCAGCTCGACCGCGCGACGTTGAAGGATTGCACGCTCTACACCAGCACCGAGCCGTGCGCGATGTGCGCCGGGGCGATCTTCTGGTCGGGCATCGGCCGGGTCATATTCGCGCTGAGCGAGGAACGGCTGCTGGCCTTCGCCGGCGGCACCTCGGAGGAATCATTCCTCTTCCTGCCCTGCCGGGAGGTGTTCGCCCGCGGGCATCGAGCGGTCGAAGTAGTCGGGCCGCTGCTGGAGGATGAGGCGGCGGAAGTGCATGCGGGGTTTTGGCGTCCAAAGAATCAGCCATGAATCCCTTCTCCGAACGCCACTGCTGTCCGCATTGCGGTCACTATGTGGGGTGGAAGCGCATTTATCTGGGCTTACCCTATTCAATCTGGAATTGCGAGTCTTGCGGCATCCGCCTCACCGGCAGCACCGGGAGCCGATGGCTGATCGGGGTAACCTCGCCATTGTGGGTCGTGGGTATCACCTTAAGTTCAACACATCATGTCATTGATGGGAGGGGCGTCATTTTTCTGGCGCTCATGGGCTGGGGCATCGCTGTGAATTTGCTCAAGGTTGTGATCGTTCTTTAGCGAAAGGGCTGTCCGACGGATTGCGGATACCGCCTGGATCGTGAGTAATCCCAACCTCTGGCACCCGGCCATTTCAGTACCGCCAGACCTGAAATGAGGTTTCAAACCACAGCCCGTTCAACTCGAACTGGAGCAGGGGCTCCTCGATGCCCGGCTCGCCGCCGAGGCCGCCCCGGAACCAGTGCAGCGTGTTGCGCTCGCGCAGCAGTTCCGTGACCTCGTCGAAAAACTGCGGGTCAAAGGCGATCACGCCGAAGCGGCCCCGGCGCAATTCATCCTTCGCCATCTGCTGGAGCAGGCCTTCGGCCTCGGCCGGCGACCGCTTGAGACACCAGATTTCGGCCTCCTGGCATTTCACGGAGACCTTGTGAAGCTTGGCCGTGCCGCAGTCGCCGCACTCGAGCCAGAGCTGCGGGCGGAGATCGTAGCCCAGCACACACACATCGGGCACGAACGGGATGCTGTCGTCGGGCACCTCGGTCTCCACCTGGATGCGTTCCCGCCAGAAGAGGAGCCAGCCCAGCAGTTTCAGCGCGATGTGGCGCGCGGATTCGTTGGGCTGGAGCGCCAGCAGCAGCTTGTGCGGCAGCGGCCGGCGACGGTCGTCGCTGACCAACTGGAATGTGTATTTGGCGGCCAAGCGTGCCGCAAAGTTCGCGTTGGGCGGGCCGGGAAGTCCAGTGGGGAGTGCATTGGTGGTATCGTGCTCATGCTCTTGCTATTGATCCTGCTCGCCATGACTGCGACGGCCACGTTTACGAGCAAGAGCATGAGCAAGAGCATGAGCACGATTGGAATGGGGAAACCGAATGGCACCGATCCCGCCATTGCCGTCACCTTTCCGTAACTTCTGGTTGGGTTTGGCCGTACGGCTGTTAGTTTTCCCGCATGTTCCACCGGTTGTCCCTCCTGTGCCTGCTTCTCCTGACCCTGGCCGGTACCGGCCAGGCCCAGGTGGCGATCACCGAATTCCTGGCCAGCAACTCCAAGACACTGCCCGACGTTGACGGCGACTTTTCCGACTGGATCGAGATCCAGAACACCAGCGCCAGCGACGTGAACCTGCTCGGCTGGTCGCTGACGGATGACCCCGTGCTGCCCGCCAAATGGAAGTTCCCCGCGACCAACCTGCCGGCCGGGGCCTTCATGGTGGTGTTCGCCTCGGGCAAGAACCGGACAGATGCCGGGGCCGAGCTGCACACCAGCTTCAGCCTGGCGTCCAACGGTGAGTACCTCGCGCTCTTCCCGCCGGAGAGCACCACGCCCGCAACCGAGTTTGCGCCCCAGTTCCCGCGTCAGAAGGCCGACATCTCCTACGGCACCCGCGCCGGCCAGCTGCTTTTCTTCAATCCGCCCTCGCCGGGCGTGGCGAACACCGGCGGCTACGCCGACTACGTGGGCGACACCAAGTTCAGCGTGAACCGCGGCTTTTTCGACACGCCGTTTGACCTGACGATCTCGACGGGGACCGCCGGGGCCGCCATCCGCTACACCACCAACGGCGCACCCCCCACGGCGACGACCGGGATCGTCTATGCCGGCCCCCTCAGCATCCGCGCCACCACGGTGCTGCGGGCGGCGGCCTTCAAGAACGGTTTCCAGCCCAGCAACGTGGACACGCAGACGTACCTGTTCCTCAGCGACGTCATCCACCAGTCCACCAACGGCGTGGCGCCGCCCGGCTGGCCCACCTCGTGGGGCGCCAACATCGTGAACTACGGCATGGACCCCCGGATCGTGGACTCGGCGACCTACCGCGACCAGATCATCCCCGCGCTCAAGTCGATCCCCACCTTCTGCGTCGTGACCGACCTGAAGAACCTCTTTGACCCCGGCACCGGCATCTACGCGAACGCCTCGCAGGACAGCATCGCCTGGGAACGCCCCGTCTCGCTGGAGCTGATCTACCCGGACGGGACGAAGGGCTTCCAGATCGATGCGGGCATCCGCATCCGCGGCGGTTTCTCGCGCAGCACCGACAACCCCAAACACGCGTTCCGCTTCTTCTTCCGCGACGCCTACGGCGCGGCCAAGCTGAAATATCCGCTGTTCGGCAACGCAGGCACCGACGAGTTCGACGCCATCGATATCCGCACCTTCGAGAACTACTCGTGGAGCTTCCAGGGCGACACCCGCGGCGTGTTCATCCGTGACCAGTCCAGCCGCGACACGCAGCTGGCGATGGGCCGGCAGGGCGAACGGGGCAACTACTACCACCTCTACATCAACGGCCAGTACTGGGGCCTCTACAACACCTGCGAACGGCCCGAGGCGGCCTATGCCGCGACCTATTACGGCGGCAGCAAGGAGGATTACGACGTCATCAAGGTCGAGGCTGGCCCCTACACGATCAACGCGACCGATGGCGACATGGCCGCCTGGGCCCGCCTTTACAACGCGGCCAAGGCCGGCCTCACGAACAATGCCGATTACTTCAAACTGGAGGGGCGCAACGCGGACGGCTCGCCCAATCCCGCCTACGAGAACCTGCTTGATGTGGACAACCTCATCGACTACATGCTGGTGATCCTCTACGGCGGCAACCTGGACGCCCCGATCTCCAACTTCCTCGGCAACACCTCCCCGAACAACTGGTACGGCCAGCGCGACCACACGGGGGCCCACGGTGGGTTCCGTTTCAACACGCACGACTCCGAGCACACGCTCCTGGATGTCTCCGAGAACCGCACCGGGCCCTTTGGCACCGCCACGAGCTGGCCGCTCAACAAGAGCAACCCGCAGTACATCTGGCAGCAGCTCAGTGTGAACGCCGAGTTCCGGATGCGGGTCGCGGACCGCGTCCAGAAGCACTTCTTCAACGGCGGCGCCCTCACGCCCGAGGCCGAGCGGGCACGCTTCGCGGCGCGCACCAACGAGATTTTCGCGGCCGTGGTGGGTGAATCCGCCCGCTGGGGTGATTCCAAGACCTCCACGCCGCTGACCCGGGACAAGAATTGGCTCCCGACCGCGAACGGCATCTTGGGCGCCTATATGGGCCAGCGCACCACCACCGTCCTGGCCCAGCTGAAGGCCAAAAAACTCTATCCCGCCGTCGTCGCACCGGTTTTTGGCCAGTTTGGCGGAAACGTGCCCGCCGGTTTCCAGGTCTCGCTCAGCGCACCCGCCGGCCTCCTCTATTACACCACCGATGGCTCGGATCCGCGCCTCCTCGGCGGGGCCGGTTCGCGGGCGGCCAAGCCCTATAATGCCCCCTTTCCCATCAACCGCACGACCACCGTGCGGGCCCGCGTGCTGTCCGGCTCGGACTGGAGCGCGCTTACGGAGGCCACCTTCACGATCATCCAGACCTTCGACACGCTGCTGGTCACGGAGGTGATGTACCACCCGACCGGCACGCCGGACGTGGACGGTGACCATTTCGAGTTCATCGAGCTGAAGAACGTGGGCGGCACGGAGCTGGACCTGAGCGGCGTCCACTTCACCAACGGGGTGAGCTTCACCTTCCCCTCAGGCACGCGGCTGGCCGCCGGAAAGTTTGCGGTGCTCGTCAGCGACCACGATGCGTTTACCAACCGCTACCCGGGCGTGCCGGTGGCCGGCGTTTACGGCGGCAAGCTGAGCAACAGCGGCGAACGGCTCACGCTCGTGCACGCGGTGGGCACTACGATCTTTGACGTGACCTACAACAACGCCGCGCCCTGGCCCCCGTCCGCCGACGGCCTCGGCTTCTCGCTCGTGCCGGTCAACGCGAACGCCAATGCCGATCCGAACGATGTGGCCAACTGGCGCGCGAGCACGCTGCCCGGCGGCTCCCCCGGCACGGATGATCCGGCGCTCGACCTGCCCGCCATCGTGGTCAACGAGGCGCTCGCCCATACCGACCCGCCGGAGCTGGACGCCGTCGAGCTGTTCAATCCCGGCCCCGCGCCGGCCGACATCTCGGGCTGGTTCCTCACGGATGACCGCACGCAGCCGAAAAAATACCGCATCCCCGGGCCACGCGTCCTCCCGGCGGGCGGCTACTTCGTGGTGGATGAAAGCGCCTTCAACGCGGCGGACCAGGGTGCCAATGCGTTCCGTCTGGATTCGCATGGCGACGCCGTCTGGCTCTATTCGGCCGACGCGCAGGGCAATCTCACCGGTTACAGCGAGGGCTTCAGCTTCCCCGCCTCGGCCAACGGGGTGAGCTTCGGGCGTTACACCAACTCCGTCGGCGAGGTGCAGTATCCGCCCCAGCTCGCGCTGACGTTCGGGGCGGACAACAGCGGGCCGCGGGTCGGCCCCGTGGTGCTGAACGAGATCCAGTACCAGCCCGCGCCGGGTCAGGTGGAGTTCATCGAGCTGAAAAACATCGCCTCCACCAACGTGCCCCTGTTTGACGTGGATTTTCCCACGAACACCTGGCGGGTCACGGGCGCGGATTTCTCGTTCCCCACCAACGTCACGCTGCCGCCCGGCGGCCTCGCGGTGATCGCCGACAGCGATCCGGCGCTGTTCCGTTCCCGCTTCGGCATTCCCGCCGAGGTGCCGGTGTTCGGCCCGTTCGGTGGCAACCTGCAGGACAGCGGCGAACGGCTCGAGCTGCAGCGGCCCGACAAGCCCTATCCCGTGACCAACCAGCTCAACGAGGTCAGCTACTTCGTCCCGTACGTGGCGGTGGATTCCGTACGCTATAATGACAAGCTGCCGTGGCCGACCAACGCCGCCGGCTTCGGCCCGTCGCTGGAGCGCAAGGCGGCCACCGCCTACGCCGATGATCCGGCGAACTGGGCGGCCAGCTTCGGCGCGCCGTCGCCGGGCTTCGACAGCAACGCCAACCGGCCGCCGCTGGTGGATGCCGGTCCCGACCAGAATTTCCCCGCCGCCAGCGCCTTCCCGCTGGTGGCCAGCCTCGCCGGCAGCGCGACCGACGATGGCAAGCCCAACGGCCAGCTCAGCTACGCCTGGAGCCAGGTGTCCGGCCCCGGACTGGTGAGCATCGTGTCGCCCAATTCCCCGACCACCCAGATCCGCGTGCCCGGGCAGGGGAACTATTTGATGCGCCTGTCGGTGAGCGACGGCGGAGCCACGTCCAGTGATGACGTGATCATCAGCGTGGCGCGGGCGGTCGGTGATTTCACCTTTGTGCCCGTCGGCTCGACCTGGCGCTACCTCGACAACGGCTCCGACCAGGGCACCGCCTGGCGCGCCCCGGCGTTTGACGACAGCACCTGGAAAGCGGGCCCGGCCCAGCTCGGCTACGGGGACGGGGACGAGGCCACGCTGCTCAGCTTCGGGCCCGACGCCAATGCCAAGTTCATCACCACCTACTTCCGCCTGAAGTTCAATGTGGCGGATGCCAAGGGGGTCACCGCGCTCACGTGCCAGCTCCTGCGTGACGATGGAGCGCTCATCTGGCTCAACGGAACCCTTGTCGTGAAGGACAACATGCCCGACGTCAGCAACCCCGATGACATCACCTACCTCACCACCGCCAGCAGCGCGATCGGCGGCGCGGATGAGAGCACGTTCTACCCGTTCACGCTGGACCCGGGCCTGCTGAAGGACGGGACCAACACCCTCGCCGTCGAGATCCACCAGAGCGGGGGCACGTCGAGCGACATCAGTTTCGACTTCTCGCTCAGCGGCAAGGTGCAGGGTTCCAACCATGCACCCACCGCCGCCGCCGGTGACGACCTGACGGTGAAGCTCCCGGCTTCGGCCGCGCTCAGCGGCAGCTTCACCGACGACGGGCTGCCGAATCCCCCGGGTGCGCCGCAGTTCGTCTGGACGAAGGTCAGCGGCCCGGGGCTGGTGACCTTTGCCAGCGCCAACCAGCTGCTCACGACCGCCGATTTCACCGCCCCGGGCACCTACGTGCTGCGGCTCACGGTGAATGACGGCGTGTTCAGCGCGAGTGACGATGTCGCGGTGAACGTGACCGGAGACGTTCCGCCCAGCGTCTTGGTGGTCTTCACCCCGGGCAATCCTTCGCTGCGCTTCACCACCGAAGCCAACGTCAGTTACACGGTGCAGTCCCGCACGGACCTGCTGACCGGCAGCTGGATCACCGTGCAACAGGTGACTGCCGGTGCCGGCGGACAGGTCATTGATGTGCCGCTGGGCAGCGATGGCGGGCAGAAATTCTATCGCGTGGTCTCGCCGGCGGTGCCGTGAGGACATAAGTGACGGAGCGCCGGTCTCCGACCCGGCGTGGGGAAACCGTTCGCTCCTGGCACGCCGGGTCGGAGACCGGCGCTCCGGGACAGCTCAGCCCCAGTGGAACCAGTGCCAGGGCTCGTAAATGACGCCGTGCGGGTTGTCGCGGGGGTAGCTGAGCCGGAAGCCAAACCCGCCCGCCCGCTGCGTCAGCCACACAAAGGCGGCTGTCCTTTCAAACTCCTCGCTCAACGGCGGACAGCCCGGCGTGCCGATATCGACGGCGCAACCGGTGTGGTGCTCGCTATACCCGGGCGCGGCGTTCACGCGCAGGATCTCGGCGAGGGATTTTCCCTCGGCCAGCTTGCGTTCCACGATCTGCCGCTGGTGGGCCACGCTGCGGAAGCCGGAAATGAGCAGGAGGGTCACGCTGTCGCGCACGGCCGCCCCGGACAGGGCGGTCCAGGCGGTCGCGGTGGCGGGTGACAGTTTCAGTTCCCGGCCATCCTTCAGGACGCGGGCGACCCGTAGTTCCACCGCCTCGGGCTGCAGCGCGAGCTGCCGCTCCGGGGCGTAGGAATCCGGGATGTTCAGCTCCCGCAGGCCGGCGGCGATGCGGGCCGCGTATTCGGGATCAATGGGATCGGCCACGACGGAAGCTTGCGGCAACCACCCCGGCACGGGAAGCCGGATGCGGCCCCTGATAGCGGCCGGGCGCTGGACGTCGTCCCTGCCGCAGTAGGTCAGGCTGCCAGCCTGACAGGTATGGCGGGCTGCCAGCCCGCCGAAAGCGACCGCCCCATGCCCGACGGGCTGGCAGCCCTTCGTACGGTGTCGGGCCAGCGGCCCGACCTACTGGCGGAGCGCTGTGGCCAGGGTGGTCAAGCATACGGCGGTCGTGGGAGTTCGTTCCGTCGCCTGACGCTGCGCTCGGCGACGGGGACGGCGCAGCGCGCCCGTCCCTACCGGCCCCGGAAATGAAAAAGGCCGCCGTGAAATCACGGCGGCCGTGTTTGAGCCCGGCCCGCTCAGGGCGCCAGATTCAGGGTGACCCGGTAGAACTTCGCGGTCTCCTCCTCGGTGACATCGTCGGTCCAGTCGGCGGTGCCCTGGCCCAGGTTCATCTGGGTCTGTGACGTCCACGTTTCCAGATCGGTGGTGCTCTCGATCGCGGCGGTCGAGTTCACCGGGCCGGCGATGGTCAGCGTCGGCAGGCCGTTCGTGCCGTAGCGGATGCTCAGGTGAGTGAGCGCGACCACGTCGCCGAGGGAGCCGCCCAGCTGCGTGATGTTCACCACCGCCGTCGAGTTCGTGCCGATCAGGCCGTTCACGACCGGCGTCGTGAGCGCCACCGTGAAGGAGGTGTTGTTCGTGGTCGGGCTGGCTGCCGTGATCTTGACGACGATCGTCTTGCTGGTGACGCCCGCCGAGAAGCTCAGCGTGCCGCTGGCCGCCGTGTAGTCCACGCCCGAGGCCGCCGTGCCGTTGGCCGAGGCATACCGGACGGTGGAGGCACCGGCCAGGCCGCCCGAGCGTTGCACGTTCAGCGTGATCGAGCCGCCGGACTTGGCCACCGTGTTGGTGACCACCGCGAAGTTGAAGGTCGAATCCACGTCGCGGATCGTCACCGTCGCCGTGTCGTTGGTGCCGATCGTGGCGGTGCCACCGGCGTTGCTCAGACCCACTTCGGCCGTCAGGTCACCGGCCACCGCGCCGTCATGCAGCACGGGCAGGTTCACCGTCATGTTCGTGACACCCGGCAGGAAGGTCAGGGTCCCGTTCGTCGCGGTGAAGTTCACCCCCGCCGCGCCCGTCCCGTTCGTGGTCGTCGCGAAGTCCACGGTGTTCGTGGCCGTCGTGCCGCCCAGGCGCCAGACCGTCAGCGTCGACTTGCCGGCCGTCTCCAGCACCGTGTTCGTCAGCGAGGTCGTGGCGAAGTCGAACTCCACGTTCGCGTCCAGGATCGTCACCACGGTGTTCGTAAACTTGCCGAAGAAGGTGTTCGTCGGGTTGCTCAGCGCGACCGAGAAGGTCTCCTTGCCCTCGATCAGGCTGTCGGCCACGACCGGGATCGTGATCGTCTTGTTCGTCTCGCCGAGATCGAAGGTCACCGTACCCGTCGTGTTCGTATAGTCGCTGCCAGCGGTCGCCGTGCCATCGGCGGTGGCGTAATCCACGCTCACCACGGAGTTCGTGACGCCCGTGCGGACCAGGGTCAGGACCACGTTCGTCGCCGTTTCCAGCACCGAGGCGGTCGCCGCGCTGAAGTTCACCGCCGTGTCGTCGTCGTCGATCGTCACCGTGACCGCGCTGATCGTGCCGAGCACGCTGTTCGTCGCCGGTGCGCTCAGCGCCACCGTGAAGATCCGGTTACCGTCCACCTTCTGGTTGTCGATGATCGGCACCGTGATCGTCTTGTTCGTGTCGCCGTTCGCGAAGCTCAGGGTTCCCGTCGTGGCCGCGAAGTCCACCCCGGCCTTGGCCGTGCCGGCGGTGGCCGTGTATTTCACGCTGGTCGCGTTGGTCGAACCGACACGCACCACCGTCAGCACCACATTGGTGCCGCTTTCCACCACGCTCGCCGTGGCGGCGGTGAAGGCGAAGCTGTTCAGGTCGTCATCCAGGATGTTCACCACCGCCGTGCTGTTCGTGCCCAGCGTGGCATTCCCCGACGGGGCGCTCAGCGCCACGGTGAAGGTCTCGTCGCCCTCGATCAGGCTGTCGTTGGTGATCTTGACCGTGATCGTCTTGTTCGTGTCACCGACCGCGAAACTCAGGGTTCCGGTGGCCGGCGTGAAGTCCACACCGGACGTGGCGGTCCCGTTCGTCGAGCTCTTGTAGGTCACGCCCGCCGCCGCCGCCAGGCCGCCTGTGCGCTGGACATTCAGCACCACCGAGCCCGCGTTCTCCGCGACATTGTTCGTCACCACCGTGAAGTTGAACGTCGAATCCACATCCTTGATGGTCAGCGTCGCCGTGTCGTTCGTGCCGACCGTCGCCGTGCCGCCCGGATTGCTCAGGGCCAGTTCCACGGTCTTGTCGCCCGCGACCACGCCATCATGCAGGACCGGCAGGCTCACCGTCAGGTTCGTCACGCCCGGCAGGAAGGTCAGCGTCCCGTTGGTGGACGTGTAGTTCGTCCCCGCCACCGCCGTGCCGTTGGTGGTCACCGCGAAATCCACCGTGTTGGTGGCCGTCGTGCCGCCCAGGCGCCAGACCGTCAGCGTCGATTTCCCGGCGGTCTCCAGCACCGAGCTCGTCAGCGCCGAGGTCGCGAAGTCGAATTCGACATTCGCATCGAGGATCGTCACCACCGTGTTGGTCACCGTCCCCAGCAATGTGTTCGTGGGGCTGCTCAGCTGCACCGAGAAGGTTTCCTTGCCCTCGATCAGGCTGTCGGCAATGACCGGGATCGAGATCGTCTTGTTCGTCTCGCCGGCGTTGAAGGTCACCGTGCCCGTGGTGTTCGTGTAGTCGCTCCCCGCGAGGGCCGTCCCGTTCGTGGTCGCGTAGTTCACGCTTACCACCGAGTTCGTCACGCCGGTACGCACCACGGACAGCACGACGTTCGTCGCCGTTTCCAGCACCGAGGCCGTGGCCGCGCTGAAGTTCACCGCCGTGTCGTCGTCGGTGATGGTGATGGTCACCGCGCTGGTCGCACCCAGCACGTCGTTCGTGCCCGGGGTGTTGAGGCTGAGCGTGAACACCCGGCTCCCGTCCACCTTGAGGTTGTCGATGATCGGGACCGTGATCGTTTTGTTCGTGTCGCCGATCGCGAAGCTCAGCGTTCCGGTGGTCGCCGTGAAGTCGGTGCCGGCCTTGGCCGTGCCCGGCGTGGTCGCGTACTTCACGGTGGTCGCGTTCGTCGAACCGGTGCGCACCACCGTCAGCACCACGTTGGTGGCGTTCTCGGCCACGCTCGCCGTGCCCGCGGTGAAGGCGAAGCTGTTCAGGTCATCATCCTGGATGACGACTACTGCCGTGCCGTTCGTGCCGAGCGAGGCATTCCCAGTCGGCGCGCTCAGCGCCACGGTGAAGGTCTCGTCGCCCTCGATCAGGCTGTCGTTGGTGATCTTGACCGTGATCGCCTTGTTCGTGTCACCGGCCGCGAAGGTCAGCGTTCCGGTCGCCGGAGTGAAGTCCACGCCCGAGGTCGCCGTGCCGTTGGTCGAGCTTTTGTAGTTCACCGTCGCCGCGGCCGCCACGCCGCCCGTGCGCCATACGTTCAACACCACTGTGCCGGCGTTCTCGGCCACGTTGTTGGTCACCGTCGCGAAGTTGAAGGTCGAGTCCACGTCCTGGATGGTGATCACGGAGAAGAACTGGTTGGTGCTGATCGTCTCAGTCCCGCCCGCGCTGACGATCCCGGCCGCCAGCACCGTGTCACCGGCCACCACGCCGTCATGCAGGATCGGCACGGTGAAGCTCATGTTCGTCACCCCCGGCAGGAAGGTGAGGATGCCATTCGTCACCGTGTAGTTGGTGCCCGCGATGGCGGTGCTGATATTGGTCGTGGTGCCGAACAGGACCGTGTTGGTGGCCGTGGTGCCGCCCAGGCGCCAGACGTTCACGGTCGCCTTGCCGGCCGTCTCCAGCACCGAGACGTTGGTCGAGGCGGTGGCGATTTCGAACTCCACGTTGGCATCGAGGATCGTCACCACCGTGTTCGTGATCGTGCCCAGCAGGGTGTTGGAGGGATTGCTCAGCTTCACCGAGAACGTCTCCTTACCCTCGATCAGGCTGTCCGCAATGATCGGGATCGTGATCGTCTTGTTGGTCTCACCACCGCTGAAGGTCACCGTGCCGGTTGTGTTCGTATAATCGCTCCCGGCCAGGGCGGTTCCATTCGTGGTGGCAAAGTCCACGGTCACGGTCGTGTTCGTCACACCGGTCCGCACCAGGTTCAGCACCACGTTGGTCGCGCTTTCCAGTACCGAGGCCGTCGCCGCCGTGAAGCTCACCGCCGTGTCGTCGTCGGTGATGGTGACGGTCACCGCGCTGGTCGCACCCAGCACGTCGTTCGTGCCCGGAGTGTTGAGGCTGAGGGTGAAGACCCGGTCTCCGTCCACCTTCTGGTTGTCGATGATCGGAACGGTGATCGTCTTGTTCGTGTCGCCGTTCGCGAAGCTCAGGGTTCCCGTCGTGGCCGTGAAGTCGGTGCCGGCCTTGGCCGTGCCCGGCGTGGTCGCGTACTTCACGGTGGTCGCGTTCGTCGAACCGGTGCGCACCACCGTGAGCACCACGTTGGTGCCGTTCTCGGCCACGCTCGCCGTGCCGGCGGTGAAGGCGAAGCTGTTCAGGTCGTCATCCTGGATGTTCACCACCGCCGTGCTGTTCGTGCCCAGCACCGCGTTTCCGGTCGGCGCGCTCAGCGCCACCGTGAAGGTCTCGTCGCCCTCGATCAGGCTGTCGTTGGTGATTTTGACCGTGATGGCCTTGTTGGTGTCACCGGCCGCGAAGGTCAGCGTTCCGGTGGCTGGCGTGAAGTCCACGCCGGAGGTCGCCGTGCCGTTGGTCGAGCTCTTGTAGGCGACACCGGCCGCCGCCGCCAGACCGCCCGTGCGACGGACGTTCAGCACAACCGTGCCGGCATTCTCCGCCACGTTGTTCGTCACCACCGTGAAGTTAAACGTGGAATCCACGTCCTTGATCGTCACCGTCGCCGTGTCGTTCGTGCCGACCGTCGCGGTCCCGCCCGGATTGCTCAGTGCCAGTTCCACGGTCTTGTCGCCGGCCACCGCGCCGTCATGCAGCACGGGCAGGTTCACCGTCAGGTTCGTTACACCGGGGAGGAAGGTCAGCGTTCCGTTGGTGGACGTATAGTTCGTGGCCGCGACCGCCGTGCCGTTGGTCGTGATCGCGAAGTCCACCGTGTTCGTCAGCGTCGTGCCGCCCAGGCGCCACACCGTCAGCGTCGCTTTGCCGGCCGTTTCCAGCACCGACTGCGTCACCGAGGCCGTCGCAAAGTCGAACTCCACGTTGGCATCCTGGATGGTCACCACCGTGTTCGTCAGCGTGCCCAAAAGCGCGTTCGTCGGGTTGCTCAGGCGCAACGAGAAGGTTTCCTTCCCCTCCAGCAGACTGTCCGCGATGATCGGGATCGTGATGGTGGCGTTGGTCTCACCCGTGTTGAAGGTCAGCGTGCCGGTCGTGTTCGTGTAGTCGGCACCGGAGGTCGCCGTGCCGGCGATGGTCGCGTAGTCCACGCTGGACGACCCGGAGATCACGCCCGTGCGCACCACGGTGAGCACCGCGTTGGTCGCACTCTCCAGGACGCTCGCCGTCGCCGAGGTCAGGGCGACGAGGGTGTCGTCATCGGTGATCGTGACGGTGAGCGGCGTGTTCAGGCCGACCACGGCGTTGACCGGGGAGGAAAGGCTGACGGTAAAGGTCTCCGTGCTCTCGACCACCGTGTCGTTGACGATGTTGACCGTCACCGTCTTGTTGGTCTCGCCGCTGGCAAACGTGACCGTCTGGGTCACAGCGGTGTAGTCGGACCCGGCCTTGGCCGTGCCGGCCACCGTGCTGACCTTCACCGAGGCGGTGTTCGTGATGACACCGGTGCGGTCAATCGACAGCACGATGTTGGTGCCGTTCTCCGCGACCGTGATCGCGTTGGTGCTGAAATCGATCACGGTTGCCGGGCCGCTGAAGGCCGACACCGTGTCCGCCGAGGCGTTGATCGTGCCGACGTTGTCGGCCTCGGTCGCCTGCCCGTGCGCGACCCCCGTCGCGACGCCGAGATAGGTCGAGTTGGGGTTCGAGAAATAGGGGATCCGCGTGCCCGGGGCATACGCCATCACGGTGCGGTAGGTCGTGCCGGCCGCATCGAAGCGGTAGCCGTAGGAATAGGAGAATGCGCCGCTGCCGGTGGCGTTCTGGCGGTCGTGGTTGCAGCCGAAGTTATGCCCCAGCTCATGCGGGAAGGTGTAAACTCCGGTGAGGTACTGGCGCTTCACGACACTGTAGCCGTAGCTGGCGAAGCTGCTCGCGATCGGGGACATCACGTAGCCGAGGCCCGCGTAGGTGTTCATGCCCTCCACCACCAGGCAGACGAGGTCCGCGCCGTACTGGGTGCGGATGGTCTGGGCCGTGTCGAGCTGGCCGTCGGTCGGATTCTGCAGATGGCCCAGGTCGGTGGTCGGGTTGCTGGTCTCGTTGTAGGTGACCTCGCCGCGATAGACCAGGTTGAGCTGGACGTTGATGCCGCTGTTCGAGAAGCAGGTGTTGGCCTCATCCACCGCGAGATCGATCTGGCTCTGGATGCCCGGGACGCCGCCCGCGCCGTTCATCGCCGCCGTGGTGTAAAGAACCGCCACATCCACCACCGTCGGCGTGGTGCCGGCGGTGATCGGAGCGTGAATGATGGCGGTCGCATCGCCGGACTGGTCGGGAGCCAGCACCGCGCCGCAGGCGGTGCCGAGTTCCTGATCCAGATCGGCAATCTGATGCACACCGTCACCGAGGTAGGAAATCTGCGTCGCGTCCTGGCCCGGGACGAACACCGTGCCGGCGAGGACATCGCCATCCACGCTGAACGCCACCCGGCTGCCCGGCACGCCCTCGACGACGCCGTGCGCGAGGAATCGGCCACCGGGCTTGTACTCGGTGTGCTCGATGACCGCGGTGACCTGGCGGTCGCCGTACAGGCTGATCGAGAGGCGCGAGCTCGGATTCTTCAGCGCGGCGGGAGAGGGGTGGTGGAGCGGCGAGGCCGGATCATGCAGCAGCTGCGCATTGATCCTGGCGGCGCGTGCCCGGTGCAGGCCCGGCGGCACGGCGGCGGCGGGCTTGGCGCCCGTGGTGGCCGGCTCGGCGAGAAACAGTTCGGCCGCCCCTTCCGCCCGGGCTGGCAGCGCGGTCGCGCCCAGCACCAGGCTGGCAAAGGCGAAGAGGGCCACGCCCTGCCGTGCGACACGGCTGACGAGGCGGGAGACTTCCGCGAAGCGCGGGGTGGAACGAGTGGTCGGGCGGGAATCCATGGGATCCTTCGGGTTGGTGGTCTGACGGCGGCCCCAGGGAGCGGCGCCCCCCGGGAAAACAGCACGACACGTCGCGGTCTCACCGTCCCGCGGGTTGGGGTCGCTGGGATTTTTTTCCGCCGTTCGTGCCTGTTTCATCGGCCAAAGAATCGGCAGGGCTCCGGGAGAACTTTAGGGAATACTTCTAATAGGTTGTTCCCAAGGGGCGGGAACCGTGCACTTCCCGACCGGCGATTGATGCGCTTTGCCGTGCGGTTCTGGCCGGCCCCAGGATATCGGGCGATATCACCAATGGCTCCGGCATCACCCCTCGTGGAAGGGGTAAAAATCCACGCCCTCACTTATCGGCAGGAGGCCCGTGAACTTAAACGAAAAAAGCGTCCGCCAATGACGACGGACGCTAGCTGAGGGGTAACTTTCGAACGACAGCCCCCATCTGTGGGGGTCACACCTTGAACCAGCCGGGTTCGAAAACGATCTTGCTGCCCGCCATAATGGCCTCGTTGGCCTTCACGGCCGTGACCGTCGCCTCGAAGCCTTCCTTCCAGCCGGCCTCCGGTTTGGTGCCTTCGTTGATGTGGTCCACGAAGGCTTGCAGGGCGTACTTCAGGGGCGAGTCGGTGTCGCTCGCGGCTTCCGCCGGTTTTTTTCCCTGGGCGAGAATTTTTGTCGCATTGGCGACGAGCGCGATGCCGGAGTCGGTGAGGAAATCGTCCTTGCGGGCGTACACTTCCCAGCCGAGCAGCGGCGCATCGACTTCCTTGAACATCCAGCCCCGGTTGTCGCGGATCAGGATGGCCGCATCGCTGCCGTGGAAGATCTGGTGCTCGCCCTCGAAGGAGCTGGCCAGCGTGGCGCTGTAGTTCAGCCGCACGCCTCCCGGATACTCGATCACCGCCTGGATGGTGTCGGCCACCGTACGGTCGTCCTGCCACTGGAGGATGCCGCCGAAACCGGTCACCGAGGTGGGCAGCGCGTCCAGATACCAGCTCGCCGTGTCGATGGGGTGGATGCCGATCTCGCCGAGCAGGCCGAGGGAGGTCTCTTGGTAGAGCCGCCAATTGAGCGCCTTTTCGCGCTCGGGATTGGGTGAGGCCCGCCGCCAGGACTGCTTCTTGTTGAACTGCGCCCGGGCCGAGGCCGTCTTGCCGCAGGCGCCGGTGCGGAAGAATTTCAGCACGTGGTGATGCTGCGGATTGGCCCGGAACTGCTGGCCGACCTGGAAAATCTGCTTCGTCGGCAGCGCCGACGCCGCCTTCGCAATCGCCCGCGCATCGTCGATCGAGCCGGCCATCGGCGCTTCCAGATAGACGTGCTTGCCCGCCTGCATGGCGTCCAGCGCGATCTGCCGGTGCAGGTGCGTGGGGGTGGCAATGACGACGGCCTGGACGTCCTTGTCGTCGAGCACCGCCTTGTAGTCTTCGTAGGTTTTCGCGTTCGGGGCCGCCTCGGCCGCGCGCTTGATGGAGGATTTGTAGCTGTCGCCCACCGCCGCCACGGGGCCGTTGGGCAGGCGGCCGAGCTGCGCGATCACCTCGCGGCCCTGCGCGCCGAGCCCGATCACGCCGAACTTCACCGGCGGCCCGGGGGGCTTCTCCTTGAAGTTGGGATCGGCCTTGGGCACCGCCAGCGTGCCATCGGGACTCTTCTTCGCCTCCTCGCCGGTGATGGGAATGCCACCCAGTGCGGCGATCATGGCGGCAAAGGAGCCGACTTTGACGAAATCGCGACGGTTCACGTCAGCCGGAGTCGGGACAGGGGAGTTCATGCGTGTGCCGGGATCTTACCGAGCCGGAGAACGAAGCCAAGCCGGGTTTCGCGCAACCAGAGGAAGAGATGAACAACGAAGAAACAAAGAAACGAAGGGAAACGGGTAAGTCTATTAACACCCGGTTTCAACCGGGTGCCCGCGCTTGGAGTGGCGCCAACCGTTTCAACGGTTTCCCCCAAACGACCCCGTTACCGAAACCGTTGGAAACGGTTTCTTCCGGCATCTGCGCTTCTTCACCGGGTTGAAACCCGGTGCTAATGGCAGGCCAACGTGAATGGTTTCCGTCATCACTCACTTCCGCCGGTTGAGCCGCAGCTAAGCCCCGCCGGAGTTTCGATTTTGACCGGCCTGCACGTCGAATGACGTGCTCACCGTTCGATTGTCGCCTCCCAATTTCCGGAGCCGTTGGTGTTGATATTTCCACGGATATCAATCGTCATCTTTTCCTCCGGATACATGTTGATGCCAATGCCCAGGGCAACCTTCGCTTGGAGCCGGTTATTGCGGGATTTCAGAAAGACCCCTTGGCTCAGGAACGTCGTCCAGTTGGATGGGCTGTTGGTCGCAAATTTCCAGGCCGGACTTTTCCCATAGCCATCGGCCGGTGCGGCGAAAGTAACGCGGTATGCCCGCCCCCCATCGATCAACCCCCCATCCACCGCCTGAAGACCGGCACCCCAACTTTGGAAGGTGCGGGACGAGATTTCGCCCTCCGGACGCTCCACCGTGATGATCAGGTCACCACCAGCCGACACCACCTGTCCTTCCAGCAGGTCGATCCGAATCGGCTGATTTGTGTGCGGAAGTTTGAAATGCCAATCAATCTTCGCCAAAGCTTCCGCCCCTTGCAGTTTCCACATGCGGACGTCAACAGGATGACTTACATCGGGTACGTGCCGTTCGGACGGAGCCCAGATATATGAATAGATAAAAGTGACCTGGTCGGTTGACATCACATAACCCGGCTTGACCACCGATATCACCAGGGATTCCCCCTTGGTTCCTCCGAGCGTGAAACGCCCATCGGAACCGCTCGTCCCCGATATGGTATCCACCCCCTCGCGCAGCCCGTTATTGACGGAGACCTTTCCGGTCACTGTCGCCCCGGTTACGGGATTTCCAAACTGATCCGTGAGAACCCCATAAAATACGATCTCCTTGTGGTTCCAATCGGCCAGCGCGTCCCTCATCCGTCTGGCCTTGCTCGGCAGCAGCATCGAAGGCAGGACAGATGGCTCCTGATTGACCTGATTTGAGCGGTTTGCATCCGGGCCAACGGCGGAAACCGGGCCGATGGACGATCCCCGGTTGGAAAGACGAACCCCAATCCAAAGGGCCACTCCGATGGCAACGGCCAGCAGGAGCAGGCCACGTTTTGAACTCATTCTGTTTAAACCGTAACCTCAGCCACCCAGCAGTGTGAACCAGCATCTCCTTTGCTGCCAACGCCAGTCGAACCGGACGGAGGCTTCACACGCCATTTCCGACGACCTTGCTGGAGACGCTGAACGATGCCTCCCCCGAAACGCGTCACCTTCGGCATTCTGATTTCAGTTGGCGGGCCTTGGGTCGCACCTATCATGGCCGCATCACGTACGTCGGCCTGTGCTTCGTCCTTTCTGGCGGAGTCCGGCCGGCCGCAATCGCATCTGCCCGAAAGAATACCCATGAAGTACGGTCTGAACCTCCGCCCGAGTGGCGCCCTGGATTTCGTCTCGCTCGGCGCGCTCGTCCACCGCCTCGATCCCGGCCTCGTCCCCTTCCGCAAGGCGACCCAGTGCCAGATCCACGTCAGCGGTGGCGAATTCAACGTCGCCGCCAACCTCGCCGACTGCTTCCGCCGGCCCACCGGCATCGTCTCGGCGATGGTGAACTACCCGATCGGCGACCTGATCGCCGAACGGGTGCGGGCGATGGGCGTGAAACCCTTCTACCGGCGCTTCGAGCACGACGGCGTCACCGGCCCGAACATGGCCACGGTGTTCAGCGACCAGGGCAAGGGCGTGCGCGCTCCCGTGGTCTTCTACAACCGCTGCAACGAGGCCGCCGCGCAGCTCAAGCCGGGAGACTTCAACTGGAGCGAGATTTTTGCCGGCGGGGTGCGCTGGTTCCATAGCGGCGGCATCTTTGCCGCGCTGTCGCCGACCACGCCCGAACTCATCATCGAGGGCATGCAGGCCGCCCATGCGGCCGGGGCCGTGACCTCGTTTGACCTGAACTTCCGCGCCAAGCTCTGGAAGGTCTTCGGCGGCGGTGACCGCGCCGTGAGCACGCTCCGGCGCATCATGGAGCACGTGGACGTGATCATAGGCAACGAGGAGGACCTGCAGAAGGGCCTCGGCATCGCCGGCCCGGAAGTGGCCGCGGCCTCGAAGCTCGATACGGACACCTTCTTCGACATGATCGGGCGGGTGGTGAAGCAGCACCCGCACGTCAAGGCCGTCGCCACGACGCTGCGCGAGGTGCACACGACCAACCGCCACAGCTGGAGCGCGGTCGCCTGGATCAACGGCCAGAACTACGTCGCGCCCACCTGCGAACTCGACGTCCTCGACCGTGTCGGCGGCGGCGACGGCTTCGCGGCGGGTTTCATCCACGGCCTGCTGGCCGGCGAATCCGAGGAGATGGCGGTGCGGCTCGGCTGGGCCCACGGCGCCCTACTCACCACCTTCCCCGGCGACACCACGATGGCCACCGAAGAGGAGGTCCGCGCCTTCGCCAAGGGCGGCTCGGCGCGGATTCAGCGGTGACAGTCTAACGAGCATGTTTGGACAGGCTCAGGCGTAATATGCGCGTCTGGGCTGGCGCACTTGGGGAAATTGACCGGCGAGATCGTATCTTGGACAGGCACAAGCTGCCTTCCCCCTCACCCTGACCCTCTCCCTCAGGGAGAGGGGAAAGCCGGGCAGCTGGACCGGCATTCGGAACGTGTGTCCGGCAAACCCAGCGTCGGGTTTCGCAGGAAAGCAGGCGGCAATTCTCCCTACCCATGAACCCTCCAGGCGGCACCTTGATTTCCAAGAACTTACGACAAGAGGGTTCAGGGTCACAATTCGCGGCTTTGGGTCGTGGATTCTCTCCCTGAGGGAGAGGGCCGGGGTGAGGGGGAAGGGCGAAATCGGACTTTAACGTGTCCGGTGAAGATTGGGGCGGGATTGAATAGCGTAACGATCCGCGCGACCCGCGTCTTCTCCAGCCGCAAGGTTACGCTGGGAGCAGCGACACGATTTCTGAAAACGCTCTAATGGCGTAGCACTTCAGTGCCGGGCCGGTTCAGGCCGCTTTCCCCTTCACCTCGTAGCGCAGCGCCACCGTGCCGCTCCGGTAGGCCTTCACCTCCGCCAGACGGAGCGCGACGACCTGATCGAGCCCCTCGAAGAAGCGGATCCCATCGCCGATCAGCACCGGCAGGATCGAATAGCGCACCTCATCGGCCAGCCCGAGCCGCAGGCATTCGGCCCCGACCACCCCGCCGCCGGCAAACCAGATGCTGCGGAACGCGGGCCGCAGGCGCCCGTTCACGAGCTCCGCGAGATCGCCGGCGTAAAACTCCACGGTGTCACGCGTCCGCGGCAGCGAGCGACGGGTGAGGACGAACGTGGGTTTGTCACCATACGCCCAACCGAAGCCCCTGGCCTCAAAACCAAGCGCCGTCTCATAGGTCCGCGAGCCCATGACGTAGCAGTCGATCGTCTGGAGAAATGCCGCGATGGCCGGACCGTCCAGGGTCTCACCGCCGGCGAATTCGTCGGCCGTCTCCATCCAGTCCACGCTGCCGTCCTTGCGCGCGATGAAGCCGTCGAGGCTCGCCGCCATGTGGATTGTGACGCGGGAATCGGGGTCTGACATAGGGTTCCTTTCCATGAAAAGCGCGCTGTGCGGCCGTGCCGAAACCGACTGCATCTCATTAACACCCGGCTTTAGCCGGGTGGCTTCAGTTCACCCGGCCGCCAACCGTTTTAACGGTTTATTCGGAATCTGGTAGCCCGGTTGTGCCGCTAAAACCGTTGAAACGGTTCTCCTCTCGACGGCCTTCCACCGGGCTGAAGCCCGGTGTTAATGAGAAGCTCGCCCTGTGTCCACAAACTCTTCGAGCCAGCCGGACGAATCTACGACCTTCGCCTCGCTCACACCCGGTCATCCTATCGTTCGAGGGAAGTATCCATGCCCCGGAGAAAACCGCGCATCGACCGGACCGGACGCATGGGAATCAGTTCGAACCGGTCCCCATGGTTCAGGACCCGAAGCTGCTCACCCGGAGTGAGCTGAAGTGCCTCCCGGATGGCCAGCGGGACAACCACCTGAAACTCAGGCGAAAGCGTTACGGTTCCCATTTCCATAGAGTCACCGTAAGCCGTGGCGTTGGGGAATACAAGCGCCCGAAGGAAACGCCACCAGCGGTCCATGCCTCGCCTCGCCTCGCCGGCTGAAAATAGCCCAGCACTTCAGTGCTGGGTTACGGGATCACCCTTCGTCGAGTCCCGCAGGAACGGTAGGTTCTGTCGTCCATGCGGGACTCGTTCCATGGGCGCGCGGTTACCCAGCCATAAATGGCTTGGCTATTTTCTTGGGCGAGCGGAGTCGCGGAGCGTTTTGGACTGCGCGAGCCCTCTCGCGCTTTCGGCCGCCGGACGGACGTTCAAAGGGCTGAACCACGCTCCTTGTGATCGTCTGCCCCGATCAAAGCGGCAGAGGGCTGCCGCAGTCCAAAACCTCGCGGACTTTTCTACGGCTTGCGTGGAGCGAGCGATACGCGAGGGGGAGGGCTCTGCGCCGCAGAGATTCAAGCTCCACGATCGCGTATTATCCGATGCTGGCGTAATGGAATTCCAGGACAGTCACAATCCGGACTTCCCTCTCGCATTGTCCCATATATCCAAACGCTCCGGTCGGTCCGGGTATGCCAGAAAACTTGATCTTGTAACCACACCCCTCTGGCTCGGAAAGCCCGGGAGATTCTGGCACCGGCCTGACAAAATCCTCCGGAAAGATTGGCAACCAGGGCTCGTACCGTTTGATAAACCAGAACCGCGGACGCACCACTTCAATTCGCTCGAACTTACAGTGGGCAATGTAAATTCCTTCGTATATTCCCACCTGCGATTGCGCGTCCATGATACCTTGGTTTGATACCGGATAACATGATTGCGCTTTGCCGGTCGACCACCTGTTTTGCTTCCGCTCGGGACGCAAAAATACCTCAGCTCATCCGCATCGGCATGATGACGTAGAGGAACGGCGTGTTCGTCTTCAGGACGCCGGGGCTCAGCTCGTCGATCAGCTCGAAGAAGACCTCGTCGCTGTCGAGGGCCTTGAGCGGATCAAGCAGGTAGCCGGGGTTGAAGGCGATCGCGAAGTCCTTGCCCTTGTAGTTGATGGCGAGATTTTCCCGGGCCTCGCCGACCTCGGGCGTGTTGGCCGTGATCGCGAGCTGGTTGCGGCTGAAGGTGAGCTTCACCGAGTTGCTCTTGTCGCTCGTCATCAGCTCCGCGCGGCGCAGCGCGCCGAGGAATTCGTCGCGGGCCAGCGTGATGCGTTCCTGGCACTCGCCGGGGATGACCTGGCGGTAGTTCGGGTAGTTGCCATCGACCAGCTTCGTGATGATCAGAACGCCGGGTCCGCCCTCGACCGTGCTGGTCGTGAAGGAGGCCTGGTTTTCGGAGAACTTCAGCTCCACGTTGCCCGTGCTGCCGAGCAGGCGGTTCAGCTCGTTGATCGCCTTGGTCGGCACGATGAAATCGGCCTGCGTTTCGGCGGGCACCTCGGCGTCCTCGTCGGTCATGGCGAGGCGGCGGCCGTCGGTCGCCACGAGGGCGATTTTATGCTCTTTCAGGCTGAAAAAGATGCCGTTCAGCACGTAGCGGGTCTCGTCGGTGGAGACGGCAAAGCTGGTCTTGCGCAGCATGGCCTTGAGCTTGTCCTGCGGGAGCGTGACGGCGCGGGCCTGCTTGAAAACCGGCAGCGGCGGAAACTCGTCGGCGGGCAGGCCGTTGATCTTGTAAAGAGAGGCCCCGGCGCGCAGCGTGCAGACGGACTTGTCGTCGATCTCGAGCTCGATCTCGGCGGCGGGCAGTTCGCGGGCGATGCCGAAGAGCTTCTTGACGGGCAGGGTGACCTTGCCGGGCTTGGCCACGCTGGCGGGCACGGAGCTGGCGATGGTGACATCGAGGTCCGTGGCGGTGAGCTCGAGCCGGCCATCCGCGGCGGCGAGGAGCACGTTGGAAAGGATCGGCAGGGTGGTGCGCGTGCCGACGACGTTCTGGACTGCCTGAAGGCCGTTGAGGAGCTGCTCTTTGGCGATCGTGAGTTTCATCGCTGGCTACTATTGTATCTTCTTTGGAAGAGAGAAAGCCATTAGTAGGGGGTGTGAATAACCCGTACAACTGCCGGTTGTGGCCTGCCCGCGCCCTCGGAACCGCTTCCGGGCGTTGTGAACAGTTCGACGGGTGGTCGCCAGCAACGTCCGAAGTTGTTGGTCGGGCACGGTTTTCCCCCTGGTTATCGGCGCTTGCTGGGCGGTTGTTCGCAAAGGGATGCGCAAAACTCGGGCTCGCCGCCGGCCCAAAGGCGGATAGGCTCCGACCCATGCAACGACTGTTGGCGCTGTTTTTGGGTCTCGTGGTGGGGTGGACCGCGATGGCGGAGAGCCGCATCCAGGAGCGGGCGAACCGCTTCCTGACGGTCGTGAACGCCGGTTACCAGTCGCTTTACCGCGTGCAGCAAGAGGCGCAGTGGCTCGCCGACACCGACGTGAAGCCGGAGCACGACGCCGGGGCCGAGGTCGCCGGACGCGCGTATGCGGCCTTTAACGGCAATCCGGCGATCATCAGCGAAGCCCGGGAACTGCTCACCCACCGCAAGGAACTCACGGATTTGCAGGTGCGGCAGCTCGAACACGCACTGCTGAACGCCGCCGAGGGGCCGATGACGAACCCCGAGCTGGTCGGCCGGCGCATCGCGGCGGAAACGGCGCAGGCTTCGACGCTCAATGGGTTCCAGTTCAAGCTGAACGGCACGAACGTGGTGGCCAACGACCTCGACCGTGTCCTGAACACTTCCGACAATCTCGCCGACCGCCAGGCCGCTTGGGAGGCCTCGAAACAGACCGGCCCCGCGCTGAAGCCGGGGTTGGTGAAGCTCCAGGGTCTGCGCAATGCCGTCGCCCGGGAGCTGGGCCACTCGAACTACTTCGCCCTGCAGGTCGCCGGCTACGGCATGACGGCGGACGACATGGTGACACTGAACGACAACTTCCTCCGCGATATCCGGCCGCTGTACCTGCAACTGCACACGTGGGCCAAGTACAAGCTGGCGGCGAAATACCACCAGCCCGTGCCCAAGCGCATCCCGGCGCACTGGATCAACAACCGCTGGGCGCAGGAATGGGACGGCTTGGTCGAGGCGGCCTCGCTCGACCGCTATTTCACCAACCGCACGCCCGAGAGCATCGTGAAGAACGCGGAGCAGTTCTACGTGGGCCTCGGGTTTCAGCCGCTGCCAGCCACTTTTTGGGAGAAATCGGACCTGTATCCCGCGCCGAAGGGCTCGGGCCGGCTCAAAAACGCCCACGCCTCGTGCTGGCACGTGGACTTGGACCACGACGTGCGCTCGCTCATGAGCGTGGAGTCGACCCCCTGGTGGTTCTTCACCGCACACCATGAGCTGGGTCACGGCTACTATTTCCTCAGCTACACGCGGCCCGAAGTGCCGGCGCTGTTGCGCACGGGCGCGAACCCGGCCTTCCACGAGGGTATCGGCGAGCAGATCGCGCTCGCGGCGGGGCAGGTGCCCTACCTGAAGTCCGTGGGCGTGCTGCCGGCAGATTACCACGATGACCAGGTGGCGACGTTGCTCCAGACGGCGCTCGCGCAGGGCATTCCGTTCATGTTCTTCGCCAGCGGCACGATGACGCACTGGGAAAACGACCTCTACACAAAGGATCTGCCCGCCGACCAGTACAACGCCCGCTGGTGGAAGTACGTGGCCGACTACCAGGGCGTGGAAGCGCCCGGCGGGCCCGGCTCGCGCGGCGAGGAATTCTGCGACGCGGCGACGAAGACGCACATCAGCGACAATCCGGCCTATTACTACAGCTACGCCATCGCGACGGTGCAGAAGTTCCAGATCCACGACTACATCGCGCGGCATATCCTCCACCAGCCGCCGCAGTCGTGTAACTACGCGAACAACCGCGAGGTCGGCGATTTCCTGAAGAAGTTCCTGCGGGTCGGCGCGACGCAGGATTGGCGGAAGCTGCTCCGCGATACCACCGGCGAAGATCTCAGCACCCGCGCGATGCGGGATTACTTCGCGCCGCTGCAGGCCTGGCTGGAGAAGGAAAATGCCGGACGACCGATCGGGTGGGAGTGAGGGGTCCTGTAGCGTTTGGAGAAATTCAAAGGTCGCGCCAACCTGGGCAAACCGCCTTGCGAGTGAGGAGCGGCCTTGGACGAAGGCGAGTCGTGTTCCCCCTCACCCTGACCCTCTCCCTCGGGGAGAGGGGACAGCCGGGTGGCCTTGCGGGTAGTTTGTTCACGCAACCTGCAAGTCCTGTATCTGGTTTGGCCGGGCTGAAAGCCCGCCCGAATATTGCCTGGGGTGAAGCGAGCCGCGCGAGCGTAGCCCCAGGTTGACTGAGCAAAAACAGTCGAGCGCTGTAAGCGCGTACCAATGCAGTGGTGGCCCTTGAGTCGGGCCTTCAGCCCTCAGGCCGATTCCAAGGGGCTTGCCCCTGGGGCTTCGCTCACTGCGTTCGCTTCACCCCAGGCATTCCTCAAACGCGCTTTCAGCGCTGCGGCCCAGCAGATGCGTGGGAGGTTCATGGCGGTGAACGGCCGGGCGGCCTTGCGGGTAACTTGCCCGCGCATCCGGCCAGTCCTGCGTCCGTTTTCGCCGAAAGACGGTCGACAATTCTCCCTCTCCCTGAGGGAGAGGGCCGGGGTGAGGGGGAAGGGTGCGTGCCGACGCCTAACGCGACCGCAATTCAGTGACGTTCACCGCCTTCATTCATGTCCGCCGCGGTACTTCATCTCCCCTGCCGGCACCGGGATGCGCAGCCAGTTCTGGCGGGGAGGGAGCGGGCACGTCGCAAACGACGTGAACGCGCAGGGCGGGCAGTAGGCGTAGTTGAAATCGATCACCACGCGGTTGTCCGGGCCCGGCATGGCGACGTGCAGGAAGCGGCCGCCGCCGTAGGTCGTTTTCCCGGCGGTCTGATCGCGGAAGACCGCCCAGAGGTCGTAGGTTTCATCATCATCGAGGACGTCGAGCCGCTGTTCCTGACCATCCACCGTGAAGACGATCGTTCCTGGTGAGGGCTCGGCCTTCACGCGACCGGTCACGTCGGTAACCTTCAGCGTATGATAGGCGGCGGCGGGTTCGAAGCGGCCCTCGATCCGCCAGCGCGGATCGTAGGGGTAATAGTCGAGCCCGGCGAAATGCCGGCGCGTCGGGGCCTCGGGATCCTTCACCCGCAGGGCCATCCGTTCACTGCGCTGGAGGGTGATGATGCGTAGCGAGCCCAGGGCCAGGACCGCCGGTTCCGGTTCGGCGCCGTCGCCATCGGAGCGGAGCATGGCGTCTGTGACGGGGGCTCCGTCCAGGGTGGCAGTGACGCCGGGCGCGGGGATGAAGCGCGCCTGAGTACCGGTGCGGATCACGAGGCCTGCTGTTTTCGGTGCGCGGCCTTCCGGAAGCTGGAGGTCGCTGGCGGGATCACTGCCGAGGGTGTTGGTGCCCTCGTGCACCCAGAGCAGGCCGACGAGCGAGGTCCAGCCATTGGTGCCGGCCATGGAATTGAGGCGCTTCGCCTGCCATTCGTGCCACTCGTCTATCGCCGTCGGGTCGGCCGGTCGAAAGGCGGAACACGCGGTGAACAGCAGAGTTACCGCGCAAAGGAAGAGGGCGGTGACCCAACGGCTGTCGAAAATGGAAACAAGGCGCGGGGTCAGGCGTTGCCGGTTGCCAAGCATGACGGAGCCTAGCGCGTGCGGTGGCGGCGGTCCATGACCGCTGTCGTTGCCACGACCGAGAGTCAGTTTGGTCGGGCCATTCGATAAGCCATCCGGCGGTCGAAAGCGGCAGAGGACTGCCGCAGTCCAAGACGCTACCGCGATTCCAAGCCCCGCCGCGAAGTCCGCGAGGTCTTGGACTGCGGCAGTCCTCTGCCGCTTTGTGGGATTGCCAGCAAGGAATGGGCGGCGCATGCCGCTTTGGTAATGGAGGGATTTGTTTTTCGTGACCGCCATAAACCGGCGCCGTAATCCACCATGCGGGCTTGTTGCTTCAGTGCGCGCCTCAGGGCTACTGTCCGCGCCGTGACGCTTGAAGACTCCATCGGTGACATTCTCCGCAAAGCCCGCACCTCCACGCAGACCGGGCCCGACGCGGCGGCCCAGGCGGCGAAGCTGAGCCCGGCGGCGTATGCGGCCTTCGAGGAATCAGGCGTGGCCCCGGCGGGCACGAATTTCCTCGGGCTCGGCCAGTTGCTGACGCTTGATGGAGCCCGGCTCGAACGGCAGGCCAAGGGCTGGAAGCCCGCCGCCGTGGATCTTTCGCAGTGGTGCGAGCTGCGGGTCATCCCCAGCGCGAATGGCGGCATGACGGTGAACGCCTATCTCACCTGGGACGAGGTCACCCGCGAGGCGGCGCTCTTTGACACGGGCTTCGATGCCGCCGCCGTGCTGGCGCTGCTCGAGGAGAACCAGCTCACGCTGAAGCACATTTTCATCACGCACTCGCACCACGACCACGTGGCGGGGTTGGCGGATATCCGCGCGAAATTCCCGAAGGCGCGCGTCCACTCCGGCTCCAAGAACGCGCCGGTGGACCAGCGCATCCGGGGCAACGACTGCATCCATCTCGGCAGCCTGCGCGTGACGAACCGCGACACGCCCGGCCACGCGGAGGACGGCGTCACCTACGTCATCGGCAACTGGCCGTCGGACGCGCCCTTCGTGGCGGTCGTCGGCGACGCGATCTTCGCCGGTTCGATGGGCGGCGCCCGTGATCAACTCGCCCTTGCGCGGACGAAGGTGCGCGAGCAGGTTTTCTCATTGCCGGCGGACACGCTGATCTGTTCGGGTCACGGTCCGCTGACGACGGTGGCGGAAGAAAAAGCGAACAACCCCTGGCTGCCATGAAACCCCAAAACCTCGGTGTCGCGATTCCGCTATTGGCCGCCTTCCTGACCACGGTCGGAACCCTCTGCGCCGATGAGTCCGCGCCGAAGCCCTCGTCCGCATCCGCGCCCACGCCCGGCACCAATGCCCCCGCCGCGGCCCAGACCGTGATGAGCACGCCGCCCAGGTCGCAGGTGAGCAAGCAGGCCGAGGACACCGCCCAGGGCCGGCTGCAACCGACCACGCCCGACAAGCTCATCGAGAAATACGGTCCGGTGGGCGCCGCCGTGATCCGCCCCGACAAGGTCAACCCGCTGCAGCTGATCAATCCCTTTGCGCCCGCCTCCTATGGCGGCGTGGGCACTCCGACCGCCACCTGGTCGTGGAACCCGATGCTGGGCCCCGGCCAGGGACCCCTGCCCCGAAACTTCCAGGATGACCGCACGCACGAGCCGACCGGCGTGGTGCTCAGCTTCGGATTGCGGTAAATCCGGCAAATATCGGCAGCCGTATAAGCCGCGTTTCAGTACGACGCTGCGATAAGGCAAGCCCTTGGGCGAAGGCGAGTCCTGTTCCCCCTCACCCTGGCCCTCTCCCTTGGGGAGAGGGGACAGCCGGGCGGCCTCCCTGGTGATTTGCCCGCGCACCTGGCACCTCCAGCGCCTAGTCTTGCGGAGAGACGGACGATGATTCTCCCTCTCCCTTAGGGAGAGGGCCGGGGTGAGGGGGAAGGCACCTTGCGCAACACCGAGCTCCCTGCCCCACGAAGTCGTTTCCTAAAGCTTCCCCTCATTTGGGCTCCACCGCGATTCGCCAAGGAAAACCCTCCACGCCGGGTCGGAGACCTGCCCTCCGCCAGCCACGCTACACCCGCAGCTCCATGTAGGCCACGTCGAGCCAGCGGCCGAACTTGAAGCCGACCTCCTTGAAGCGGCCCACCTGCTCGAAGCCGAACTTCGCGTGCAGCCGCACGCTGACTTCGTTCGAGGCGTCGATCACCGCGATGATCGCGTGCAGGCCGCGTTCCTTCGCCGCCGGAATCAGCGGCGCGAGCAGCAGCGAACCGATCCCACGGCCCCGGTGGGAGGCGGCGACATAGATCGAGTTTTCCGTGGTGAAGCGGTAGCCCACGCGGTCGTGGTACCGGTTCAATGCGCTCCAGCCGACGATGAGTTCGGTGCCACCGGGCTGCGCCTCCACGGCGACAAAGATCGGGAAATTAGTTTTCGCGTGGTCGTCGAACCAATGCTGCCGGTGTTCGAGCGAGCGCGGCTCGTAATCGTAGCTCGCCGTGGTGGTGAGCACGGCGTCGTTGTAGATCGCGAGAATGCCCGGGCAGTCGGCCCGGACGGCGGGGCGGAGGGAGACAGGTTTCATGTTAGAGCGTTTTCAGAAATCGTGTCGCTGCGCCCATCGGCTGCTTGCGGCGGGAAAAGACGCGTGTCGCGCGGATCGTTTCGCCTTTCGCTCCGGCCTCAATCTTCACCGGATGCATTGAAGTCCGTTTGCGCCCTTCCCCCTCATCCCGGCCCTCTCCCTCGGGGAGAGGGAGAATCATCGTCCGATTGCGTGCGAAAACCGGCGCTGGACTGGCCGGAGGCACCTTGCGACAGCCCAGGCGGCAGCCCGGCTTTCCCCTCTCCCTGAGGGAGAGGGTCAGGGTGAGGGGGAAGGGGGCTTGTGCCTTGCCGAATTCCCAATTCGCCAAGTGGTTTCCGTACGGGCTTTCCTTCATGGCTGCATGATTTCTGAAACCGCTTTGGGGCGGAGGAGGTTGTGTCCTGACGAAGCATTCGAATCTGGTGCGCGAACCATCCCGCTGCCGCTCACGGCCGGCAACTCAAACCGCCCGTCAGTAGGCCGGGCTGCCAGCCCGGCCTACTACAGGGACAGCAGACAGCCGTTGCGTCCGTCCGCGCCGGGTCGTCAGTGTGAGTCCGCCTTTCGATGGGAATCCTGCGCCTGCTGCTTGCGATCAGCGTTGTCGTCCACCACCGGGATCCGCACCTCAGCCTGCGCTTCCTCGTGGGCGGACCCTTTGCCGTGCAGCTGTTCTTCGTGATCTCCGGCTTCTACATGGCGCTGGTGCTCGACGAGAAATACCGGGGTTCGCACGGAATCCGGGCCTTTTACGGCAACCGGCTGCTGCGGCTGCTGCCCACGTTCTACGTCGTGTTGCTGCTGGTGCTGCTGGTGCCCTGGCTGGCCGGACTGCTGCTGGGCCGGTCCATCCAGATCGGGCAGATGAACACCTGGGCCAGCTACGGCGCGCAACTGCCGGGCTGGCTGGCGGCGGCGCTGAAGGGGTTGAACCTCTCGCCACTCGGCCAGGAACTGCCGGCTGCCGGGATGCTCGATCTGGCCAGCCACACCGCGGTGTTTCAGGCGCCGCCGGGCCACGACGTGATGCCGCTCTATTTCTTCATGCTGCTGCCGCCGGCCTGGAGCCTGAGCCTGGAACTCCAGTTCTATGCCCTCGCCCCGTGGCTCACCCGGCGCTCCACGGCGCTGCTCGCGGGACTGTTCGTCGCCGCGTTCGCCCTGCATTGGCTGCTGCCGTTGCTGCCCTTCGGCAACGACGAGTTCTGGCGGAACCGCAACCTGCCCGCGCAGCTCGGCTACTTCCTCCTGGGCATGGCCGGGCATCGTCTCTACCGGCTGCGGACCAGCCGGGCCTGGCTCGACCGGCTCATGCAACGGGGGCGCTGGTTTTGGGCGGCCTCGCTGGCGCTGCTGGTCGCGTATCCGTGGCTGCCCTTGGGCGTGCGTGATCCGCTGGTCACGGGTGGCTTTGCGCTGGCGCTGCCGTTCGTGTTCGCCGCGACGTCGTCGTGGCATTGGGACCGGATGGTCGGTGAACTGTCCTATCCGCTTTATCTCTGCCACTGGCTGGTGAACCAGGCCTGGTACGGTCTGGAACCCGTGGTGCAGAAGCGAATTCCTGCCTTCCGGCACGACTGGGTCAGCGTGGTGGTGGTCGTGGTGATCAGCCTCGCGCTGGCCGCGGTGATCCATTGGTTCGTGGAACGTCCGGTGGACCGCTTCCGCCAACGCTGGGCCCGGCGCAGTCTCTTGGCGACACCGTCACCGGCGATTTGAGAGAGTGAACCGTTGGCTTCGATACGGGAAAGGTCACAGCGGTTCACGGTGGTTGGAGCGGTTCCAGGAATGATGTGGCCATGAAAGAAAGCCCGTACGGAAACCACTTCGCGAATTGGGAATTCGGAAAGGCGCGAGCTCCCTTCCCCCTCACCCCGGCCCTCTCCCTTGGGGAGAGGGGAGAGCCGGGCGGCTTCACGGGTTGTCGGCAGGTGCATCCGGCCAGTCCAGCGCCGGATTTCGCAGGAGGAAAGCCAGCGATTCTCCCTCTCCCTGAGGGAGAGGGCCGGGGTGAGGGGGAAGGGAATCAACGGACTGCAATACCGCCGGAAACGCTTGAGGCTTGACCAAAAGATTCAACGACCGGGCCACACCTGTTTTTCCAGCTTCAGGGAGATTGCGACGAAATTGGCGCTGGCGTGGGGAAGGAGAATTCAGTTGTTTCCAACCGTCATGAACCGGATCGGATGCTTGGTTTTTAGCCTGTGTGGGCTGCTGTTGACCGCCGGCTTCGCGGGCGAGGCCCCCGCTCTTCCCGCAAACACAAATTCCCCGGTGGCGACCCAGCCGCCGGAGTTGGCGATCTTTGGCGAGGCCGGTCCAGGCAAGATCAAGGTCAAGGTGACCGGAGAAGTGAAGCGGCCCGGAATCTATTATTTGAAAGCCAACGCGGTGATCGCCGATGCGCTGGAAGCGGCACAGGGCAAGACAGAGTTTTTTGGTTGGCGCAATGCCAGGTTGATGCGGGCCGAAGCAGGTCAAACGAATGACGTGCTCTATATGCGCAAAAAGAACTACAGCATACCGCTCGTGGATGGCGACTGGCTCTTGATTCATCAGCCAGCTGATTGAGCACTCTTGCCTTTCATTATGTACCGAACCGGATGCTTGTTGTTTGGCCTTTGTGGGCTGCTGTTGACCGCCTGCTTCGCAGATGAGGCACCATCCGTTGCCCCCAACACAAATTCTCCGGTGGCGACCAAGCCGCCGGAATTGCCGGTCTATGGCGAACCCGGACCCGGCAAGATTCGGGTCAAGGTGACTGGGCAAGTAAAGTATCCCGGAATCTACTTTTTGAAAGACGGCGCGGTAATCCGGGATGTTGCCGTGATGGCGACGAAGGAAATGTCAGACCCATATTGGTTGCCTCTATGCCGGTTGAGACGCCCTGCTGTAGATCTGACAGATGAAGTAATCCTGCTGCACGAAGAGGACGTCACAAAACCGCTTAAGGATGGCGACTGGCTCATCCTGCGCCATGACATTGTTTTTTGAGCTTGGCCGTTGGAGGACGCCTCTTTCCAACTAGGCTGCCGCTGCTCAAGCCCCGTTACGAAGACCGCGAGGTCTTGGACTGCGGCAGTCCTCTGCCGCTTTCGGCTGCCGGGTGGATTGACAACGGACTGAAGCACGCCTGCTTCGGAGTGGGTGCCCCGACCAAAGCGGTAGAGGCCTACCGCAGTCCAAGACGCTACCGCGCTCACCATACCTCAAACCGCCACCGGCGCCTTGATGGCCGGGTGCGGGTCGTAGCCGACGAGTTCGAAGTCCTCGTACTGGAAGTCGTGGATGTCCTTCACCGCCGGGTTGATCTTCATCGTCGGCAGCGGACGCGGTTCGCGGCTGAGCTGCAGCTTCACCTGTTCGACGTGGTTTGCGTAGATGTGCACGTCGCCGAACGTGTGGACGAAGTCGCCCGGCTTCAGGCCCGTGACCTGGGCGACCATGAGCGTCAGCAGCGCGTAGCTGGCGATGTTGAAGGGCACGCCGAGAAACAGGTCCGCGCTGCGCTGGTAGAGCTGGCAGCTCAGCTCGCCGTCGCTCACGTAGAACTGGAACAGGGTGTGGCACGGCGGCAGCGCCATGCCCTCGACCTCGCCCGGATTCCACGCGCTCACAATGAGGCGGCGCGAATCGGGATTCTTGCGGATCATCGCGATCACGTTGTCGAGCTGGTGCAGGCTGCGGCCGTCGGCGGTGCGCCAGTCGCACCATTGCGCGCCGTACACGCGGCCGAGATCGCCGGTCTCCTTGTCGGCCCATTCGTTCCAGATGGTCACGCCGCGCTCCTGCAGCCAGCGCACGTTCGTGTCGCCGCGGATAAACCACAGCAGCTCGTAGAGGATGGACTTGAGGTGGACCTTCTTGGTCGTCACCAGCGGGAAGCCGTCGGCGAGCCGGTAGCGCGTCTGCGCGCCGAAGAGCGAATAGGTGCCGGTGCCCGTGCGGTCGGCCTTGAACTTGCCGTGTTCAAGCACGTCACGGAGCAGATCGAGATAGGGGCGCATCGGCGGCGATGAGGTTCGGCGTTTCGCGGCGCGGGTTCAAGGGATGAACAGCCAAGGATCGAAGAAAGGGCGCACCTTTTCACCTTGGTCCATGAACCGGGTCCGGCTTCCGGCACCCCTCCGGGGTGCGACAATGCGGTGGCCGATTCCGGGGGCGTTGCCCCCGGCTAAGTTCCGATGCGCCTCCGGCGCGGACATTTTCCGGCCCGGAGGGCCAACGGAAATTAGCCCCGGGCAACGCTCGGGGTGGCCATGCTCTTTTCTGGTTTTGCTTTTCTGGTTTTGCACCCCGGAGGGGTGCTGGAATCGATCATCAGGAAGGCTGGCTGCGGCCGCTGGCAAACGAGTTTCAAGGGGGCTCAATTCGCGGGTCTTGGGTCGTGGATTCTCACCGTTGCTCTCCCTCCAGGAGAGGGGGAATGGTCGCCCGCCGCTCGGCGAAGGCAGGTGCGGGATTGGCCGGAGAATCTTCCAGTCAGCCAGCGGCATTCCCGGCGGTTTCCTCTCCCAGCGGGAGAGGATTAAGGTGAGGGAGAACGGCCCGCGTTCACCAGCCCGCCAACTGATCGCCGGCCTTCGTTTGATAGGCGGGCGACCCGGCGCGGTCGCGGAAGCCGGACAGCCAGAGCGGGTTCCGCGAGGCATCGCGAATGGGGCGTTTTGCTTTGCCAAAGGGCCGCATTTGCGCTTCCATAACTACATGCCCCCGGAAGCCGAATCTGCAGGATTCAAGGTCCTTGCCATGGATGACGTCTGCTATGGTCCGGTAGATCTCCCCGCCCTGATCCAATGGGCCAAAGACGAGCGGGTCGTGGCCGACAGCTGGATCCTCTGCCTCACCGACCAGCGCTGGATGCCGGCCGGACATTTGCCGGAGTTGCGCGAGCTGTTCGGCAACGGCGCGGAGCCGGCGGACGAAACGCCGGGGGAAACCAAATCGATGGTGCGGCCCGGTTCGCTGCGGCGCATGCGCGTGCTGTCGGATCTGACGGACGAGCAGCTGACCCGTTTTGCGGAGATCGGTGAGGTGGTCCGTTTTCCCGCGTTCACGCCGGTCATGAAGGTCGGTGCGACCGGCGACTCCATGTTTCTCGTGCTCGAGGGCCAGGTCAGGCTGCGCATCATGGTGAAGGACCACGAGATCCTCATCGCGATTCACGACATGGGCGGCGTGTTTGGCCAGATTTCGCTTTTCGACGGCGGCCCCCGGATCACCGACGCCATCACCGATGCGCCCACCGTGCTCTTCCGGGTCACGGCGGCGAACTTCCGCCGGCTGTGCCAGAAGCGGCCGGACATCGGCACCGTCGTCTTGCACGCACTGGGCCGCACGCTGGCCCTGCGCATCCGCAGCGACGACAAGCATCTGGCCGAGATGGTCGCGATGCAGGCCAGCGCGGAACGGTGACCAAAGGGTCCGAAGTCCAAGGTCCCGAGTCCCGAGTCCCGGGTCCAAGGTCTTCGCGCGCGACTCGGGACTTTGGACCCGAGACCCGAGACCCGGGACCCTCCGTCCGGCAGACTTTAGACTTTGGAGCTGGGACCCGGGACCCTAGTCTCCCTCTACATGACAGCTTCGGCCACGCCGGTCACCACGACCGATCCGATCAATGCGCGCATCCTCGCGGTGAGCGAGGACCAGATTCAGGGCTTTCTCCGCGATCCGCTGGGGGAAATCGCCCGGCGGGCCGACCTGCCCCCCGATACGGTGATCGGGAACATCCGCGCCATGCTCACCGCCGGCACCATCCGGCGCGTGCGGCAGACGCTGCTGGCCACCAACCTCGCCGATGGCGCGCTATGCGCCTGGCAGCTGCCGGTGGAGCGCACCGATGCGGCCTTCGACTTCATGTCGCAGCAGGATCCCTTCAGCGGGCACGTCGTGGTGCGCTCGACCGACGCGGCGACGCCCGGCTCGAACTACCGCCTGTGGACCACGCTCAAGGTGCCGCAGGGCTATTCGCTGGCGAAACACGCGGAGCTGCTGCTGAAAAAGGTCGGCGGTGAAAAATTCCGCCTGATGCCCGCCAGGAAGCTCTTCGCGCTCGGCGTCGGGCATGTGCGCCGGCGCGGCATGGAGCCGGGCAGCCGCGCGGACGAGCTGGCGGATGTCCTCGACGTGCAGATCGCGCAGCTTACCGAGGCCGAATGGCGCGTGCTCACGGCGCTCAAGCGCGAGTTCCGCCCGGAGGAGCTGCATGCGGACCTGTGGGCCGCCCGGGCGACCGAGGCCGGCGTGTCGTTCGAGGAATTCTGCCGCGTGGCCGAGGATCTGAACGCGCGCAAAATCATCGGGCGCTTCAGCACCTTCTTGGAGCACGTGAAGACGCTCAGCACGGGCGAAAAGGTCACCAAGTTCAACGCGCTCTTCCACTGGGCCGTGCCGCCCGGGCGCGAACTGGATGCGGGTCGTGAGGTCGGCCGCCACCACATCATGACGCACGCCTACTGGCGCGAGGGCGGGCCGGAGTTCCGCAACGTGAACGTGATGGGCGTGGCGCACGGCACCGACCGGGAGGTGGTGCTGGCGCACAAGGCGGCGATCGACCGGCACCTGGAGGAGGCGGGCATCGCCGTCAGCTACACGAACGTGTTCTGGGGCGGTCGCAGCGAGATCAAGCCGAGCGAGATCAGCCCCTTCGCCTACCGCGAGTGGTGCCTGGCGCAGGGCGTGGACCCGGAGACGATGCGGGCCGAGAAGTGACGAGTTACGAGTTACGAGTTACGAGTGGCGAGCCGGTGTAGCGCAGATTTTCAATCTGCTGTGTCGCCGAGTTGGACTCGGCAGGGCGTCGGAACCGATCCCGCGCTCGGTGCAACGTTGCCGATGCGGATTGCAAATCCGCGATACAGCAGAATGCAATTCTGCGCCACTGGCACCGGGCTTCCCGTTCGCGCCAATTCCCCGATGGCGATGATTGCGGATGGCGGCGGACGGAGGTCTAATCCGTCGCGTGGACACGGTAGTCGTTTCTTCAACGTCCCTCTACATGTCCGCCGTCCGCCAGTTCCGGCTGGTGATCGCGGCGGTGCGCGGCCTCACGGCGTTCACGCTCATCACCTTTGGCACGCTCTACACCAAGGTGGGCCGTTCCCAGCAGGTCATCCGGCCGCTCGTGCATGACCAGGTTTACCGCGCCGGGGTGAAGCTGCTGCCGATCGTCTGCTTTCTGGGGCTGGCGCTGGGCATGGTGCTCGTCGGCCAGATCGTCTCGATGCTGCAGCAGGTGGGCGCGGAGAAGTTCACCGGCCAGCTGCTGGTGACGGTCGTCATCCGCGAGCTGGCGCCGCTCGTGGCCGGTTTGGTGGTGCTGGCGCGGGTCGGCACGGCCTCCGTGATCGAACTGGGCACCGCCCGGGCGCTCGGTGAAATCGAGGCGTTGGAGGCCCTGGGGATCGATCCGATCCATTACCTTGTCGTGCCCCGGGTCATCGGCTTCACGGTCGCGGTGTCGGGGCTCACCGTCTATTTTCTGCTGCTGGCGCTGGCCAGCGGGTATGCGTTTGCGTTTGTGCGCGGGCTGCCGCTGTCGCTGGAGGAGTATTTCAATCATATCGCCGCCGCGCTCACGCTGGCGGACTTCCCGCTGCTGGCGATCAAGACGGCGCTGTTCGGGGCCATGACCGGCCTGGTGATCTGCTACCAGGGGCTGGCGCAGCCGCTGCGGCTGGAGGATATCGGCGGGGCGACGACCCGCACCGTGGCCATGTGCGTGGTCGGCTGCCTGTGCCTCGACGCGCTGTTCGTCCCGATCTATCTGCTCGTGTGAACGCGCCCATTGTCATCGAGATGGAAGGCGTCGCGGTGGTGAGCCCGCGCAATCCGGAGCTGCCGCTCCTGGAGCCGGTGGACTGGCGCGTGGAGGAGGGCGAGTGCTGGGTGGTGGCGGGCCTGCACGGCTCGGGCAAGACGTCGCTGCTGCACACCGCCGCCGGCCTGCAGACCGTCCCGCGCGGGCAGCTGCGGGTGTTTGGCGAGCCGGTGCCGCTCGCGGCCGGTGAGGCGCTGACGCAGCTGCGCCGGCGCGTGGGCGTGGTTTTTGAAGGGGAAGGACGCCTGTTCCCGACGCTGACCGTCCTGGAAAACGTGGTGCTGCCGCTGCGGTACCACCTCGACATGAGCCTGGCCGCCGCCGCCGCCGAGGTCGCCCCCCTGATGGCCGAGTTCCACCTCGACCGCCTCGCCAGCTTTTTTCCCGGACGCATCGGGCAGGTGTGGACCCGGCGGGTGGCGCTGGCCCGGGCGCTCGCGCTGCGGCCCACCCTGCTGCTGCTGGACAACCAGATGGAGGGCCTTGATCCCACGCATCTCCGCTGGTGGCGCGACTTCCTGGGCGCGCTGCACCGGGGACACGCCTGGCTGCACGGCCAGCCCCAGACCCTGGTGATCACGACCGACGACCTGCGGCCGCTGCTGAACGTGGGCGACCACTTCGCCCTCAGCGCCGGCCACCAGTGGCGGATCATCGGCGACCGCGCGGAGGTGCTGGCCAGCACCCAGCGCGACGTGCGCGAACTTCTCGGCGAAAGCGAATGACACTTTTATGGCGCTCCAAGACCTGACCCCCCAACTCCGTACCCGGCTGCGCAAGGTCGAGTGGTTCGTGGTGCTCTTCCTCGGCGGCACCCTCGTGCTCATGGCCGTGAGCCTCGCGTGGTTCATCAAGAAAACCGGCGATGCGCGCGGCTGGTGGGTGACAGAGGTGCCCTATTACACCTATTTGCACGATGCCTCCGGCATCAAAATCGGGTCACCGGTGCAGATGATCGGCTTCAAGGTCGGCCAGGTCACCAAGATCGAAGCCGTCAGCCTGGAGGATCTCCGCAGCTGGGATTACTACGGCAGCCATCCGGTCTACGTGGGCTTCAACGTGCGTGAGCCGTATCCCGGCTACATCACCAGCGATTCCCGCCTGAAGCTCGCGGGACTCCCCCTCGATATCGCCGGCGGGGTGACACTGGAGGTGACGGTAGGCTCGGCCAACAGCCTGCACACCACCACGAACCAGGGCGGCCACATCTTTGTGCTTTCGGACAAGATCGCCTATGACCAGCAGGCCGCCCATCATGAGAAGAGAGAGTTCACCAACCTGGCGGCGTATGCGCACTACACCCCGCTGGCCGAGACCAAGAAGGGCTTCTTCCTCCGGCTCGACGAACATGACGCGATGATGGCCCAGGTCACACGCATCCTCACCAATCTGAGCGCCATCAGCAGCACGTTGAATCAGGCCATGCCGGGCCTGACCAACGAGCTGCAGAAAACGCTCGGCAACGTCAGCGTGCTGACCGAAAGCCTGAAGCCCGCCCTGGCCAATCCCGGCGGCATCGGCAATCTGCTGCTGCCGACCAACCTCGTGGCCCGCCTTGACCGGCCCGGAGGCATTGGCGAGCTGGTCATCCCGACCAATCTCAACGCGGAGCTGATCGGAACGCTCGCCGGCGTCCGCACCAACCTGCCCGGGACCCTTTCCAACCTGAACCAGCGCATGACGGACCTGGGGCCGGTGCTGACCAACCTCAACGCGGGTACCGCCCGTCTGGTGCCACTGATGACCAATCTGGATGACACCATGGGCAGCGTCAGGAGCAACACCGTGCCGCGTGTGAACTCGCTGCTGGAGACGCTTGATTCCTTCGTGGCCGGGATGAAGCGCCACTGGCTCTTCCGCGGCGCCTTCAAGACGGCGCCGACCAATGCGCCGCCGAAAGCGATGGATACCAACGCGCCCGTTCACGTTCCGCCGCCGAACCGCGCCCGGTTCTGAGGCGACGCGATTCTGGAGGTAGCGCAGAGTTGCACTCTGCTGTAGCGCAGGTTTTTCAACCTGCAGGGCGTTGAAACGACGGGCGCGTCCGAAATCTTCGGACGCCTTGCCGACTGCAAGTCGGCGATACAGCAGAGTGCAACTCTGCGCTACTTTCACGCCGCGTCGCCGTGTGGGAATCAGTCGCCGACAGCCATGATGAAAAGGTGCCTTCCGTGATGGGATTGTCTGAAAAACATTGCTCCGAACCGGTCGCAGTCCTACCAAGCCCCATGGCCGTTGATTCACCGTCAAAGCCCGCTGAAAAGGCCGGAGGCGGACGGAAGCTGCTTTCGTGGCGGGCAACGTTTCTGGTCTGCCTGGGCGGAACCCTGATCACCGGGCTCGGCACCTTCCTGGTCTGGCAGAGCCAGCGGGCGGACCGGGACCAGCGCTTTGTCCGGCTGGTGGAAACCCGGCTGCGTGTGTTCGACGAGCGGATGGGCCGCTGCGAGGACCGCCTGTTCGCCCTGCGGATGCTTTTCGAGAGCGCGCCCGGGGTGTCCCGCCTCGAATACCGCCGCGTGGTCGAGGAACTGATCGACCGGCTGCCGGGAATCCAGGCGTTCCAGTGGATGCCTGTCGTGCCGGAGGAGGCGCGTGAACGGGTCGAGGCCCAGGCGCAGGCCGAAGGTTTCACGGACTTCCAGATTTCCGAACCCGACCCGGCCGCGCCGGGCCGCCTGCGCCGGGCCGTCCGCCGCCCGCTCTACTGCCCCGTCTTTTTTTCCGAGCCGCTGATGACCGACCAGTCCGTTCTGGGCTACGACCTCCTCAGCGGACCGCTGGCGCCCTTCCTGGCCCAGGCGGCGGACAGCGGCAAGGCCATCGCGACGCCCAAGCTCCGCCTGTTGCCCGGCTCGTCCGACCTTCCGGTGGTGGTGGGGATCCTGGCGGTGTGCGATCCGCAGAAACCGAGCCGGACGCCGGAACAGCGGCGGGCGGCGGTGCGGGGCTATGTGGCGCTGCTGTGTGACATCGACACGCTGGTCCGCACCGCCATCACCACCAGCCGCAAGACCGGGTTCGACCTGATGATGCGGGACGCGACGAACCCGACGCCGGAGGGCATCATGACGTTCCTGCCCGCCGAGCTGCGCACGGAGCCCATTCCCGTGCCGCCCGCGGGCCCTTTCACGGAGCCGATGGCGCTAAACCTGACCGACCACATCGGCCAGCGGGAATGGATGATTTCCAGCCGCCCCTGCGCCGAATGGCTGGCGCAGAATGCGACCTGGTATCCGGAGGGGGTGATGGTAATCGGGCTGCTGATCACCGGCAGCATCGGCTGGGCCCTCGCCTCGGCCAACCTCCGTACCCGCCTCGTCGCCCGTGAGGTGGAGGTGCGGACGCGGGAACTGAGCGACCTCAACCGCAACTATGCCGAGGAGATCCAGCAGCGCCGTCAGGTCGAGGAGGTGCTCGCCCGCGAGCGGAACCTGCTGCGCACCCTGCTCGACACGCTGCCGGAGCAGGTCTACGTGAAGGACACGGCGGGGCGGTTCCTGCTGACCAACGAGCCGAACCGCGTGCTCCTGCAGTTGCGCAGCACCGAAGAGGTCGTGGGCAAGACCGTGTTTGACCTCATCGCCGCGGAATATGCGGTCCACTACGATGCCGATGACCGCAAGGTGATCAGTTCCGGGCAGGCGATTCTCAACCGCGAGGAGGCGGGCCGCTTTGCCGATGGCCGGGAACGCGTGCTGCTGACCAGCAAGCTGCCCATCCGCGACGGCACGGGCCAGATCATCGGCCTGGTGGGGGTCACCCGTGACATCACCGAGGAGAAGCGCGCCGGCCAGGAAAAGGAGCAGCTCACCCGCCGCCTGCAGGAGACCCAGAAGCTGGAGAGCCTGGGCGTGCTCGCCGGCGGGATCGCCCACGATTTCAACAACATCCTGACCAGCGTGCTCGGCTACGCCAGCCTGGCGCGGCTGGAGCTGGCGGGCCTGCCTTCGGCGGCCTCCCACCTCGAACAGATCGAACAGGCCGCGCTGCGGGCGGCCGAGCTGTGCAAGCAGATGCTGGCCTATTCCGGGCGCGGCCATTTCGTGGTGCAGCAGGTCAACCTGAGCCGGCTGGTGGAGGAGGCGCTGCCGCTGCTGCAGGTTTCCATCAGCAAGCGGGTCACGCTGCGCCATGATCTCGAGGGCAATCTGCCCGCCGTCATCGCCGATGTGACCCAGCTCCGGCAGATCATCATGAACCTGGTGATCAACGCCGCCGACGCCATCGGTGAGCGCAGCGGCGGCGTCCATGTCGCCACCGGGGTGATGCAGGCCGACCGCGCCTACCTCGATCAGACCTATCTGTCCCCCGCCATCGAGCCGGGCACATACGTCTATCTGGAGGTGCGCGACAATGGCTGCGGCATGACACCGGAGACCATGGCCCGCATTTTTGAGCCGTTCTTCAGCACCAAGTTCACCGGGCGCGGCCTGGGGCTGGCGGCGGTGCTCGGAATCGTGCGCGGCCACGGCGGTGCCATCCGGGTGGACAGCGAGCCGGACCGGGGCACGACCTTCCGCCTCCTGCTGCCGGCGGCCCTGGGGCGGGCCCTGCCGGCCGCCACGCCGTCCGCGCCGCCCGCGCCCAGCTGGCGCGGCCAGGGCACGATCCTCGTGGTGGACGACGAGGAAAGCGTGCGGGAGGTGACCGCGCGGATCCTGGAGGCGCTCGGGTTCTCCTCGGTGCTGGCCGTGGACGGCGAAGACGCCCTGAACATCATCGCCCGGCGGTCCGGGACATTTGTCGCCGTGCTGCTGGATCTGACCATGCCGCGCATGGACGGCGCGGAAGCCTTTGCGCGGCTGCAGCGGTTCCGGCCCGGCCTGCCGGTGCTGCTGATGAGCGGCTACACCGAACAGGAGGCGGTGGGCCGGTTCACCGGGACCGGCTTCGCCGGGTTCATCCAGAAGCCCTTCCACATACAGGAGCTGCGCGAGCGCCTCCAGCAGATCATCGAAGGACACCGTCCGGCCTGAGGCCGCTCGACGCTCAAGCCCTGCCACTGTCAGCGGTCACTCAGAACCAGCCATGAACAGCTTGCGACTTTCGGATTCCGTGAAAAAGCCGGTGCAATGGGCGAACCGGCTGTCACAGAGTCCAAAGTTAGGCCGTAATCACCGTCTATGCGCACATTTTCGTTCCTCTTGATTGCGCTGGGGATCGCTTCCGTCGGCATCAACGGATACGATGAGTACTGCTCGAGGTTTGATCCAAAAGAGCAGCACATCCTCGTCAGTGACTCCCTCATCAGTAACAAATCCGGCAGCTCCTTTCGGGATGCCATGGCTCTTCAGTGGTTTGGTTCAGTGTGCATGCTCGGATCGGGCATTGCGGTTTTCTCGGTTTGGCGGCGACAAGAGCGCCTTGATCCGCTTTCACCTGAGTACGACTGGAACGGTGATGATTCATGATCGCGCCGCCTAACCATCGGTTCGAGCCAACCGCCCTGAGCCCGCAGGTTCCAGTCTACCGTCGGCGGCTGGCGGTGGCTCACCCGTGGCGTTCGCTGAAATTATGAAACCCGCAAATATCATCCGAAGCTTTCAATGCTCCGCTGTGGCGCTGCTTGTTACCGGTTTAGCCGCAGTTGTTTTCCTGTCTGGGTGCTCAAGCGTAACGAACGAGGGCTATCGTGACGATCTCGTGAGTATCAGGGAACACTACACTATACAGTATTTCAACGTCCACGGTGGCCATGATACCGAAATCCTAACTATTTTGGGTCATGATTTCAAGGATGTGAGAGGACTTAATTCTTGTTATCTGACGATCACAAACCGGCACTTGATTCTGTTTGTGACAGGGAGGGGTCATGATCAGCAGCAAGCGGTGGTTCATCTGGCGGACACCTCGACTCACCAGATTCGTGATTTTCCAGCTTACGACAGTTCAATTGGGAGAAGTATTGGAGCATCTGAAGCAGACGACTTTCAGCGCGTCTTGAGCGTTGAGGGAGACAAGCTCGTCATCGAGGGAGCGTTTCGCGATGTTCGCAACAGGTATTTCATCGATTTGTCAAAACCACGATTTGAGAAGGAGGAGGAGGGGGGAGGTGTCAGTCGTACGACTGGAAAATTGTTTCATTATGTTATGGAGGATGGGAAGCTTTCAAAGCTGCATGAGGTTCCAGGAGAAATGAAATAATTGAAAAGTCTCTTGCCTGCGTCAAGAAGCCTGAAATGAATAAACCGCCTCAGAGTGGCCGGTTCTGATTCGACCCCGCCGGGCTGGTTTTGAAGTGACCGGTGACCCCGCCACAAAGTCCGCGAGGTCTTGGACTGCGGCAGCCCTCTGCCGCTTTGGTCAGGGCCTGCCTCAGAATAAAGGGTGACTCATACCAGTTCCCTGAAAGAAACGTCAGCTTGGCGGAGGATCGTACGCGGGCGGCCGCTCCGCCAGTAGGTCGGGCCGCTGGCCCGGCCTACTATGCTTCGCGACTTGTGACCACCGCATCGGTACCGCCTCACCAGATCTTCGCGCGCAGCTCGGGCGGGCGCCACATGGGCGAGCCCTCATGGATGCCGAAGGCCTCGTAGAACTCCGGCACGTTCACGTGCGGCCCGATCGCGCGGAACTGTCCCGGCGAATGCGGGTCCACCACCAGCCGGCGGCGCAGCTCGGGCTCGCGCCAGTTGGTGCGCCAGAGCTGCGCGAGGCTGAGGTAGAAGCGCTGCTCCGGCGTGTAGCCGTCGATGACCTTGCGCTTGGACGGGTCCTTCGCCAGGGCGCGCTGGAGCGCCTCGTAGGCGATGCTCGTGCCGCCGAGGTCGGCGATGTTTTCACCGAGCGTGAGCTGGCCGTTCACATGCTGGCCGGGCAGGGCCTCGTAGCCGTTGTACTGGTCCACGAGCTTCTGCGCGCGGCCCTTGAACTCCTTCGCGTCGGCCTCGGTCCACCAGTCGTGCAGGTTGCCCTCGGCGTCGTACTGCCGGCCCTGGTCGTCGTAGCCGTGCGTGATCTCATGGCCGATCACGACCCCGATCGCGCCGTAGTTCACCGCGTCATCCATCTCCGCGTCAAAGAACGGCGGCTGGAGGATGCCGGCCGGGAACACGATCTCGTTCTTCGCCGGGCTGAAGTAGGCGTTCACCGTCTGCGGCGTCATCTCCCATTCCGTGCGGTCCACCGGCTGGCCGATGCGGGCCAGCTCGCGGTGCGATTCGAACTCCGCCGCCCGGCGCGCGTTCCCGAAGTAGTCGTCCGCGTGGATCTTCACCTTGGAATAGTCCCGGAAGGTGTCGGGATGGCCGATCTTCTGGGTGAAGCGGTCGAACTTCTGCAGCGCCAGCGTCCGCGTGGGGGCGCTCATCCACTCCACCTTCCCCAGCCGGTCGCGGAAGACCGAGCGCAGGTTGCCGATCAGCTCCGCCATGCGCGCCTTGGCGGCGGGAGGGAAGTAACGGTCCACATAGAGCTTGCCCAGCGCCTCGCCGAGGCTGCCGTCGATGACCTTGGCGGCCCGCTGCCAGCGGGGCTCCTGCTCCGGCTGGCCCCGGAGTGTCGTGCCGTAGAAGGCGAAATGCTCGCGGTCCGCCGCCGCGTGCAGGAACGGCGCGGAATCCTTCACCAGATGCACGCGCAGGTAGGTCTTCCAGTCGTCGAGCGGGCGGGTCTTGGCCAGTTCGGCGACCGTGCCGAAGAAATTCGTCTGGCCCACGATGATATAGGGCGGATTGGCCACGCCCAGCGCCTTGAAGTACGTCCCCCACGGCAGGCCCGGCGTGCGCTCCTCCAGCTCCAGGACCGAGAACTTGTTGTAGTTCGCGTTCGGGTCGCGCAGCTCCACCCGGGTCTTGCTCGCCTTGGCGAGCTCCGTCTCGAAGGCCAGCGTCGTGGCGGCCTCCTTCGCGGCGACGTCATCCGGATCGCCCAGCAGCTTCATCAGCTTCGTGAGGAAGGCGCGATAGGCCTCGCGCTGCGGGGCAAAGCCGTCCGCTAGATAATAGTCACGGTCCGGCAGGCCGAGGCCGGCCTGGGAAAGGTCAAAGGCGTAGATCGAGCTGTTCTTCGCATCGGGCGATACGCCGGAGCCGAAAATGAGGCCGGGATTGCTCAGGTGCTCCTCGCCCAGCAGGCGGAAGAGCTGCTTCAGATCCTTGATGGCCGCGATCCGCTTCAGCTCCTTGTCCAAGGGCTTGAAGCCGAGCTGCTCCAGCCGGTTGGTGTCCGTGGCGGAAAGGTAGAAGTTGCCGACCTGCGTGGCGGGGTCGGAGCGGTTTGAGCTTTTCGGGGCGTCCTTCGCGGTTGTCTCCAGCAGGCCGCGGATGAGTTTCCAGTTCCGTTCCTGCAGCTCGTCGAAGCCGGCCCAGCGCGATTTGTCGGCGGGTACCGGATTGTTTTTGAGCCAGTTGCCGGCGGCGAACCGGTAGAAGTCGACCGCGGGATCGACCGACTTGTCCATGTTCTCCACCGAGAACCGGGGGACCTTCGGCATCGCCTCATCGGCCACAAGCAGGGTGGCGGAGCAGAGAGCCAGGAGCAGTGAACGGAATTTCATGCCCGGCCAAGATAATGGCCGGCGCCAGAAATGCGAGCCCGACCACCTCGGTCGCCGGCTTCAAACGGACAGATGGCCCGGACCTCTGGCGGACGCGCGATTATCGCTGGTTTCTCACTCACGCCAGCGAGACCGCGTCTCCCTAGGCAGGCCAGCCGTAAATGATTTCCCATCTTGGCCATGCCAATTTCCCGCTGGCTAGCCCGGAACGGGGCGCGGTAGTGTCGGCTCTCGTTCCCAAAGGGGAGCGCCTTATCTTTTTGACATGAATCCTCCCGGCGACATCGCGCTCATCGGCCTCGCGGTCATGGGCCAGAACCTGATCCTCAACATGAACGACCACGGCTTCACCGTCGTGGCGTACAACCGCACCACCTCCAAGGTGGACGATTTCCTCGCGAACGAGGCCAAGGGCACCAAGGTCCTCGGCGCGCACTCCATCGAGGAGATGGTCTCGAAGCTCAAGAAGCCCCGCCGCATCATGTGCATGGTCAAGGCCGGCAGTGCGGTCGACGACTTCATCGCCCAGCTCGTGCCGTTCCTGGAGCCCGGCGACATCATCATCGACGGCGGCAACTCGCTCTACGGCGACACCAACCGTCGCGTGAAGGAGCTCGAGGCCAAGGGCCTGCTCTTCATCGGCACCGGCGTGTCCGGCGGCGAGGAGGGTGCGCGGTTCGGCCCCAGCATCATGCCCGGCGGCAGCGCGGCAGCCTGGCCGCACGTGAAGGACATCTTTCAGGGCATCTCCGCGAAGGTGGATGGTGGCACGCCGTGCTGCGACTGGGTCGGCGGCGGCGGCTCCGGCCACTACGTGAAGATGGTCCACAACGGCATCGAGTACGGCGACATGCAGCTCATCTGCGAGGCCTACAGCCTCCTGCGCGACGGCCTCGGCATGACCGCCGACGAGATGGCGGCCGTGTTCAAGGAATGGAACACGGGCGAGCTGGACAGCTTCCTCATCGAGATCACCGCGAACATCCTCGCCAAGAAGGACGAGGATGGCACCCCGCTCGTCGACAAGATCCTCGACACCGCCGGCCAGAAGGGCACGGGCAAGTGGACCGTCATCGATTCCGCGAACCTCGCCCAGCCCGTCACGCTGATCGCCGAGGCGGTGTTCAGCCGCTGCGTCAGCGCGATGAAGGACGAGCGCGTGAAGGCCGCCCGCAAGCTCAAGGGCCCCCGCCCCGCCCTCTCGCAGGCCAAGGATCCCGCGAAGAAGAAGGCGCTGATCAACGACATCATGAGCGCTCTCTACGCCTCAAAGATCGTCAGCTACGCGCAGGGCTACATGCTGCTGCGCGCGGCGGCCAAGGAATACGGCTGGGACCTGAACTACGGCGGCATCGCCCTCATGTGGCGCGGCGGCTGCATCATCCGGTCACGCTTCCTCGGCAAGATCAAGGAGGCCTACGACAAGAATCCGAAGCTGGCCAATCTGCTCCTCGACGACTACTTCCGCGGCGAGATCAAGAAGTCGCAGAAGGGCTGGCGCAACGTGGTTTCGCTGGCGGCCAAGAAGGGCATCCCCGTGCCCGCCTTCAGCACGGCGCTGTCGTTCTTCGACGGCTACCGCAACCCGAACCTGCCGGCGAACCTGCTCCAGGCGCAGCGCGACTACTTCGGCGCGCACACCTACGAGCGCGTGGACAAGCCGCGCGGCGAGTTCTTCCACACGAACTGGACCGGCACCGGCGGCCGTGTGAGCTCCAGCACGTACAATGCGTAAGTGCGTGACCGGCAACTGAGCCGGAGAAAACAGAAGCGGCGAAACCTTCCCGGTTTCGCCGCTTTGCTTTTGGGAAAGAGTAAACCGCCACGCTGCCATGGTGGCTTCAGTGGAATACGATCGCCTCCATGGTTGTGCGTGGCCTTCCCCCTCACCCCGGCCCTCTCCCTCAGGGAGAGGGAGAATCGTCGTCCGCCATTCTGCGAAGGTTTACGCGGGACTGGCCGGATGCGCCTTTCGACGACCCATGAGACCGCCCGGGTTTCCCCTCTCCCTGAGGGTTAGGGTTAGGGTGAGGGGGAAGGGAGCTTCCGTTCGTCCGAGATATGATCTCACCCGTCGATTTCCAATAGGCGTCAACGCGTCTTTCGACCAAACGCTTCCGAAAGACCTTGGCGGGGTTCACGACTTCGTCCGCAAACCGGGGGAAAAACCGCCGCAAAAACAAAAAGCAAAAAATCACGACAAAGCGTGTAAAGGCGGCCGGGAAAATCCGTAGAAGGAGATGGAACACCCAAACCCATGACCAAACCTATGACACATTTCCCTTCACGAATCCTTCCTCTGACCGGCGCCTTGATCGGCCTCTTGGGGGCTGCCGGGACGGCGTCGGCCGATTCCTTCTATGGCGTTTTCAACTTTTTCAATCACCAGACAGACCTGTTTCCTCAGGCGACGACCATCACTAGCGTGGCGGCTCCGTTTACGACCGGGGATGGTCCGACCTACCAGGTGCAGACCCTGGGTTTGGGGGTTGCGGACGGTTCTGGCGGCGGGTTCACCATCTCCCTCTACTCGGACGCGGGGGGCCATCCGGGCACCTCGCTCGCCGCGACGACGGGAAATTCCAACCCGAATGTGACCTCGGCCTTCTATACCCCCACCAGCCAGACTTTGCTCGCCCCCGACACGACCTACTGGCTCGTCGCTGGCGTCAAGGATCCCGATATTGCCGATGGCGGCTTCGATATCGGGATAACCGATGACCCAAGCAATGCACCCTTTGCACTCCCAGGGTGGACTACGGGCCAAGTCGAGACGCAAACCGGCGGCGGTTCGACCCCCTGGGCCGCCTTCCCCGGCTCGGCGGCCCTCCTGATTATCAATGTCGAAACTCCCGTGCCCGAACCCGCCGAATACGCCACGCTCGGCGCGCTGGGTCTGGTGGCCTACGGACTGATCCGTCGCGCCCGGCGATAACCAGGAGCGGTTCCAGAAATTCTGTGGCCGGATGAATCGGGTCTAGGACGCATCGACAGTTCGTTCGCCCCCTTCCCCCTCACCCCGGCCCTCTCCTTCGGGGGAGAGGGAGAACCGTCGCCCGTCTCTCTCCGCGAAAGCTTGCGCGGGATTGGCCGGATGCGCCTTCCGACAACCCGTGAAGCCGCTTGGCTTTCGCCTCTCCCCAAGGGAGAGGGAGAGGGTGAGGGGGAAGGGGGCTTCCGTCCGAAGTTCCCCTTCGCAAGCGGCATGGCAGTGACCCATTTTACTGCGGCCACAGTATTTCTAGAACGCCTTTAGGCCACCTTCACGGGCTCTGCTTTGACGAAGGCATGAAGTGTCGGTAGGCTTCCCGCATGTTCGCCCGGCCTGTCACCTTCCCGATCCTGCTTTCCCTGGGCGCCGCCGTGTTGCTCGCGCTGCCGTGCCGCGCGCTGGTGATCACGCCGGTCTGGGACAGCTCGATCACCGACCTGCCCAATGCGGCTGCGATCGAGGCCGAGATCCAGGTGGCGCTCGACGACTATCAGACGCGTTTCATCGACGATGTGTCGGTGCTCATCAAGTTTGAGTCGGTCAATGACGGGCTGGGGGCGAGCAGCACGTTCATATCGGATATCGGCTATGCCTCCTTCCGCGCCAAGCTGGCCGCCCGGGCGACCACGGCCGATGACGCCACCGCGCTGGCGCATCTGCCCGTCGGCCCGAACAGCCCCGTGAACCGCATCGCCACCCTCACGCTGAGCCTGCCGCATCTGCGGCTGCTGGGGGTGGACGCCTCCCCCGATCCCGGCCAACCCGACAGCACCATATCCCTCAACCTGCCGATCATGAACATCGGCCGCTCGAACATTGATCCCGACAAATACGATCTGCGGGCGACCGTGTATCACGAGGTCAACGAGGTGCTCGGCCTGGCTTCCGCCCTGGACGGCCTGTCCAACGGCGATCCCGCCCCGACGGACTCGGTCCAGGTGATGGACCTGTTCCGCTACGATGCCAGCGGACGGCGGAGCTTTGACACCAAGGCCAGCACCAAGGCCTTCTTTTCCATCGACGGGACCACCGACCTCGTCCAGTTCAACCAGGATGACCAGGGTGATTTCCACGACTGGGCCGAAAGCAGCGTCGCGCGGGTGCAGGATGCCTTTGCCGGACCCGGCACCTTCCAGGACCAGGGCGACGCCGAGCTGACCGCGCTGGATGTCATCGGCTACACCCAGGTGGTCCCCACGGTGGTGGCCAGCGGCGGGGCGTTCACGAACGGGAAGTTTGGCTTCGACCTGCTCGGCACCCTCGGCAAGACCGTGGTGGTGGATGTCTCGACCGACCTGAAGACCTGGACGCCGGTCTGGACCAACACGCTGACGGGCCTCCTGCACTTCACGGACAACCAGAGTTCCGGCGCACCGCACCGTGCCTACCGGGCGCGCGTGCTCTGACCCGTCGAACCACCAATCGCATGGCAAACCGGCCAGCCCAGAACCAATCCTCCAAGACCTTTGACGCGTACCTCGCCGCGCTCAGCGAGGAGCAGCGGGCCACCCTCGAAAGGCTGCGGAAGACCATCCGCGCCGCCGCGCCGAAGGCGGAGGAAGGCATCAGCTACGGCCTGGCGGCGTTCCGGCTCGATGGACGCCCGTTGGTCGGTCTCGGGGCGTCGGCGAAGCACTGCGCCTTTTACCTGATGAGTGGCAGCACCGTGACCGATCACGCCGCCGAGCTGAAGGGCTACGACACGAGCAAGGGAACCATCCGCTTTCCCGCGAGCAAGACGCTGCCCGCCGCTCTCGTCCGCAAGCTGGTCAAAGCCCGGATCGCCGAAAACGCGGCGGCGTAGCGCAGATTTGTAATCTGCCGTATCGCCGAGTTGCACTCGGCCAGGCATCGGTACTGGTCACGCACGCTTCCGATTATTGCCTCTGCGGATTCCAGATCCGCGATACAGCAGAATACAATTCTGCGCTACCGGCACCGGCCGATCGCGACGGTCGTTGCCGGCCAAACGGCCGGATTGCGGAGCGATCCGGTTCGTGAAAGGGTGGGTCAAAATTAATCCCCAATAAACCAGCGAAAGGGCCGAAATGATCACTGAACTGAATTCTCCCGCTTCCTCGGCTGAAGCCGAAAAGGCAGATGCCCAACGGGTGAGCACCGCCGCTTGGACGGCCGGAATGACCGCCTTTTTTGCCGCCGGGGCATTGGCCGGAGTGCCAACCTGGCCCACGGCCTTCGGCGTCGCCGCGATCTGCGCGATGGTCGCCGTGGTGTGCCTCCGCATCCTGAAGGGCTAGGCACGTGCCATGGACGAGCCCGGCCCGCGCGTTTTTGTCACCCGGGATCTGACCACGGGCGAGAACGTGTTGCAGGCGGGCTGGGCCAAGCGCGGCGCCGTGCTGCTGGACCGGCTGCAAACGGACGGCCCACGCATCACCCTCCGCCGGCGCGACGGCTCCGTGGATGAACTGGTCCAGGGCGAGTTCCGCTGCACCACATACCGCAACGGCGCGAAACGCCGCATCTTCGTCATCAAGACCACGGATGGCCGGAAGATTACCTTCATCGAGATGGACGGCATGCTGTCGCCGGAGGAGTGGGACGCGATCGCCGACGAGGTTCTGGCGGCGGAGCCGTCCCAATTCGTCGGCCTCTTCGTTCAGGGCTGCCAGTCGATCGTGATCGGGATGCTGGCAGCGGCCATCTCGACCGGCCTCGCGGTCGGGATGTTCCATCTCAAGGAGGAACAGATGAAGTTCAGTTCGCCGCTGAGCCTCGGCATGATGGCGGCCTGGACGGTCATCGCGTGGCTGGTGCAGCAGTGGCTGCGCCGCGGCCGCCAGTTCCGGTGAGTGCAACGAGCGGTCGGAGCGCGGCGGGAGCGCGGCTGTGTCCCCAGGACCAGCCGCAGCAACGGGAGTCGGCACGGAGTTGTTTGGGTTTTTCATCGTGGCCAACCGCAGACGTTGGAGGGGACGGTGGCCGCTGGTGAACGCGGGCCGTTCTCCCTCACCTTAATCCTCTCCCGCTGGGAGAGGAAACTGCCGGGAATGCCGCTGGCTGACCGGGGGCTTCACCGGCCAATCCCGCGCCTGCCTTCGCCGAGCGGCGGGTGACCATTCCCCCTCTCCCAGCGGGAGAGGGCCGGGGTGAGGGTGAACGGCCACCCGATCCCACCCGCGCTCCGGCAAAAACCATGGGTGCGTTGTGGGCGTCCGTTCCGTCGCCTGACGCTGCGCTCGGCGACGGGGACGGCGCAGCGCGCCAGTCCCTACCGCTTCGAGCCGCCCGTCTTTTCGCCGATGGCATCGCCGGCGGCTTGAGAGCCATTGGTGCAAATCTTGCCACCAACCGGCCGGTTTTGTTAGACACTTGCAAATGCACCGGAGAATCGGAGGAACAGCAATCTTGATGGGTCTAATACCAATTCCCTAAATAAACCGGAACAAATGATTGTGATTGGCTGAGGCATGTGCGAAACCGCAGGCATGGCACGACCGAATCTCAAACTGAGCGTTCCACCGGAGCAGAACGCGGGGTTGGAAGCGCGTTTCAACGCGGCGGACGACGTCCGTCAACGGCAACGGCTGCAGGCCATCCTGCTGGCCACCACCGGGCAGCATGGCTACCGGGACATCGCCCAGATCGTCGGCTGCTCGCCGAGCACCTTCG
>CAIXUG010000048.1 GCA_903922605.1 uncultured Verrucomicrobiota bacterium
CCACGCTCGTACAGCCGCAGTATCCGCCGCCGCAGCTCCACCGGGATCGCTCGCATGCCCAAGCTCACCACAGTCCTTAGGCTTTGTATAGATACATTATTTATGGAAATGCTCTAACTATAAAAGCCAAATCCAACGCCGCCTCGTGGCGTGAACCGCGACAGCGGAACGGAAAGCGCCAACGGCGGTTGGCTCCGGCGACTGGTTAGGCTCACCCATGTCAACTGGCAGTGACTTCAAACCACAAAGACTTGGCTTTGCCCTTCTCGGTCGTAAATGTAATAACATCATATTTGTGCTGCCCAACCCCTAACTCTCGTCGCTGCTGAATTGGAACCGTGGTGTCGACCTTGAACTTGTGCTGTATGTAAGCGAACTCCGCCTTTCTTGACGCCTCATCTTCCTGCGTCCCGTTTAGGATGATGGCATTCCGCAAGGAAGAACCGTCGTGCCCACGATATGTGTGTGAGTCAAATACCACAATGGGAGCAAGCAGATAAACTGTCCAAGGATAGCTGTTGCAAGGACTGACACACCCAGCCAATAACACGAGCAACGGAATTGTGAGCAATTGCTTCACGCGAAAAAAGTGAGCCACACTATAAAAGCCAAGCCACCGCCGACTCGTGGCGTGAACCGCGACAGCGGAACGGAAAGCACCAACGGCGGTGGGCGAGGGCGACTGGTTAGGCGACTGTTTTATGCTAAACATGACTTCCTCTCACTTCACGCAAAAATGTGAACGACTCAAAAAGCGAATATGCAGCAGCCGCTAACACGGCACCAAAAAGAAGCCATAAAACCACTGCCTGAACCTTAAAAACATATTCTGGTCGGTGATAAATCCAAAAGGTGGCAACGAATAGACAAAACGCGGTCAGCGCCATCGCCGCCGAAGGCAACCACTGGGAACGAATGTCAGACCACGAATTCGGTGTCGGAAGCAAAGACGAGACCATCGCCACTGAAAGAAATATGAGCAGCAGCCAAAGGAACTGCCGCCACCTTCGCTCATCTGGTCGAAGTGTGGAATCAGTGACAGCGTTCATAATCGCAGCGTCGCCTACCTACGAATTCTACCGACGAAACTTTTCGCCCATTTCGGGCGGGTCAGCCTTCTCGGGTAAGTTCGATGGCTTTCTACGAGGATTTTGACGAAAGGCCAGTGCATTGTGTGGCTGCTTCCCGATGGCGCCTCGGCAAGGGCTAGCAACGGGGCATTGGCGGCCACAGCCCACACGGTTCAAGTCCTGTCGTGGGCACCATTCCATTTGACATCCTGCTCCCCAGGATTTTGCACCACCGGTAACTCGGGTGCGTTCTGAGTTTAAGGTCGCTCTCCTAACCTCGTCCTGCCGCACGCTTCTCTTCCACCAACTCGCGGGTGAAGGCACCAATGGCCTGGAGCACCCGGCCGGCCCGACCAGGCGCGATCGGGATGCCGTCCGACGCGCCGCCGATGGCCTTCACCGCAGAGTCCGGCGCGCCGGGACGACGTTTCAGGCGGTGGGCGGCGATCAGGCGGAGATCGAGGGGCGGGATTTCCGGTTGCCAGCCCTCCTGAGCCAGCAGCCTCCAACCATGGACTCCCCAGCCGACGAGGCGGTCGTCCGGCGCGACGAACTGGCGCCACTCGGCCAGTATGTCCGCGGCGGGGCGGCCGCCTTGAATCGATTCGAGGGGCACGTCCAAGTGGCAGGCCACGCTATCGGCCAAGGGGCGGCGCGGAGCCAGAAACGCGTGAAAGGACTCACCCGTCGCGAGCCGGGTGGCGGCGAGTTGCACGAGCTCCGGCGGCCCGGTCACGCCGCTGCTGCGGCCATGGGCGTTGGCCTCGCCCGCGACGGCCACCAAATGCGGCCACAGGGCTTCCAGGTCGGGCATCGCTGCCGAGGTCCACCAGGGATCGCAGGCCTTGAGGCGGCGGCGCGGTGGCTCGACTCGGGCGGCCTTCGCCGCGAGCTGCCGGTCCACCATCGCGTCAAATGCCAGCAGCAGCGGACCGAAGCGCGCCGGGTCCCGGTCGAATGCCGCCAGCACCTCGACCACCGCCTCCACGGTGGCAACACAGTGTGCGGCCGGCTCCCGGCGGATCCGGTAGTTACCGGGCTTGCGCGGCATGAACCCGATGCGGGGCAAGGCCCTCAGGGCGGGATTGAGCGCCATCATCTTCCGCGCCTGTGGCCAGGTGCCGTCGATGACCAGCAGCGTTTCGGGCGGACGCTCCAGCGCATCCGGAGACACAGCGTCCGGGCCCGGAAAGAGGAGCGCGGTGCCCGGGCGGGCCACCAGTTCGGCGATGCGGGGATGATGGGCGAATTCGACCCCTTCGTGCAGTTCGCTCCGGGCCAGTCCGAGGTGGGCGATGCGCGCCGTCCCGATCGCGACCCTGGCCTCACGGGGATGCTGCAGAAAGACCACGCGGGTCCGGGTGTCGATCGGTGTCAACGTGGCACACCAGCAGGCCGACAAAGGTCGGCGGCAGCGATGACAGAGGAGACGTGGGGGCGAAACGGACATCAGGTTCCCGTAGCCTCGATCAACCTTCTGAGGACCTGCGGCTTCAAGGCTGGAATCGGGGACTGCCGGCGGTGAGTATCCAAAAGCACCTTCACACGGAAAGGTGTTTGGCTTTAAGAACGGAAAGCCTGCGATCTGCCGCATCGTCCGGTTTGAGAATGAGCTTGCCGGCCCAGCGTTCGCCAAAAGTCAGGACCGGCCGCGCCGGCGACCGCAGTCTGAAGCGTTTCGGCTGCGCGGCCAGCCCGGCATCATTGGTGATAACCAGCCTTCCTTTCATGCTCACACTTTAGAAAAAAGCAGGACTCAGGCGCAAGTACGATGGTCTGAGGGCGGGCTCCTAAGCAAAATGAGCCACCTTGCCCCGGCCCGGAAATCGCGTAAATTCCTACCGCCTGAATCAGGGGCGGAGCCGGTGTGCGCCACCGACCGGCGAAAGCAGCATATGGCAAATGAAGCAATTGGCGTTGAAGCGAAATCTCCCACGGAGATCGACCAGTGGAAGAGAATCGTCGCGGAGTACCAGAAACCATCCACGCCGAGGGCTGTCTGGCAGATCGTCAATACTTTGGGCCCCTACGCGCTGCTGTGGTACCTGATGTATCTGAGCCGCTCCGTCTCCTGGTGGCTCACGGTGCCTTTGGCCATGCTGGCGGGAGCTTTCCTCGTGCGAATATTCGTCATTTTCCACGACTGCGGCCACGGCTCGCATTTCAAATCCCGCAAGGTGAACGACGTGGTCGGCTTCCTGACCGGGATTCTGACGTTTACGCCCTACTACCACTGGCGCTGGGAACATTCGGTTCATCACGCCAATGTGAGCGATCTCGACAAGCGCGGGACCGGGGATATCTGGACCATGACGGTTCAGGAGTATCTGGAAGCGTCCCGGTGGAAGCGGTTTTCGTATCGGCTGGCGCGGAATCCCATCATCCTGTTCCTGCTCGCCCCCCTGTTTTTGTTTGTCGTCCGGCAACGTTTTACCTCTCCGCGCGCCAATGCCCGTGAACGGCGCTCGGTGCACTGGATGAATGTGGCAATTCTCGGCCTGGCCGCCATTCTATGCTGGGTGTTCGGGATCACCGCGTACCTGGTCATCCAACTGACGGCCATAGCGGTCGCGGCCAGCGTCGGCGTTTGGATGTTTTACGTGCAGCACCAGTTCGAAGGTGTGTACTGGGAGCGGGCGGAAGAATGGGATTACACCGCGGCGGCCCTGCAAGGCAGCTCGTACTACCGGCTGCCAAAAATACTCCAGTGGTTTTCCGGCAATATCGGCTTCCACCACATCCATCACCTGAGCTCGCGGATTCCCAACTACAATTTGGAGCGGTGCCACCGCTCGCATCCAATGTTTCAGCAGGTGAGGCCGATCACCCTGCATTCCAGCATGAGTTCGCTCACCCTGCGCCTATGGGATGAGAAGCTGAAAAAGCTGGTCGGCTTTCGGCACCTTCGGAGCGCCCACAAGAAATAACCAGGGGCCACCTGTTCGGTTGGCCGCCCACCCAACGCGTCGCGGGGAGGGATGGTACAAAGCAGGCATTCCGGATCAGCACCGAGGGCAAATTCGACTTGACCGATCGAAGCCTCGGCCGGGCCCGTCAATCGAGGGGATACAGAATCCGCAACCTGCGACACCACAGTTGCAAAACGTCCCCTTGGGAAGAGCGGGCGCGCGAATCTTCACGCGGAAACCCCCCGTAATCCTCCCAATGCCCCGATGGCATATCCCCTGCGGGAGAGAGGGGCATACTTAACTTCTGACTTACCACTTTTATGAAAAAATCTTCAACCGCGACGGACTCCCAGGAAGACACCCAAGACAACGAGCTGCAGGACCTGTTTCTGGATGAACTGGCCGATACCCTCCATTCCGAAACCCAGCTGACCAAGGCACTTCCCAAGATGATCCAGGCCGCCGATTCGGACGATCTCACGCAGGCCCTGGAAGCGCATCTCGAAGAAACCCAGGGTCACATTAAGCGCCTCGAACAGGTGTTTGCCTCCCTCGGGGAAAAGGCCGAGAAGAAGCCCTGCAAGGCCATGCAGGGAATCATCGCCGAGGGCGACGAGCTGCTGGGTGAATGGAAGAAATCCCCGGCCATCGACGCCGCGATCATCGCCGCCGGCCAAAAGGTCGAGCATTACGAAATCGCCTCTTACGGCACGCTCATCGCCTGGGCGAAGCAGCTGGGCCACGAGGAGGCGGCCGAGCTGCTGGAACAGACCTTGGAGGAGGAAAAGGCGGCGGATGAAAAGCTGACCGAGATCGCCCTGGAAGCCGCCAACGAGAAGGCGGAGCAGTAAGCGGCGGCTCCCCTCACGTTCGCGGTGTGGTGTGCCTCGCGCACACTTCACTTTCTGCGCCGGGCGGGCGGCAGCTTGGGCAGGAGCTTCAGGCCGGCCTTGTGCGCCACGGCGCGCTGCCGCTCGTGGAGCGAAGAAAGCGAATTGAGCTCCTCAAGTTGTTCTCTCAGAAATTTTGAGAAAACAATTAGGCTTTAGGGAGTCGCTCTTTGGCTTCCACACGATCATCGCCGTTCAATTCTATCTTTGATGGTTTCTTGGCCAGCCTTGTGTATTGCCGTGCAAAATCAGGGACCATTTTCAGAGCTTCCTTGAATGCGTCCGATTCAACGAACTCATGCCAAGGACTCCCATGGGTCTTTGATTCGACCAACCGTAAGGGAGCCTCTTCGAGCCGAGTGAGCGCGGAGTTAAAGAGGCGCGCTTCGAATTCCTCGTCGATGCGGGCCGCTTCCTTCCGGTAGCCTTCATATGCCTTCGCAACCGAGGCCTTGAAAGCGTAGTCCTCGGCTAGGCGAAATCTCTGACCGATTTGTTTGGTCGCAATCCACGCAAGCCAGATGGGTGCGCCCAAACTGAAAAATGCGAGGACCGCATTGGGCCAAACAGCGGCTTTCTTTTCGGCCGATGAGTTTAGCAGGTCAGTTATTGCCTTAATGCGTTCGGAACCCAGGAAATACCCGACGCTCAATGCAGCAATGAGCACAACCACCCAAACCCACATTGACCTGCCGAGGCTAACGTGGCGCAGGGCAAATGCAGAGGCTAATCCTTGAGAGGTCGTAACGCGATATGCATCATCGCATTTGAGCGACCAGTTTTGCCGCGTCCTTTTCAAGCGCACAAACCCTGGCAGCCGATTCTTCCGCAGTTGCTAGGTGTCCTGCAATGTTCTCCCGCATCAGTGCTGATTTGCTTTGTATGTCCTCAGTCGCTTTACGGGCATGAGCTAAAGCCTCCATGTCAGTCGGCAACGCATCTGCAGCAGACGCCGCGTCGGTAATCAACGCCAACTGCCTTGTTAGTTCATCCTTTTTTGGTGCTATTTGGTCGAGCTCTGCTTGGTAGGATCGAAGGCGTCGGGCCAATTTTGGCGGCAATAAATTGGTATCATGTATGGGCTGCCAGCCAAGTACGGATCGCAATTCAAACCTTAACAAACCTAACGCATCCAAATACATCGGCACCGCTTGATGCCCATGTCCATTGTAAAAATACTGAACTTGCTGCGCCTGAATCTTCCTGAGTGTAACAATCCATTCATTGAGAATTGGCAGAAGGGAGTCGCTTACTATAGCCGCTCCAACCGAGCGGACTTCCGAGGCGATATCTCGTGCCGCTCGGGCAAGGCTGTGTCTGGTAAGAGCTGTGAAATTCCACCCCCAGTTCTCCATTAGGGGCCTATCGTCCGTCCATCCGCTCTCAACTGCCTTGGCGAGTTCGTCCAATTGTTTGCAAAGACTCTTAAGTTGAGGATGTAAAGTGTCGGCCATAATCTGGATGTTTGACAAATCTGATTGAAGAACACAATGGAAAGGAGAGGAGCCGTCGTTGAAAGCATTCAAAAATGCGGCGATTCCTGGCACAACGTGTTCGTAAGCAAAAGATAAGCGCCATGATACTCTCTTCCCAGTTTCACCAGATTGTCCCGGAAATCTGAAGACGCGGGGTTGTGTCCCGCCTTCCCCGTCGCTCATCATTGCCACGCATGTGGACCTTCCTCCGGCGGATCTCGCTCACCCAGTGGATCATGTTTTCCATGGCCGCCGGCATCGCCTTCGGCCACTGGTTCCCGGCGCCGGCGATGGAGCTCAAGATCGTCTCGACCGTGTTCCTCAAGATGATCAAGTGCATCCTCGTGCCCCTGGTCTTTGGCACGCTGGTCGTGGGCATCGCCGGCCATGCGGATGACATGAAGGCGGTCGGCCGTCTGGCACTCAAGGCGATCTTTTATTTTGAGGTGGTCACCACGCTCGCCCTCGTGATCGGCCTGGCGATGGTCAACTTGTTCCGGCCCGGCGACGGGCTGGTGCTGCCTCCCCCTGGCACGGCCACCGGACAGGTCACGGCCACCGAAGTGACCCTCTCGGGCATCTTCGAACACCTCGTGCCGAAAAGCTTCTTCGAGGCCGCCGCCGCGAACGATGTGCTGCAGGTGGTGTTCTTCGCGATCCTCTTCGGCGTCGCGCTGGCGCAGGTGGAGCGCGGCGCGCGCGAGCCGATGCTGAAGTTCTGCGAGTCGCTCACGGAGACGATGTTCAAGTTCACCGGCCTCGTGATGAAGTTCGCCCCGCTCGGCATCGGTGCTGCCATGGCCTACACCGTCGCCCACAGCGGCCTCGGTGTGCTGGCCAACCTGGCCAAGCTCATCGCCACCCTGTATGGCGCGCTGATCATCTTCTGTTTCCTCGTGCTCCTGCCCGCGGCGCTGTGGGCAAAGGTGCCCGTGGTCCGCTTCCTCAAGCTGCTCAAGGAGCCGATCATCCTGGCCTTCACCACCACCTCCTCCGACGCCGCGATGCCGGACGCGATGAAGCGGCTGATCTCCTTTGGTGTGCCCAAGCGCATCGTCTCCTTCGTGATGCCCATCGGCTATTCCTTCAACCTCGACGGTTCGACGCTCTATCTGGCGGTCGCCTCGGTGTTCGTCGCGCAGGCGGCGCACGTGCACATGACCGTGACGCAGCAGCTTTCCATGATGCTGCTGCTCATGCTCACCAGCAAGGGCATGGCCGGCATCCCGCGCGCCTCCCAGGTCATCCTCGCCGGCGCATTGAGCCACTTCGGCCTGCCGCTCGAAGGGGTGCTGATCATCATCGGCGTGGATGAGCTGATGGACATGGCACGGACGACCGTGAACCTCGTCGGCAACTGCCTCGCCACCGCCGTCATCGCCCGCTGGGAAGGGGAATTCCCGCCGTCCAGCGCGAGTGCCAAGCCGGCCTGATGCGTTGAAGCCGTCCGGGAATTCTGCGGCGTAAAAGGGTGATGAATCGCCATTGAATCACCTCGCGCGGGAAAGACGCACGTCCGGCAACCCCAGCTCAAGCTTTCGCCGCGAGACGGACGACGATTCTCCCTCTCCTGGTGGGAGAGGGCCGGGGTGAGGGGGAAGGGCGCACTCAACCTACGAGCGCACCCAGAAGCGTCAGAGCCTTCTCCGTCTCTGGCCCCGGCTCAGTCTTCCGCCGTTTCGATCGTCTGCAGGGCCTTGACGCGGGCCTTGATCTTTTTGAATGAGGGATGCTTCCGCAGTTCGGCCAGGTCGGGGTCGCGCTGCAGCCACTTGAAATCGCGATAACCCAGGTCCAGGGCGCAGTCGATCTCCTCGCAGGCACGCTCAAAGAGGCGGTTCAGCGCGAGGCTGCACGCGTAGTTGAAGCGCACGTTCGCGTCGTCCGGGCGGAGCTGGCGCAAACGCTCGTCCACGCACAGTCCCTCGGCCGGGCGGCCCCGGTCGGAATAGTTGTCGCCCAGCAGTTGCAACGCCTCGACGTAGGCGGGATCGCGGCGCACGAGGCCCTCGAGGAAACTGATTTCCACGTCCAGGTCGCGCGCCTGCCGGCGGCTGAGATTACGGCTACTCTGTTTGGCCATACTGCGTGGGGAATCTCGGGAATGCTCCAAGGCCCGTCAAGCGGACCGTGAATCGGGAGTTTTCCGAGTTCAGTGGGAACCCGAACCCACACCGGATGCACCCGGCAGCGCGCGGACCAGTTCGGGGAACCGGCAGCCGCTGCACAGCGGGTCGGTCTGGCCGCAGAAATCGCGCGTGATCTGCAACAGACCCTGTTGGGCGGCCGCCGTGCGGGGCAGCCGGCGCGCCGTGCCGCCAAACAGGCGCTGGCGGGCGAGCTTCAGCGCGGAGTTGTCCTCGCCCGCCGGCCAGGCGAGATGGCGCTGCCGGATCGTGGCGAGCAGTTCGGGATTTCTCCCTGAATCGCGCCCGGCCGAGGCCCGTGCGAACAGCCACGGCAGGATGACATTCATCGCAAGGTCGGTCGCGCGGGCCGCTCCCAGCAGGGGTTGCGGTTTTGCGACCGGCTTGGAACGCAGGGTCCAGTGGTGCGACCAGAAGGGATGCTCCGCTTCCGGCAACAGCACGTTCCGCAGCTCGGCCTCACCCGCACCGGGCTGGGTCAGCCAGCGCTCCAAGCACGGGATGAATTCGCCATGGGCGAGCCATTGGGCGGCGAGGGCGAGCCGGCGTTGGGGATGGTTGGCGGGCCGGATGCCGGCCAGGTGCCACAGGGAAACCGGCAACGCGAGGTCGGCCCAGGCGTCGCGCTCGCGCCACCAGATGTCCCAGAGCTTCCGGGCATGGGTCGCGCCGGTGCTGCGCGGGAGTTCGGCGGGGAGCAATCCGGCCAGTCCGAGCAGTTGCGCTTCGAACGTGGTGGCATCCTCGTTGCCCGCCCGGGGCGCGACCAGTTCGGCGAGCCGGCGGCAGGGCCAGACGTTGTGCTTGTAGCCGAGCGCCGCAAACAGTCCCTCCCACAGCGCGCCATTCCAGCCCTGCAACCGGGCGCGGGCGGCCAGCTCCGCCGCTTTCCGCTGCAACCGGACTTCCGCCGCCTGGTGCAGCAGCTCCGCGAGCGTCTCGGCGTCGAGGGATTGCAGGGGCGCGCAGCATTGGCCGGACAGTTCGGCGGGCCAGATGCTTTCGGCCTCGCCGTCGAGCCACGGGGTCAGCTCGGCCAGCGGTGTGTCGAGAAAGGGCCGCAGTTGCAATACTGGCGGCGTGTGGCTGGCTGGGGCGGCCTCCCAGACGGCGTGCAGGATCACCCCGGAATAAGCCGGATTGCCTGCGTGCCGGTGGCCCTGCCAGCCGTCCACGGCGAGGTCGATCTCCACATCGCCGGTGCGGGGCGGTTCGGAACCGATCTGCACGACCGCCTGCCGGAAATCCGGTCCCGGCTCGCGGTTCCAGAAGCCCGGGTGCAGCACCCGCACGGGACGGCCATCGAGCGTGCGGAGTTCCGCGCGCCGCAGCCGCTGGTGCCGCCAGACCTGCTGGAGCCAGCGCTCCGGCGGCAGGCCACCCTCCTGCAACGCCGGGGCCGGCTCGGCCGGGCGGCGCCAGCCGGCATAGAAATGTGCGGGTAACCGGGGCATCGGAGGAGGAAGGGTGGAGGAATTTGGAACGCAGGAAAGCAGGAATGGGGAGGAGCCTATGGCTTTCCAGTGGATTTGACGGCCCGTCCGGCTTAGACCATTTGTGTCTCCGACCGGCTTGAATGAACATCAGGGCGGCTGATTTGTCAGTGCCTGTTCCAACGATGAAACGATCTCCGATGCGCTGGTGGCTGTGCCTTTCGCTGTTTGCGGCGACCGCAGCCGCCCGGCTGGCCGCCGATGACGAGCCGGTGGTCACGCCCGAGGCACCCCTGGACATCCGGCGCGACGCCACGGTGCAGGCCGTGGAGCGTGTGCTGCCCTCCGTCGTCAACATCGCCTCCCGCACCTGGGTGACGGAGGAGACGGCCTACGACCGCATGCTGCGCCAATACTACGGCTATAAGCGCAAGCCGGAGGCCCGTTACAGCCGCGGCTCCGGCGTGGTGATCACCGAGGATGGCTACGTGCTGACCAATGTCCACGTCGTGCAGGGTGCTGACGATATCTGGGTGCAGTTCAACGACGATCCGGAACCCATTTCGGCGGAACGGGTTGCACTCAGCGAGGAGAAGGACGTGGCCCTGCTGAAGCTGAATCCCAAGCAGCCGCGCAAGTTCCGCTCGGTGCGCTTTGCCAAGGATGACGACCTGCTGCTGGGCGAGACCGTCGTGGCCATGGGCAATCCCTTCGGGCTGGGCGGCTCGGTGGCGCGGGGCATCCTGAGCTCCAAGTCGCGCCGCCCGGCGGAGAGCGTGGCCATTGGCGAAAAGCTCGACATCGCCGACTGGCTCCAGACCGACGCGGCGATCAATCCCGGCAATTCCGGCGGGCCGCTCATCAACCTGCGCGGCGAGCTGATCGGCCTGAATGTCGCCGTGCTCCGGCCCGACATCGGTGCCCAGGGCATCGGCTTCGCGATCCCGATCCGGCGCGTCAACCAGGCGCTGTCCGAGGCGCTCGTGGGCGAGTCGGTGGATCACTACTGGTTTGGCGCGCGGCTGAAGCCGGGCCTGCGCCCGCTTACGGTACAGGGCGTCCAGCCCGGCAGCCCGGCGGCGACCGCCGGACTGCGCGCGGGCGACGCGATCCTCTCGGTGAACGACAATCCCGCCGGCAGCATCATCGATTTCAACCGCGCGCTGCGGTCTGCCGGGACGGAGAGGGATGTCCGCCTGATGGTCCGGCACGACGGGGAAAACCGGCAGCTCCGCCTGCGTCTGGTGGAGGAAAGCGCCTATTTCAACAACGGCCTCCTGCGCCGCCGCCTCGGCCTGACGCTGCGGGAGACCGACGGCGGGTTCGTCGTGCAGTCGGTGGATCGTGAGGGTCCGGCCGCGGCGGTCAAGCTGCAGGCCGGCCATTACATCACCACGGTGGACGGCGCGCGGATCGACGACCTGGTGGCGCTGGCCAAGCTGATCCACAACAAGGCGCCCGGCGACGAGCTGGAGCTGGGCGTGGTGGTGCTGGAGCGTTCCGGTCTCGGCGTCCGGCGCTACGCCGGGAATGTGACTGTGAAGGTGCGGTGAACGTGGGCCGGTTGGACTCGACCATCTGCCCGAATGTTTCCGTTGATGCCCTGGGTTGCGCTTCGTCCCGGAGGGACAACCGGAAATTAGCCAGACATGAAATGTCTGGTTGGCCCACCCGCGTGGTGTTCCGTCCTGATGGGACGGTGGAGATCAGGTCGCCAATGAGAGAGGATGCAATTCCTTCCGTCCCATCAGGACGGGTGATTTCCTGTGCGCCTACCAGACACGTTGTGTCTGGCTAATTTCCCCGGTCGCTCCGCGACGCATTTCTTGGCCGCAAACGCCACGATTGGGGGCTTGGAGGAACCGCAGTTCCGTTCTTCGCTTCGGCGCTCCGGCTTGGCAGTGTCCCGGCAACGTGCGTGAGTGGTGGCGACAGTTCAGTGAGCAGGCGGAGACCTGGCTGCTCGATGTGATCATCCAGCAGCGGCCCGGCAAGAAGGCCGCGGTCGTGCGCTTCCTGCTGCTCGTGCTCAGCCGGGTGTTCGCCGTGGCGGTGAAGTTTCGCCGGGTGCTCTACAACGCCCGCATCCTGCGCGACGCCACGCTCGGCGTGCAGGTCATCGCCATCGGCAACCTCACCGTCGGCGGCACCGGCAAGACCCCCGTCGTCGAGAAGTTCGCCCGCGCCCTGCAGGATGCCGGCCGCAAGGTGGCGATCCTCTCCCGCGGCTACCGTTCCAAACCGAAGCCGCTGCGGGAGCGCCTGCTCGACAAGTTCCTGCTGCGCGAGGACACCACGCCACCCCGCGTCGTGAGCGACGGCCATTCGCTGCTGCTGGATTCCGAGACCTCCGGCGACGAGCCCTACATGCTGGCCTCCAACCTGCGCGATGTCGTGGTGCTCGTGGACAAGGACCGCGTGAAGGCCGGCCGCTACGCGGTCGAGCGCTTCGGGTGCGACACGCTGCTGCTCGACGACGGTTTCCAATATTGGAAGCTCCGGGGCCGGCGCACCGACGTGGTGCTCGTGGATGCGCAGCAGCCCTTCGGCAACGAGTACCTGCTGCCGCGCGGCACCTTGCGCGAGCCACCCTCCCATCTGGTCCGCGCCAGCGTCGTCTTCCTGACCAAGGTGGACCGCAGCACGCCCGAGAACAGCAAGCGCATCGACGACCTGCGGGTGCGCGTCGCCAAACTGAACCAGCGCGCGGAGATCGTGGAGTGCGTCCACCATCCGCTCTACTTCGAGGACGTTTTCACCGGCGAACGGGCCGGGCTGGACCTGCTGAAGGGCCGCCGGATCGCCAGCCTCAGCGGCATCGCGCAGCCCGAGAGCTTCGAGCAGAAGCTGGTCGAGCTGGGCGGCGAGGTCGTGCTCGCGCGGCGCTTCGCCGACCACCACCGCTTCAGCCAGCAGGAGGTGCTCGACGCCATCAACCGCGCCAAGAAGCGCAAGGCCGACATGGTGGTCACCACGCAGAAGGACGCCGTGCGCTTCCCCAAGCTGGACCGGCGCGACGTGCCGGTGTGGTTCATGCGCGTGGAGATCAAGATCACCGCCGGCGCGGGCGGTTTTGACGAGGCGGTCCGCCGCATCTGCTTCAAGTGAGCACGCTTCTCGTCCTCCTTGCGCGCGCGTTCGTCGCGGTGATCCAGGCGTTGCCGCTGGAACTGGTCGCCCGGCTGGGCCGGGCCGGTGGGGCGCTGGCCCATCTGCTGGATGCCCGCCACCGCCGGGTGGCCCGGCAGAATGTCGATCTGGCCTTCGGTCGTGAGAAATCCGAGGCCGAACGCCGGGCGATCGTCCGCGAAAACTTCCGCCGTCTTGGGGAGAACTACATCTGTGCGCTCAAGACGGCGGTGATGTCCCGCGAGGCCCTCGCGGCGCACCTGGAACTGGTCGGCGTGCCGGAGGCGATCCCGGCGGATGGCCGCAGTGTGGTTGTGGCCATCGGGCACTTCGGAAACTTTGAGCTCTACGGTCGCATCAAGGAGCAGGCGCCCGGCTGGAATGGGGCCTGCACCTACCGTGCCCTGCGCCCGCCGGCGCTCAACCGCCTGCTGCTCGACCTGCGGGAACGGAGCGGGGTGCTGTTTTTCGAACGCCGCACCGGGGCCGAGGCGCTGCGGCAGGCGATGAACCGCGGGCACATCCTGCTGGCGCTGCTGGCCGACCAGCACGCGGGCGACCGCGGCCTGTGGCTGCCGTTTTTCGGCCGCGACTGCTCGTGCAACGCCGGCTGCGCCGTGCTGGCGCTGCGCTACGACGCGCACCTGCGCTCGGCGATCTGCTACCGCACCGGGCTGGCGCGCTGGCGCATCGAAGTGGGACCGGAAATCCCGACGCATGACGCCGCCGGCAGCCCGCGTTCCGTGGCGGAACTGACCCGCGAGGTGAACACCGTGCTGGAAGCCGCCATCCGGCGGGACCCGGCGAACTGGTTCTGGGTCCACCGCCGCTGGAAACCCGCGTCCAAGTGGCAGCAGGGCACGTCCGCCACCAAATCGGAGCTGGTGGCCCACGAGGAATGAGCATGGCCGCATCCGCTTCGTCCCCGGCCACTGACCTCGTGCCCCGCCGCATCCTGGTGCGCGGGGTGAACTGGCTGGGCGACGCCGTGATGACCACGCCCGCGCTGTTGCGGCTGCGCGAGCGGTTTCCGGCCGCCGAGATCACGCTGCTCACGCACGAAAAGCTGGCCGGACTGTGGCCCGGCCATCCGGTGGTGGACCGCGTGCTGACCTTCCGCTCGAAGGAGGGCGTATTCGCGATTGCGCGCCAATTGCGGGCGGAGCGGTTCGACCTCGCGCTGGTGCTGCCCAATTCGCCGCGCTCGGCGCTGGAAGTCCGGCTGGCGGGCATTCCCCGCCGCGTGGGCGGCGCGTGGCCGTGGCGCAACTGGCTGCTAACGGATGTGGTTCCGCCCGCGCCCGGCATCGTGAAAATGCACAAGCGGACGGAGGCGGAAGTGAAGCGCCTGATTGCAGCCGCACCCTCCGGCAACGCGCCTCCGGCCATTCCCGCGTCATCACATCAGTTGCACCACTACCTGCGGTTGGTGGCATCGCTAGGGGGCAATCCTGAACCGTTGCCGCCCCTGCTGACTGTCAGCGCGGAAGAGGTCGAAGCCGCCCGGGAAAAATTCCAGCTGACGTTCGGCCCCACCTGGATTGGCCTGAACGCTGGCGCGGAATATGGGCCCGCCAAGCGCTGGCCGGGGGAGAACTTCATCGCGGCCGCGTACGAATTGCACCGGCAGACCCACTGTGGTTTCGTGATTTTCGGCGGCCCGGCCGACGCTCCGCTGGCAGATAAGATGGAGACCGAACTCCTCGCCCGTGGGATTTCGCGTTCCTCGCTGGTCAGACTGGCGGGGCGCACTTCCCTGCGGGAACTCTGCGCGGCGCTGTCCGTCTGCCGGGTGCTGCTCACCAACGACACCGGGCCGATGCACGTGGCCGCGGCGCTCGGCGTGCCTGTGGTCGTCCCCTTCGGCAGCACGTCGCCGGAACTGACCGGTCCGGGTCTCCCGGGGGATCCGCGCCACCGGCTGCTCCGGTCGGAGGCGCCCTGTGCGCCCTGCTTCCGGCGCGAGTGCCCCATCGATTTTCGCTGCCTGAAAGGAATCGCCGTCGGGCGGGTCGTCACGGCAGTTTTGCAGACGCTGCAACGCGAAGGTTCGCCTCCCTAGCCGGCCTGTGTTACTCCGTTCCCCGTGGCCCGTCCCGTCATCATCATTTCCGATCTGCTGCCGCCCAAGCGCGGCGGGCTGGCCGACCACACGCACCGGCTGGCCAATGAGCTGGCGGCGTTTGGCCCGGTAACGGTGCTGACCTCGCCCGGGTCGGAGGAGTCTTCGGGCGCGTTTCAAGTCCGCGCGAGCATCGGCAACTGGAGCGACCTCGACTGGATCATGGCGGAGCTGCGCGAGTTCCCCGATGACTCGGTGCTGCTCTGGCAGTACGTGCCGCACATGTACGGCCGCGGCGGCGTGAACCGCCAACTGCCCCGCTTCTGGCGCGATCTGAAGCGCATCGGTCAGCGCCAGGTGTTCATCGCGCATGAGATCATGGCGGACCTGGTGCTGCTGGACCTTTTCCGTCGGCCTCCGCACTTCTGGTATGCGCTGAACCATCGCCGGCAGTGGAAGGCGATCCTGTCCGTGGCCGATGCCATTCCGATCTCGACCGGCCGCTGGGTGGAGGAATGGTCCGCCCGCCGGCCCGCCGTGGCGAAGAAGTTTTCCCTGTTCCCTTCGCCGACCAGCATCGAGCCCGTGGCGGTGCCGCCGGACCACGCAGCGACCTGGCGCGCGCAAAACCGTCTGCCGGCGAACACCAAGATCATCGCCTACTTCGGCACGCTCAGCGCCGCGAAGCAGCTGCCCTGGGTGATTGAGGGCTGGCGGGCGGCCCACACGCCGTCGAATCCGGTGGCGCTGGCGCTGATCGGCGGCGCCCCCGCGCTGCGGCTGCCGGCGGAACTGCTGAAATTTTACCGTCCACTCGGCTACCTGCCCGCCGACGACGCTTCCCGGGCGCTGCACGCGGCGGACCTGCTGGCACTGCCGTTTGTCGATGGCATTTCCGAGCGGCGCACGACGCTCATGGCCGGCCTGGCGCACGGCCTGCCGGTGGCAACCACGAACGGCCACAACACCGGGGCGGCGCTGCGCCGCGCGGATTTCCTCGCGCTGTCGAACGCCAACGACGAGGGCGCGTTCATCGGCTCCGTGGTGGACCTGATCCGCGACGACGCGCGGCTCACCCGCATGGGCGCGGCCGGCAAAGTGGCCTGTGCGAAGGAATACTCCTGGCCCGTCGTCATTTCCCGCCTGCGGGCCCTGCTGGAGCCGGGGACCGGTGGTGGCGGTTAGCTGGATTATGAAGACGAAACGCGAGCAGAACAGACCCGCCAACGCTGCCCGCGAGACCCCTCCCGCCCCGTCCGCGAAGGTTTCCTTCCGGGTCATCGCCATGGCGACTTCTGTCGGCGGCTTGAAGGCGTTGTCGGTCATTCTGTCGCGCCTGCCGGCGGATTTTCCGGCCGCCATCGCCATTGTGATGCACCTTTCTCCCGACCATAAGAGCATTCTGGCCGAGCTGCTCAACCGTCGCACCCATCTGGTGGTCAGGCAGGCCCATTCGGGTGACATCCTGCGCCCTTCGACGGTTTTCGTCGCCCCGCCCAACCATCACCTCTCGGTCGCCAAAGGCGGCCGCCTCAAACTTTCATCTTCCGCCGCGGAAAAGGTCCATTATGCCCGGCCCTCCGCCGAGCCGCTCTTTGCCTCGGTGGCCGCCATCTATAAAAAGGACGCCATTGCCGTGGTCCTCACGGGAGGAGACGGTGATGGCTCCTTTGGGGTCCAGATCATCAAGGACAAGGGTGGCAAAGTGATTGCCCAGGACCGGCCCACGTCGGAAAATTTCAGCATGCCGGAAACTGCGATCCAGACCGGCGATGTTGATTTCATCCTGCCTCTGGACAAGATCGCCTCCAAACTGATGGAACTGGTCGGTGACGGCACAGGGCAGGAATACAGCCGGGCCACCCCGGGAAAACCTGTCACACCGCCCCGCCTATCCGGAACCAAAGGTCCCCCGAGCAAGCGCCGGAAATAATAGCATGAAAAAGAAAGTTTCACCTGTCCGCCGACCGAAGCAACCCGCCAAGGCTGATCGTCCGGAAACTTTCGCCGCGCCGGCGGGCGTTCCGTTCCCGATTGTCGGCATCGGCGCCTCCGCCGGCGGACTCGAAGCCCTGGAACAGTTCCTGAGGGGCGTGCCCAAGGGCAGCGGCATGGCGTTTGTCATCATCCAGCACCTGGACCCGACGCACAAGGGAATCATGGACGAGCTGCTGCAACGCGCCACCGACATGCGCGTCATGGAGGTCAGGGATGAGACCACGATACGACCGGACTGTGTTTACCTCATCCCGCCGAACAAGGACATGTCCATCCTGCACGGGGTGCTGCACCTGCTCAAACCGGTGGCGGCGCGCGGGCTGCGCCTGCCCATTGATTTTTTCCTCCGCTCCCTGGCGCAGGACCGGCAGGACCACAGCATTGACGTGATTCTCTCCGGCATGGGTTCCGACGGCACGCTCGGGCTGCGCGCCATCAAGGAAAAGGCCGGGGTGGTGCTGGTGCAGGAACCGGCGACGGCAAAATTCGAATCCATGCCGCGCAGCGCGATTGACGCCGGGCTGGCGGACATCGTGGCTCCGGCGGCGGAACTGGCGGGGAAAATCCTGACCTACCTGCAGCGTGCCCCGCTCATCACGCGAACGGAAATAAGGCCGGAAGACAAGGGTCTGAGCGCGCTGGGAAAGGTGGTCATCCTGCTGCGAAACCACTCCGGCAACGACTTTTCCTTCTACAAGAGGAACACACTCTATCGCCGGATCGAGCGCCGCATGGGCCTTCACCAGATCGGCAAGATGGCGGCCTATGTCCGCTACCTGCAGGAGAACTCGCAGGAACTGGATCTGCTCTTCAAGGAACTGCTGATCGGAGTGACAAACTTTTTCCGCGACCCCGCGGCCTGGGAACACCTGTGCAAGCACGCCCTGCCCACGCTGCTCGCGAGCCGTTCGCCCGGTCAGGCGCTGCGCGCGTGGGTGCCCGGCTGCTCCACCGGCGAAGAAGCCTATTCCCTGGCCATCGTGCTCAAGGAGGCGGTGGAGGCGCTCCGGCCCCGGAGAAAAATCACGATCCAGATCTTTGCCACCGACCTCGACCGGAACGCCATTGACAAGGCCCGCTCGGGCTTCTTTCTGGCCAACATCGCCTCTGACCTGTCGGAAGCACGGCTCAAGCGGTTCTTCACCAAGGAGGATCACGGCTACCGGGTGCGCAAAGAGATTCGCGAAATGGTCATTTTTGCGCCGCAGAATCTCATCATGGACCCTCCCTTCACCAAGCTCGACATCCTGAGCTGCCGGAACCTGCTGATTTATCTTTCCTCGGAAGTGCAGAAAAAGCTGATCCCGCTGTTTCACTACAGCCTGACTCCCGGTGGCATCCTGTTTCAGGGCAGCGCGGAGACGGTGGGCGATTTCACCGATCTTTTTGCCCCGATGGGAGGCGCCTCGCGAACCTACTGGAGGAAAGAATCCGTCCTGCGGTCGGAGCCGGTTTCTTTTCCCTCGTCCTTTTCCGCCGGGCCGCCGACCAGTTTCGAGGCGCGTCCCTCTGGCCGGCCGCCGGCCAGTCTTCAGTCGTTGGCGGAGGAGCTGATTGTGCAGGAGTATGCCCCCCCCGCCGTGCTGGTCAGTGATCAGGGCGACCTGCTCTACGTCAGCGGACGGACGGGCAAATACCTGGAACCCGCCGCCGGCAAGGCCAACCTGAACATTTTTGCCATGGCCCGCGAAGGTCTGCGCTACGAACTGTCGGATGGCTTCCAGAAGGCGCTCCGGAAAAAGGAACGCGTGGTGCTGCGCGGACTCAAGGTCGGGACGAACGGCGGCACGCAGTTCGTGGATGTGAGTCTCCAGCAGCTCGACAAACCCGGGCCGTTGCAGGGGTTGGTGATGATTGTTTTCACCGACGTGCCCGCGCCCCTGCCCGCCCCGACGGCGAGCCGGTCCTCCGGGCCGGTCGCCCGCAGCCCGCGGATCGCCGAGCTCGAGCAGGAGCTCCTGCACGTCAAAGGTGAGGCGCCGGCCACCCATGAGGAGATGCAGACTTCCCAGGAGGAGTTCCGGTCCGCCAATGAGGAACTGCAATCCACCAACGAGGAACTGCAGTCCACCAACGAGGAACTGCAGTCCACCAACGAGGAACTCACGACCTCGAAAGAGGAGATGCAGTCCATGAACGAGGAGCTCCAGACGGTGAACTCCGAGCTGCAGCTCAAGGTGGACGAGCTTTCGCAGGCCAGCAACGACATGAAGAACCTGCTCGACAGCACGGACATTGCGACCCTGTTTCTGGACAAGCAGCTCAAAGTGCGGCGGTTCACCCCCCAGACCGCCAATATCATCAAGCTCATCCCGGGCGACGCGGGCCGGCCCATCACCGACCTCGCCTCCAATCTGCGCTATCCGGAACTGACCGAGGATGCCCGGGGCGTCCTGCACAAGCTGGTGGCGGTGGAAAAGCCGATTGCCGCGCTCGATGGCCGCTGGTTCAGCGTGCGCATCATGCCCTACCGCACGCTGGACGACCGGATTGACGGCGTCGTGATCACCTTCGCGAACATCAGCGTGTCCAAGACGCTGGAAAAGAAGTTGCGGGACCGGCACTCCGCCCTGGAAAAGGAAAACACGGAACTGACCGGGAAACTGGTGCGCCGAAAACGCGGCGGGACTGCGTGACCCGGGCAGGACTGCCACCCTTCGCCATGAAACGAAAGCCAGGCACCGGAATGACCGCCAGCAAACTGCGTCAGGATGCCGAAGCACGGCTGCGTCCGCGGCGGAACGGCCGGCCCGGCGGGGACGGAGATCCGAAATCCGCCGCGGACACCGGGCGGCTGCTCCATGAGCTGCAGGTCCATCAGATCGAGCTGGAGATGCAGAACGCCGAGCTGCGGCAGGCGCAGGATGAGCGGGAAGCATCGTTGGAGAATTACACCGACCTCTACGATTTCGCGCCCGTGGGCTATTTTACGCTTACGCCCGCCGGCGTGATCAATCAGGTCAATCTCACCGGGACGAATCTGGTCGGGATGGCACGCTCCCGACTGGTGGGCCGGTCTTTGGGGAGTTTGGTGGCGCCCGCGCTGCGCCGGATTTTTCATGCCTTCCTCGACAAGGTTTTTGCAGGCCACGCCAAGGCTTCCACTGATCTTGTGCTTTTGGACCCGTCAGGCCAGCCGCTCCGGGATGTGAACCTCGAAGCCCTGCCCCTGTCCAACGGGAAGGAATGTCGCGTGGCCATGATCGACATCACGAAGCGCAAGGAGTCGGAGGTGCAGTTGCGTCGCAGCGAGGCGCTCTTCGCCCTGCTCATCGCGCAGGTTCCCGTCGGCGTGTATCTGGTGGACGCGCAATTTCGTCTGCTCCAGGCCAACCCCACGGCGCAGATCCTGTTCCGCAACATTCATCCGCTGCTCGGCCGGGATTTTCCCGAGATCGTCCGTCTGCTCTGGCCGCCGCCGGTCGCGAACGAAGCCCTGGCCCGGTTCCGCCACACGCTCAAAACGGGCGAACCGTATCAGTCGCCCGAATTTGACGAGCGGCGGCTCGATACCGGCACGCAGGAGGTTTACGAATGGCAGATCCGGCGCGTCACGCTGCCTGCGGGTGACCTGGGCGTGGTCTGTTTTTTCAACAACATCACCGAGCGGAAGCAGGCGGAGGCGGCCCGGCTCCGCCTGGAGGTGATGACCGCCTCGAACCAGAAACTTGAGCGGGAAATCATCTGGCGCAAAACGCTGGAGCAGTCTCTCAAGACCAGCGAACAGCAATTGCGGCAATTGTCCCACCAGGTGCTGCTCGCGCAGGAAGTGGAGCGCAAGCGCATCAGCCGCGAACTGCATGATACCGTCCTGCAAACGCTGGTGGGCATCACCGTCCATCTGGCGTCCTTGAGTCCGAAGCTGGCCGACAATCCCACGTTCCTCCGGCGGAAGATTGTCGAGACGCAACAGCTTTTGGAAAAATCAATGGCCATGGTGCATCGGTTCGCCGTGGAACTGCGTCCGACGGTTCTGGATGATTTGGGACTGGTTCCCGCGCTCCAGGCTTTCATGAGGGATTTCAAGAAACGGACGGGTGTGCGGGCGAGTCTGACCGCCGACGCGTCGGTGAACCAACTGCCCATCGAGCAGAGCAGCGTCCTCTATCGCGTCGCCTTGGAAGCCCTCAATAACGTGGCCATCCATGCACAGGCCGGCGTGGTGGAAGTTGAAATTAAAAAACTGCCGCGCTGGATCTGCCTGACGATAAAGGACGACGGCAAATCCTTTGATGTGAAAAGCGTGCTCGCCACGACCGGAAGCGGCCGGTTGGGGTTGCTCGGCATGAAGGAACGGTTGGAGATGGTCGGCGGCAGATTCTCGATCAAGTCCACGTCCGGCCATGGCACCACCGTCACCGCCCGGATTCCGCCCGGAAAAACGCGCCCGGGGCTCCCAGCGGTCGGCGAAACCGAACCCTGATTCGATTCGCGAGTGGTCAATGTTCCGTTGGAGGAGGACAGAGGGAGCATGCGTCAGGAAGTCGGAACGATACCGGCACTCGAATCCGGCTTTGAAGCGCCCGGCGAAGTGGGGCAATGCGTTGGTGAGACGTGACTGCCAGGAGCCTGGGTGCTGTGGGTGCTTTCGCTCGCGTCGGGTGATATGCGGCCTCCAACGAACGAGCCGCCGCTTGACGCGGTGAAGGCGCGGGGCGTTCATTCCGTCCACCGTTCCCGCATGAAGCCGCTCCGTATCGCCCTGCTCAGCCTGCTCTCCGCCTCCGCGCTGCTGGCGGCCGATGCGGTTGGCTGGGAAACGCTGTTCGACGGCACTTCGACGGCGAAGTGGCGCGGTTACAAAAAGACGGACTTTCCGGCCAAGGGCTGGATGATCGAAGATGGCGCGCTGAAGGTCGAGGGTGGCGGCGGTGGCGGCGATCTGGTGACCCGTGACCAGTACGGCAGCTTCGAGCTGCTTTGGGAATGGAAGGTGTCCGAGGGTGCCAACAGCGGGGTGATGTACCATGTGAGCGAGGGATTGGGCACGTCCGGCGAGATCGGGCCGGAATACCAGATCCTCGACGACGCCAGGCACGGCGACGGCAAAAACCCCAAAACCAGCGCGGGCGCATTATACCAATTCCCTAAATAAACCGGAACAAATGATTGTGATTGGCTGAGGCATGTGCGAAACCGCAGGCATGGCACGACCGAATCTCAAACTGAGCGTTCCACCGGAGCAGAAAGCGGGGTTGGAAGCGCGTTTCAAAGC
>CAIXUG010000049.1 GCA_903922605.1 uncultured Verrucomicrobiota bacterium
CAGTTCCCGAAAAGAAACGGTACATTGGTAGGGATGGCGCGCTGCGCCGTCCCCGTCGCCGAGCGCAGCGTCAGGCGACGGAACGAACGCCCACGGCGTCCGCACGTTTCCTCCGCCCCTTCAGGGCGGGGACGGCGCAGCGCACCGTCCCTACCGATTCGTCCGATTATCATCGGGAAATGGTATCATTTCCCCCGCTGAGGTGCCGGGATATCTGTGGCATCGCCGATGGCCCGCTTCAGTTCGAACTGAGCCCGGTTGAACTCGGCAACGACATTGAGGTAGTCGAGCCGGGTGCGGGTGAGGTCCTGCTCCGCCTGGACGTGCTCCAACACGACCCCGACGGCGAACTCCTTCCGCCGCGCGGTGAGACGGAGTGATTCATCGGCGGCGTGGACGGCGTGGCCGGCGGTATTGAGCTGGTCGGAGAGCGAGCGGAGCCGGGCGTGGCTCTCGGCGACTTCACGGGCGATCTCATCGGACAGCTTTTCATCCGTGAGCCGGGCTGCCTGCAGCCGTGCCTCGCCGGCCCGGATTCGTCCGCGGTCGAACAGGCCGCCGGGGCCGAGGCGCCAGCCGAGCGTGAACTGGTAGTCCTCCGATTCGCCGAAACGGCCGGGGCCGCCCTCGATGCCCCCTCCAAGGCCACCGGCGAAGACCTGGGCGCCCAGGCTCGGCACCAGTGGGCCATACTTCGCACCGTCCCTGACCTCGCGGGCTGCCGCGACCTGCGCCCGGCTTTGCTTCATTTCCGGCCGGGCGGCCCGCGCCTGGGCGAGGAGCATGTCGAGGGCAGCATTGGTGGCGACGAGCGTCAGCGGCACCAGGTCGTCGCCGGGCGCGACCAGTTCGACCTTCGCGTCGAGATGGAGCGTCCGCACGAGCCGGGCGGCGCTCACGGTGACCTGTTCCTGCGCCTGTCGCAGCACGAGGCGGTCCCGGTCCGCCTGCACCTCCGCGCGCAGGGCGTCGCCCTGGAACGCGATGCCCGCGCCGACCGCCTGCCGCACCTGGGCCGCAAAGTCTTCCGCGATCCGGACGGACTCCGCGGCCACGCGGACGGCGGCCTGGGCCTGGGCGAGCCCGAAGTATTCGCGCACCGCCGTCAGCGCACTTTCCTGCCGCTGGCTCTCCAAGGCGAAGGCCGCCGCGGTGACAAACTGGCGGGCGGCGAGTTTCTTGTAGATGGCGTCGCCGAGGTCGAGCTGCGCCGCAATCGTGGGGCCGACGGTATAGGCATCCTTGTGGACGTCGATGACGTTGCCCGCCACGTCCTGGATGAGGTTGTCGTGCCGCCGGTAGCCGACCCCGGGGACAATGGCCGGGAAGAACTGCCAGACGGCGCTCTCGTTGTTCGCCTTCGCCTCGGCCAGTTTCTCACGGGCGATCTGCACATCGAGATTGCGGGCGCCGGCGAGCTGCAAAGTCGTGGGCAGGTCGATGACGAAGACGTTCGTGCTGTCTGCCCCGGAGGCCGGCAACGTTGCGGCCAGCAACGTGAACGAGAGGGTAAACGCAAATGTGAGCAGCCGCCTCATTTGCCCTCCGCACGGTTGACCGGCTGGCCCTCCACCAGGGGCAGCTTGCCGGTGACAATCACCACGGTTTCAGCGGTGACACCTTCCAACACCTCGAAGGATTTGCCGTCTTCAAAGCCGACTTTGACGGGCACCTTCCTCGCCTTGCCATCCACCAGGGTGAATACCGAAGTCCTGGCCTTTTCGACCACGAGCGCCTCGGCGGGCAACAGGAGGGCGTCCGGTTTCTGGCTCACCGTAATCTTCGCGGTCGCGAACATGCCGGGGCGCAGCGTGCCGTCCGGGTTCGCCAGCTCGATCTCGACCGGCATCGTCTTGGTGGTTTCCTCGAGCGACCAGGCGATGCGGGTAACCTGGCCGGCAAAGGCCCGGCCGGGCAGCTCATCCACCTTCACCTCGGCAGTAAGTCCCGGCTTGAGCAGCGGCGCTTCCGGTTCCGGCACGAACACCTCCACCCGCACCCGGCTGAAATCCGCCAGGGTCACCACGGCGGAATTCTGGGGTGAACTGTTGCCGGTGGCCGCCGGGATCAGCGCGCCGACGTCGGCCCAGCGCTTCGTCACCACGCCCGAGAATGGGGCGACAATCTTGGTGAAGCCGAGCAGCGTCTCATTGCGCTTCGCGCTGGCGAGCGCCATCTCGTACCGGCCCTTGGCGGCGTCCACCGTGAGCGGCACCACGAGGTCGGGCGCTTTCTTCAGGGCCTCGGAGAGCCGCTGGTGGTCGGCCTGCGCGACCGCGACCTCCGCCTGGTACTTCGCCGTGTCGGCGAGCAGCTCGGGCGCCTCGATTTCGGCGAGCACGTCGCCCCCCTTCACCGCGTCGCCCCGGTCAACCACGATGGTTTTGAGGTAGCCGGCCACCTTGGCGTAGAGCGTCGCCTGCTGCAGCGCGCGGAGATTGGCCGGAAGGCTGATGCTGCGGCTGATCGGACCGCGTTTCGCCTGCGTCACCGGCACGCTGAGCGGCGCGGCCGGAACGGCCTTCGCGGATTCGTCCGCCGCCGGGTTGCAGCCGGCCGCCAACCAGCCCAGGACCAGCACGGCGAGCACGGAACCGGGGCGGAAGCGGGACATTTTCATCGGGATGCAGGATCTACCGTTGCCGGTGGGCGTTAAGCCCGGTTCGCGGTTACGTCCCGCCAGCCGGTCTGTTGAAGGACGGTTCATGATGCGGGGACGGTGGTTTGCGGTTGGGCGGAAGGCGGAAGATAACGGCTGCTCTCCGCATCGTGCGGATCGAGCGAGGCGGACTGGCGGCCGGCGCGGGACTGGACGAGCGCGAAGACCGCCGGCAGGACGAAGAGCGTGGACAGCGTCGCGGCGGTGAGGCCACCGACCACGGCCCGGCCGAGTGGCGCGGATTGCTCGCCGCCTTCCCCGAGGGCGAGCGCCATCGGCAGCATCCCCGCGACCATCGCGAGACTCGTCATCAGGATCGGCCGGAGCCGGCTGCAGGCGCCTTCAACGGCGGCGGCCGGCGCGGTCGCTCCGGCCCGGCGCGCCCGTTCGGCAAAGGTCACGAGCAGGATGGCGTTCGCGACGGCGACGCCGACCGCCATGATGGCCCCCATGAAGGACTGGAGGTTGAGCGTCGTGCCCGTGAGCCAGAGCGCCAGCGCGACGCCGGCGATCACTGCGGGAACGGTAGAGACGACGACAAACGAAAGCCGGAGGGACTGGAAGTTCGCCGCCAGCAGCAGGAAGATGACGACCACGGCGAGCAGCAGCCCGGAGCGCAGGCTGTCGAGCATCTGCGTCAGGGGCGCGATCTGGCCGCGCACGTTGAGCGCCACGCGCGCGGGCGGAGCGCCCACTTTGGCCAGGGCCCCGGATACCCGGCGCGAGACGGTGCCCAGATCCTCGCCGGCCAAATTGGCCGTGAGTGTCACCTGCCGCTGCATGTTGTAACGGTCGTATTCGCCGACCGCCGTGCCCTTCTGGACACCGGCCACGCTGCGCAACAGCAGCGAATCGTTCCCCTTCGCGTTCACCGGAATGTTCCGCAGCTCCTCCAGCGAGTTCATCCGCGCCTGCGGAAGCTCGACCTGGATCTGATAGGCGACACCGCTGGCCGGGTCGGCCCAGTAGACTGGCGCGGTGAAGCGGCTCGAGGAAGTCGCGGCGACCAGCGACCGCGCGACGTCGCCGACCGTGACGCCCAACAGGCCCGCCCGCTCGCGGTTCACATTCACCTCGACGGTCGGCACGTCGAGCGCCTGCTGGAATTGCAGGTCACGCAATGAGGGGATCGTCGCGAGCGCGTCACGCACCCTGTCGGCGTAGTCGCGGTCGGCGGCGAGGTTCGGCCCGCTGACCGTGACCTCGACGGGCGTCGGCGAACCGAAGCTCATCACGCGGCTCACGATGTCGGCCGGTTCGAACGAGCATTTCACCTCCGGCAGGGTGACGGCGAATTTCTGCCGGAGCCGTTCCTTCAAGGCCGCGATGCGCACGCCTGAGCCGGGCCGGAGCTGCACCTGCAGCACCGCCTCCTCCGGCCCGCTGGTCCAGAGATGGATGGTGTTGACGGGGAAACTCGGCGGCTGCACCCCGACGAAGCCGAGCGTGATCGCGACGTTCGTCGCCCCGACCTCGGCCCTGATGGCGGCAAGGACGTCCGTGGCGATGGCTTCAGTACGTTCGATGCGCGTGCCGGCGGGAGCGCGGAGGCGCAGCTGGAACTGGCCGGTGTCCACCGTCGGGAAAATCTCCGTGCCCAGCCGGCCGCCGATCAGCCAGACGATGCCGCTGGAGACGAGGAGCGCTACCAGCACGACGACCCAGCGAAGCCGGACAAGGCCCTGGGCGAGGCTGGCGTAAGCCGCCTGTACGCGGGCGAAGAAGCCGCGGCCATCGTCCATGCAATGGGCGGGCGCCTTCAGCAACCACGCCGAAAGCACGGGCACCAGCGTCGTGGAGAGCAGGTAGGACGCGGCCATCGCGAAACCGACCGCGAGCGCCAACGGCAGGAAAAGCGCCCGCCCCGCGCCGACCATGAAGAACGCCGGGATGAACACGGCCACCACACTGAGCATCGCAAGCAGCCGCGGGCCGGCAGTCTCGTTGGTCGCGGAAAAGGCGGCCCACGCCACCGGCTGGCCGCTCGTCAGCCGCGTGTGGATGTTCTCGACGGTGACGGTCGCCTCGTCCACGAGCACGCCCACCGCGAGCGCGAGGCCGCCGAGGGTCATGAGGTTCACGGTCTGCCCGGTGAGCCAGAGGCCGATGACGGCGGCGAGAAGCGCGAGCGGGATGTTGAGCACAACCACCAGGGCGGTCCGCCAGTCGCGGAGGAACAGCAGCACCATCAGCCCCGTGAGCACCGCGCCGAGCGCACCCTCCTGGGCGAGGCCGCGGATCGCCCGCGTGACGTAGGGCGACTGGTCGAATTCGTAGCTGACCTTCATGCCATCCGGCAGCACAGCCTGGAACTTCGGCAGATTGTCTCGGACAAGCTTCACGACGCTGAGGGTCGAGGCGTCGGCCCGCTTCGTGACCGGGATGTAAACGGTGCGTCGTCCGTTCACGAGCGCGTAGCCCGTCGCGATGTCGGCGGCGTCCTCCACCGTGCCGATGTCCCGGATGAACACCGCCGGATCGGTCCCGGCCCGGAGCGGCACATTGCCCAACTCCTTGATGTCCCGCACGACCGAGTTCAGCGGCACCATCGGGATCTGGTCGCCGATACGGACGTTGCCCGAGGGCGTAATGGTGTTGGCCGCGACGAGCGCCTTCACCACGTCATCCGGAGACAGGCCGAAGGCGCGGAGACGGTCGGGGTTGGCGCGGATGACGATCGCGCGGGCGCTGCCGCCGAAGGGCGGGGGGGCCGAGACTCCCGGTAGGGTGGCGAAGAGCGGCCGGACGCGGTTCAGGGCCGCATCCTGCAGCTCCGCCACCGTGTGCGTGTCGCTGGCGAAGACGAGGTTGCCCACCGGGACGCTACCGGCATCGAAGCGCATCACGAACGGGGGCACCGTGCCCGGCGGCATGAAGGCGCGGGCCCGGTTCACATAGCCGATGGTCTCGGCGAGCGCCTGTGCCATGTCCGTCCCCGGATGAAACTGGAGCTTGAGCAGCGCGGTGCCCTGGATGGACTTCGACTCCACGTGCTCGATGCCGGTGATGTAGAGGAAGTGGTATTCGTAGTAGTAGGTGAGGTAGCCCTCCATCTGCGCGGGGTCCATGCCGCCATAGGGCTGCGCCACATAGAGCACCGGCACACCGAGGCTGGGGAAGATGTCGCGCGGCATCTTCTGCAGCGCGAAGAGCGCGGTGAGCACGACCGCGACCACGGCGACCACAACGGAGAGCGGCCGGCGCAGGGCGAGTGTGACGAGATTCATTTTTTTGGGGGCGCCACGAAAGAGATGGGGGCGATGATGGTCGGCTGCCTCACGGGGTCAACAGCGGCGAGGAGATCGGGAGTGGAACCGAGCCCCCAAAAATGGAGATTTGAGGACATGACCGTCTGGTGCAACGGGTTCACCCCCCCGGCCGGGTGCATCCGGGGAGGGCGTTCCCATTTGAAGGCCGGCCCACCGTGATCCGGGTATTTGCCCATTTCTTTGTCTGTCTCGCTGTTGCTTAGCGCGCGGCGCGCTCCTAGTTTGGGCGCGCCGCAGCTGCGGCACCGCATGAAAAAGCGCCTGACTTACGCCGTCTTCATCCTCTCGCTCTCCGCCTACGTCTTCGCGGGCTCCCAAGTCTCCCGTCTCACCGCCGCCGGGGACAAGGACGACGCCTACCAGCAGTTCGAGCTTTTTTCGCGGGTGCTGGAGCGGGTCCGCAAGGACTACGTGGATGGCGACAAGCTCACCTACCGCGATCTCGTCCAGGGCGCACTCAAGGGCATGCTCGGCACGCTGGACCCGCACAGCGAGTACATGGAGCCGCTCAAATACAACGAGCTGAAGGAGGACACCGAAGGCTCGTTCAGCGGCGTGGGCCTGCAGGTCGGGGTGCGCGACGGCGAACTGATCGTCATCGCCCCGATGGAGGACACGCCGGCCTTCGAGGCGGGCATCATGCCCGGCGACCGCATCGACAAGATTGACGGGCAGTCCACCGAGCGTTTCGGCATGAACGAGGCGGTGAAGGTTCTCCGGGGCGATCCTGGCTCCAAAGTCACCCTCACCGTCTATCGCCCGGCCTGGACCGAGCCGAAGGAATTCATCCTGACGCGCACCGATATCCGGGTCTATTCCGTCAAGGATATCAACAACCGCCGCGAGTTCCCCCTGGATGCCAACAAGCTGGGCTATGTGCGCCTGACGCAGTTTGGCGAGAAGACGGCCGATGAACTGGAAGAGGCGCTGGTCAAGCTGGAGGCGCAGGGTATGACCGGTCTGGTGATGGATTTGCGCGGCAACCCCGGTGGCCTGCTCGACCAGGCGGTCGCGGTCTGTGAGAAGTTTCTGGAGAAGGGCAAGCCCATTGTCTCCACGGAGGGCCGGAATGCCTCCGCGGACATGCGGCGCAGCTCGGCCGCCTTTGGCAAGAAACGCCTGACTCTCCCGATGGTGCTCCTCATCAACGGCGGCAGCGCCAGCGCGGCGGAGATCGTCACGGGCTGCCTGCAGGATCTGAAGCGCGCGGTCGTCGTGGGCGAGCAGAGCTTTGGCAAGGGGTCCGTGCAGAGCATCCTGCCGCTACCCGACGGCTCCGCGCTGCGGCTTACGACTGCAAAATACTACACGCCGAGCCACAAGGTGATCCACGAGAAGGGCATCACGCCCGACATCTTCGTGCCGATCACCGATGATGAGGAGGCCGCCATCCAGCTCCGCCGCCTGCCTGGTGGCATGACCAACATCGACGAGGTGCTGCGGAATTACGACACCGACAAGCGCGCGCGGATGCTCGAGCTGGTGCAGGACAACCGCGATGCGCAGCTCGAACGCGGGCTGGACCTGCTGAAGGGCATCAATCTTTTCGGCCAGCGCCCTGCCGAGAAGCAGGAGAAGACCGCCAGAGCGGTGCTGCGGTGATCCTTGCCTTCGAAACTTCCTGCGACGAAACCAGTGTCGCCGTCATCCGTGACGGACGCGTGTTGGCCAATGTCGTCGCGTCGCAGATCCAGCTGCACGCCGAATACGGCGGTGTCGTGCCGGAACTCGCCACGCGGGAACACCTGCGCAACCTGCTGCCGGTTGCGCGCGCGGCGCTGGTGCAGTCCGGAGCGAGATTGGCCGAGGTCACGGCCGTGGCCGCGACGCGCGGGCCGGGACTGCCGGCGGCGCTGATGGCCGGGTTCACCTCGGCCAAGGCGGTAGCGTTCGCGCTGGGCAGGCCGATCTACGGCATCCACCACCACGAGGCGCATCTGTACTCGCCTTGGATTGGTGGGGAGCCGCCGGTGGCGCAGTTCGACCAGTTCCAGCCGAACGTCTCGCTGATCGTCAGTGGCGGTCACACGCTGCTGGTCCATGTGCGCGGCGAACTCGACCATGTGGTGCTCGGTGGCACCCTCGACGATGCGGCGGGCGAGTGCTTTGACAAGACGGCGAAGCTGCTCGGGCTGCCCTATCCCGGCGGACCGGTGCTCGACCGGCTGGCGGGGCAGGGGAATCCGGCGGCGTTTGATTTTCCCCGGCCAATGCTGGCGGACGAGGGGCATGACTTCAGCTTCAGCGGCCTGAAGACCAGCGTGCGCTACTTCCTTGAGAAACGGCCCGGCCTCGCGGACGACCCGCAGGCGCTGCGCGATCTGTGCGCGAGCGTGCAGGCGGCCATCGTCGAAGTGCTGGCCGCAAAGACGGTCCGGGCCGCCCGGATGCTCGGGGTCAAATGCGTCACGGCGAGCGGTGGGGTGACCTGCAATTCCGCCCTGCGGCGGGAACTGGAGGCGCGCTGCGCGAAGCGCGGCCTGCGGCTGCGCCTCGCCGACCGGTCGCTTTGCACCGACAACGCCGCGATGGTGGGCATCTTGGCCGAACGCAAGCTGCGGGCCGGCCACGCGCCGACCCCATTCGACGAGGAGATCAAACCGGGCTGGGCACTGGCAGCGTGAGCGGAAGGGGTTGCCCGGCCCGGAGCGCCGCGAGTAGGTCGGGCCGCTGGCCCGACACCGTACGACGGGCGGCCCGCCCGTCGAGCACGGCACGACACGGCCCTTTTCGGCGGGCTGGCAGCCCGCCGTACCTGTCAGGCTGGCAGCCTGACCTACTGCGGCAGGGATGATCCCCGGAGCGTATCTTTTCCCCGCAAATGCTTCGGAAAGCCGTGACGAAGTTCAGGTTCCTCGCGAGCGTTCGTCTCTCACTCCAATGGACACCATGAATCCAGGCACCCGTCGCGGTTTTCTCCGCACCACCGCGCTCGGGCTGGCTTTGGCGGCATCCAGTTTTCTGGGCGTCAGCGCCGGTGCCCAAGAGGCCCCGTCGGCCCTGCGCGTGGCGTCGGTCATACCGGCGGCAGTCCAGCCGCAGGAGCAGGATAATGCGGTAATCTTCTACGACGACTTCAGTCAGGCACCCACGGAGCCTGTCCGTTACAACGAAGTCGTTTCGGAAAAGGGCAGCTTCTTCTGGACCCCCGACGGCGGGCTGCGGGGTGGGGCCATGCGCTGCCAGTTTGAAAAGGATCAGGTCGCCGCCGGCGCCCTGCATGTGCTGCTGGGGCGGAACCCGATCGGGCAGGGACATCGGCCAGAAGAAACCTTCCGGGAAATTTATTGGCGGGTGTACGTGAAGCACGAACCGGGCTGGCAGGGCAATCCGGCAAAGCTCGCCCGCGCGACGTGCATGGCGGGACGCGACTACAGCCAGGGCATGATCGCCCACGTCTGGGGCGGCAAAGGCGACGTGCTCTGCATCGACCCGGCGACCGGCATCCGCGACGGCCACAAGGTGACGACCCGCTACAACGATTTTGCCAACCTGAAATGGCTGGGCTCGCGGAACACGCAGACGCCCATCTTCAACCCGGCGGAATCGGGACGGTGGGTCTGCGTGGAGTCGCACGTCCGGCTCAACACGCCAGGCCGGGCGGATGGCGTCTTCGAGCTGTGGGTGGACGGAAAGCTCGAAGCGGCGCGCACGGATCTGGACTGGCACGGGGAGTGGCAGGAGTACGGCATCAACGCCGTCTTCCTGGAGAACTACTGCAACACGGACGGGCACGGGTCCGTGAAACGGCAGGCCCGCTGGTTCGACAACTTCGTCATCAGCACCCGCCCCATCGGGCCGGTCGTGGCCGAAGCCACCCCGACGTTTTCCCGGACCGGGCCGGATGATGCCACTGCATGGGAAGCCCAAGTCGCCGCCGACGTGCAGGGCCGGGACATCGTGTGGCAATCGAAACCGGCGGCGGGAAAAACCAAGACCCTGACGATCGACGCGGGGCAGGGGATTTTCACCGGTAGCCGCACGGGCAAACGTTCGCTGGCCGCCGGTACCATCGGCTGGTTGCGCGTCCGTCAGGCGGGCGAGCCGGGTTGGTCGCCCTGGCACGCGCCGTTTGTCGCCGCGCCCACCGCCCACAACTAGGTGTTCAGTGCCGGAGAGAAGTGGCGTGGGGCGCGAAGAACCCGACGGTTCCGCACCAGGTTCACTTCACACCTGCTGTCGGAGGAGCAGTTCGATAAACGGCAGATCTGACGGGGCCGTGACCTTCGGATTGGGCCCGGCACATTCGACCAGTTCGACCGGCTGACCGATCAGTTCACAGGCGGCGGTGTCGTCGGTGACCTCTTTGCCGGCGGAGCGCACCGCTTCGAGCGCCCGACGGATCACCGCCACGCGGAAGCATTGGGGCGTCTGCACGGCCCACAATCGTGAGCGGTCGAGATGGCGGGCGATGCGCGTGCCGCCGTCGGATTCCTTGATCGTGTCCACACTGCGTTGCGCGGCGACTGAGGCCCCGTGATCCCGCGCGGCCACGAGGCAGCGGGTGATGACCTCGGTCGGGGTGCAGGGGCGCGCGCCGTCCTGAATGGCGACCAGCTCCGTTCCGGTGGAAAGCGCGGAAAGCCCGTTCCAGACGGAATCCTGCCGTTCGGCCCCGCCCACGACGAACCGGAAGGGCTTCTGGAAACCATGCTGGGCCGCCAGCTCGCGAAAGGCTTCCTGCAGGCCGTCGCGCACGACCAGCACCAGTTCATCCACGGCCGCGCACGCGTCGAAACGCCGCCATGTATGGACGATGACCGGCGCGCCGGCGACCTCGAGGAAGAGCTTGTCGATGCCCGGTCCCATGCGGGTGCCGCGACCGGCGGCGACGATTACGGCGGAAGTCATGGGGGAGTGGTTTCGGGAAGAAGGCCGGCGGTGGCGAGCACAAAAAAGGCGCGGACACTGGTCCGCGCCTGAAAGGGTGATCGGGAGAGGCTTACTTGTCCTTCTTCTCTTCCTTCTTCTCCTCGGGCTTGGCGCCTTCGGGCGGGGCGTTGGCGTTCAGCTGCTTCAGGACGGCGTCGGAGAGATCGTTCTCGGAGCCGGTGAGCGTGGTGAACATGACGACCGGCGTCTGGTTGGCGGAGACGGCGGCGACGTCGAGCACCATCTGGTAGCCACCACCACGGGCCTTCTCCTCAAGGGCGCCCTTGATGTCGCGGAGCACGCTCTCACGCATGCGGCCCTGCTGCTCGCCGAGTGACTGGCGGGAATTCTGGTCAAAGGTGCGGATGCTGTTTTCCTGTTCCTTCAGGTCGGCCTGCTTCTTTTCGACCTCCTTCTTGCGCTTGTCGCGCTCCTCGGCGGAGACGGCCTGGTCGTTGGCGGCCTCGATCAGCTTCCGGAAGTCCTCATTGGCCTTCTTGTAGTCCTCGATGAGGCCGTTCCGGGCCTTGTCGAAGTCGGCCGCGCGCTCCTTGAGCTGGGTGTCGGCCTGCTTGGTGCGCCAGTAGCCATCGAACACCTTCTTGAGGTCGACCACACCGACCTTGGTCTGGGCGTGGGCGGAGGTGGCCATCAGTGCGGCGCCAACCAGCGCGAGGAATTTGATCAGAGTCTTTTTCATATTCATTTTCAAAAACAGAGCGGAAAGGCTTTCAGAAATCGCGGGTGTAGCCAACGCCGAATTGGAACTGGCCACCGTTGCCCGAATACTTGTCGTGGGTGATCGGTATGCCGTAGTCGAGCCGCAGCGGGCCGATGGGCAGGTTCAGGCGGATGCCGAAGCCGAAGTTGTCGGCGTAAACGCCGGTCGTCGAGCCGTCCGCGTACTTGTAGGGCGTGAAGCTGTACGGATCCTTGTAAACCATGCCAGCATCATAGAACACGGCGAAGCGCAGGCGTTCAATGATCGGGATGCTGTACTCGGCGGTTCCGGTCCAATAGGTGTCGCCGCCGATGGGCTCACCGGTCAGCTCATCCACGGGGCCGATCTTGCGGTACTTGTAGCCGCGCAGGGAGTAGAGGCCGCCGAGGTAGTTGCGGTCGAAGAGCGGCACGCGGTTCTTGTCCCCGCGGTCACCGTTGCCGTAGGCGTCCACGACGCCGACCTTGCCGGTGAGTTCGAGCACGTGGCCCTCGAGGATGTCCTGCCAGACGCTGGATTGGGGGGCGAGGCGCTGCGGCGTCCAGTATTGGGCGACCCGCAGTTCCAGCTTGTAGAAGTCCACGTCGCCGCCGAGCGGGCCGCCGACCAGTTCGGGGGCGAACTCGATGCGGTGTCCGCGGGTGGGCAGCAGCGCGCTGTTCCGCGTGTCGTGCGCCAGCGAGAAGTCGAGGCGGGAAACCAGCCGGTCGCCCTCTTCCTGCAGCAGCTGCGGCTGCGGGCCGGCGACCACGTTGGTCACGCTGCCGACCTGTCCGCCCGGCAGGTTGACGCTGCTGATGTTCGTGACCTGCGCCGGATACGTCGCCTTGTAGGTGTCCGAGAACTTGATCCCGATGTTTTCCAGCGTGTAATTGATGCCGCCGGTGAGGTTAAACGGCAGCTGTTTGGTCAGCCCGACGTGGCCGCCGACCTGGGTCTGCTGGTAATTGTCCGACAGGTAGTTGAGCTGGCGGTAATAGACCTCAGTGTCGAGCCTCAGCCGCCGGCCGAGGAACCACGGCTCGGTGAAGCCGATGATGTAATCCTGCCGCTGTGAACCGTACTGGGCCCGGATGCGGGCTTTTTCGCCGCCGCCGGTGAAGTAGGGCGGATTGAAGAGGTCAAAGTTGCCCTGTGTGACCTCGACAAAGCCGACGATGCTGTCCACCGAGCTGAAGCCGGCACCGACCGCGATGTTGCCGGTGTTCTTCTCCTCGACGCCGATGACGAGGTTCTTCCGGTTCGCGATGGTGGTGTCTTCCGGCTTGGCATCGACCTTCTCGAAATACTGCATCTGCTCGAGGCGGGCCTTGCTGACCTTCACGCGGACCATGTCAAACGGTTCGCCCGGCGTGATGGCCAGCTCGCGGCGGATGACCTTGTCCTTGGTCTTGGTGTTGCCCTTGATGTCGATGCGCTCGATGTAGAACTTGTCGCCCTCGCGGATGTTGTACTGGAGGTCGAGCGTGCCCTTGTCGATGTTCGCGATCTTCTGCGGGTTGGCCCGGCTCTCGATGTAGCCCTGGCTGCCGTAGAAGTCCTCGATGGCTTCGGTGTCCTTCTCCAGCTTCTTGGGGGTGAAAACGGCACCCGGCTTGAGCTGCAGGCCGCGGTAGTTCTTCTCGTTATCCTTGGATCGCAGGTTGGCGACGATCTCCTCGCGCTTGAAGAGCTCGTTGCCCTTGAATTCCACGCCGCCGACCTTGTACTGCGAACCTTCGCTCACCTCGAGATGGAGGACCATGCGGTTCGTCCGCAGGTAGTCGAACTTCACGTCCTTCAGCTCGAAATCGATGTAGCCGTTCTCGGCGTAGAAGTCGTGGAGCTTCTCCTTGTCCTCTTCGAACTCCTCGTCCTTCAGCTTGCCGCTCCCGGTCAGCCACGACCACATCCACCAGCGTCGCGTCTTGATCGTCTTGCGCAGCTTGGACTGCTTGAAATGGGTCGCGCCGTCGAAGACGACGTCCTTGATCCGGACCTTGGGCGCCTCGGTGATCTCGAAGGTCACGGTGCCCTTGCCGAGGTTTTCGTTGATGCTCGGCTTGTACTCGACCGTGGTCTTCTGCATCCCGGCCTTCTGGTACATCTTCAGGATTTCCTGGGCGTCATTGAAGAGCTTGCGCTCATCCAGCGGGTCGCCGGCCTTGGAAGTCACCTTTTTGCGCAACTTGCTGTAGCTGTACTTCTTGTTGCCGGTGAAGCGGATCTCGGTCAGCACCGGTTTGCCCTGCACGGCGTAGGTGACGGTCAGGCCCTTCTCGCCGCGCTCCTCACCGACGCGCACGTTGTAGAAGTAGCCGGTCCCGATGAGGTTGCGCACATCGTCGTCCAGGCTGACCTGGCTGAAGGGATCGCCTTCCTTGACCCGGATGTTGGCCCGGATCAGCTCATCGCTCACGGCCGGTGGGCCGATGTGTTTGATGATGATCTTTTCGATCGGTGGCGCGGCCGGCGCCTCGGCCTGTTGGGCCACGGCGGCGAACTGCAGGCAGGCAAGCACCACCGCGCTAACGCGCAGCCAGCGGGGAGAGACGTATTTCATCGTTGTCGGCACAGCTTCCACAACTCCGGTTGCGGTCAGAGATGGCGGATCAAACTCAATCTGACACCCGGCACGCAACCACCAAACGCATTTCAGTCGGGATGGAGCGATTTGGGCAAGGTGGCGTTCAATCGCCGCGAGGGCCGAAATGAGGGGAAGGCGGAACGTCGAATGCTCAACGTCGAACGTCCAACGTTCAAAGCCGGAAACCTTTGGCGGTCTAGGACCTGGGCGCTTCCGCAAGGAGAGCTTCGAATTACGACACGCCTCATTGAACGTTCAACGTTGGAAGTTGGACGTTGAACGTTCCTTCTCTGATTTTCTGCCCTCCCAATTCCCCGAGTTTCGGGCCACCATTGTCGCGTGGATCATCCGCCCGCTCCCGCGCATCCCCCGCTCATACCGGGGACGCTGTACCTCGTCGCCACGCCGATCGGGAACCTGGAGGACATCACCCTGCGCGCCCTACGGGTGCTGCGGGAATGCGATGTGGTGGCGGCGGAGGACACGCGGCATACCGGACAGCTCCTCCGGCACTTTGGCATCACCAAGCCGCTGCTCAGCTACTTCAAGTTCAACGAGGCCCGGCGCAGCGCGGAATTTGTGGGCCGCCTCCGGCGCGGCGAAAAAATCGCGCTCGTGACGGATGCCGGCTCCCCGGGCATCAGCGATCCCGGGCAGCGCGTCGTCGCGGCGGCGGTGGCCGCGGGCTGCCGGGTCGAGCCGGTGCCGGGCGCCTGCGCGCTGGTGGCGGGGCTGACGGCCAGCGGCCTGCCCACCGATGAGTTTCACTTCGTGGGCTTCCTGCCACACAAATCGGGGCAGCGCGCGAACCGGTTGGCGGCACTGGCGGCGGTACCGGGGACACTGGTCTTTTACGAATCACCGTTTCGGATTGAGCGACTGGTGACGGAACTGGCCACGGCCTATTCGACCCGCCCGGTGGTGCTGGCACGGGAGCTGTCCAAGAAGTTCGAGGAGTGGCTGCGGGGCACTCCCGCCGAGCTGCTGGCGCAATTGCAGGCGCGTCCGCGCAAGGGGGAGTTCGTCGTCTGTGTCGGGCCGGCGGGCGAGCTGGCGGAGCGGCCACCGGAGGAACTGACGGAATAAAATGCCCCTCATATCGCCAGCCGCCTGGGACGGAGGATCGTAGCGGGGTGGAATTGACTCGCCCCCCCGCGCCACCCATCTTGGCCGAAACATGAGTTTCGATATCAGCGAGCTCCTCGCCAACTGGGACTACCAACCGGGACAGGTGGTGGCGCGACGTTTCAAGGGCAAGGACGGGACGGAAAAGGTCCAGCTCCGGGTGGATCTGGGCATTCTCCAGATGAACGCCGAGGGCCGTCCGGACGGCAAGCGTCCCTTGGGGCACGATTCCTGGTTTGATTTTCAGCAGGACCGCCTGCGCCAGCACCGCGAGGACAACGACGGTGATGACGAGGAATTTGCCCTCGACTCCGAGGCCTGCGCCAAGCTCCAGCAGGAGTCCATCCAGTACCATCACCGCTACATCTGCTACTTCCAGTTGGAGGATTTCAAGGCGGTGGAGCGCGACTGCGAGCGCAACCTGCAGCTCTTCGAGTTTGCCGCGGAATTCGCCGAGACCGACGAGCTCGCCTGGTCACTGCTGCAGTTCGCCCCGCAGCTGCTCATGATCCGCACCCGTGCCCGGGGCACGGCGGCGCTGCGCAAGAAGCGCTTCACGGCGGCCATCAAGGCCATCGAGGAAGGCATCGAGGAGCTGGAATCCTTTTACCGGGAGAACGAACGCGAGGACCTGCTGGAAAACAGCGGGGAGATATCCTCCCTGCGCGGCTGGATGTCCGAGGTGCAGCAGAAGAAACCGCTCTCCGAGCTGGAGAAGCTCCAACGCGCGCTCGACGAGGCCATCCAGGTGGAAGACTACGAAAAGGCCGCCCAGGTGCGCGACCAGATGAAGAAGCTGTCCGCCTCCGACAAGTGATCCCCGTCCGTTTTCAATTATGACCCTGACCGAAAAAATCTCCGCCGAACTCAAGGCCTCGATGATGGCGAAGGATGCCGAACGCACCGGCACCCTGCGGATGCTCAAGTCGGCCATCGGCTACGTCCAGATCGAGAAGAAGGTGGACGCCCTGAGCGATGCCGACGTGCTGGTAGTCGTGCAGAAGGAGGCGAAGAAACGCCGGGATTCCGGCGAAGAATTTGAAAAGGGCGGCCGGCCCGAACTCGCCGCCAAGGAACGGGGCGAACTGAAGGTGCTCGAAGAACTCCTGCCCAAGCAGCTCACGCCCGATGAAACCGAAGCGCTCGTCAAGGCCGCCATTGCCGAGGCCGGTGCGACCAGCAAAAAGGACATGGGTGCCGTGATGAAAATCGCCCAGGCCAAGGCGGCGGGCCGGATCGACGGACGCTCCCTGAGCACACTCGTCAACAAGCTTCTGCCCTGAGACGAGGCGCATCTCTATAGGGCCTATTTTGACCGGCTGGCGGCGGACGGGAAAATTTGCGGTGGGGCGAGCGTCCTCGCGAGCCGTGGCCGCCCGCGCCATATCCCGCTCCG
>CAIXUG010000050.1 GCA_903922605.1 uncultured Verrucomicrobiota bacterium
CCCTGCTGGAGTACGGGTACTACCGAGAGAAGGACCAGTTTATCATCGGCGGCATCCATGCCGCGCGGCGCAACGAACTGGTGCTGGGGTACACGCACCAGCTCACGGACCGGCTCCAGCTGGCGTTCGACTACCAATCGGGCCCGGGCAATTCCGCCACGGCGGGCTTCACGTACAACCTGACGCCCACCCTGCAAATCAACCCCGCGGCCTACCTCACCAACACCCGCCCGCAGCGCGCCCTCGGCTACCTGCTCCTGACCTGGAACCTCCCGCTCTGGCACGAGTGAGCGTGGGCCACCGGCTCCACAACCACGCCACCACGCTCAAGGATCCGAGACATTCGCTCCCGGAAAGTTAGCTGGAAAGAGATTCCGCTTGGGATCAAACTCCAGATTCCGGTCGTTCGGGACGGGGTTGAAGTAGTAAAGGAACTGCATCGCACCATTCGCAGGAGAGAAACGAAAGTCGCCGATGACCTTCGCATAGTTGGCCGAGATGATGTTGCCGTTTTCGTCGAGTTTCACGCGCGTGCGCAAAAAGAACCCCACATTGTCCCGCAAGGTCGTCGGGGAATAGGTGTTCGCAGTGTAATGCCATGTCGGCTGATAACCGTCTACCGGAGCTTCGTGCGGCAATTTCATTTTACTGTAGGCTAGGAAGTGACCTGACGCACGCAAACTGAGCCATCGCTAATAAGAGACTGGGCATCCAAAAAAGGACCCAGATGCCAAAAGGAAAAGGAAAGCGACACACCCCGGAGCAGATCGTATCGATCCTGCGCCGGTCGGAGAGCGGCGAGACGGCAGCGGCCGTCTGCCGGGAAACGAACATCAGCGTTGCGACCTTCCATCGATGGAAGCGTCAGTATGGTGGGATGGAACTGAGTGAACTGCAGCAACTGCGGGGGCTACGCGATGAGAACGCGCGGCTGAAGCGACTTGTCGCCGATCAGGCGCTGCATATCCAGGTGCTCAAAGAGGTGAACGGAAAAAAATGGTAAGCCCGGCGCAGAAACGCCGGGCGGCCAGAAGCGTGGTAAGCGCGAAGCGATGCACGGGGCGGCAAGCGTGTCGCTACCTCGGGCTCGGGCGCTCGACGTGGCACTACGCGCCGTTGCCGCCCACGCCACGGTCGGTGCAACTGGAGCAAGCGATCCTGCAGCTCTCGCATGCGCACCCGCGGTATGGTTACCGGCGGGTCCATGCGATGCTGCCCCGTCAGGGGCTGAAGTGTGCATTGCGCACCGTGCAGCGCGTGCGGCGCGGGGCGGGCTTGCAGATTACGGGTCCGGCGGTGCGGCCCAAGACGCCGCCGCGGCCGGAGGCGAAGATCAAGTCTGATGGCGTCAATGACGTGTGGTGCGTCGACGTCGTCTTCGACACCACGCAGCACGGCACGGCCGTGAAGTTCCTGACGCTCCTGGATGAATTCAGTCACTACAACCTCGACATCGTGGCGAGCCGCCAGATGGGCGGCCGCCAAGTGGTGGCGGCCCTCGAGACGGCGGTCGAGCTGCATGGACCGCCGCGCTATCTGCGCTGCGATAATGGCGCCGAGTTTATCGCCAAGTTGCTCCAAGCGTGGCTCAAAACGGCCGGGATCACGACCCGCTTCATCGAGCCGGCGAGTCCCTGGCAAAATGGCGTCAACGAATCGTTCAACGGCAAATTCCGGGACGAGTGCCTCAACCGCGAACTCCTCGGCAGCGTGCTCGAAGCCCAGTGCATCGCGCGCTCGTTCCGAGACGACTACAACACGAGTCGGCCGCACAGCTCGATCAACTATCGCACGCCGGCGGATTATCGCGCCGAACTTTTACGCCAAGCTCCCGACTCCGGTCAGGCCCGCCAAGCCGGGCCTTCCCTCCGTCGGGAGCTTGCTATTGTTCCCAACCCCAACCACTCCCTCGGGAGTAACCAACAACCCGCTCGGTCTCTTATTGCAGGTGGTCCAAGAGTGTGAGTCCGGTCACCGGCATGATCAAGGCGCTGCGGGTGCGCGGCACCGTTTCCGCCACGGTCAAGGCGACCAATGTGCGTACCGTCCTCACGGACAACGCTGAAATTTCCCAGGGTTCCACCGTGACGACCGCCCCGGGCGCCAGCGTGGTGCTCAGCTTTTCCAATGGTGCGTCGGTCAATCTGGGCACGGACTCGTCGCTCGATATCG
>CAIXUG010000051.1 GCA_903922605.1 uncultured Verrucomicrobiota bacterium
AACGGCTGGGCCGGAGGGCGGACCGGCCACCGGGCTGAAGCCCGGTGCTAATGGATTGGGTCCAAATTACCGGGGCCGGTCGCTTTCATCAGCTACAGAATTTATTAAACCGCTATAGCATCGATGCAAAAACCATCTGCAAAAACAAATGCGACATATTATAAGCATATCAGTGTGGCTTTCCACCCTCCGTCCGTGCCGGCGGCAGGTAGATGGTGAACATTGTGCCCTTCCCCGGTTCGCTTTCGACGGTGATGGCGCCGCCGTGCTGTTTGATGATCCCGTGGGCCACGGCCAGGCTCAGGCCGGTGCCCTTGCCCGGCTCCTTCGTCGTGAAAAACGGCTCAAAGATCCGCTTCAGGGTGGCAGCGTCCATGCCCTGTCCATCGTCGCGGATGGTCAGGCGCACGTAGCTGCTGGCGCGCAGGGCGACATGCGGGCGCGGGGAAGTGCCGTCCAACTGCAGGAAGTCCAGAGTCACGTGGATCCGTCCCGGCTTCTCCCGCATGGCCTCGACCGCGTTGAGACAGAGGTTGGCAATGACCTGGTGCAGCCGGGCGGCGTCGGCGTGGATTTCGGGCACCTCCGGGTCAAGTTCATGATGCACCTCGACGGTGACAGGCAGGCTGGGACGCAGCTGCCCCAGCGCTTCGGTGACGAGCGGGGCCAGCTGGAGCCGCCGGTGATCCCGCTGCTGCTGCTGGGTGAAGGAGAGGAGCTGCCGGACCAGGTTGGTCGCCCGGTCACTGGATTTCAGCAGCAGGCGCAGGTGTTCCTGCAGCGCCGCATTCTCCGGGGCGGCCAGCCGGCCCAGTTCCGCGTAGGCGATGATGGCCGCGAGGATGTTGTTGAAGTCGTGCGCGATGCCGCCGGCCAGCGTGCCGACCGCCTCCATCTTCTGCGCCTGGCGCAGCTGCGATTCCAGCCGCTGGCGCGTCGACTCAGTCCGAAGCCGGTCCGTCAGGTCGCGACAGGTCACGGTGACGAGGCACTGGTCGCCCAGCGGGATCTGGGCCAGCGACATTTCCAGCGGGAACTCCCCGCCGTCGGCCCGCAGGCCGCGACCCGGCCTGAAAGGCTCCTTGCTGGCCCCGCCGGCCGTGGCCTGGGTCGGCTCCGCCAGCTGTGCCGGTGAGAGCCCGGGAATGAAACGCAGGAGCGGCTGGCCCAGGGCGTGGTCCGCCGGACACCCGAACATCCGTTCCGCCGCCGGGTTGAACACCACGATGCCGTGACCCCCGTCCACCGTGATGATGCCGTCCGAGGATGAATTGACGATGCCGGCCAGCCTGAGCCGCTGCTGTTCCAGAGTGATGGTCAGCTGCCGCTGGGCGGTCACGTCCCGCACCGCGATGAGGTGAATGGTGCGCTCGCCGGCATGGGTCGACCGGGTCTGGGTCTCCGCAAGAAACCGGGAGCCATCCAGCCGCAGCAGGAGATACTCATTGCGGGCTTCCCCGCGGGAGCGCAGGCATTCCGCCGCCCGGTCGCGGTGTTCCGGGCTCACCAGGTCCAGAACCTCGCGGCCGATCATCTCCTCCCGGCGGCAGCCGAACATGTGCAGCATCGGCTCGTTGGCATCCACAACCGTCCCGTTCTCGCTGAGGCAGACGCCCTCGAAGCTGGCGGTGGCGAGCGTGCGGAACCGCTCCTCGCTCACGCGCAGCTCCACCAGGGTGCGGTCGCGCTCCCCGAGCGTGATCGCCGGGATCAGCCCGATCAGGGCGCTGATTACCAGAAAAGTCTGCATGACCAGGACGTATTCCCCGGTCGACATCTGGGTGGGGGTGAGTCCGACCCGGTAATGGACCGCGAGGAAGGCCATCAGCATGGCGAGCAGAAGGTTGATCGCCGTCGCGCCGCGTGTGCCGAAACGCAGCCCCGCCCACAGCGCAAACAGCATCAGCCGCGATTTGTAGGGTGCTGACAATCCCTCGTCGAAAACCATCAGATACCAGGTGAAGCCGACCAGACCGGCAACGAGCAGTGCGGCTTCCACGAGCCGTGCCGGCTGCTTGGTCCAGCGAAAGGTGTGGCCCGATTCGGCGGGGGAACACCAGGTCAGGACCAGCGGAGCGATCAGGAGAATGGCCATCGCACTGCTGGACCACCAGATCTCCCAGGCGTGCGAATACGACTGGCCCATCCCGGAAAAGACCACGATGGCAGCACCCAGGGTGGCGCCGAACAGCGGGCCCAGAACTCCGGCGTAAGCGGCCAATCCGAGAAATTCCCGGAGGGTTGCGAGCGTCGGCCGGCGGGCCACCAACCGGCGTACCAGCCAGGCTCCGCTCAGCGCCCCGGCCGTGTTCGCGACGAAGAGCAGCAGCGCGATGCCAAATGGCGTGCCCAATGAGAGATCGAAGGCGAGTCCGGCCACCAGTGCCGCCAGCATCAGCATCGGCCACGCGCGGGTCTCGTACAGGAGAAGCACGCCCACATACAGGCCGGCCGGCAACCAGAAGCTGACGTATGGAGTATCCCGGACGGAGAGGAGCCGTCCCAGCACCGCGCAGGCGAAAAAGGCGACCCCGAACAGCACGGCCCGTGGCCAGAGTGGAAGCGTGCCCACTGAGGCGGGGGGGGCAGCGGGCGGGCTCTTTCCCGATCCGGGTTCTGAGGGCTGATCGGCCGTGTTCAAAGGGTGCTTAATTCCAATGGAAGCAGGTTGGCGCCGCGAGTCCAAGCAGAACACCCAAAGTCTTGTGATCATGATCTCCTTCTTAATCCTGATCGTAATCGCCTTGTTTCCAGCGATGGCGATCAGGAGAAAGGTTACGGTCAGGAACCCTGTCCCAGAACGCCGTACGGCTTGCGCCGCCGCCGGTTTGCCCCGACAAATTGGCCATGCAGACCCGCGCCATCGCCACCGCCGTCGCCAGTGCGTTCGTTCTCGCCACCTCCGTTTTCGCTGTGAATCCCCCCGCCCTCGCCTACCCCGCCGCCGCCCGCACCAACGTCGTGGATGACTATCACGGCACCATGGTACCCGACCCGTACCGCTGGCTGGAGGACGACAACTCGCCCGAGACCAAAGCCTGGGTCGAGGCGCAGAACAAGGTCACCTTCGGGTATCTCGAGACGCTGCCGCTGCGCGCCCCGCTCAAGGCCCGCCTGACCGCGCTCTACAATTTCGAGCGGTAGGGGTGCCGTCCCATCAGGGTGGCCGCTACTTCTTCAGCAAGAACGACGGTCTGCAAAACCAGTCCGTGCTTTATGTCGCCGACACGCTCGACGCCACGCCGCGCGTCCTGCTCGACCCGAACACGCTCACCGCCGACGGTACGGTCGCGCTCAAGGGCTACGCCATCTCCGAAGATGGCTCAAAGATGGCCTATGGCCTCTCCGCCGCCGGCTCCGATTGGGAGGAGTGGAAGGTCCGCGACGTCGCGACCGGGAAGGACACGGGCGACGTGCTCAAGTGGGTGAAGTTCTCCGGCTGCTCCTGGAAAAAGGACGGCAGCGGCTTCTTCTACTCCCGCTACGATGAGCCCGCCGAATCGGCCAAACTGACCAAGGTCAACGAGTTCCAGAAGCTCTACTTCCACAAGCTGGCCACGCCGCAGGCCGAGGACGTGCTGACCTACGAGCGCAAGGACCAGCCGAAATGGGGTTTCGGCGGCAGCGTCACCGACGACGGGCGCTACCTGGTCATCAACGTGAGCCAGGGCACCGACACCAAGAACCGGGTGTTCTACCGGGACCTGGCCGCGCCCGACGCGAAGGTGGTCGAGCTGCTGAACGACTTCGACGCGAGCTACAACTTCATCGGCAACGATGGGCCGGTGTTCATCTTCCTCACCGACCTCGACGCGACCCGGGGCCGGCTCATCGCCATCGACACCGCGAATCCCGCGCGCGCCAACTGGCGTGAGCTGGTCCCGCAGTCTGACGCGACCCTGACCGGTGCGAACATCGTTGGTGACCAACTGGTTGCCGAGTATCTGCGCGACGCGCGGAGCCAGGTGAAGCTGTTCGATCTCGCCGGCAAGTTCGTGAAGGAAGTCGGCCTGCCCGGCATCGGCAGCGCGGGCGGCTTCGGCGGCAAACGGGCGGACACGGAGACGTTCTACAGTTTCACCAGCTTCACGGTTCCGGGCCGCATCTACCGGTACGACTTCGCGACCGGCACCAGCACGCTCTGGCGGCAGCCGAAGGTGGATTTCAACCCCGACGCCTACGAGGTGAAGCAGGTCTTCTACACGAGCAAGGATGGCACCAAGGTGCCCATGTTCATCACTTACAAGAAGGGCCTGAAGCTGGACGGCTCGAACCCCACGCTCCTCTACGGTTACGGCGGCTTTAACATCTCGCTCACGCCGGCCTTCAGCGTGGGGAATCTGGCATGGATGGAGCTGGGCGGCGTCTATGCCGTGCCGAACCTTCGCGGCGGCGGCGAATACGGCGAGGAATGGCACCAGGGCGGCACCAAGCATCAGAAGCAGAACGTCTTCGACGACTTCATTGGAGCGGCGGAATGGCTGATTGCCAACCATTACACCTCGCCCAAGAAGCTGGCGATTTCCGGCGGCTCCAACGGCGGCCTGCTGGTCGGTGCCTGTCTGGCCCAGCGGCCCGAGCTCTACGGTGCGGCCCTGCCCGCCGTCGGCGTCATGGACATGCTGCGCTTCCAGAAGTTCACCATCGGCTGGGCCTGGACGAGCGACTACGGCTCCAGCGACAACGCGGAGGATTTCAAAGCGCTCTACGCCTACTCCCCGCTGCACAACCTCAAGCCCGGCGTGGCCTATCCCCCGACGCTCGTGACCACGGCGGACCACGACGACCGCGTGGTGCCGGCGCACAGCTTCAAGTTCGCCGCCCGGCTGCAGGAGGTGCAGGCCGGGGCCGCCCCGGTGCTCATCCGCATCGAGACCAAGGCCGGCCACGGCGCGGGCAAGCCCACCGCCAAGATCATCGAGGAATCGGCGGACAAGCTGGCGTTCATCGGGGCGCAGCTTGGGGTGACCAACAGCCCGCCGACGTTGCGGTAAGGCACAACCTGCGATGGCCGGCCGCCATCGCTTTGGATGTGTCCGCGTTTTCCATTCCTGCCGCCGTGCCCGATGCAGAGCGCGCCAATGGCAATGCAGACGCAGGCCGTGAGGCGGTGAACTGTCAGCCGTTCGTTCAGGAAAAAGCGGCCGAGCAAGGCCGCGAACACCACGCTCGTCTCCCGCAAAGCCGAGACCGGTCCCATGGGACCGACGGACATGGCGAAGATGACAATGCCGTAGGCCAGCAATGAAACCACGCCGCCGCCCGCCGCCATGAGCATCTCCCGTTGCCCCCGGACCAGGCTTCGCCAGTCACGCAGCCACATGTAGACAGGCGGCATCAGCACGCCCCACAGCAAGCACATCCAGACCGTGTAGCTGAGGGGTGTCCCCGAACGTCGTGCGCCCATGCCATCGACGACACTGTAGGCGCCGATGAAGCAGCCCGTGCCCAGAGCGTAAAGCAGGGTGTCCGTTGACATCCGTTTTCCCTGAAAGGCCAGCGAGAGGATGCTGGCGGAGATCAGCACCACGCCCAGCAGGCTGACCGCATCGGGCAGTTCCCCGGCAAACAGCGTGGCCCCGATCGAAACGAGCATCGGCGAAGAGCCCCGGGAGATAGGATAAGTCTGGCCGAGATCGCCACTGCGGTAGGTCCGGATCAGAAACAGGTTGTAGCCCACGTGCAGCAGTGCTGAAGCGACTGCATATCCCCAGCTGGCCGAGGCTGGAATTGGCACCAGGAAAGCAGCCACGCCACATGTGGCTGCGGTGGCGATGGCCATGATGGTCATGGACCACAGGCGGTCGGCGCCGGCCCGCAACAAGGCATTCCAGCTCGCATGCAACGCCGCCGCAAAAAGGATGATGAAAACCGTGAGAACTGACATTCAGATCCTCCATAGCAGGACTTCCTCACCAGGTGTGGCATTGAACATGCTAAATTTAGGGATATATGATCCTCATCTCCCTGTCGGTATTGGGCTTGGCCGCGTTGCTGACTGTGGAGGTGGCCTTGGCCGCCGACTATCAATATGAACCGGTGGCGATCAGCGGCCAGCCGGCCCCGAACAGTGGCGGACTAAACTACCCCCCGAATCGACGAGGCAGATCTGAGAGACGGCAATCGTCTCACGTTGCGAACCTTCGCTTTTACGAACGTGAGCGACCGTGTCCATCAATCCGAAATATGGGCCGGTTGCATGGGGGCTTTGAGGCGGGTGGCGCGTGTGGGTGACCCCGCACCGATCATCACCCTTGACGGGTCGGTGCGGCGTTACGGCCTTTTGAGCGGGCTCCTCTATTCCGGCGAGAATGTCCTGTTCCAGTCCTTTTACTCATCGGACAATCTCCCTGGCGTCGTTTCGGGAATATTCCTCGGCCCACCCGACAAGCCCGACAGCAACGTCGTGCTGTTTCCGGGCGCGGTCACGGCGAATGAAGTCTTTGCCGACCTGGGCGACTCAGGCTGGGACGCCAATGCCGATGGCGTGCTCGCCTTTACGGGCAATATCAGCAACCGGGACACGGGTGAACCGGTCGGCCGGGGTCTCTGGCGCAAGGGCTTTCACGGCAACCTGGAGCTGTTGGTCAGATCCGGCCAGCAGGCTCCCGGTTTTGCCGGGGGAAAAATTATCCGCGATATCGGCTGGTGCAAGGTCGGGCCGGCGGGCGAGGTCTATTTCTCCGGAAATGTGACCGGTGACGACACCGATGACGGTTTGGGCAGTTGGGCAGGCTACGGCCGCAGCTTCAACCCCTCCTGCATCTGGCGTTCCCAGAACGGGACCAACCAATTGATGGTCGCATTCAATGCTCCCATTGACGGACTGCCTGACTCAATCCGTCTTTCCGGCATGTATCTTTCCGGTTTGTCGGGCCATTATCACATCAATACCAACGGGACCATGTGCTTGCCAGTCCTGCTGAAAGGCCCGGGGACGGAAACCAACGGATCGGCCCTGGTCCAGTTCCGTGAAGGTACGCTTCATCTGGTCCTCAGGCCGGGGGATGTCCTGCCCGGCCTTGCTCCGGCCAGAGTCACGGGCTCATCCTGGTATCAGACCGATGATGATCAAATCACGCTGACGGTGGGCACTAACACGCCTGATGATCTGCCAGATGCTCCACCGACGAAGTGGGCCGTCTACCTCTGGAACGGCTCCGGATTTGAACTGCTGCTCCACACCGGCACACTGGTCGGCGTCTCAAGACCCGGCGCGACCTTTAAGTCTTTTCTGGCGCCCGCCCGAAACCTGGCCACGGGTGCCATCATTTACCTTGCCGACATAGGAGCCGGGGACACGAACCGCAGCGGAATCTGGGTGCGTCGAGCGGATGGGACCATCCAGACCATCGCGGTGGCCGATGACGTCATTACGGTGGAAGGCGTGGGACAGCGCACGATCAGCGATGTGGAAGTCATCGGCGATGCCGGGGTCCAGGAAGACGGATCGGTCGTGTTTTTTGCAAAATTCGCCGAAGGCGACGGAGGCGTCTTGCTGGCCAGGCCGGTCTCTGCGGTTTCCATGACCATGCCCCGGCTCACGGTGTCTGGCGGCACAAACGGACATATCTCCCTATCTTGGAGCGCCATGGACAACGGCTGGCATCTGGAATCATCCACCGATCCGCAGACCGGCACATGGCAACCGATCTATTCCGTCGCGACAACCGCCGGCAACCACGACGCCGACCTGGCGTCTCCTTCCCAATCCATTTTCTTCCGCCTGAGTCGCTGAACGGGAATTCTGACGGATCAGAGGACCATTGCGTCCCGGACACCGCGCTTGCGGGCGGCTTCGCCGAGGGTTACTTAAACCCGATGCGTTTCCGTTCTGGTCAGCTCCTTTGCGTGCCGTTGCTTGCCGCCCTGCTGGGCTGCAAAAAGGAGGAGGTCCAGGTTTACCAGGCACCCAAGGACATGGCGGCCCCGCCTCCGGTGATGGCATCGGCCCCTTCTGCCGAATCCGCACCCGCTCCGGCGGAGGCGGGAACCTCCCGTCCGCCCTGGAATGTGCCCGCCGGCTGGACCGAGAAGGAGGCGAGCGGCATGCGCATCGCCAGCTACAGCATCACCGCTACGGACGGCCGCACCGCCGATGCCTCAGTGGTGCCCCTCGGCCCGACCGCCGGCAGCGAGCTCGACAATGTGAACCGTTGGCGGACGCAGCTCGGGCTCGGTTCGGTGACCGAGGCCGAACTCGCCGGTCTGACGCAGGCCGTGCCCATCGGCGGCGTGACCGGCAAGCTCTACGATCTGGTCGGCGACAAGCCCACGCTGGATGACAAGTACAAGGCCCGCACGCTGGCCGCCGTCCTGTCGGTTGGTACCGCCACGGTATTCTTCAAGCTGACCGGCGAAGACGCGCTGGTGGCCGAGAACAAGCCGAAGTTCCTCGCCTGGCTGAAGTCGGTGGATACCGGCGACGGTGGTGACACGGCCACCACGTCCGCCCCGGCTCCGACCGCAACCGCCGCGACGCCACCCCCTGGCATGGCCGGTCCGATCGCGCCCCCGCCTTCAACCGGCCAGCCCCAGTGGGAGGTGCCCGCCGGCTGGAAATCGGTGCCGGCCTCGACCATGCGCATCGCGAGCTTTGCGGTTGGCGAGGGCGGGGATCTTTCCGTGGTCGCACTCGGTCCGGTCGCCGGCGGGAACCTGGCCAACCTGAACCGCTGGCGCGGCCAGCTCGGCCTCAGCCCGGTCAGTGAGGCAGACATTCCCACCGTCACCACCACGCTGAATCTGCCCGGTGGTGACAAGGCGATCGTCGCCGACCTGACGGGCGAGGGGGCCGGGGCCGGCAAGAAGATGCTCGCCGCCATCGTGTCACGGGCCGACCGCACCTGGTTCTACAAGCTCACCGGCAGCGCCGCCCTGGTAGCGCAGGAGCATGACAACTTCGTGAAGTTTGTGCAGTCGGTGAAATATTGAGCCCTCCCGGCCGCTGGTCCCCGCCAGCCGGCCATTCACCCCATTTCCAAAACTTGCACCGAATCATGATTCACCGTCCGCGTCTGTCTGCGTGATTTGCCGTCCGTTCCCTTTTTCGTGAAACGATTACTCGCACCGCTTACCTCGATCCGCCTGACCGTCACGCTGCTGGCGCTGGGCATCGCCGTGATCTTCTTCGGCACGCTGGCCCAGACCGACGATGGCCTGTATGTGGCGCAGGCGCGCTTCTTCCGCTCCTGGTTCTCGGTTTTTTCACCGCACGATCCCGCCTGGAAATGGATCAAGATTCCGTTGCCCGGCGGCTACCTCCTCGGCACGTCCCTGCTGGTGAACCTGGTCGCGGCACACATCTCGCGCTTCAAGTTCGCCTGGAAGAAGTCCGGCATCGTGATGACGCACCTGGGCATCATCCTGCTGCTCGTCGGCCAGCTCGCGACCGACATGTTTGCGCGGGAGAGCCGCATGAGCTTTGCCGAGGGCGAATGGCGGAACTATTCCGAGGACTTCCAGAAGACCGAGCTGGTCTTCCTCAGCGACACCACCGACGCGGCGATGAACAACGTCGTCGCCATTCCCGATTCGGAGCTCCGGCCCGGGACCGAAATCCGGCTCGAACCGCTGCCCTTCTCCGTGCGTGTGAAGGAGTGGATGGAGAACTCGGAGCCCAGCTTCCGCGCGCCAATGATGCAGAAGACCAATGCCCCGCAGGCGTCGGACGGCATCGCCCAGAACTTTGACTTCCAGCCGGCCACCGAGACGCGGACGATGGACAGCAAGAACATCCCCACCGCCCTCATCGAGCTGGTCGGGACCGATGGCAAGAGCCTCGGCACCTGGGCAGTTTCTGACTGGGCGGGTGAGCCGGCCATGGCCGCCTCGGCCGCCTTCAGCTGGTCCAAGCAGTTCGGCGCGGACCTTGCCCAGCGCATCCACGGGCTGCTGACCAAGCCGCAGACCGTCACCGCCGGCGGGCGCACGTTCACCTTCCAGCTCCGGCCCATGCGTTACTACCAGCCCTTCACCGTGAAGCTGCTCAAGACCACCCACGAGGTCTATGCCGGCACCGTTTCCGCCGCCGAGCCGGACGGCATTCCCAAGAATTTCCAGAGCCGCGTGCTGGTGGACCACCCGACCGTGGGCCGCCGCGAGGTGGACATCTACATGAACAACCCGCTGCGGTTCGGCGGGCTGACCTTTTTCCAGTACCAGATGGGCCGGGAACAGGCCGCCGCCAGCCGGGGCACCAGCACGCTGCAGGTCGTGAAGAATCCTTCGTGGCTCACGCCCTATGTCGGCTGCGGCATGGTCGCGCTCGGTCTGCTCGTGCAGTTCGGCATCCACCTCACGGCCTTCGTCCGCAAAAAGAAGACCGCCTGAACCCTCGCCGACCACGTCCAATGGCCAACAATCTTACTCGTGCTCCTGCTCCTGCTCTTGCTCTTAATCGCCGAAGCACGAGATTCATGAGCAAGAGCAGGAGCATGGCCGAGCAACGGCCCCAATTTCCCCCACCATGAAAAAGCATCTGCCCTGGTTCATCCCCGCCGTGTTCGCGGTGTGGTTCCTCACCACGCTGGCCCCGGCGCGGGAGGACAAGTTCGCCTTCGCCCAGTTTGGCCGGCTGCCGCTGCTCTCCGGCGGCCGCCCCCAGCCGCTCGACTCCTTCGCCCGGAACACCCTCGTGCAGATCCGCGAGCGGCACGACGCCTACGACCCGGTAGAAAAGCGGACGATGTCGGCCCCCGAATGGCTGGCCGAGGTGATGTTCAAGCCCGAGGCCGCCCGCGACCGCCGCGTGTTTCGGGTGGTGAGCCAGGAGCTCAAGCAGGTGCTCAAGCTGCCCGAGTCCAACGTGGATCACGGCGAGAACGGCAAGTATTACTCGTGGAACCAGATCGCCACCGAGGCGAACTTTGCCACGCTCCAGGAGCAGATCGGCCGCGCGGTGAAGAAGGAGGAGTCCCAGCGTGACGCCTATGACCAGGCGGTGCTGAAGCTCGGTAACGCGCTCGAACTTTTCAACACCCTCCAGGTTTCCGCGCGTTCGCAAAGCGCCACCAATTTCACCGCCGAGGTGACGGCCTTTTACAAGTCCCTGCCAGCCAATGAAGGCGCGCTGATCGCCGTGAAAACACGCTATGCCGGCAAGAATCCCGATGAGGCCAAGGACGACCCGCTGGTGCGGGAGGCCGCGAAATTCTACGACAAAATCGGCAGCCGGGGGGAAAAGCTGCCGCTGCTGTTTCCGCCCGAAAACGGCCACGACTGGTCCCGCCTGCCCGACCGCCTGATGGATCTGACCGGCGGTGAGCCGCTGCCCAAGGCCATCCTGGCGTGGGCCCGCATCGGCGACGCCTACCAAACCGGCAACTCCATCGAGTTCAACGCCGCCGTGGCCGAATATTCCCGCTATTGCGCCGATTCGATTCCGGCCGAGACGAAGAAGGCCGGCCGCGAGGTGTTCTTCAACCGGTTCGCGCCCTTCTACAACGCGATGATCATCTACGTCGCCGCGTTCCTTTGCGCGGTCGGCTTCTGGTTCAACTTCGCCGAATGGCTGCGCGTGGCGGCCTTTCGCCTCGTCGGGCTCGCGTTTGTCATCCACATGACGGGCCTGATTTTCCGCATGGTGCTGCAGGGGCGTCCCCCGGTGACGAACCTCTACTCCTCGGCCATCTTCATCGGCTGGGGCGCGGTGGTGCTCGGCATGATCCTGGAGCGCTTCTGGCGGAACGCCATCGGTCTCACGGTCGGCAGCCTGCTCGGCTTTGTGACCCTCATCATCGCCCACAACCTCGCGCTGGATGGCGACACGATGATCATGATGCGCGCCGTGCTCGACACGAACTTCTGGCTCGCGACCCACGTCGTGATCGTGACGCTCGGCTATGCGAGCACCTTCGTCGCGGGCTTCCTCGCGATCGTGTACATCGTGCGCGGCTTCTTCACGCGCGGCCTCGATCCCGACACCGCAAAGTCCCTCGCGCGGATGGTCTATGGCATCGTCTGCTTCGCGACGCTCTTCAGCTTCGTGGGCACGGTCCTGGGCGGCATCTGGGCGGACCAGAGCTGGGGCCGCTTCTGGGGCTGGGACCCGAAGGAGAACGGCGCGCTGATCATCGTGCTATGGAACGCTCTGGTCCTGCACGCCCGCTGGGGCGGCCTGGTGCGCGAGCGCGGCGTGATGACCCTCGCCATCGCGGGCAACATCGTCACGAGCTGGTCGTGGTTCGGGGTGAACATGCTCGGCATCGGCCTGCACAGCTACGGCTTCATGAGCGGCGCCTTCCCGGTGCTCGCGACCTTCGTCGGGAGCCAGCTGGTGCTCATCGGCCTCGGCTGCCTGCCGCCGCGCTACTGGCAGAGCTTCAAGAAGCTGCCGGCCACCCCGACGAAGCCAACCGGCCCTTCCGCGCCGCTAAAGGGCGGCGGCAAGCCGCGCCCGGCGGTGGCGTAAGGGTATTCCGGCGTGAAAAGTAGCGCAGAGTTGCACTCTGCTGTATCGCCGACTTGCAGTCGGCAGGGCGCCTGATTTTCCGGGGGTGCTTGGTAAGTCCTCACTCTTGGCAGGTTGAAACCTGCGATACGGCAGAGTGCAACTCTGCGCTACCTGTGCCGGCAGGCCGGATATCGGCTTGCCTGTTGCTATCAAAGCGAAGGACATGGCGGCTGCCGATGAAGACTGCCTGCGATATCAGGCTGCCATCCGTCTATGACAATCACCTACCGCCTCAGCTTTTGGGACCGCTTCGCCTGGACCATCTACCATACGGCCCGGTCTCCCATCATGCTGCTGATCTTTGCGTGTCCGCTGGGGCTTTTCGCCTTCAATTTCATGCGTTCGCTGCCGGCGGACCGTTCGGCAGCATACCGGATCGGCGTGACCGCCTTCGGGGTTGTACTCATGGCTGCGGTATTTGTAAGTCTCTGGCTGGTGCTGGTCGTGCTGATCATGGTCTCGAAGAAAAACAAGCCGCTGTATTGCCAGCGCACGCTCACCGTTTCCGACGCCGGCATCTCCACCGAGTCCGAATATGACAGGTCCGAGTTGAAATGGACGCTGGTCCAGAGGCTGGCCCGCACTCGGCAGCGCATTTTCATCTACGTGAATCAGCAGGCCGCTGTGGTGATTCCCCGCCGCGCTTTCGCGGACGCAAAACAGTGGGATGATTTCTATGAAATCTGCCAGCGGGGCGCAAAGCACGTGGCCTGACCGCCTGAAACCTCAGCCTGGTTTGGCGGAATTATCCGCGATCCGCTGTACGGCCACGCCGGCGGCGACGAAACCGAAGGTGCCCGTGACAAATGTCGCCGACCCGAAACCCCAGTCGCAGTTCAGCCGGTGACCGGCCGCTTCGCCTTCCACGGGTGCCTCAGCCACCGCGCACACGGTGCCATCGCGGTGCGGGAACACCGGCAGTTCGGCGGAGCACACGCAGTCCACGCCGAACTTCTTTTCGCCGCGCGGGAAGTCGTGCTCCTGACGCAGGCGCTTCCTTGTCTCGCTTAGGAGCCGATCATACGTCGCCCGCGCGAGGTCCACGACGCGTACCTGCGTGGCATCGCGCCGGCCGCCCGCGCCGCCGCAGGCGATGATCGGCAGCCCCTTGCTCCGGCAGAGCGCGATAAGCCGGCACTTGTTCACCACGCTGTCGATGGCGTCCACGACGTAATCGTAGCGCGGCGTGAGCAGGCGTTCGGCGCTTTCCTCGGTAAAAAATTCCATCCGTGCGTCCACCTGGCAGCCAGGATTGATCGCGCGCACGCGCTCGGCGAGCACCTCGACCTTGGCGCGGCCCACGTTGCCGTCGAGTGCCGGCAGCTGGCGGTTCACGTTGCTCACGCACACCTCGTCGAGGTCCACGAGCGTGAGCGCGCCGACGCCGCTGCGAGCCAACGCTTCGACCGTCCACGAGCCGACGCCGCCGACGCCCACGACCAGCACATGCGCCGCCCGTAGGCGGGCCAGCCCGGCCTTTCCGTAAAGCCGGGCGAGGCCGCCAAACCGGAAATCGTAGTCGCTGGTGTCCACGCTCATGTCCATGAAACTTAGCGCAGACAACGACGGACGTCAGGAAACGAAAACGGTTGGAGAATTGATTCCTCCCCTGGCGGTGAACAACTGGGGCCAGCCGGTGGTTGACGCCATGCCTCCCGCACGGCAGATGAAGCGCGTGGGGCGAAACAGCAATCCCGTCGGCAGCTTTGGTCGCAGTGTCGCGCGCAGCGTGGCGGTGCGCATCATCACGCGGCTGGTGTGGATGGCGCTGGTCGGCGGCGCGGCCTTTTTTGGCTGGCAGCAGTTCGGCAAGCCGAAAACGCGCGAGGTCCTTGCGGCGGAGTCCACGCAGGTCATCAACGTCAATACCGCCACCGTGCATGAGCTGATGCTCCTGCCGCGTGTCAACGAGGGGATGGCGCAGCGGATTGTTGCCGGACGCCCCTACGCGCGCGTCGAGGACCTGCTGAAGGTCAGCGGCATCGGCCCGAAGACCCTCGACGGACTGCGCACCCGCGCCGTCGTCACACCGACGGGAAAATAATGGCCTTCGCTTCGCCGGCGCGCTTTTGTAGCTCCCACGCATGAAGCTGATCTCCTGGAACGTGAACGGCCTGCGCGCCGTGTTGCGGAAAACCTTCCTCGACTACCTGGCCGCCGAGTCGCCGGACATCCTGTGCCTGCAGGAGACGAAGTGTTCACCCGACCAGATCGAGCAGCTCTGGCCCGCCGGCTACGAGACCCACTGGAACAGCGCGGAGAAGAAGGGCTACTCCGGCACCGCCATCTTCACCAAGGCGAAACCGCTCAAGGTCACCAACGGCATCGGGCACGCCGACCATGACCGCGAAGGACGCGTGTTGACCGCGGAGTACGCCGACTTTTACGTCGTCAATGTGTACGTCCCCAACTCCAAGCGCGAGCTGGAGCGGCTCCCTTACCGGCAGCAGTGGGACCGGGACTTCCTCGCCTACCTGAAGAAGCTGGAGAAGAAAAAGCCCGTGATCTGGTGCGGCGACCTGAACGTGGCACACACCGAGATCGACCTCGCGAACCCCAAGGCGAACGTGAAGAACCACGGCTTCACGCCGGAGGAGCGCGCCGGCTTCAGCGCCTTCGTGGCGGCCGGGTTCATGGACACGTTTCGGGAGTTCGAAAAAGGCGGCAGTCACTACACTTGGTGGAGTCCGATGGGTACCGCTCGCGCCCGGAACGTGGGTTGGCGTCTCGACTATGTCCTCCTGACTCCGTCGCTGCGTCCGCGGCTAAAGCGCGCCTTCATCCAGCCGCACGTCATGGACAGCGACCACTGCCCGGTGGGGATTGAGCTGGAGTGAGGTCGCGAAAACAGGACGCACGGAGCGCCGGTCTCCGACCCGGCGTGTCGGGCTACAGATGCCGGGCCGCGCCGGGTCGGAGACCGGCGCTCCGTCGCGGCTGACACGCCGTGTCTGCCTCACTCGTGCGTCGCGGCGAGCCGTGGATCATCCAGATCGAGCCGGTACATCATCTGGTTGTAGTCGTAGCGCGAAGTGGCGGTCGGGTTGCCGGAAAAGCTCTCGGAGTAGGTGCCCTCGAACTGGATCAGCCGCCCGCCCTGTTGGTCGAAGACGTCGTGTTGCACCGGATTGTAGAATGAGTAGTGCTCGTGCGTGACGACCTTGCGCGCCTTGCGCCAGGGACCGAGCGGATCGCGCGCCTCGGCATACCAGACTTCACCGAGCGCGGAGGCGGTGCCGCCCGATTCCACGGCAATGGCGATCCACCGTTGGCGATGGGCGTTCCACCGCACCGAGCCACCGTGCAGCAGGACCGCTTTGCCCGACTCGGTATCGAACGGTAGGAACCGGAGTTCATTGGTCTGTACCACGCCCGCTTTCAGCCAGCGCTGTTCGTCCCGGTTGCGCGTTGGGGCGGTGTCCCGCCGCCAGAACCATTGCAGCGCACCGGCCGCGTCGCGTTGGGGCAGCGGTTCCTCTTTGGTGCTGCCGTTGGTGCCGAAGCAGGTCCAGGCCTCATAGCTCGCGGGATTCAGCACGTCCTCCAGCCGCGCGGGCACGCGGATGTTGGGCAGATGGTCGCCGCACAGCAGGTAGTCGCGGCCTGCCATCGTGTGCTTCACCGGATGGCCCTGGATGAACCGCCACACCTCGGCGTTGGGCAGCGTGACGGTCGGCTCGAAGACTTCCCGCTCGTCATTCCAGACCGCGAGCCCGTGGCGGAGTTGCTTCGCGAGCGATTCCCGGTGCGAGAAATGCGCGACCAGCCGTTCCTGGCCCTTGGCATCGGGCACGGTCACCACGCCGTCGATCCAAACGACGCCTTTTTCACCGGCCTTCAGCGGCACCATCTCGCGGCTGAAACCCTCGCGGTCGGTCCAGTAATGCAGGTCTACGTCGCGGGCCGGGTCAAATCCAGCGGTGCCGGGCAGCACCGACCACGCGCCCGAAGTGCGGAACTGCCCGAGCGGATAGCGCAGCCGCGCGGTGTCGCCCCAGAACCAGAGCAGCCGCCCGTGATAGGGCGCGAGCTGCACCGAATCCTGCCCGGCCACGAGGCCGCGGATGGCCGGTTCGCCCGGCGGGGTCGGCCCGCCCAGCAGCACGCTGTCGCGGTAGCGGCCCTCGCCGGTCACGCGGTACAGGCGCTCGGCGACATTGCGCCGCTTCAGCCGCAGGGTGGTGCGACCGCCGGGCGTGTAGGTCACCGCCGTACCGGCGTAGCCGAAGCCGTCTTTGGGAAACTCGTAGCCGTGGCTGCGGATGGTGAAGAATACCGATTGCCCGGCCCAGCCCGGCTCCTGGATCGCCACCCAGCCGGCATTGTCGGTGACGTAGCGCAGGTGGTCCACCGTCTCCAACTCGACCAGCGGCACGCCACGCCCGGTTGACTCATCGACGACACGGATGCCGAACCAGTCGTTGGTGGCGGCGTGCAAGGGCCAGATCACCAGCAGGGCGGAGCAGAAGATGGTGAGGAAAGCCGTTTTCATGGTGTCTGGCGCTTACGAAAGAAAAGCCATCCGGCGGCCAGCGTGGTGAGGCAAGTTAGCGTTCCAATAACTCGAACCCGGCCCGGCACTGGACGATCTTCCGACAGGATCTGCCCCGTCGTGATATCGAAAACAAAACGGTTGCCGGGGGAGAGCCTGATTCCATACGCCGCAAGAAACAAACCCCGCGGCGCAGTAACCGCTTCAAGTTTATCGCCCCTGACAATCGGAATTGAAGCCAGCCATGGCGTAAAGCTGTCCCCGGGATAATCGCCTAGCCACTGGATTGTATGAAAGGCGCCATCCGTTCCCGGATTTTCCACCAGCTCACTGGCCACATAAGAGCGGACCATTTTTCCATCACGGTAGAATTCCATGGCCTTCGGCATGTGGCGACCGGGAGCAACTCTGTACGTATCCACGGCCCAATTACGCACATGCACCAACGACCGAAAATCGGCTGACATCGCCACTGAATTCGAGCCATCAAACCAGTCCAGAAAGTAGACCGGCTTAAGGCCGGAAAGCCGGTAAACGCCATTGGAAGGAAACTGGGTGTAGAGGTCTATTTGTCGACCATCGCTCAAGAGGGCGAAACGTCCCCTGTCCGCAGGGTTAATGAGCCCAAAAGGACCCTTATCGTTTGGCCCGCTTTTGAATCTCGGCTCTCGCATGGCGAGGCATAGCGTCTGATCCGATGAAACCAACAAAAACGAATCAGGCAACCCCTGGAGTTTGGCGTTGGCCCGGCATGCCCAGAGCGAGAATACCATCAGCACGACAAGCCGGGTGCGCATAACGCGTTTGAATTTCAGCCCCGAGTGATCCACCCGCCGCCCAGGACCAAGTCGCCTTCTTCACCGCCATAGAAGACGCATGCCTGTCCCGGCGTCACCGCGCGCGCAGGAGCGTGAAGCTTCACGCTGGCCGTACCGTTGGGACCTGGTGTCACCGTGGCAGCGGCTCCGGCGTGGTTGTAACGGATCTTCGCCGAGCACTCGAAGGAGGCGGGCGGCGTTTCCCATGGAATCCAGTTGCAGTTGGCCACCGTGAAGGTGTCGCGGCTGAGCGTGGATTCGTCGCCCACCACCACGCGGTTGGTCGCGGGTTCGAGGCTGACGACATACAGCGGGTCGCGCGACGAAATGCCCAGGCCGCGCCGCTGGCCGATGGTGTAGAACTCGATGCCCTCGTGCTCGCCGAGCTTGCGGCCGGCGGTGTCCACGATGTCGCCGCGATGCCGGGTGGCGAGTTTCGCCTCCTCGAGGAACTTCCCGTAGTCGTTGTCCGGCACGAAACAGATTTCCATGCTCTCCTCCTTGTCGGCGGTGCGGAGCGAGCAGGAGCGGGCAACGTCGCGGGTGTCGGCCTTGGTCTTCTCGCCCAGCGGGAACATGGCGCGCGCGAGCTGGTCCTGCCGCAGGCTGAAGAGGAAGTAGCTCTGGTCCTTGCGCGCGTCGCGGCCCTTGCGGAGGAGCGTGCGGCCGGTCGCCGGATCACGCTCCAGCCGGGCGAAGTGGCCGGTGGCGATGAAGTCGCAGCCGAGCTGCCGGGCGCGGTCGAGCAGCACGCCGAACTTGAGGTGCTGGTTGCACATCACGCACGGGTTGGGCGTGCGGCCCGCCTTATATTCGGCGGCGAAATATTCGATGACCTTCTGCTGGAAGAGCGCCGCCTCATCCACGAGGTAATAGGGTACGCCCAGCTGGGCGCAGACACTCCGGGCATCCATCACGGCCTGGGGGCCGCAGCACTTGTCCTCGGCGCGGTTCACACAGTCCTGCGGCCAGAGCTTGAGCGTGACGCCGATGACGTCGAAGCCCTGCGACTGCAGCAGCGCGGCCGTGGCCGAGGAATCCACCCCGCCACTCATGCCCACCAACACGCGCTGCTTGGCCAGACCGGTCACGGGCGAGAGCATGGCAGAGAATCGGCGAAATCAGAAATCCGAAGTCGCACTCCGAAATCGCGGTGGCGCAAGCCGGGCTGATGGATAGGTTGCACCATGGAAACGAATGCCCGGCTCCAACGGTGGTCCAAAATGGTTGCCCTGACGGCGCTCATGGGCGTGATCATCGCGTCTGCCGGCTGCGCCGACATGATGACCACCTCGGTGACCGCCCCCGGCGTCGCCGCCTACAGCTTGGGCGACCTCGGCACGGTCGAGAACGCGTCCATGGGCCGCACTTGGGCCGCCGTGCAGGCCGCCGTCAACAAACTCGAACTCCGGGAATACAAGACGATGAAGGACGGTCTGGAAGCCCGTCTGGAGGCGAAGTCCAGCACCGACCGCACCGTGATCTTCATCCTGCGCCGCCTCAGCGAGACCTCCACCGAGTTGCACATCCGGATCGGCACCTTTGGTGACGAGGCCTACTCGCGGCAGGTTCTGGACGCCGTCAACGCTGCCTTGTAACCCCGGGCGCTTGCGTGGTGGTTCGGCTGGAAAGGCCGGTCTTTGCCCGGCGGGTGATTTGCGCGAGCCTGTGGTTGAAATGCTTCTGATCCCCACGCACGTCGCCCCGAGCGGCATCCACGGCAACGGCCTGTTCACGGTCGGGCCGGTGCCCAAGGGCACGCCGCTCTACCGGTTCCTCGCCGGCTTTGACCAGGTTTTCACGCTGGCCCAATGGGCCGCGCTGCCGGAACTGGCACGGGGCTACGTCCGCCACTTCAGCTATCTGACGGGCGACACCCGGGAGTTCATCCTGAGCGGCGACCATGCGCGCTTCATGAACCATGCGGAACAGCCCAACACAGGAGCGCCGTCCGATGACGGACTCTCCGTGACCACGGTCGCACTGCGCGATCTCGCAGCCGGCGAGGAGCTGACATGCGATTACCGCGCCTTTGACGCCGATGTCCCGTGGAAGCTGGGTCGCGTCGCGAGGGATGCCGCGCCGGGCACATCAGCGTAGTCCGACCCGCCGCCGACTTGTTTCGACAACCGTCCGGCCGCTGCGGTATTCGTCGCCCATGGCAAGTCTCCGGGGTCTGGTTCAGCGGGTGCGGCAGCTCTTCCGCAAGCTGCCGGTCGGTGAAATCCCCAAGCAATGGCTGCGCCCGTTCCTGCCGGAGAATCCGGTGATCGTGGATTGCGGCGCCCATTACGGGTTTGATTCGGAAGAATTCTCCCGCCTGTGGCCGCGTGGCCGGGTGTATTCGTTTGAGGCCCTGCCCTCGGTTTACGCGAAGCTGCAGGGACGGGTCGGTGCGCTGCCCAACGTCCGCACGTTCCCCCTGGCTTTGGGCGACAAGGATGGCACCGCCCAGTTCCATGTGAGCGAAGGGGGCGGGGACCGGCCCGACAGCGACGTGGACCAGTCCAGCTCGCTGCTGCCGCCGGACGAGATCCTGAAGCTGCACCCGCACATCCGCTTCCAGCGCACGATCGAGGTGCCGGTGCTCACGCTGGACACGTGGGCCGCCCGGGAAAACGTGCCCCGGGTGGACCTGCTCTGGCTCGACATGCAGGGATTCGAGGGCCGCTTCCTGGCCGCTTCACCCCGGATGCTGCCGGGAGTGCGCGCCATCCATGCGGAGGTCAACCGCGTATCCAACTACGCCGGGGTGATGCTCTACCCCGAGCTGCGGGCCTGGCTCGAGGCGCATGGCTTCGTGGTCGTGCGCGAGGAAATGCCGTGGGCGGACGGCGGCAACGTGGTCTTTGTGCGGCGGGAGTTCGTCCCGCCGAATTTCACACTGCCGGCCGCCAAATCCGGTGGCTGAACGCGGGGCCTGGGGCCGGCTGAGTTCACCCCAGCGCACCCGGTCCAATCGCGCGCATTGACTCTGTGGAGGCTGAGAAACACAGTGCTCATTAACGCCGGAATAGCGCCCAAAGCGCCGCCATGACGCCGCTGATCTTTGCACTGAATCCTTCATGCCCCTGACCCCGAGCCAGCAATTGGCCACCCTGAGTGAGTACCTCTCCACCCGCCGGGAAGCGATCCTCCTGGCCTGGCGAACAGCGGATCGCGCCGATCCCGAACAGATGACCGGGCGGGCCCTGACGCTCGGGCAGTTCCTCGATCACATCCCCGCCATCCTCGATGCCTATGAACTCCGGCTGCGCTCCCGACCAGGCGGGGCGGACGCCCTGGCGGCCGAGGCCGGGAAAAAGGAGGAAGAGGTGAAGCACGGCCTGCATCGCTGGCAGCAGGGCTACCGGTTGAAGGAGCTCGTGACCGAGTGCGGCCATCTCCATCTCTGCGTCTTCGAGGAGCTGGGCCGCCTGGGCGCCACCCATCCCGAAATCGAGCCGGCAACCCTGCTGGAGGCGCAGCGCCAGCTGCTCCGCTTGATCAACGACACCATCAGCGAGAGCGCCGCCCAATACGAGCGCATGCAGCAGGCGGAGGCCGCCAGCCGGGTGGTCGACCTCCAAAAGGCGCTGGCCACGATGGACGAGGTGGAACAGCGCCGCGGCGCGTTCATCCATCAGGCGGTTCACGATCTGAACAACGACATCCTCGGCGTCAGCATGGCGGCCTCGATGGTCGTCCATCCCCATCTGGCCGAGGCCGACCGGGCTGGCTCGGTGGCTGTCCTGCAGCGGGCCACGCAGGGGCTGAGCACGATGCTCGGTGAACTGATGGAGCTGGCACGGCTGGAGGCTGGCCAGGACAAACGGAAGCTCGCCGGTTTCGACGCCACCGCGCTGATCGCCGAATTGTGCGGGGGGAGCCAGCCCTTCGCCCGGGAACGGAATTTGTTTTTGAGAACGGAAGGGCCGTTGCGCCTGGTCGAGGAGGGCGACGCCGAGAAAGTCCGGCGGCTCGCGAAAAACCTGGTGCTGAACGCGCTCAAGTACACGGAGGAGGGCGGCGTGACCGTGACCTGGGGTGAGGAGAAGGAAAATTGGTGGCTGATGGTGCAGGACACCGGGCCGGGAATGTTGCCGGGCGCAAGCCAATCCCTGAAGGCCGGCCTGCAGGAGGCCACCGCAAGCGCGAAGGAATCGGATGAGAAGTCCGCCGCCATCAAAGGTGAAACCTCGCAGGTCCTGGCGGCCCCCGGGGACACGGCTCCCCGAACCGGCCCCGCCCTGGACCAGCCCGGCGAAGGGATTGGCCTTTCCGTGGTGAAGCGCCTGTGCGAGTTGCTCGACGCGAGTCTGGAAATCGCCAGTTCGGCGCAAACGGGCACGACCTTCCGCGCCGTATTTCCACGGCGTTACGGCAGCCCTTCCTGAGGTGGAACCGAAGGACATCGTCCACTTTGAGCGGTGCCCTGCGCGAGCCGGGCATTGATCGGGCAGTCACCCGATCCCGGCGCATCGTCTGGGAGGCCGCTGGAAAATTCGGAAAAGTGATGATTCCCCGCCCCGGGCCGCGAATGCCTCGCCCGCGCACCCTTCCCATTTCTCAGATGGACTCTAAGCTCACCGCATGTTGATCGCGGGCAAATGGGTTTTCATCACCGGGGCATCCAGCGGCTTTGGCGCGGCGGCGGCGCGGGCGTTCGGGGCGGCGGGCTGCCATCTGCTGCTTGGCGCGCGCCGCGTGCCCAAACTGGAGGAGGTTGCCGCCATGGCCAAGGCGGCGGGGGCCGCTTCCGTCCATTTTCATGCGCTGGATGTCAGCAGCACCGCCAGTGTGGAAGCCTTCGTGGCCTGGGTGAAGACCCTCACGCCGCGGGTGGATGTGCTCATCAACAACGCCGGCGGCGCGCATGGCCTCGATCCGGTGGCGACCGCGAAGGACGCCGACTGGGAGGCGATGGTGCAGAGCAATTTCCTTGGCCTCCTGCGGGTCACCCGGGCGGTCCTGCCGCTCCTGCCGCACGATGCCGGCGCCAGCATCCTCAACATCGGCTCCATCGCGGGGCATCAGGCGTACGACGGGGCGGCGGCGTATTGCGGCGTGAAGGCGGCCGAACGGAGCGTCACCCAGGCGCTGCGCTTCGAGCTGAATGGTACCGGCATCCGCGTCGGCTCGCTGGACCCCGGCTTGGCGGAAACGGAGTTTTCACTCATTCGGTTCAAGGGCGACGCGGCGCGGGCGGGCAAGGTTTACGAGGGCACCGTGCCACTCACGGGCGAGGACATCGCGGAAACGCTCCTCTGGATGGCTTCGCGTCCGCCCCACGTCTGCCTCGACGAGGTCATCATCAAGCCGACCGACCAGGCGGCCATCCACAAGGTGTACCGGCGGACGAAGGGGTGAGCGGTGGGTAGTGATCAGAGATCAGTAGGGCAGGAGGGCAGGAAGCAGTGAGCAGTGAGCCGACGGCTGAAGCTTACTGTTTTACTGAATACTGTCTTACTGATCACTGATCACTGATCACTGATCACTCCGCCCTCACTTCACCAGCAGCAAAATCGCCGCCCCCACCGCGATGCGATACCAGCCAAAGGCGGTGAACGTGTGCCCGCGCACATAGCCCAGCAGCCACTTCACGACGACAAAGGCCGTCACGGCGGCCACGAGGGTGGCGAGGCCGATCTCGCTCCACGACTCGTGCGGCACGGTTTTGTCTTTCAGGGCATCCAGGGTTTCCTTCGCGCCGGCCGCGAGCAGCGTCGGGATGCCGAGCAGGAAGGAGAATTCCGTGGCGGAGGTCCGGCTGAGGCCGAGGAGCAGGGCCACCAGGATGGTGGTGCCGGAGCGGGAGGAGCCGGGGAAGGCCACCGCGATGAGCTGCGAGGCCCCGACCGCGATCGCCACGGCCCAGGAAACGGCCTCGGTGGTCTTGCGCCCGCGCAGCCATTGTTCCGCCGCCACAAAGAGCACGCCGCCGATGAGCGTGGCCCAGGCGATGGGGGCGGTTTCCTTGGGCAGCTTCAGGCCGGCCTTCTTCAGGGCGAGGCCGCCCACGGCGGTGATGACGAAGGCGACCGCGAGCTTCAGCAGGTAATCACGGTTGGCCGGCTGGCTCCAGCCGAGCAGCAGCTCCTGGGCGCGCTTGGCGAACACGACCAGCACCGCCAGCACGGCCCCGGTCTGGATGACCACGTTGAACAGCTCGGATTGCTGCCCGAGCCAGTGCTCCGCCAGCAGCAGGTGGCCGGTGGAGGAAACGGGCAGGAACTCGGTGATCCCCTCGATGAGGCCGAGCAGCGTTACAATGAGCCAGTGCGACATAAAGGCGGGATGAACCGGCAAAGATGGGGGCGGCCGCAAGACCGAAAGCCGGTTACCATTGTAAACTTTTTTTGAACAAATCCGCAGGACTGGCGTCGTAACTGCTATTGCAAGCTGTTCTTTGAAGCCTGCGGGAAGCAGAAAAATAGTTTGTCAAAAACTTGACAGAGCAAGATCCGACATTAAGTTCCGCGCACTTCGGAAGCGAATGGACTGAAGTTTTCGGGCAAAAGTTAGCATGTTCTTTGGTTGCCCAACAAGTTTCGCACCTGGCGTTGTTCACTGGGTGCGGATATCCCACTAAGTCCTACTGAACTGATTCTGAATATTCCCCCGGGCGGACGGTCATCCTCTGACTGCCGCCCGGGTTTTTGTTTTCCCGCGGCCCACCCGGAGCAATTCGGGCGGGCCGCGGGTGAAACTTCCTCCTGCGGGCTTCCTTCCCTAATCTCCCGCCAAACTGCTTCGGTTGAACCCTTTTCCGCATTTCTTAAGGGCTCCGGGCGCGACGGGTTCCCGCTGGCGGTCAGGCGGGGCCTGTGATTCAGTCCCTCCATGACAGACGACCGGCCCGATACCCACCAGAAGGCGCTCCAGATCAACCTTGATCCGACCAAGTACGGTGTCTTCGCCGAAATCGGTGCCGGCCAGGAGGTAGCCCGCTGGTTTTTCCGGGTCGGCGGGGCCAGCGGCACCATCGCCAAGAGCATCTCGGCGTATGACATGATCGTGAGCGACGCCATCTACGGTCACAACGACCGCTACGTGAGCAAGGCGCGCCTGCTGGCCATGCTCGAACGCGAATACGCCCTCCTGGTGGAGCGGCTGGCGACGAAACGGGGGGCCACGACCAAGTTTTTCGTCTTCGCCGACACCGTCACGGCCAAGAGCTACAGCCGGCGTGACGAGACGCACGGCTGGATGGGCATCCGCTTCCAGACCGTGCCCGGTGGCCCGCCCAATGACATCCTCATGCACGTCCGCATGTGGGACCGCGAGAATCTCCAGCAGCAGGAGGCCATCGGCATCCTCGGGGTGAACCTGGTGCATGCGGCGCTCTATAACGGCAGCGACACCTCGGAAGTGCTCCAGGGCCTGATCGACAACCTCTCCATCGCCCGCATCGAGGTGGACGTCATCCAGTTCGAGGGCCCCACCTTTGAGCAGGTGGACAACCGTCTCATCAGCCTGCAGCTCGTCGAGCGCGGCCTGACGAACGCGGCGATGTTCACGCCCGACGGCGAGATCGTGCAGCCGGCCGAGCAGCTCTACAAACGCCCCGTGCTGGTGGAGCGCGGCAGCTTCCGGCCGCCCACCAAGGTCACCGTGGACATGATCCGCTACGCGCAGGCGCAGTTTGTGCAGGAGCCGAACGTCGGGGGCGAGGATGTGCTGGTGGTGATGGAGATGACCCTCAAGAACCTCAACGTCGAGGGCAAGATCAACCACCGCGACTTCATCGACCGCGCCGAACTGCTGGGCACCCTGGGCCATCCGGTGCTGATCACGAACTACGGCGAATTCTTCCGGCTGGCCGGCTACATGTTCCGTTACACGAAGCTGCCCATCGGCATCGTGATGGGCGTGCCCACGCTCAAGGAGCTGTTCGACGAGAAGTATTATGCCGAGCTGGATGGCGGCATCCTGGAATCCTTCGGCCGGCTCTTCCGCAACGAGCTGAAGCTGTTCGTCTATCCCTACAAGGACATCAAGAGCGGGGCGATCATCACGGCCGGCAACCTGCGGGTGGCCCCGAATCTGCAGCACCTCTACCGCCATCTGATGGAGAACCATCACATCCAGGGCATGCGCGACATCGATGAGGCGAACCTGAACATCTTCAGCCGGGACGCCCTGAAACAGATCCAGACCGGCCAGCCCGGGTGGGAAAGCGCCGTGCCCGTGCAGGTGGCCGAAATGATCAAGCAAAGGAACCTGCTCGGCTACAAGGGCACGGAGGCGGTGGCCTAGCGGAAATTGTCCCAGAGCAGTTTCGCGGTCAGCACCAGCACCACGGTCAGCAGCACCGGGCGCACCGCCTTGGCGCCGCCCTTCACCACCACGCGTGACCCCAGCCGCCCGCCGATGAGCTGGCCGGCCGCCATGGCCAGCCCGAGGTCGAAGCGCACCAGCCCCATGGCGAGGTAAACCACGACCGAGGTCACGTTGCTCGTCAGGTTCATCACCTTGGTGTGGGCGGTGGCCGCGCGCAGGTCGAGGCCCAGCAACAGCACGCAGGCCATTGTCCAAAAGGTACCCGTGCCCGGCCCGAAGAAGCCGTCGTAAAAGCCCAGGCCGAGCCCGATCACCACCGCAAAGGCGGTCACGGACCAGCGGGCGGGATGCGGCCGGCCACCCAGGTCGGGCTTGAACCAGAGCAGGGCCGCGATGGCGAGCAGGAGGAACGGGATGAGCCGCTTCAGCCACAGGGCATCCACATGCGACAGGGTCAGCGCCCCCAGCACCGCGCCGACGGCGGTGAAGGCGACCCCCAGCCACAGCTTCCGCCCCGCGAGGAGGCCGGCGCGATGATAGCTCCAGGTGGCCATGGCCGTGCCAAAGGAGGACTGGAAGCGGTTGGTGGCGATCGCTATCTGCGGCGGCAGTCCGGTGGCCAGCAGCACGGGCACCGTGATGAGTCCGCCGCCGCCGGCGATCGCATCGACAAAGCCGGCCCCGAGCCCGGTGGCGAAGAGCAGCGGGTACAGCCACCAGGGAAAATGCATGGTTGTGAGCGAAAGCACGCGGCCAGCGGATAGCGGCTCGCCTCACCGGCGGGCCAGCAAAAAGCGACCGGCACGATTCATATTCTCGGTGGTGCCGATCCCTCTCAGCGCGGAGGTGACACGGGTTTTATACCAATTCCCTAAATAAACCGGAACAAATGATTGTGATTGGCTGAGGCATGTGCGAAACCGCAGGCATGGCACGACCGAATCTCAAACTGAGCGTTCCACCGGAGCAGAAAGCGGGGTTGGAAGCGCGTTTCAAAGC
>CAIXUG010000052.1 GCA_903922605.1 uncultured Verrucomicrobiota bacterium
GCCACCGCCGCCTGGGTGGCCTCACCCTGGTCGTATGCCGCCAGAATCCGTTCCCGCAAATCCACCGACAGAGTGCGCATGCCCAAACCCTGCCAGAACCCCCACAAAATAGCTACAGTTTTATTTAAAACGCTCTAGGCCCAAAAACATATCACAACGCTGCAATTTTTCGACCGAGACCCTTATCAACATTCTCCTCATGAACTACCGACTTCGCAATTGGCTCGCCCTGACCGCCGGTTTGGCGGCTGTTACCCCGGCTTGGGCGACCTACCGGAGCGTTACGGATTGCCCGTTCTGCGAAACTTTCGACAACTTGGCGACCAGCGGCACTGCGACGTGGCAGAATGACATGAGCGGTGAGACGGGTTGGTTCATCCAATCCACCGGCAGTATCGGCGGTAACGGCAGCGGCCTCACCTACAAGGCGGACAGCGGAAGCACCAGCACCGTAGGTATTTACAGCTACGGCACTGGCACTGCCACGGATCGCTCCGTGGGTGCCATTACCGGTGGGACGGGGGCGACGTCGGTGGCCTTTGGTTTGCTGTTGAATAACAACACCGGTTCGACGGTTCATTCGGTAGGAATCACCTACAACGGCGAGCAGTGGCGCTCCGCCAGCACCTCGGCACAGAGCCTCCAGTTCTCCTACGCGGTGGCGACCGGGACCTCGGGCAATTTTTATGACGTGGATGGCACCGGCGCGAAGGGTTATCTCTCGCCGGGTGTTGCCTCCGGCTTGGATACCGCAGGTGACAACAAGGGCCTGACGTGGGTGACCGCCTCGGCGGGAAATTTCACCTCCCCAAATCTCACCGGGTCGGGTGCGATCACTGGCACTACCACGGGGATCGCTTTCACACTGAACGGTCTGAACATTCCCAGCGGATCCAGCATCATGCTGCGCTGGGTTGATCCTTCCGGCAATACGGACGGTTTGGCAATTGACGACGTCTGCCTCTCCATTCCGGTGCCCGAAACCAGCACTTACATGGCGGGTGCCGCAGTGATGCTGATGGTTGGTGGCACGGCTCTGCGCCGCCGTATGCAGAAGAAGGCCTGAGCCTCTTTTCCGTCAAATTTCAAAGGGCGCCCTCTGCGGCGCCCTTTTTCTTGCCCGCAACCATCGGCTGCGTTTTCCGTCTCCGTAACTCCACGTTTGCGCCCCGGGGTATCTGCCCGCTACGTTCCCCGCCTGCTTTATGACGCTGACTGAAAAAATTCTCGCCCGCGCTGCCGGCAAAAGCTCCGTCCAGGCCGGCGACAATATCTGGGTGAACACCGACGTGCTGATGACGCACGACGTCTGTGGTCCGGGAACCATTGGCGTGTTCAAACGTGAGTTCGGCAAGAACGCCAAGGTCTGGGACCGCCAGAAGGTCGTCATCATCCCCGACCACTACATCTTCACCGCCGATTCGCTCTCGAACCGCAACGTGGACATCCTCCGCGCCTTCGCGCAGGAGCAGCAGCTGCCGTATTTCTTCGACGTGATCGACGATCCGAACGGCCTGTGGAAGTTCGACACCACGAAAGGGCTGTTGAAGAAGCAGTATGGCGCGAACTATGCCGGTGTCTGCCACGCCGCGCTGCCGGCCAAGGGCCACATCCGTCCGGGTGAGGTGCTCTTCGGCACCGATTCGCATACCTGCATGGCGGGGGCGTTCAACCAGTTCGCCACCGGCATCGGCAACACCGACGCCGGCTTCGTCATGGGCACCGGCAAGCTGCTCATCAAGGTCCCGGAGACGATGCACTTCCGCATCGAAGGCAAGCTCCAGCCCGGCGTGATGGCCAAGGATGTCATCCTGCATTGCATCGGCGAGATCGGCTTCGACGGTGCCACCTACCGCGCGATGCAGTTCGACGGTCCCGGTGTGGCCAGCCTCTCGATGGATGACCGCATGACCATTGCCAACATGGCCATCGAGGCGGGCGGCAAGAACGGCATCTTCGAGTTCGACTCGCGCACACAGGAATACGTGGAAAACCGCACCCGCCTCAATGGCACCAAGACGGCCTTCACGCCGGCCGAAGTCGATCGCGATCAGAAGTTCGTTTACGAGACGGTCATCAACCTTGACCAACTCGAACCGACCGTCGCGTGCCATCCCGATCCGGGCCAGCGCAAGAAGGCCAAGGAGCTTGGCGACGTGAAGCTGGATCGCGCCTATGTCGGCTCCTGCACGGGCGGCAAGACGAGTGACTTCGTGGAATTTGCCCGCGTGCTGCGCGGCCGCCACGTCACAATCGACACCTTCGGCGTGCCGGCCACCCCCGAGATCGTCCATGATCTCCAGACCACCCGTTGGGGTGATCAGACCATCTGGCAAATCCTCGAGACCGCCGGTGTTCGCATGACGGAGAATGCCGGCTGCGCGGCGTGCCTCGGTGGTCCGGTGGACACTTTTGGGCGAATGAACCTGCCCGGCCTGAAGTGCATCAGTGCGACGAACCGCAACTTTCCCGGCCGAATGGGCCACAAGGAATCGCAGGTGTTCCTCGCCTCGCCCGCGACGGTCGCCGCCAGCGCCATCACCGGGTGGATCACCGATCCCCGCGAATACGTGGCGAATTGAACCGCCCGACGCTCTCCAGCCCCGCCGCCAGGCGGGGCTTTTTGTTTTCAGCAGGGAAAAGCCGTGGGGTTTCAGCACTGAGCGTGCGTGCGGGCTTGCCCGTGAGCGCTGCTCCGCTCTACTCTCTGCCATGCGTCGCTTGTTCCCCGCATTGGCCAGCCTGGCTGGTGTTGCGTTCCTGCTGGCCGCCTGTACCACGATGATTTTCGACCCTTCCCTGCCGCCCGTTGCGCGGCGTGAACCACACGTCCGCGAGGTGCATGGCGACCGCTTTGTGGATGACTACTTCTGGCTCCGGCAGAAGACGAATCCGGCCGTCATCGCGCACCTTGAAGCCGAGAACGCCTACACGGCGGCGGTGATGAAACCGACGGAGCCGTTGCAGCATAAGCTCTATGCCGAGATGGTCGGCCGCATCCAGGAGACCGATCTCGATGTGCCCTATCGGCTGGGCCACTGGCTTTATTATTCGCGCACAGAAAAGGGACAGCAGTATCGCATCCACTGCCGGAAACCGGCCGATGGCAGCGGGGCCGAGCAGGTGATCCTCGATGTGAACGCGCTCGCCCAGGGCGGAAAGTTCATGGCGGTAGAGGAATTCGAGGTCAGTGACGACGGCAACCTGCTGGCGTACACGACCGACAACACGGGCTACCGCCAGTACACGCTGCACGTCAAAGACCTTCGCACCGGCAAAACGTTGTCGGACGCCGCACCGCGCGTGACCTCCGTGGCCTGGGCGGCGGACAACCGGACGCTGCTCTTCAGCATGGAAGATGACACCACGAAACGCAGCGATCGGATCTTCCGGCAACAGCTGGGCGACGCGAAGCCCACGCAGATTTTCGAGGAGAAGGACGAACGCTTTGAAGCGGGCGTGGGACGCACGCGCAGCGGCTCCTATGTCACGCTCCAGGTCAGCAGCCACACCACCAGCGAATGGCGCTGTCTGGATGCGAAGAACCCCACGGGGGAATGGATGCTCGTGGCGGCGCGCGAGGCCGGGCACGAATACGGGCTCGACCATCACGATGGCGAGTTCTTCATCTGGTCGAACAAGCCCGGCCGGAATTTCGCCCTCTACACCGCTCCCGTTACCGATCCGCGCCCGGCCAACTGGAAGCTCATCCTTCCGCATCGCGCCGACGTCATGATCGAGAGCGTGATGTGTTTCGCCGACCATTATGTGCTGGTCGAACGGGAAGGCGGCCTGCCGCAGTTCAAGATCGTCCGCTACCGGGATGGCGCGACCCATGCGATCCATTTTCCTGAGCCGACGTACAGCGCGTCGCCGGGGGTGAATGCCGAGTATCACACCGGCCAGTTCCGCTATGGCTACAGCTCGCTCATCACGCCGGAATCCGTGTTCGATCACGACTTGGAGGGCGCGACCGACAACCTGCTGAAGCGCCAACCGGTGCTCGGCGGTTTCGATCCGACGAACTATGTGAGCGAGCGTGTCCTGGCCCCCGCGCTGGATGGCACGCGGGTGCCCGTCTCGCTCGTCTATCGTCGGGGCACGCCACGCGACGGCTCGGCTCCATTGTTGCTCAACGGCTATGGCTCTTACGGTATCCCCAATGACGCCAGCTTCAGCTCGTCGCGGCTCAGCCTGCTGGATCGCGGTTTTGTGTTTGCCATCGCGCACATCCGTGGCGGGGGTGAGTTCGGCAAGCCGTGGCACGACGCCGGCAAGATGGCAAAGAAGCTGAACACGTTCACCGACTTCATCGCGGCGGCGGAGTTTCTGGTGAACGGCCGTTACACGAGTCGCGACCGGCTGATCATCACCGGCGGCAGCGCGGGCGGATTGCTCATGGGAGCCACCGTGAATCTGCGGCCCAATCTCTTCAAGGCGGTGGTGACTTATGTGCCGTTCGTGGACGTGCTCAACACGATGCTCGACGAATCCCTGCCGCTCACGGTCGGCGAGTTCGAGGAATGGGGCAACCCGGCCAAGGCGGAAGAATACCCCTGGATGCGTGCCTACTGCCCTTATACGAACCTCGCGGCAAAGGATTATCCGGCCATGCTGGTGAAGACCTCGCTCAACGACAGCCAGGTGATGTACTGGGAGCCGGCGAAATACGTCGCGCGCCTGCGGGCGTTGAAGACCGACAAGAACCCACTGCTGCTGCACGTGAATATGGCCGCCGGCCACGGCGGCGCCTCAGGCCGCTACGATCACCTGGAGGAAACCGCGTTTGATTATGCCTTCATGCTCACGCAGGTGGGCATCCACGAATGAGCGGGGAGGTTCAGCGGCATTACGACAGCCATCTGGCCCCCATCTACGTGTGGATGGTGGGTGACGTGGTGGCGGCCTTGCAGAGGAGCCGCGATTTCTTCGCTGCCGCCGGTTTGAAACCGGGTGCGGGCGGCGTGGCGGTGGATCTCGGCTGCGGCTTTGGTTTGCAGGCGATCCCGCTCGCGGAGCTTGGCCACGAGGTGGTCGCGCTCGATTTCAGCGCGGAACTGCTGGGCGAACTTCGCGCGCGTGCCGGGGCGCTGCCTGTGGGCGCGATCCAGGATGACCTGCTCAACTTCCCGCGCCACCTCACCGCGCCGGCCGACGTGATCGTGTGCATGGGCGACACGCTCACGCATCTGCCGTCGCTGGCGGCGGTGAATGAGCTGCTGCGGCTTGCGGTGGCAAATCTCGCTCCGGGCGGGCTGCTGGCGCTGACATTTCGCGACTATGTGGGAGCGGAGCTGAAAGGAACCCAGCGGTTCATCCCGGTGCGCAGTGACAATCAACGCATCCTCACCTGCTTCCTCGACTACGGGGACGGATTTGTGGACGTGCATGATCTCGTCCATACCCGTGTGGCCGAGGGCTGGCGGCAGAGCGTGAGCAGCTATCGCAAGCTCCGGCTGGACTGGCACGCGGTGGTGGCGGAGCTGTCGGACCTCGGTCTTGATATCATTCGCCATGATACGGAGCGTGGGTTGGTGACATTGCTTGCCAAGAGGCCGGCGGCCTGAGTTTGCTTGTGGCCGGATGAACGTCCCCTTCCGAGCATTCGCGCTCCCGCTTTTATCTCTGGTGCTGATATTGCCCGGCCTGGCTGACAAGCCTTCGGATGACCCGCTGGCCAATTTTCTCGGAAAGCTCGGCTATGAACGGGTGCCGCTGAAGCGGGATACCCGCACCAATCTGGAGCATCCGGGCGAGGGCAACAATCTGTACCTCGACGCGCGCGTGGATGGACGAAAGCAGAAGTGGCTGCTGGACACGGGATTTTCAATCACCTGCTTCGACCGGCCGGCCGGCAAGCGATACCAGACGCTGGCCGAGCTGGGTCACCCGATTGACGATCCGGTGTTGGGAACGATCAGCGACACCAATTTCGTGCTGATCAGGGAACTTCAGCTGGGGCCGATGCGGCTGACCAACCAGCCGGCCCAGGTAAAGGATCTCGGAAACCGGTGGTCTTACACCGAAATGGACGCGGTTCTGGGGATGGACCTGCTCCGTCGCCATCATGCGGTGATCGATTTCCTGGGGAAGAACCTGTTTTTGCGCGCCGAAGAGCCGGACGAAAAAACTGCCAAGCTTTTCGATGCATCACTGCGACACAGCCGCTGGATTGCCATGCCGACCACAGAGTCGGGATTTTGCAACTACGTGCGAACCTCCATACGGGCCGAGCCCTTACGGCTCCTCGTAGATTCCGGAGCTGATTTCACCAAGCTGGATCTGGCTGTCGCCAAACGGCTGGGACTGAAACCGGAAGACACCCGCCTGACCTCGAGGGGCATTGAGGATCGCGCCGCCAAATCCTTCTCCGCCCGGGTCCCATTGATGGTAATGCCCGGCTTGGCATTTACCAATGTGCCGGTGCTCGTTTCCGACATGACCTTGTGGCAGCCCAAGGGAGGTGAACCCATCGATGGCCTGATCGGCGCTGATTGGCTGGCGGTGTATGAGGCGGTTCTGGATTGCCAGACTGGACAACTTTATCTGAGACCGCCCGCCCGCCCCAAGAAATGACCGCGAGGTTTTTTGCATGGCCCCATCCTGTTCTCCCGTATGGGGGAAGCTGACGCTGCTTGCCAGAAGTCCGGTTTCCTGAGCTTGCTCGTGCTCCGGTGAATGCTCCAACCCGACGCCTGATTCTCCTCACCCTGTCGTGGCTGTTGGCCTCGCCGGGCCATTCGAGCCAGCCAATTCCCGATCCGTTGGCCGATTTCCTCGGAAAACTTGGCTATGTGCGAGTCGAACTGAAGCGGTTTAAGTCAGATCGTGCCCACCCGGGCCAGGGCAACGATCTGTACCTGGATGCGCGGGTGGACGGCAAAAAGCAGAAGTGGCAGCTGGACACGGGCTTTTCGATCACCTGCCTCGATCGTGCGGCTGGCAAAAGGTATAAGACGCTGGCCGACCTGCATCGTCCAATTGAGGATCCGGTTTTGGGGAGGATCGACGGCGCTGATTTCGTGCTGATCCGGGAGCTTCGGCTGGGACCGGTGCGGATGACCAACCAGCCAGCACTGGTGAAAGATATCGAGAAGCACATCGGGTGGGACGAAAGGGCGGGGGTCTTGGGGATTGACCTGCTACGGCGAAATCACGCGTTGGTCGATTTCCTCGGGAAAGGCCTCTTTCTGCGCCCTGAAAAGCCGGATTACAAGACGACCACGGCCTTGGATGAAATGATGCGACGCAGCGGATGGGAAGTCATATCGCTCACCTCGGACCGTTCGCTCTGCCCGATTGTCGAGACGCAGATCCACGGCCGGCCGCTACGGTTGGTGGTGGATTCGGGTTGCGAATTCACCCAGCTGGACCTGTCGGTGGCCGTGCGGCTCGGACTAAAACTGGATCCCACGCACATGAAGATAAACGGCATCGAGGATCGCTCGTCGAAGGCCTATTCCACAACGGTTCCCCTGCTGCAGCTGGCCGGTATCACGCTCACCAACGAACCGGTGGTCATCGCGGATATTGCGCCCTGGCAATCCAAGGACGGCCCGCGCTTCGACGGCATGATCGGGGCGGACTGGCTGGCTTTCGGAAACGGCGTGCTGGATTGCGAAGCCGGCCGGCTCTACCTGAAGCCGTTTAATCGGCCCAAGAAATGACCGCCGATGGCTACGGACGTGTGGTGAAGCGTCGTCCAAGCGCAGTTGGCAAAATGGGCCTGAGCCGGTAGTTCTGGTGAAGCGAACTGTGTTCAAACCCATGCAACGCGAGCTTACCGACATCATTCCCTACCTGCAGACGGCCATCGGGCCGGTCATCCTCATCTCGGGTGTCGGCATGCTGCTGCTGGTGATGACCAACCGCTTTGGCCGGATCATCGACCGCTCGCGGCAGCTGGTGGAGGAACTGGGAGCTGCGGACGCCGCCGATGCGGTGCTGGTGCGCCAGCAGATCCGAATTCTGTTCCTGCGGGCGCGGGTGTTGCGGCTGGCCATCGCCCTGGCCTCCGGCAGCATGCTGCTGGCGGCCCTCCTCATCGTGACCATCTTCATTTCCGCCCTCGCGGGCTGGCACGCCGGCGGTCCCGTGGTGGTTCAGTTCATCGGCAGCCTGCTGTCGTTGATCGGATCGATCGTTGCCTTCCTTTACGACATCAACGTCTCGTTGGCCGCTGTCCGCGTGGACCTGATGGACGTGGGTGCGCTCTAGCGGGCGCTCAAAGCGCGTGGCCCGTCAGCCGTTCGTAGGCTTCGAGGTACTTCGCCTGGGTCTTGGCGACAACCTCGGGCGGCAGGGCGGGGGCGGGCGGCGTTTTGTTCCAGTCGAGTGTTTCGAGATAGTCGCGGACGAACTGCTTGTCGTAGCTCGGCTGGCTGCGACCGGGCGCATATTGGTCAGCGGGCCAGAAGCGCGACGAATCGGGGGTGAGCACCTCGTCGATGAGGATGAGCTGCCCCTCAAAGAGACCGAATTCAAACTTGGTGTCAGCGATGATGATGCCGCGCTGCCGGGCGTAATCGCGGGCAAAGGCGTAGAGCTTGAGGCTTAGGGTACGGGCCTGTTCCGCGATAGCCGTGCCGACGATTTCGGCGGCCCGCGCAAACGGGATGTTTTCATCATGGCCGGTCACCGCCTTGGTCGCGGGCGTGAAGATGGGGGCGGGCAGTTCGCTGGATTCCTGCAGACCATCGGGGAGCGGGATGCCGCAAACGGTCCGGCTTTTCTGGTATTCCTTCCAGCCTGAGCCGGCGAGATAGCCGCGGACCACACACTCGATGGCCAACGGCTGCGCCTTCTTCACGATCATGCTGCGGCCCAGGAGCTGGCCGGCAAACGGCGCGAGCGAGGCGGGCAGGGGATCGCCAGCCCGGGCGAGGCGGTGGTTGGGCAGCCAGGATTCGGTGAGATCGAACCAGAAGTGCGAGAGCTGGGTGAGCACCTCACCCTTGCGGGGAATCCCGTTGGGCATCACGCAGTCAAACGCCGAGATGCGGTCGGTGGCGACGAAGAGCAGGCGGTCACCGAGGTCGAACACTTCCCGGACCTTGCCGCGGCGGGGCGGAGGGAAACCCGGCAGATCAAGCGTGAGCAGGGGCGCAGCAGACATGGGGCGAAGTTAGGGGGAATCCGCGCCGAGCCGAAACGAAAAAGCCGATGAGCAAAGGAGACAGGAGTCGGGAGACAGGAGGCTGTGGTTTTCAAGCGGGTGGGAAGGTCCGGAGCAAGATTTTCTGCCCGGCTCATTTTTCCGCCGCCGCGAGGAGGGTTTCGAAGTGGGGCGGCTGGTCCTCGCGGGCGACGATGCTGAGCTCGATATGCGTGAAGCCGGCGCTTTCGAGCCAGCGGTGCAGGTCGGCCTCGGCGAAGCCCAGCCAGCGGTCGCCGTACAGCTCGTGGGCCTGGGCGAAATTGTGTTTTACGAGGTCCAACAGCAGGAGCTGCCCGCCCGGTTTGAGAATGCGGTGCGCGGCGGCGATGGCCTTGGCCGGATCTTCCGCGTGATGCAGGGCCTGGCTCAGGATAGCGAGATCGACCGATTCGGGATCGATGGGCGGCTGCTCCAGGTCGCCCAGGCGGAACTCCAGGTTTTTCAGACCGTTCTTCTTCGCCTTCCGGGCCCCGAAATCGACCATCTTTTCCGAATTGTCCACGGCGATGACATGCTGGCAACGGCGGGCCATGAGCTCGGCAATCAGGCCTTCGCCGGAGCCGAGATCGGCGACGACCAGCGGGGGCAGCATCCGCAGCAGCAGATGTCCAAAGGCCTGCCATGAACGGCCCGGCCCGTAACTGCGGTCGAAGCGCCCCGCCACCTGGTTGAAATAGACCTGCGCCTGCTGCTGGCGGAGGCCGAGCACGCGCTTGAGGTTGACCTGGTCGCCCGCGTGCTCCGGCAGTTCGCGGGCGGCGCGGATGGCCAGCTGGGTGAATTCCCGACCCATCGCGTCCCGCGGGCCGAGCCGGTAAAACGTCCGCTTGCCATCGCGCCGGGAGGCCAGCAGGCGGGTCTCACTGAGGAGGCCGAGATGCGTGGAGATGCGCGACTGCGCCAGCTTGGTGATTTCCTGCAGCTCGGCGACGGAGAGTTCCTCGCCTTCCAGCAGGGCCACAATGCGCAGCCGGGTGGGATCGGCGAGGGCGCGGAGAGATTTGAGGGTGGGCGTCACAGGGCAGCGGGAAGCCGTCGGCCAGCTTCGTGGCCGCAGGTTAGCCTCGTCCGGCCCCCGGCTTCAAGGTGATGCGTGCGGCGCAGTGGCCGGCTTTGGGGTGGGAAACGAAAAAGGCCGGGAGCGAAACGCTCCCGGCCCTGCTTTTGATCGGCTTGGTGGCTGATCAGTAGGTGATCACGAGCCGGCCGTTGACGATCGCCACGGTCTTGATCGCGACGGGAGGCGTGACGGTGAAGAATCCCTGCACGCCGCTTGCGGGCAGCGCAGCCGAGATCGTGTGGTTTGCGGTGTCAACCTGCACATCCGTGAACGCGCCACCCGAGAGGCCCGGGATGTTCGGATTCGGATTGACGGTCGGCCCGGTCACAACGATCACGGGCGGGATGGTGGTGACCGCCTTGCCGGCCTTGCCCGCATTGTAGATGGCGGTGACTTCGTCCGCACCGAGGGTACGGGTCCAGACTGCGACGTCGTCGATCTGGCCGGTCCAGTAGCCCGGCGTGGTGCCGTCGAGGTGGTCGCAGGGGACGTTCGGAGGATCGACCGTGATGTCGACGGTGTTGTCGAGGATGCCACCGATGCCGATGCAGTCCGCCGTGGCGGTGGTGATCAGACCGGAATAGTCCGTGCTGCTGACGCGCTGGCCGTCACGATAGAGGGTGAGGCGGCCGCCGTCGGCCGTCATCACGAGGTGGTGCCAGTCGCCAAGGCTGAGCGGGGCGGTGCTGCCTTCGCGGACGGTCAGCGGGTTCGGGCCGGCGGCAATATAGCCGCGGGCGTCGCCGTCCGTGCCGGAGAGACCCAGCTCAAACTGGCTGAGGCGGATGCCCTGCTGCGTTTTGGAACCCGAGTTGGCGAGGACCATCGCGCTGTCGTTGGCGGAGGTGGCGTTGACCCAGGCGCTGACGGCGACGGCCGTGCTCGCCTTGGTGTAGTTGGGAACGAGGACGAACTGGCTGGCACCGTCGAAGGTGAGCGCGCCGCCGATCTTGCCGGCACCCCAAGTGGCGCCGCTGTCGTAGCCCTTGAGGTCGCCGTCACTGCCGCCGGCGACACCGTTCTTGGCCTTCAGGCCGCTCGTTTCATCGAACGTGTAGTAGGCGACGAGGTGGTCGGTGATGGTGCCGTCATACACGGAGAGCACCGCAGCGGAGCTGTTCACGCCACCGGCCCCGTTGGAGACGTTGACCGTGTAGCTGCCGGCATCGGCGGCCTGGACGTTGCCGACCGTGAGCGTGGCCGTGTCGGCGCCGCTGATGTTGCCGCCATTGCTGAGCTTGGACGTGCCCTTACGCCACTCGTACTTCAGCGGGGCCGTGCCGGTCGCGGTGGCCGCGAAGGTGGCCGAGGTCCCGATCACGGCGTTCTTGCTCGCGGGCTGGCTGGTGATCTGCGGCGGGGTGCCGACTGCCGGCGGGTTGATCACGAGCTGGACCGCATTGACCGGGGCGGTGAGGGTGGCCGCAGTGGCCGTGAGCGTGATCGTCCCGTTCGCCGGGGAGGCCACGTTGTCGAAGCGCACGTAGTTGGCCACGGTGCGCTGGCTTGCGTCGGTGGAGGTGCCGCGCACATATCCGGGCGAGGCATTGTACTCGTCGGAATTCTGGGCCCGGACATAGATGGTCGGAACCGCGTTGCCGTTGCCGTCCGTCAAACCGTAGTCGGCGGCGCTGAATACCAGCGGCCGGTTGACGACGTAAACGATGATGGAGTGGTTGCCGGCCGGAACACCGGAGAAGGTGATCGTCGTGGCACCGGAATCAAGGAAGCCGTTCAGGATTTTCGCCTCGGCGTTGGCCGTGCCGGTCCCGCTGCCCCAGCTGCCAGTGGAGGTGAAGTTGACCGTGACCGGTGAGGCATCCGCGTTGCTGCTGTCCGTGAACGGAATCGGGTTGCCGTCCACATCCGTGGCGGGGAAGTCACCGTTTCCGGCGCCGTCGACGGTGTTGTTCCAGTACGCCTGCGGCTGCACGCCGGCGATGTCGGTGTTCGTGAGCGAGGTGGGCGCGCCGTTGGCACCGCTGCCGATGAAGTTGATGGCGATGCTCTTGGTGGCCGAGGGCGTGAACAGGCGGACGTGCACCACGTCGCTCTGGCTGACCAGCGCACCATTCTTGGCGGTGGCATAGTAGCCGTCACCATCGTTGGCGGCGGTGATCGGATCGGTCACGTAGAAGAGCTTGTTGGCTCCCGGGATGGTGGTGCCATCGGCCTTGTGCCATTGGATCTGCCAGGGGCCGTTCACGACGACGTAGAAACGCGCGCTGGCACCGGCGAGGGTCGGAGCATCGACCGGCTCGGTCTTGAACTGCGGCAGCGAGCTGCTGCCGGTGGCGAAGCCGAGCAGCTCAACTTCGGCCACCTGCATGCAGCAGGTGTTGGATATCGCCGTGGTGGGGAAGGTCACGCGGTAGCTCGTATAAGCGGCCGAATTGTCGAAATCGACCTCGACCGTTTGAAAACGGTCGGTGAACGCCGGCACCGAATTGGAGGAGATCAGAGTGTAGTTGGTGCCGTCATTGGAGCCTTCCAGGGTGAAGGTGGCGGGATCGCGCTCCGGGGAGTCGTTGGCCGACTGGATGGTGATGCCGGTGACGATCGTCTTGCCGACGGACGGGGTGACCGTGAAGCCGGTCGGATTCTCGTTGGCACCGTCGAAGTTGAGGTACTTCGCGGGCCCGTTGTCGATGGCATTGGCCACGCCTTCCGAACCGGGGGTGTTGTTGGACGACGCCACGATCGGATCACCCGGCTGGGTGACATCCTGCGGGGCCACATTGCCCAGCAGCTCGACCTCGGCGACCTGCATGCAGCAGGTATTGGATATCGCCGTCGTGGGGAAGGTCACCCGGTAGCTGGTGTAGTGCTTGTTGTTGCTGAAGAAGATCTGCACCGTCTGGAAACGGTCAGTGAACGCCGGCACGGCGCCGAAGGAGATCGTGGTGAAATTGGTGCCGTCATTGGAGCCTTCCAGCGTGTAGCTGGCGGGATCGCGCTCCGGGGAATCGTTGGCCGACTCAATGGTGATGCCCGTAACGGTGGTCGCCCCGACGGACGGTGTGACCGTGAAGCCGGTCGGCTGCTCGTTGGCTCCATCGAAGTTGAGGTACTTCGCGGGCCCGTTGTCGATGACGTTGGCCACGCCCTCGGAACCGGGGGTGTTGTTGGACGACGCCACGATCGGGTCACCCGGCTGGGTGACATCGGGCGGAACCACCGTGCCCAGCAGCTCGACCTCGGCGACCTGCATGCAGCAGGTGTTGGATATCGCCGTGGTGGGGAAGGTCACGCGGTACGCCTTGTAGGCGAAGTTGTTCGTGAAATCCACGCGCACCGTCTGAAAACGGTCGGTGAACGCGGGAACCGCATTGGAGGAGATCAGGAAGAAGTTGGTACCGTCATTGGAGCCTTCGAGAGTGAAGGTGGCGGGATCACGTTCCGGGGAGTCATTGGCCGACTCGATGGTGATGCCGGTGACAATGCTCGAGCCGACGGACGGGGTGACCGTGAAGCCGGTCGGATTCTCGTTGGCACCGTCGAAGTTGAGATACTTCGCGGGCCCGTTGTCGATGACGTTGGCCACGCCCTCGGAACCGGGGGTGTTGTTGGACGACGCCACGATCGGGTCACCGGGTTGGGTGATGTCACTCTGGCCATAAAGCGCACCAGCTGCGCAGAGCGCGAGCAGTGGGGCGAGCCAGTAACGGCTGAGGATTGAGGGTTTTTGCATAGGAACGCGTTGATGAATCTTGCGACTTTTATTTATGGGGCTGCGGAGAAAGAACCTCAAATTGTGAGTTCCAAGTCAACAAATCATTGAACACGCGACGCCTGTTTCGCGCTTCTTACCCCGTTTTATCTGCATTTCGCCCCGGCAATCCGGCGGTTCGCCGCAAGTTGAGCGCGACCAAACATCGCCAATCCCTTATTGAATTACATCCGTCAATTAAAATGCATATGGCTAATCTACATGCACTTATAGTGACCGTGATGCGTTACCGCGCTTGGCGGCGAAGAGGCGGAGCCATCACGGTGGCTGCGGTGTCTTTTGAGTATATGGAGGTGGAACTGGTCGTGCCGCCCGGCCAACGAACCTCGATATTACAAGTGTTATTAAAAACATCCGGACGGGCAAGTATCGTGATGGCAGCATCTTGGGAACCGGTTCCGGAGCCGCCGTGAATTTCCCGGGCCGGGCCGGCAAAGCCACCGGATCTGATTTGCACCACCGCCCCGAGGCCGTCCGGGTTGCCGGCTGGCCCCACCAAACGGACCCGGACGCCCGGTTTGCCAGTGGTGTTTCGAAAAAGCCGGGTGGCCGCACCGTTTTGGGAGACGACCAGATCCGGACGGCCGTCGTGGTCAAAGTCGGCGGTCGCCGCGCCGCGTTGTTCCCCGTAGATCAGCGCTCCCGATTCCTGCCCCGGAACCGCCGTGAAGCCGCCCCGGCCATCGCCCCGCAACAGCAGGCCACGCCCGGCATCGAGCCGCGAAACTCCGGGGCGCGTGGCGAAGAAATTCTGGCTCAGGAACACGTCCTCGTGTCCGTCCCCGTCGAAATCAGTCACCACGGGTGAGAATGCCGGGGCCAGTTGGGCCGCCTGCGGGAGAGAGTGCGCCTCAAAGTGGTCGCCCCGGTTGAGGAGGACCATCGACCGCAGTTCCACCGCCCTCCATTCATGTGCTTCCGCCCGTTGCGGACCCAGCACCTGGTCGAGGCTCATTTCGCTGAAGGCCCGGTGGCTGGAGAATTGGCCGGCCAGAAACGGCAAACCCCGCGACAGTTCGGACAGCGGGCGGGCGACCGTGAGTGTGCTCCGTTCGGGATCGAAGACGGTTTCGACGATGCCCAGCGAGCCATCGCCCGCCCAATCTCCGGCCAGCAGCACCTGCGGACGTTCCGTCGAGGCCCGGTAGGCGGAATTTTCTCCCCAGTTGGCCGCGATCAGATCCAGCCGCCCGTCACCGTCGAAATCTCCCGCCGCCACGCCGGACCACCAGCCAGTCAGGTGGCTCAGCGGCACCGGCTTATCACCCGGCACTTCCGGCGAGATGATTTCGGGGTCCCATGGCACCAGCTGGCCGTGCTCGTTGCGGAACAACTTGATCGGCCCCCATTCGCACGCGAGCACCAGTTCGGGGAAACCGTCACCGGTCAGGTCACTCCAGATGGCCGAGGTGACCATGCCGATGCGGTCGAAAGTCTGCGCAACGACGAACTTACCCCCTTCGTTGCGCAGCAACGTCGAGGATGCGGCCTCGGGCCAGCGGCCCGGTATCACGCGCCCACCAATGAAGAGGTCAAGAACACCATCACCGTCCATGTCGGCCAGCGCGATCGCTCCAACGGCGTTGGTGGTCGCAGGGAAAATCGCTGTCGGAGCTTTGCCTGATTCAACCATTTGGATGGCAGCTCCGTTGGTCTGGCCATCTTCATAGTTCGATTCCGCGATGAAGAGCTGGCGGCCGGAAGCGGCGAGGGCGACCTGGTCGCGTTCGGTGGGCAGGTTGGTCGCCAGGGTGAAACCACCATGCCGGTCGTTCCGAAACACCGCCAGCTGACCGCCACTGCCACTGCCAATGGCCAGGTCTTCCCAACCGTCACCATCCCAGTCGAACCACGCGACTCCGGGACCGGCCTGGCTGAGCCGCCGGGGCAGGAGGGGTTGGCGCGCGAAATCATCGAACAGGCTTTCCTGATGGAGGTGCCCCAGCTGACCGCTGGCATCGGCAAACAGCGGAGTGGGCCGGGCCGGTTTGGATTCTGCGACGGGCTGGTCCAGGCTGGCATCCTCAGTCAGCTCGTACAGCCGGTCGGCCTGCACGTCGTGGATTTCCCGGCGCTTCCCGTTGCGCCAGCGCACTTCGAGGGTCAGAGGCGTACCGGGCTTGCCGGCGGCAAACATCAGCTGCGGATCGCTGCCGGAAAGATAGCGGCCGCCCAGGACGACTTCCTGGCGCTGCACCGGCATTGCGCCGCCGTTGAGAGTGACGACGGCGCCGACGGCCTGGGTGTTGGGAGTCCGGCCGATCAGCCGGACGGCGATCCGGGGAGCCGCTGACTCGTTGCGATACAGGGTGGCGGGGCCGTTCAGGTTGTTTACCACCAGATCAAGGTCGCCATCGCCGTCAAAATCTGCCGTCGCGATACCGTGATGCACCCCGGGCTGGCCGGTACCCCAGTCGCCGGTCACATCGTCAAAGTGCAGATCACCCCGGTTGTGGAACGCGATGATGGGGGTCGCCAAGGGCGGGTAGAGCGGCATGTTGGCCAGCTGGGAACGGGTGAAAGCCAGGCGCCGCTCCACGGCGTTGGTGAACCCGTCGAAACTGCGCTGACGGCCATCCACGGCCGCTTGGGCGTCGAGGTCCTGCACATCGTGGGCGTGGCCGCTGGTGATGAGCAGGTCGGGCCGACCGTCCAGATCCACGTCGAGGAAGAGCGGCTGCCAGGCCCACTCGGAGGCGGACAGCCCGGCCAGTTCGGCGACCTCGGCATAGGTGCCGTCGCCCCGGGCCAGCTGCAGCGTGTTGCGCAGGCTTTGCGGGCGGTCCGCGATCACTCCCGGCAGATTGATCACGCCGGCCTGCGCTGCCGATTGACGCTTTCGCCACGAGGGCCAACGGCTGAGCATGTCCACCGTGAACAGATCGGGCAGTCCATCCCCGTTCACGTCGGCAATATCCACGCCCATCGAGCTGCCGCTGGTCTGCCGCAGGGCCAGGGCTGGTGCAGCGTGAAAATGGCCGGCCCCGTCGTTCAGCCAGAGGCGGTCCGGCGTCCAGAAGTCGTTGCAGACATACAGGTCAGGAGCCCCGTCGCCGTTCAGGTCGCGAAACGTGGCGGTCAACCCCCAATCCAGCGGTGCGCCGGTGAGCGCGTGACCTGCCTCATCCAGAAAGGTGCCGTTGGTCCAGCTGACCGCAGTGAACTTCCCGGTGCCGTCATTGAGCAGCAGGCGGTCGGGCTCGCCATATTCCAACAGTTGGCCGTCCTTGAGCACCAGCCGGTTGGTCATGGCGGGTGGCACGATCACCTGGCCTTTGACTGAAATGAGCTTCACCTGCCCCCGGTCACGGATGTCGTCGGTGCGGTTGTTGGCGATGTAGAGGTCAGGGGTGCCGTTCCCGTCCACGTCGGCCAGCGCCATGGTCATGCTGCCCAGACGGCTGGCGGTGCCGGCGTTGGTGGTAAAATCGGTGAAGTGGCCATGCCCGTCATTGATCCAGCTGCGGACGCCGGCTCCGTTGGCGCTGAGGAGCAGATCCAGCGCGCCGTCGCCATTGATGTCGGCCAGCACCACTCCCCGGGCCATGAAGTTCGTGGCCACCACGCCGGAATCGGCCGTCACATTGGTGAAGCGCCAGCCGCCCAGATTGCGGAACAGCGACAGTTTTCCTTCCAGCCCAGCCAGGACGATATCCGGACGTCCATCGCCATCGAAATCGCCCGCCGCCACGCCCGAACCGTTGTACAAGGTTCGGTTTTGCGCCCCATCCGCCTCCCGGAGCACGTTGGTAAAGGCAACCCCGGTTTCGGATGACCCGAGCAGCTGAAAACCGGTCCGTCCCGGGGTCGGCACGGTCAGCGCGCTCCAGCGGCCGCCGGGAAATTCATGCCAGTCCGCCGCGTGCGCTCCGGCCCATGCCAGCATCAGGACCAGCGGGGCCAGCATCAGCCGGGCAAAGCTCAGAGGGTACATAGAGGGGCGCGGCATCGTTATTCATCGGACGAGTCAGCGCAATGTTCCCCACGACCGGTCTGCTTTTCTGGGGCGCTTGGGGTGGGTAAAGATTTCTAAAACTCGCGTTGACGAGGTGGAACAATTCTCATATCAACGCATCACGATACGTCAATACATTGGCTGAATTTTCGTCACAAAAACATAAAAAGTTCATGAGCAAACGCTTCATCTTCTCCTCCGAATCCGTCGGTGAGGGTCATCCCGACAAAGTTGCCGACACCATCTCCGATGCCGTGCTGGACGCCTGCCTCACGCAGGACAAGTTCAGCCGCGTCGCCTGCGAAACCTACGTGAAATCGAACGTCGCCGTGGTCGGCGGCGAGATCACGACCAAAGCCAAGCTGGACTACGTGAAGATCACCCGCGACGCGATCCGGGAGATTGGCTACACGAACGATGACGATGTGTTCCACGCCGACAAGGTGTTCGTGAACCTGCTCATCACCCAGCAGTCCCCCGACATCGCCCAGGGCGTCGATGCCAAGGCGGCCAAGGGCAAGAAGAAGGCCGAGCAGGGCGCCGGTGACCAGGGCCTCATGTTCGGCTACGCATGCAACGAGACGCCGGAGCTGATGCCGACGCCGATCATGTTCGCGCACCGCCTCGGCCGTGAGCTGACCAAGATCCGCAAGGCGGGCAAGCTCGCCAAGTGGCTTCGTCCGGACGCGAAGTCGCAGGTCTCTGTCGTCTATGAGGACGACAAGCCAGTGAGCATTTCCAACGTCGTCATTTCGACGCAGCACGCGGCCAATGTGGAGCACTCCCTCATCGAGGAGTTCTGCATCGAGGAGATCATCAAGAAGGTCCTCCCGAAGGACATGCTGACCAGCAAGACCGAGTACCTCATCAACCCGACCGGCAACTTCGTCGTCGGCGGGCCGCAGGGCGACACCGGTCTGACCGGCCGCAAGATCATCGTGGACAGCTACGGTGGCTGGGGCCGTCATGGTGGTGGCGCCTTCTCCGGCAAGGACCCGAGCAAGGTGGACCGCAGCGCCGCCTATATGGGCCGCTATGTCGCCAAGAACATCGTCGCCGCCGGTTTCGCGACCCACGCCGAGATCCAGTTCGCGTACGCCATCGGCTATCCCGAACCTGTCAGCGTCTATGTCAGCACCTTCGGCACCGCCAAGGAAGGTCTGACCGACCAGGCGATCACCGATGCGGTCCAGAAGGTGTTCAGCTTCAAGCCGGCGGACATCGTCAAGCAGCTCAACCTGCTCCGCCCGATTTACGGCAAGACCACCAACTACGGCCACTTCGGCAAGATCGACGCCGACCTGCCGTGGGAAAAGACCGACAAGGTCGCGGCGCTGAAGAAGGCGGTTAAGTAATTCACTCCCGGAAGTAATCAGTAACCAGTGATCAGTGGTCAGTCACGCAAGTGACCCGACGCTGGCCGGATGCTGATAACTCCCAACTCATCACTCGTAACTTTTTATAATATGGCCAAAGCCAAGAAATCCGCCGCCGCCGCGCTCGCCGAAGTCGCCGCCGCCCTCCCGAACCTCCCCGTGTTTGCCGCGCAGACGCCGGCGGGCAAGGACTACATCGTCCGCGACATCTCCCTGGCTGCCTGGGGCCGCAAGGAGATCGCGGTCGCCGAGCACGAGATGCCCGGCCTCATGTCCGTCCGGAAGAAGTACGCCAAGAGCAAGCCGCTCAAGGGCGTCCGGATCACCGGTTCGTTGCACATGACGATCCAGACCGCCGTGCTCATCGAGACGCTCGTCGAACTCGGCGCGCATGTTCGCTGGGCTTCGTGCAATATCTTCTCCACGCAGGACCATGCCGCCTCGGCCATCGCCGCGACCGGCACCCCCGTGTTCGCCTGGAAGGGCGAGACTCTCGAGGAGTACTGGGACCTCACGCTTATGGCCGTCATCCATCCCGGTGACAAGGGCCCCGAGCTCGTCGTCGACGACGGCGGCGACGTCACGCTGCTCATCCACAAGGGCTACGAGCTCGAGCAGGGCAGCGACTGGGTCAACTCCAAGAGCGGCAGCCACGAGGAACAGGTCATCAAGAACCTGCTCAAGAAGGTCGCGGCCGAGAAGCCCGGCATCTGGACAAAGATCGTGAAGGCCTGGAAGGGCGTCTCCGAGGAGACCACCACCGGCGTCCATCGCCTCTACAAGTTCGCCGAACAGGGCAAGCTGCTCGTCCCGGCGATCAACGTGAACGACTCCGTCACCAAGTCGAAGTTCGACAACCTCTACGGCTGCCGCGAATCGCTCGCTGATGGCCTCAAGCGCGCCACCGACGTCATGATCGCCGGCAAGGTCGCCGTCGTCTGCGGCTACGGCGATGTCGGCAAGGGCAGCGCCCACAGCCTCCGCGCCTACGGCGCCCGCGTCGTGGTCACCGAGATCGATCCGATCAACGCCCTCCAGGCCGCGATGGAAGGCTTCGAGGTCAACACCATCGAGAGCACGCTAGGCACCGGCGACATCTACGTCACCACCACGGGCAACTGCGACATCATCACGGTGGAGCACGTCCTCAAGATGAAGGACCAGGCGATCGTGTGTAACATCGGCCACTTCGACAACGAGATCCAGGTCGACAAGCTCAAGGCCGCCAAGGGCGTGAAGATCGAGAACATCAAGCCGCAGTACGACCGCTATTACCTGCCCGGCAACAAGAGCATCTACCTGCTCGCCGAAGGCCGCCTCGTGAACCTCGGCTGCGCCACCGGCCATCCGTCGTTCGTCATGTCCAACTCGTTCACCAACCAGACGCTCGCGCAGCTGGACCTGTGGGCGAACAAGGACAAGTACGAGAAGACGGTCTATCGCCTGCCCAAGAAGCTGGACGAGGAAGTCGCCCGCCTGCACCTCGAGAAGATCGGCGTGGTGCTGACCAAGCTCACGAAGTCGCAGGCCGAATACCTCGGCGTGCCGCCCGAAGGGCCGTACAAGCCCGAGCACTACCGATACTGAACCGGCCTGGGCCAGGAGCTCGAAACACGGCGCGGCGAACCCGGGAGGGCGCCGCGCCTTTTTATTTGTGGGGAGCTTTTAACGTCCAACGTCCAACTTTGAACGTCCAACGTTCAAAGAGCCGTTCCCGGTTGCCGGGAGCCCGATCGCCGTTTGCGACGTGCGGGTTAACCACAGCGCTGGTGGGGCGGTGCTGCTGCGCCGCCCTATCTATCGCCCCGACCATACGCATCCGACCTAAATCACCACGCCCTCGGGGCGGAGCCGTAAGGTGCTCTGGGAGACCTGAAACTCCCTGGGTCTGAGGTGGCCGGCCGCCTGCTTCACTGCGCTCGCAGGGCGGCTGAATCGAGGGTAAAACGGCAGTTTTACCCCACCAGCGCACCGTGCTAAATCTCCCACCACAAACGGCGACCGGCCGCCCATCCTCCGATCATCATGGGCCCTCAGGCGCGGGGGGCGCGCCGACGCCAGCCGGCGAAGGCCAGCAGGGCTACGCCCGCCACCACGGCGTAGGCCGTGGGTTCGGGCACCATCGTCGCCTGCACGACCGTCCCCCCTTCCCCGTGAAAGTCAGCCGCACCGATATTGAATCTTAAGTCATAAAGCACCAGGCCGTTGAAATCCGAAGCCTTGACCGCATCGCCCGGAGCGGGATTGGCGATCGGTGGGGCGTTAAAGCTTAGGCTGTGAACAGGGACGGAATTGGGGCCAAATTGAAAGTCGCTGGGGGATACACCACCCCCGACTACGTACTCATCCAGCAAAGTGGCATTCGGGTCACCATGATCGTTGGGGGTGACCCCAAAAACAAAGTCATTTGGCGTGATGGAGAAGACACCATTATTGGCGGCGACCGAGGAATCGGTCACCGTCAGTGTCACCGATGACGGCGTGAGGAGCGGGAACCCCCCGGGGTTGCCATCGTCGCCGGTCGCATAAGTGGCCTGGTTCGCGGTGATCTCGAAGCTGAGGGTCGCGCCATTCATGCCCGCGGTGTCCGGACCAGAAACGAGGGCGGCTTGGAAGGTGAAATCCAAAATGAGGACGCCAGCGTGGGCCGTGCCCATGCTGCTGCTGGCGGCCAGGGCCGAGAGGGCCAGGAGAGCGGTGGTGCCGAGGGGTTTTAATTTCAGATTCAATTTCATTGAGGCAGGGTTTTAGGCGGAGGGCGGAGGGCGGATGCGGTGGGCAGGTTTTGGTTGGGCTGGAACAAGGGTGAATCAGAAAGGTCGGGCGGCACTGGCGAGCCGGGCGGCGAAGTCGTTCGCCGCCACGCGCCCGCGACGGACCTGATCCTTCGGCAAGTGATGATCGGAGTGGTCGTTTTTTGGGACGGTTTGTGGATTTTTCCAATTATTCTTCAGAAAAAGGAGCCCGGTCAAGTCTCCCGCTATAATAACTCGGGAACTGGGGCGTAGCTTTTCATCGTGGCTGGTTACGGCTGCCGAAGCCCGCCCCGAAGTCCGCGAGGTCATGGACTGCGGTAGTCCTCTACCGCTTTGGTCGGGGCAATCGTCCAGAGGCAATGATACTTCAGCCCATCGTCGAACCATCGGCGGTCGAAAGCGCCAGAGGACTGGCGCAGTCCAAGACGCGACCGCGCCCACCAACCCCTCGGTCCAAATCACCCGCTTCGACATGAATCAGCGTATCGCCTCACACCGTCCGCAACACCTTTGCCGCTGCCTTCACCGTCGCTTCAATATCCGCCGATGTGTGCGCGGTGGAGATGAACCCCGCCTCGAACTGCGAGGGCGCGAAGTAAAATCCCTCCGCCAGCATCCCGTGGAAGAACTTCGCGAACTTCGTCCGGTCGCTCCGCATCGCATCGGCGAGATTCCAGATGGGGCCGGGGCCGAAGTAGCCGCAGAACATCGAGCCCAGCCGCTGCCAGGTCACCGTGACGCCTGCGGATTTCGCGGCCTCGACCATGCCGGCCTCGAGCTGGCGGCCGAGGGCGTCGAGCTGCGCGTAGGCATCGGTCGCGACGAGTTCGTCGAGTGCGGCGAGACCGGCGGCCATGGCCAGGGGATTTCCGCTGAGCGTGCCGGCCTGGTACACTGGGCCGAGCGGCGCGAGACAGTCCATGATGTCCGCACGACCGCCGAAGGCCCCGACCGGCAGACCGCCGCCGATGATTTTGCCGAAGCAGCTCAGGTCGGGCGTGAGGCCGTAAAGTTCCTGCGCGCCGCCCTTCGCGAGCCGGAAGCCGGTCATCACCTCGTCGAAGATGAATACCGCGCCATGGTCGCGGCAGAGCTGGGTGAGCAGTTCATAATAGCCGAGGCGGGGGAGATATAGGCCCGCATTCGCCGGCACGCCTTCAACAATGAGCGCGGCGATCTCGGGACCGTGCGCGGCAAAGGCGGCCTTCACCGCCTCCACATCGTTGAAGGGCAGCACGAGCGTGTGCTTCGCAAAATCGGCGGGTACACCCGCGCTATCGGGATTGCCCAGCGTGAGCGCCCCGGAGCCGGCCTTCACGAGCAGTGAATCCGCATGGCCATGATAGCAGCCGTCGAACTTGATGATCTTGTCGCGCTTGGTGAAACCGCGCGCGAGCCGGATGGCCGACATCGTCGCCTCGGTGCCGGAGTTGCAGAACCGCACCTTCTGCACGCTCGGCACGAACTGCTTCACGCGCTCCGCCATCGTGACCTCGGCGGGATTCGGGATGCCGAAGCTCGTGCCGCGCTCCGCCGCCGCCTGCACCGCGCGGATGATCTTCGGATGCGCGTGGCCGAGGATGGCCGGGCCCCACGTGCCCACGTAATCCACGAAGACATTGCCATCCACGTCCGTGATGCGCGCACCCTTGGCGGACTCGACGAAGAACGGATTGCCACCCACGCCGCGAAAGGCGCGCACGGGCGAATTCACCCCGCCGGGGATGTGGTTCAGCGCGGCGGCAAACAGGGCATCGGACTTGGTGCGCGTAAGCATTGGTAGGAAGGATGAATTATGAAGGATCAATTATGAAGTGAAAGGGGAGGCGGCCCTCCGTCGTAGCGCAGATTTTCAATCTGCTGTACCGCAGGTTTGCAACCTGCAACGCGTGAAGACGAAAGTCGGCGCACTGATTTCCGGGGGCCTCTTTTTCATCATTCATAATTCCTAATTCATCCTTCCCAAAGCGTAAGCGCCCCTGCTGCCGCCGCCAGCGCCCAGAGCATGAGCACCGCCTGAAGTTTGGTAAGACCCGCCCGCACGAGACGGTGTGAGAAATGGTTCGTGTCGCCGATCCAAAAGGGCTTTCCGGCCCGGGTGCGCAGCCAGACGACGCTGGCCAGATCCAGCAGCGGGATCGCGAGGATGAAGAGCGGGCTCAGCACCGCGAGGCGCGAGGGGTTGGTCAGCTTCGCCGAGTAGAAATGCGGCAGGATGCTCAGGACCGCCAGCAGGTAGCCCACGAGGTGGCTGCCGGCGTCGCCGAGAAACACGGAGGCGCGGGGGAAATTAAACGGGAGGAAGCCGAGCAGCGCACCCGCCACGAGCAGCGCGAGCGAGGCGACGAGGTATTGCCCGTTGCGGGCGGCCAGCACGGCGATCCACGTGGCGGCAATCACGCCGAGGCCGCCACAGAGGCCGTTCATGTTGTCGTTGAAGTTGAGCGCGTTGGTAACGGTGAGAATCCACAACACCGTCACGGCGTAGCTGAAGGCGAGGCTCGGCACGAACAGGGTCACGCGTACGCCGGCGGCGGCCACCAGGAGGGCGATGGTACATTGGCCGGCGAATTTCACCGCCGGTTTGAGCTCGTGCCGGTCATCCCACCAGCCGAGGCCGACCATGCCCAGTGCGCCGACCAGAATGGCGGCGAGCTGTTGGCCGCGCTTACCGAGGCCGTAGCTGAGTTTGTCCACCGCGACGGGATCCAACAGATGGAGTTGCAGCACCCCCAATGCGCCCAGCACGACGACCGCCATGCCGGTGAAGACCGCAAGGCCGCCCGCGAGCGGTATGGGCGTGTGATGGATCTTGCGGTGCCCGGGATCATCCACGAGCCCGGTGCGCTCACACCAGGCGCGCCAGAGCGGCAGTGACGCGGCGGTGGCGAGGAGCGCACCGACAAAGGCGAGACAGTAGGCGTTGAACGGGAAGTTCATGCCGCCAGCGAGACCTCGCCCGAGGGGAGCAGGCCTTTTTCACGCGCCAGCCGGAGATAGAGCGCGTGCTGATCCTCCACCAGCCGCTCAATGGTGAAGCGGCTGCGCACATATTCGCGGCCGGTCTCGCCCAGGCGTCGCCGAAAGGCGGGATCACTGGCCAGAGTTTCAATCGCACTGACCAGCTGGCGGGTGGCGCCGGGATGGACGAGCAGGCCGGTCTGCTCGCGGAGGCAGATCTCGCTGGCGCCGTCGCAGTCGTAGGCGACGACCGGCTTGCCATTGGCCAACGCCTGGGGCAGGGCGCGCGGCAGGCCCTCGCGGACCGAGAGATGGACCAGGCAGTCCATGAGCGCCACGTACCGCGGAACCTCGGCGGGCGGGACCAGGCCCGTCAAAATGAAACGGCCGGCCAGTTCGGGTGTCGCCGCCATCTCCTCAAAACGCGCCCGCCAGGGACCATCACCCACCAGCAGGAAGCGCACGTTGGGAATCCGCTCCACGAGCCTGGGCGCGATGGCGAACAGGTCGTCGTGCCCTTTCAGCTCGAAGAGGCGCGCGATTTTGCCGATGACGAAGTCGCCGTCGCGCAAACCCAGTTTCGCGGCCAGCGCCGGATCGCGTTTCGCCTCCAAAAACGGCTTCAGGTCGAAGCCGCTGAAGATGCGCGTGTAGTCGCGGCTGCGCCCGATGCCGACGGCCGTGTATTGGTGGGTCATCGCATGGGCCACGACGATGAAATGATCCGTGACCCGGCCGGCGGCGCGTTCGGCGGCGATGAAGACCGTGTTGGCAACGCGTCCCTGAAACGGCCCGAAGCTGGGCCCGTGGATGCTGTGGATGATCAGCGGCACACCGGCCTTTTTGGCGGCAAGGCGCCCAAGGATGCCCGCCTTGCCACTGTGGGTGTGGACGATCTGCGGCTGGCGATCGCGGAAGAGCCGGGTCAGCCGGCGATAGGCGAGCCAATCCGACCAGGGATTGACCGGACGGATGAGCTCGGGAATCACCGTGAGGCAGCCGGCCTCCGCCACGAGCGGCTCCAGCGAGCCTTCGCTGCCGCTGGTGGGGCCGGAGACAAGATCCACCTCCAGGCCCGGCCTGGTCCGGAGGCCCAGCACCGAGGCGATGGTGTTCTCCTGCGCGCCCCCGACGATCAGCCGGGTGATGACATGGGTTACGCGCACGGGCGGGCGCTCATTTTCCGCCCTCCAGCCGGCTTACCTTCGCCAGAACATTCGTGAATTCAAGCGTGCTCTGGGGGGCGAGTTCCAGGTAACGGCGGAAGTGTTTGAGCGCCTCGGGCGACTCCTTTTTCCGGTCGGCGATTTCGCCGAGGCCGTAGTGCAGGATGTACTGGTCGGGGTGCTTGTCGTTCAGCAACTCGTAATCACGGCGGGCATCGTCCAGGCGGTTGAGCTGGAGCAGGCAGATGGCGCGATTGGCCCGGGCCACCTCGTTGTCCGATTTATGCTGGAGAATCCGGTCCAGCAGGGACAGGGCCTGGTCGAACTGGCCCCGGGTCATGAAGATCACCACCCGGCGCTCGGCGATCTCCGGCTCATCGGGCTGGAGCTGCTCCCACTGGCCGAGCTGCTGCTGGGCCTCGTCAAAGCGGTTCTGCTGGAGATAGAGCTGCGAAAGCAGGTCGTAGCTGACGGTTTCCTTGGGCATGGCGTCATGCGCCTTGAGCAGCGGCTTTTCCATGTCACCGGCTTTGCCCATCATGGCGTAGGTCCCGAACTCGAGGCGGATGAGCTTGACCGTATCCTCGGTCTTGAGCGGTACGCTGGCGCGCAACTCACCGATGGCATTGCGGGCCATGCCGGGTTCACCGGCATTCAGAAGCGAGCTGATGAAAGCCAGGGCGGAGGCGGGATTGGTGGGATCCAGCTGGCGGGAGCGCAGGAAGCGGGTCGCCGCCGCCCGGGGGAGGGGAGGCTCGGTCGTGCTGTAGTACCGCCCGATCAGATAGAGCGAATGCGGTTCATCCAGTTCACCCAGCTGGATCACCACCGCCGCGAGCGATTTGTCGGCCAGCGGTTTGCGGATGTCGTCGTCGATGGGTTTGTGAGCTTTCAGGGCGGCATTGACCTGGGCATTGATCGTGGTGGAGAGATTTTCGGGATACAGCTTCAGCGCGAGGTCGAAGAGGGCGGCAGCGTCCTCCAGCCGGCCGGATTGCTGCAGGGCCACGCCGTCGTTGTTGGCCGCGCGGGACCAGAGCCGGGCCGCAACCAAGGGATTGGGCGCTTCCAGTTTGACCGCCGCGATGATGGCAGCCAAGTCGGGCCGGATTTTGTCCCAATGGGCCTTGATCGACGCCGCCTCCTCCGCCGTGAGCGGCGCGGCTTCCACGTGACCGGCTTCATACGGATACATCCGGAAAATTCCGCCTTGGGAGCGGGCCTGCCATTGCTCGGTCAGGAAGTTCACGGATGGATTCAGGTAGAAGGCGGCGTGGTTGGTGGCGGCCCGCAACAGCAACCGCATGAAGGGCTGGGCTACGCCCTGTTGGGCCGCGGCAAAGTCGGCCAGCTCCGGCCAGCGGTTGCCCTGCTCGCGCGCCAGCAGGCGCCGGTATTCCGGCAGCGGTGCCAGATTGGGGTTGAACAGCAACCGGTCTTCGCCAGCCGGTGAGCGCCGGAAATGGGCCCCGATGAGGGAATGCAGCTGGGCGTCATCCGTGACGACCAGGGCCGGTCCGGTGGGCAGACCCGAGGTCAGGTGCTCGGCAAAGCGGCTGAGCAGGGGGCCATTCTGGGCGCGAATGAGCGGCAGGTTGCGGAGGATCAGTCCCGTGGGCGTACCCACCGCGAGGAGCAGCACCAGGCCGGCCCCGAGCTTGACCAGGCCATGGCCTCCGCCGGAACCGCGTTCCCACGAGCTGCTTGGCCGGCTGGTGCCGAGGAGCAGGAAATACCCGGCGAAATACGCGGCTGCAAGCGCGGCCGCGAAGCTGAAAGTCAGCAGGGGCAGCTCCGCCTGCTGGGGATCCAGCCGGATCAGCTTGCGCACGCTGAAGACGGGATCGAAGGCCATGTACACCGCCAGACCCAGGAAAGCGACGCGGAACAGGCCCACGGCCCCGCTGCTCAGCATGCTTTCAAACCGGGTGCCGACGGCACCGCCCCAGCGGATGCCCACCAGCACCAGGGGCAGCAGCATGACCAGGGACAGCAGCAGGAAGCGGCTCCGTTGGAGGCTGAAGAGGTAATTCTTCTGGGTGCCCAGCGCCTCCCGCAGCACACCCCAGACACTGTTGCCCCAGCCACCATGCATTTGGCTGACCAGGGGCATCACCAGATAGGCCAGCAGGCCGAGGCCGAACCAGGCCGCCAGCCGCAGCAGGAAACCCGCATTCAGGATGGCCAGCCCGCGGATCCAGCAGAGCGCGATCAGGAAAAACGGCGCAAAGCCGATCATGGCCCAGTTGCCCGCGATGCCCAGGCCCATCAGCAGGGCGAAGCGCCAGAGCCACGATTCGCGCAGTTCCAGCCGGTATTCCAACAGGCAGCGGATGCAGGACGCAAAGACCAGCAGGTCAAGCATTTCCCCAGTTTGCGCCGTCGCTTCCTCCCAAAACGTGAGCTGGAGCCCGAGCAGCAGGGTGGCAAAGACCGGAGGAATCCAGGCGAGCCGGATGTGCAGGAGCGGATTGTCGACATGGTCCCGCATCCGTTCCTCGCGAGCACGGTCATGCGGGAGCAGCGCCACGCAGCGCGCCAGCGTCCACAGGGAGGCGGCGGCCAGCAACGCGGCCAGCAGGTTGGCGGCGTAGGGCACGCTGGCCGCCGGCACGAACTTCAGCGGCAGGCCGAGCAGCCACTGCAACGGATGGGAATAGGGCAGGGAATTGCCCCAGCCGGCCATCTCTTCCGTGGTTGCCAGGGACTTTGCACCCACCCATTGGTTCAGGGTCAGCAGGTAGAGCGCAAAGGTCACGCCCGCGATCAGCCAAGGCAGACGACGCCGGACAAAGACGCCAAGCGCCGGTGAATTATCTTCCATAAAGGTCGGTACGCGAAAAGCTCACGCGCTCACGCTTTCAAAGCAAAGCAAAATGAACGTGGCCGCCGCAGTTCGTGTTCCGAGCGGCTTGCGGCCTCAGACGTTCAAGACCGGATTCAAGACGGCCGCATCCGCTCCGCCTGGTGCAACGTGGGATGCAGCTCCTTTCTTCCATGAACGAATACCGCCGTCCACTCCGCCAGACGGCGGCCCAGCAGGCGGCAGACGGCCTGGGAATCCTCGTCCCGGGGCGCCCGGCTGATCACCGCGCCGTAATGCGGTGTCAGCGTCTTGGCGGCGTAATCGGTCACGCCGAACACCAGGAAGCCGAAGTTCATCAGCACGGTCAGGATGGACTGGCAGGCCAGCTCCATTCCGCCACCCCAGCCGCCCGCGCTGCTGAAGGCGCAGGCGATCTTCCCGTCGATCTTCATCCAGTGCGAACGCATCGTCTCGTCCCAGAAGCGTTTCATCTTCCAGGACAGGATGCCCATGTTGGTCGGGCTGCCGACCGCGATGCCTTCGCACCACAGCACGTCCTCCGCCGTGGCCTCCTCCACCGAGCGCAGGCGCACCTCGGTGCCGGGCACAGAGTTAGCCCCCTCGGCGATGAAGGCCGCCATCTGGGCCACATTGCCGGTATTGGAATCGTAAAGGACGAGGACGCGGTTCATTGGGGCGAGAGTCGGAGGGGAAGGAAAAAGGTAAAAGGCAAAAGGAAAAAGGAGACAGGAGATGGGAGACAGGAGATGGGGGTTGAATGGCGCGAGGACGACGCGAAGTCAGCAGATGACCGTGAGCTGCAAGCCCTCTTTGTTCCTCCCCTCCTTGGTGGTTCAATCAATCCGCGCAACCCAACCGAGATCCGAAGTTCCCAGTCGCAGTTCGAAACTCGAGACCCGGAATTCGCCCTGACCCGGGCCTCTGTCCCTTTCCTTTCGCCATTTCCCTTTTTCCTTTTTCCTTCCCCCATTCATGCCCGGTTTTGGGGGTTTGATTCTCCACCCGATGTGTTCAGCTTGGCAGCAGTTGCAACCCATCAACGGGGTATTTTCCCGTTGCCTAGCCGCCCGCTGCCTGCCCGTCGTCCATCTGTTCGCATGAATGCCAACCTCAGTCGCCGTTCCCCGGTCGCCTTCACCCTGATCGAGCTGCTGGTGGTCATCGCCATCATCGCAATTCTCGCCGGCATGCTGCTGCCCGCGCTGGCCTCAGCCAAGGCGCAGGGCTTGAAAGCCGCCTGTATCAACAACAACAAGCAGATCTGCCTGGCGAACTTCATGTATTCGGGGGACAACCGCGACTACATGCCCAACCCGATCTGGGGCAACGATTTTCCGGGCTGGCTCTACGCCCCGACCAACGGGAACCCGCCGCCGTTAATTTTGACGAATTTGGAGAAATCCTACGGTGGCGGACAGCTTTGGCCCTACCTCAAGCTCGCCAAGACCTACATCTGTCCGACGGACAGCACCAACAAGACCCAGAACCCGTACTATGCGAAACGCCTGAACAAGCTCTCCAGCTACGTCTGGAACGGGGCCGTCAACGGTTACGGAGCTTTGCTTGCAGGCAGTTACAAGCAGGGTGATTTCAATCCCGTCGCCTATTTCATGTGGGAGCCGGATGAGGCCAACTACTACAAGCAGTTTCCCGGCGGGAACTGCTTCAACGATGCCAGCAGCAGTCCGACGCCCGGGGAGGGGCTGGGGCGCCGGCATGGCAAGAGGGGGGGTATTTTGTCTTCCTTCGATGGCCACGTTGAGGTGGTGTCTTTTGAAAAATTCGGTCAGGAGATCAATAACCACCCTGGGCTGTTGTATTGTGTACCGGGCAATAAAACTGGGGGATTTTAGGCGGCAATTGTGAATAACTACACCACCGCTTGTGGTATTGTGAATAACTTACCACGTATCTGGTAGGTTTCGTCTTGCGGGGCCGTCGCCGACTTCCTTCACTGGAGGCGCGATGTATCTCAAGAATCTGACTGTCCTCGGCTTCAAGTCGTTTGCCGACAAAACGTCGCTGAACTTCCAGCCCGGCGTGACGGCCATCGTCGGGCCCAATGGTTGCGGCAAATCCAATGTGTCGGACGCCGTCCGCTGGGTTTTGGGTGAGCAGTCCGCCAAGGCGTTGCGCGGCGGTGAGATGGCGGACGTCATCTTTAACGGTACCGATTTACGGAAGCCGATGGGGATGGCAGAGGTGAGCCTGACCTTGGGCGATGTTGATTCCGAACACCTGAAGGCCGCTGGGATCGCCGTGGAGTTCAATGAGGTCACGATCACGCGGCGGGTTTTCCGGGATGGCGGTTCCGAGTATTTCCTGAACAAGACCGGCTGCCGGCTGCGCGACATCCAGCAGCTCTTCATGGGCACCGGCATGGGCAAGACGAGCTACTCGATCATGGCCCAGGGCAACATCACGCAGATCCTGTCCAGCCGGCCGGAAGATCGCCGGCTGGTGTTCGAGGAGGCGGCGGGCATCACCAAGTTCAAGGCCCAGAAGCGCGAGGCGCTCCGTAAGCTCGAGAGTACCGAGCAGAACCTGCTGCGGGTGCAGGACCTCATCAAGGAGGTGAAACGCCAGATCGGCTCGCTCCAGCGGCAGGCCGGCAAGGCGCGCCGTTACAAGGCCATCGCCGCCGAGTTGCAGCATCTGGAAACCCAGCTCGCGCGGCACCAGTTCGATGTGCTGCAGGGCGAAATCACCGATCGTCAGGCCCAGGCCGAGCGGGTCGCGAAGGAAATGGAAATCTGCCAGGAGAGCGTCCTGCGCGTGGAAGACGAGATTCTCCAACTCCGCACGCAGCTCGGCGAGCTGGACCAGGAGATTTCGCTGAACCAGCAGCACGGGCTGGAGCTGAAGGCCGAATCCGACCGGCACACGAGCCGCATCGAGTTCAACGGCCAGCGGCTGGGCGAACTCGAACGGCAGAACGAACAGGCCCTGCACGACATCAACCAGTCGCAGGAGCGCCAGTCCATTGCGGAGCAGGAACTCGTGAGCGTCACGGAGCGGCTCATTGCCTCGCAGGCCTCCCTGACGCAGCTGCGCGCCGCGTTGGAAGAGAAGCGCACCGCCCTCAGTGCCGTCGAGCGCGAGGTATCGCTCAAGCAGGAGGCACTGCGCCTGGCCCAGTCGGCCGCCTTTGCCGCCGCGCAGGGTCTGGCCCGGGCGCGCAACGAACTCAACCAGCTTGATCTCCAGAAGCAGGGTAACATCGTCCGGCTGGAAAAGCTGAACGCGGAACAGGTCGGCCTGGCCGAGGAACGCGAGCGGTTGGAAGTGCGGCTCGCCGAGTTTTCTCAGGCGGTGGAGAGCGAGCGGCTGCAGGTCCAGACCTCGCGCGGCACGCTGGAGGAACGCCAGTTGCGGCTGCGGTCCATCCAGGGCGAGATCAATGCGGCGCAGCAGGCGCTTGACGGCGTCGTGCGTCAGCAGGCGGAGAAGCGCAGCCGCCTCAACGTGCTGGAGCAGCTCGACACGCAACACGAGGGTTTCGGGGCCGGCGCGCTCGCGGCGCTCAAGCAGAGCCAGAACGTGCTCGGCTCGTTGGCGGACAAAATCCGCGTGCCCGGCGAGTTCGTCACCTCGGTCGAGGCCGCGCTGGGCCATCACCTGCAGCTCGTGCTCACGGAGCAGCCTGAGTCGGCGACGCAGATTCTGACGGACCTCAGCACGAACAAAAAAGGTCGAGCGAGCATCGCGGCGCTGGGCCTGAAAACCGGCGAGTCCGTGGATCAAACCACGCTTCCCGCGCTGTCGTTTGGCCAGCGCGTGATGAGTGTCGTCGAGTGCGATGCCTCCGTGCGTCCGCTGATCGAGGCGTTGCTGAGTCAGACCGTGATCGTTCCCGATCTGGCCACGGCGACCGAGGCCTTCCGGCAGACCGGCGGCCAATACGACTTCGTGACGTCGGGCGGCGATCTCCTCACGCGGCAGGGCATTTTCACCGGCGGTTCGGCGAGCCAGTCGGGCAAGGCCCCGGCCAGCATCCTCGGCCGCAAGAACCAGATTGCGGAACTGCAGGGCGAGATCGCCAAGCTCAATGAGCAGGTCAACGAAGCCAGCCGCGCGAAGGCCGCCTTGCAGGCCGAGCAGACGGCGTTGCAGGCGAGCCTCGAACAGGCGCGCACCGAGCTGCGCCAGCAGGAGGTCGCCGTCGCCACACGGCAGGGCGAGTTCAACGCGCTCCAAAACTCGAAGCGCTCGCTGACCGTGAAGTTCGAGACCGTCATGCACGAGCTGAAGACGCTGACGGCGCACGAGCAGGAAGGCCTGGCCAAGCGCGAGCACCTCGTCACCCAGGTCGGCAGCTTCGAGGCGCGCGAGCAGGATGCCACCACGCAGGTCGCCCAGCTTAGCAGTGAGCTTGAATTGCTGCGCCAGCAGCGCGACGGCGCGAACCAGACCGTCAGCGATGCCAAGGTAGCGCTGGCGACGGAGGAGCAGCTCTGTGCGAGCCATGCCCGGCAGAAGCAGCCGTTGGAGCAGCGCATCCGTGAGCTGTCGACGCTCGTGCAGCGGTTGCAGGGCGAGCTGGGTTCCTTCGCCGGTCGCAAGGCGCAGTTCGAACAGGACATCGCCGAGTCGCGCCACCAGATTGAGCGGTTGCAGGGCCAACGGCAGACGCTGGCCGAGCAGATCGCCGCGCAGATCGAGCAGAAGTCGGCGCAGGAGGTCGAAATCGGCAGTCGCGAGGAACAGTTGCGCGAGCAGCGAAACCGGCTCACGGGTTACCAGACGCGCCGTGGGCAACTTGAAGTCGAACTCGCGCAGAAGACGATGGCCGTGCAGAACCTGCGCGAGCGCATCCAGACGAAATACCAGCTCAACCTCGATGACATCCGGGGCGAGGGCATCAAGATCACGATGGCGGACGAGGGGCAGGCGAAAGTCGAAACCGTATCGCTCGACGAGTTGCAGGCCGCCGGGCTGAGCACCGACTGGGACGCCGTCGGCCAGCAGGTGTCCGCGTTGCAGCGCAAGGTGGACGAGATTGGCCCGGTCAACCTGGTGGCCATCGAGGAATACGAGGAGACCGAGCAGCGCTACAATTTCCTCAACACCCAGCACGACGACCTCGTGTCGGCCAAGCAGCAGCTGGTCGAGGTCATCACCAAGATCAACGACGAGACGAAGGCGATGTTCGTCGCGACGTTTGAGCAGATCCGCGACAATTTCCGCGTCATGTTCACGGAGATGTTCGCCGGCGGCAAAGCCGACCTCGAACTCGTCGAGGGCGACGACGTGCTGGAGGCCGGCATCAACATCATGGCGCGCCCACCGGGCAAGCAGCTCCAGTCCATCTCGCTGCTTTCCGGCGGCGAGCAGACCATGACCGCCGTCGCGCTGCTCTTCTCGATCTACCAGGTGAAGCCGTCGCCCTTCTGCGTGCTGGACGAGCTGGACGCGCCGCTCGACGAGTCGAACATCAACCGTTTCATCAAGGTGCTCCAGCGCTTCATCGAGCAGAGCCAGTTCGTCATCATCACCCACAACAAGCGCACCATCGCGATGGCGGGCGTGCTCTACGGCGTGACGATGCAGGAGCAGGGCGTGAGCAAGATCGTGAGCGTGCGCTTCAACAAGGAAGAGGGCGCACCCGAGCGCAACACCGAGGTGTCGAGCATCGCCGATTCGGTGCGCGGGAGGACCCCGTCGGAGCCCGATATGGTGATGGCAAAGTGAGCCCACGGTGAGGAAACGGGAGTGCGGAGGGTCAGGGCATTTTGGTATGGCCCTTCGAGAGCGGACAGGTTTCATGCGCGCCTTCGCCCTCACCCCGGCCCGCTCCCGCCAGGAGAGGAAGAATTGTCGCCTGTCCTCTGGCGGAAGCACGCGCTGGATTGGCCTGATGCGCATTCAAGCAACCGAAATCGCCCGTCCGCTGTCCCCTCTCCTGGCGGGAGAGGGCTACGGTAAGGGGCAACAGCCACCCATCTACCCCCGCGTTCGGCCGTTCGCTCCCACTTTCTCCCTTTCCCACCAGCCCACTCACGGGCTCACCGCCTCCCATCTCCTGACTCCGGACGCAGTCCCTCCTGTCTCCTGTCTCCTCGCCGGAAGGCTCAGCTTTCTTTGCGCCCGCCGCCTTCTCCCCCTTAAGTTCGGGGGGTGTCGAAGTTCGAACTCGTTTCCAACTACCAGCCTGCCGGCGACCAGCCCACCGCCATCGCGAAGCTGACCGAGGGCCTGGAGAAAGGCGCCAAGGCCAATGTGCTCCTCGGCGTCACCGGCTCCGGCAAGACCTTCACCATCGCCAACGTCGTGCGGAACCTGAACCGCCCCACGCTCGTCCTCTCGCACAACAAGACGCTCGCGGCGCAGCTCTACGCGGAGTTCAAGGCGTTCTTCCCCAACAACGCCGTCGAGTACTTCGTCAGCTACTTTGATTTCTACCAGCCCGAGGCGTACATCCCGCGCACCGACACCTTCATCGAGAAGGACAGCAGCGTGAACGAGGAGATCGAGCGCCTGCGCCTCTCCACGATGAACTCGCTGCTGGGCCGACGCGACGTGCTCGTCGTGGCCAGCGTGTCGTGCATCTACGGCATCGGCAGCAAGGACGACTACGAGAGCATGGTCATCCCCCTGCGGATCGGTCAGGAAATCACCCGCAACACGCTCCTCGAAAAGCTGGTCGGCCTCCAGTACGCGCGGAACGACTTCGACCTCACGCGCGGCAAGTTTCGCGTGCGCGGCGACGTCGTGGAGTTGCATCCCGCCTACACCGAGGACGCCCTGCGGATCGAATTTTTCGGCGACGAGATCGAGCGGTTCACACGTTTCGATCCGCTGACCGGCGACAACATCGAGTCGCTGACGGCGATCAATGTTTTCCCGAGCAAGCAGTTCGCGACGCCGCAGGAGAAGATCAACCGGGCCATGCTCAGCATCCGCGAGGAACTGGGCGACCGCATCGCCACGTTCGAGAAGCAGGGCAAGCTGCTGGAGGCCCAGCGCATCAAGATGCGGTGCGAATTCGACCTGGAGCAGCTGCAGGAGCTGGGTTTCTGCTCGGGCATCGAGAATTACTCACGCCATATCGCCGCGCGCCCGCCCGGATCACGCCCGGGCACGCTGCTGGATTTCTTTCCCGCCGACTACCTGCTGGTCGTGGATGAATCGCACGCCACGCTGCCGCAGGTGGGCGGCATGTACGCCGGTGACATGGCCCGCAAGACGGTGCTGGTGGAGCACGGCTTCCGCCTGCCCAGCGCCCTCGACAACCGGCCGCTGAGCTTCGAGGAGTTCCGTTCGCTCACGGGGCAGGGCATCTACGTCAGCGCGACGCCGGGGCCGACCGAAATGGCCTGGGCCGGCCCGCAGAACATCGCCGAGCAGATCGTCCGCCCGACCGGCCTCGTGGACCCGCAGGTCACGGTGCGCCCGCTCAAGGGCCAGATCGACGACCTGCTGAACGAGTGCCGCGACCGCGTGGACAAGAAGGAGCGCGTCTTGGTCACGACGCTGACCAAGCGCACGGCGGAGGAACTCACCGACTACCTGCGCGACCTCGGCGTGAACGTCCGCTACCTCCACAGCGAGATCGACGCCATCGAGCGCGTCGAGATCCTGCGCGCGCTGCGTCGGGGCGACTGCGACGTGCTGGTCGGCATCAACCTGCTGCGCGAGGGCCTGGATCTGCCCGAGGTCTCGCTGGTGGCCATCCTCGATGCGGACAAGGAGGGCTACCTGCGCAGCGCCACCAGCCTCATCCAGACGGCGGGCCGCGCCGCCCGGCACATCAACGGCCACGTCATCCTGTACGCGGACGTGATGACCCAGAGCATCCAGAAGTTCCTCGCCGTCTCGAACTACCGCCGCCAGAAGCAGCTCGCCTACAACGCCGCCAATGGCATCACCCCGCGCAGCGTCACTCGCGGGCTGGAAGAGGGCCTGAGCAGCGTGGGCTCCGGCCGCCAGGCCGCCGCCAACGCGCTGCACGAGAGCGTGGACCAGTTCGACGCCACCGAAACCCTGCGCGAACTCGAATCCGACATGGTCGAAGCCGCCAACAACCTCGAATTCGAAAAAGCCGCGCTCCTCCGCGACCAGATCAAAGAACTGAAACACCGCCTCGGCGGGGCCGAGATGAAATCGCCGGGATCGACGGCAAGGGCGGTTAGCTATGCTGATTCGGCACGGCGCAAGGGCGGCGGCAAAGGGCGACGTCGCTGATGGCGTAAAGCCACCCAAGTCCTGGGGGCCAATCCCAGTAGTCGATGCGCGATGTGGCCAGAAGACGCTTCACCGCAACGCTGCCCGTCCACCGAGCCCGTGTGGAGTGTTATCGCAGTTTGCCCAGGTCGCTCTCGGTTAGAATCGCCGCCGCGGCGGTTCGCGGCTTCTTTCGGCAGGCTATTTTTCGGGCTTCTGGACTGTTGCGTGTGGCCAAGCTAAACCAATAGGGAGACCGGCATCGGCTGAGGGCCCCGATTCTGATACCGGATCACTCCGTAGACAACAATCGCGGCAAGGACAATGGGCAAAGCTGAGAATTCAATGATCCTATATGGCTCGACCGAATACGAGCTGATGGATTGCGTGGCCGTAGCAAAGGGCGACAGGCACCGACCCAGTTCGCCTCCCAACCAGATTAGGCTGCCGATCTCCAAAGGGTTCAGATTGTGATTACGGACCCTGGGCACCACAAGGGTGGTAAGGGCGGTGACCGGCCCGTCGCTAGTGCCGGTCACTGCCGCGAGAAACATCGTCAGTGTCATGGAAATGCGCCGCAGCTTCGAGTTGTCCCGGCACAGTTTTTGAAACATCACCTCGATCACCCCGCTCTTTTGGATTGAGTCCACGAAGACCAGCGCTGCCGCCACGACCACCACGATCTTGACGAATCCATCCAGGCTGCCTTCGCCGAATTGAATGGCGGCTTTCGTGAATGGTATTCCAAGGATTGGCACTGCGATGACCGAAGAAAGAAGCATGCCGATGCCCATATAAACCGGTGTGGTGATTTTGGCTCCGTTGAACATGGCGGACCAGGCACGGTCGAAAATGACCTTTGAGGCCATCAGAATCAGAGGTGACAATGGGAGGAGTGCGCAAAGGAGGGGCGACGAAGTGCTCGCCATGGGCGCGGGCAAGAGCGGGGACGAGGCTGCCAGCGACCCAGTTGTGGACGTGAGTTTGGCCAAGGGAGAGGCCAGCGCTTCCACGCAGAGCACGCTCCCAGCGACCAGCAGGCCGGCGATGGCGGCGGGCAGCTGACTGAAGACCACTTTGCGGACGCTTGAAGCCGCAGAACTTGCTATCAAGGTTGCTTGGGCACTCCCGAAACTGCAGATCCCTCCCCATGTGCCTATCAGTACGCTGGCTGCGGCCAGCTCGGGCTTGAACCCTAGAGCCACCAAGGCTGGGATGGCAACGGGTGCCATCACGATTGCGCACGAATTGGCGCTAATGATCGAGGCGCTGATCACGAAGGTCAGGGCAGTAATGGAAAAGAGGGCAGCCAAGTGCTGGGCCGCGAACGGGGTGCTGAGATAGTTTGCGAGGTACTTGCTCGCGTCACTTTGGCGGACGATTGTGGTGAAGCCGAGGATGGGAATGGACAGGCATATGAGGTTTGGAAGGGTTTTCTTCCAGCTCCCCCACCAGCCAGCAGTCCGGTCCAGCAGGACCAGGACAAGGGCGCCGCCAATCATCGTAAGGCTGAAGATTGGCGTATGGTCCGGCGTTTGCGGCTGATAATGCAGATGGTATTGGAGCCAGCTGACGTTGATGAGGATGGAGAGCAATAGGAGGACCGGGGCGGCATTCAGCCGGACCTTGCGTGAAAAATCAGCGGTATTCATGCGAAAGGCAAGGTCAGTGCTGCAGTGGTAACAGGTTGAACACGCGACCCTCTTACCGGTTTTCTGATGGAGCCGGAGGCGGATTGTTCGCGGCTGGGGGAACCAGGTTGTCGAATTCTGGATCACCCCTGAGGCGGTCAAAATCCTTGTCCCGCTGAGCTGCCCTTACGTAGGCAGGATTCAGACTGATCGCCAAGGCTAGGTCGGTCAGTATGTCGCCTTTTCTGGAAGCGGGATCGGCACAGGTATAACAAGCTCGGTTGTACAGCGCGCGCGCGTTATCAGGGTGTTCCAAAAGCAGCCTGTTCAGGGTCGAAATGGCGGCCTTGCGATCACTCACCCGGAATTGAACCTTGGCCAGACCGATCAAGGACTGCTCGTCATGCGGCTCCTGCTTGAGCGCCTCAAGGAACTCATGTTCCGCCTCTTGGAGACGGCCCTTGTCAAGAAGCTCGTTACCTCGGATGCGATGATCAAAGCACTTCGTTTGCTTTTCCACGGAACCCACCCGGTCCTGTAGCTTTTCCAGCAGCTGGGATGACATGAGCTGCAACAGGCGCATGCCGGTAAACCCCGACACGATACCAAACGCAATCAGGCCCAGCAACCGGTCCTCCCCGTCCGCATTTTGCAGTTTGGTGAAGTTAAGGATCGTGAACATCGCAGCGGCGGCCATGGCGGCGATCGCCCCTACGAACATGTCACCGACAAACCCGAGCCGGATGTCCCGGTTGCTGGCAGGCAGCTTCAATGTAAGGGCTGCAGTGGAAATCAACCCGGAACTGAGACCGCCCAACATCCCTGAAACAGAAAGCAATAGCTCAAGTTTCACTCCGGGACGCATGAAGTCAGAAAACACGGCGTAATTCCCTTCTCTGGCTGGTGAAGCGTTTGGCAGGCAGGTCACCTGCGGTTTGTTAAATACAATTAATCCGACAGCTCATCGTTTTAAATGTTGGTCATGCGATTAATCGTCTTAACGAGAACACGCAAGGAATATCATGCGCTTAGCATAAGATTCGTTCCTTCAATGTCCTTTCCAGACAACTGGGCGCCAAAGGCCAGCCTGATACAGGAAGGGGGGATCGGTGACCTAAAGCAGTCTGTTCCCTCCCGCCTATCGGCCACCAAAAAACGGTCCGATCCCGGGAGTTGGCCGGACATCCGCTAGGAGACAATTCGGTTCGAGGCTCCACCTCCTAGCTGAGTCGGTTGCTAGGGACGAGAATGGCAGCGTAGTACGTCGCACATGCTCGGGTGTAGGACTTTGGAAGTCCTCCTGCGTTGATGTCCACCTCGCAAAAATCGCAGCGCCGGAATCGCGAAGGGACGACCTTTTGGGAAATCATGGACGCTTCGGTGTTGACGAGCGATCCCAGTGTCGGCTTGTTCCCAGCAACTTGCGACTGCCGCTCGAAGATACTTTTATCAGTTGGTCCATCCCCCCGGGCCAGATGGACGATCTTTGGGCGGCGGGGTGGTGGTATCTGGGGCCGGTTTTCTTCCGGCGGGCCTACATCGAATGGGGTGGCCGGCTCGCGCCGCTCCAGCACTTGCGCCTGCGGCTGAACCACTTCCGGCCTTCCGACAGCCAGCGCCGTACCCTCCGCCGCAATCAGGATCTCGAAGTGCGAATCCGTCCGGCGGTGATCGACGGCGAGCGGCGGGAGCTGTTCAACCGCCACAAAATCCGCTTCAGCGACAGCATCCCCCGGGACCTGGAGGATTTTCTGGGGCCGTCGCCCAGCACGAATCCGGTGCCGGCCATGGAATTTGGCGTGTACCTGAAGGACCGGCTGGTGGCGGCGAGCTATCTGGCGCGTGGGGTGAATTCGGTCGCCAGTCTCTACTGCATTTTCGATCCGCAGGAATCCCGGCGCGGACTGGGCATCTTCACGATGCTGAGCGAGATGCAGTGGGCGAAGGAACAGGGCTGCCGGCTGTACTATCCCGGCTACGCCCTGCTGGAGTCCTCGCCGATGGACTACAAGAAGACCTTTTTCGGACTGCAGGTGTACGAATGGGGCGGCAAATGGCACGCCTTCGCCCGCCAGCCGAAGGCGGTGAAACGGCCAGTGGTGGAGTAGCGTGGGGTTGTAGATCTGGTGGTCGAAACGAGATTGTTGTCGGGGCACTGTTTTGAGTGACGAGGTTGGAGGGCGACCATTCTTGGCAGGGCTGAAAGCCTGGCCGAATTATGCCTGGGGTGGAGCGAGCTTTGCGAGCGTAGCCCCAGGTAGCTGGCCAAAGCGGTCGAGCGCTGTAAGCGCATCCGAGAGCGGTCGCACCTTGAATCAGGCCTTCAGCCCTCACACCGATTCAAAGAGGCTTATCCCTGGGGCTTCGCTCACTGTGTTCGCTCCACCCCAGGCATCGTTCAAACGCGCTTACAGCGCTGCGGCTCAACCGATACGTTGGAGATTCATGGAATGGGGAGAATCGTCGTCCGTCCCCATGCGAAAGCTTGTGCGGGAGTTGCCGGACGCATTGCCGGAGAATCGGTAAGGCCGCCCGGCTGTCCCTTCTCCCTGAGGGAGAAGGTTAGGATGAGGGGGAAGGGAGCGCGCGACCTGGGAATGTATTCGGTAGCGAGGCGGCATTCAGCTTCGGAGCGATCCGTCCGCCAATCTTCACCTCGGGAGGGCGCGGTTCCACCCGCGCCGTAACTGTTTTCGCGCCGGGTAGGTGCAGGTTCACCGATCGGCGCGATTCGCATCGCGAATTTCCAAGCCGATCGGCGGAGAAGAATATGGGTCGCGGGTGGAACCGCGCCTTCCCTGGCTTATCGACGAAGGCGGGTCTCAGTACTCAGGCCGAGCGATGCTCGGTGCTCCTCGCCGTCTGCCGCGGCTCACTGATTCACTGTCTTACTGATTACTGACCCACTGACTCACAGCGCCTCGAGGATCTTGTCGAGCTTCACGTGCTTCGCGATCAGCTCCTGCACGAGGCGGATTTTCTCGGTGTCGTCGGGCCGGATTTTCACGATCAGGTCGTGGATCTTGCTGGCCACCTGGTAGCTGTCGTCGCTGGAGAGCAGGACGGGGCAGGGCAGGGAGCGCGCCAACTTCAGGGTGGCTGCCGAGGGCGGGATGTCGTCGGAAAGCACGATGCCCGCGAGGTTCCCGCCGTTGCCCAGGTATTCGGAAGCGGCCCGCAGGATGTCGTCACGGTCCGCCGGCGTGATGAGCACCACCCCGGGCTTGAAGAGCTTGGCGGCGCGCACCGCACCCATCGCGCCGATGACGATGCGGCTGGCGATGTTGTGGATCTGGGTCGAATGGTTGAGCACCTCGGCCTCCAGCTCCTCACGAATGAGGTCGAGCGTGGGCCGGGACAGGATCGGCTGCAGCGGCACGACGCCGAGCAGTTTCAGGCCCTTCCGCTTCAGCCCCTTCTCGGCAAACTCGGTGATGTAGTCGAGCTTCTCGGGGATCACCTTGTTGAGGATCACGCCAATGACCTCAACGCCTTCCTTCTGGAACAGGGCGGTGTTCAGCGCGACTTCGTCGATGGGCAGGCCGATGCCGCCCCGGGTGACGATGACTACCTTGGCATCCAGCACGCGCGCGACGGTGGCGTTGCTGAGGTCGAAGACGCTGCCGACGCCGGCGTGGCCGGTGCCCTCGCAGAGGACGAATTCCTTCTCCCACGCCACGCGGTCAAAGGCCTTGTGGATGCGTTTCACGAGCACATCCAGGTTGGAGGACTGGAGGTAGCGCTTGGTGAAATCAGGTTCGACCGCGATGGGGCTCATGTCCACCAGCGGGCAGTTGAGCTTGAAGACGCGGTCCATCAGCACCGAATCCTCGTCGATCTTCTCGGCGTCGATCTCCACGAAGCGCTGGCCCACCGGCTTGATGTAGCCGACGCGGCCAAAGCGGCGCTGGAGCGCCGCGAGCAGGCCGAGGGAGTTCGTGGTCTTGCCGTCGTTCTGCCGCGTGGCGGCGATGAAGACGCGCGGGGTGTTGGAGTTAAGCAGCATGGGGCGATTTTCGAATTACGAATTTCGATTTACGAATGACGAGCGGCGGGCGGCGGGCGGCGGGCGGCTTCGTAATCTTAATCTTACTCATAATCTTAATCATAATCACTCTGGTTCCGGGGAGTAAGATTAAGATTAGGATTAAGATTAAGAGGAGGACGCTGCCGCAGGCCGTCAAAGATCCCCCGGCAACGTATCGCCGGAGCCGGGGTAGAGTTTTTGGTATTCGATGCTCTGGAGGGCGACGATCGAGGCGACGCCAAGGATGTCGTGGGAGTTGCTGCCACGGGATACGTCGGCGGCCGGGCGGTCGAGGCCGAGCAGGATCTGGCCGTAGGCGTTGGCGCGGGCCACGTGCTGGATGAGCTTGCTGGCGATGTTGCCGGAATTCAGGTCGGGGAAAATGAGGCAGTTGGCCTGGCCGGCGACCTTGCTGTCGGGGAGTTTGCGGCTGGCAATCTCCGGGATCAGCGCGGCATCGACCTGGAGTTCGCCGTCGAAATCCGCCTCGACCATCGCCTCGGCGGCCTTCTGCTGGGCGAGCGCGGTGGCGGCTCGGACCTTCATCACGCCGGGATGGGCGGCGCTGCCCTTGGTCGAATAGCTGAGGAAGGCCACCTTGGGCTTTACCCCGAGAATCTGCCGGGCCAGTCGCGCGGTCGAAATGGCGATGTCGGCCAGCTGGTCCACATCGGGATCGGGGATGACGCCGCAATCCCCCATGAACAGCACGCCCTTTTCGCCGAAGCGCGTGTCCTCGACCTCCATCACCATGCAGGAGGAGGCGGTGGTGGTCTTGGGGGCCACCTTGATGATCTGGAAGAGCGGCCGGAGCACGCTGCCGGAGATCTCGTTGGTGCCCGAAACGAGGCCGTCGGCCTGGCGCATCGCAACCATCATGGCGCCGAAGTAGTTCGCCTTGGTCATGGCCTCACGGGCCTCCTTTTCCTGGATGCCCTTGCCGCGCCGGAGCAGTTCGAAGCGCTTCACAAAGCTTTCCAGGTCAGGGCTTTCCTCCGGGTTGATGATGCGAATGCCTTCGACCGACACGTTCAGGGCGGCGGCGGCCTCCTTCACCTTGGCGCGATCCCCCAGCAGGATGGGCACTCCGAGGCGCAACGAATAGAACTGCCGCGCGGCCTGCAGGACGCGCGGTTCGGTGCCTTCCGGGAAGACAATGCGCTTCGGATGGCGCTGGAGCTTGTCGATGACGCTGCCGATGAACCTCATGCCCGTGGTGTTAACGGAGGGGAGGCCAAACTGCAATTGCCTTTGCCGACCCGGCACGCTTCATTTGTCGCACACGTTGTTCGCACCATGAAATACGCACTCGCTCTTGCCTCGGTTCTCGTTCTGTCGCCGGTCCTTGCAGAAGACGCGGCCAAACCGGCCCCCGCCGTCCAAACCAACCAACCGGCCCAAAAATCGGGCACGGGAACCATGCAGCGCCCGCCGTTCTTCAAGCTCACCCCCGACTCCTTCGACAAGGTACGGCTGCACAATACCAACGCGGTGATCCTCGATGTCCGTACGCCGGAGGAGTATGCGAAGGGCCATATCCAAGGGGCGGTGCTGCTGGATTTCAAGTCCGCCGACTTTGCCGCCGGACTGGGGAAGCTGCCCAAAAACAAACTTTACCTGACGTATTGCGCGGTGGGCGGTCGCAGCGCCAAGGCCTGCGAGCAGATGCGAGAGCTGGGTTTCCCGCGCGTGGGGAATCTGGAAGGTGGCATCAAGGCCTGGGAGGAAGCGGGCAAGCCGGTGGTGAAGTGAGCGGGCGGCAACCGGTGTCGCTTCGCTTCGGGAAAAGAAAAACGCGCCGAGGGAAACCCATAAACCCTCGGCGCGTCGCGTGTTTCCAACCCTCTCCGACCTAACCTCAGTCGGAGTGACCTTTGTAAAAGAGGAACGTCTTCGCACCGTTCCTCAACAGCTTGATACGGGCACCCTTGCCCTTGTTCGACTTGAGGGCCGAACGGAATTCCTTGGGTGAAGTCACCGGTTCCCCGTTGATTTCAGTGACCACATCACCGGGCTGCAGGTCGGCCTTCGAGGCCTCGCTGTTCTCCTCGACATCCGTCACGACCACGCCCTTGGAGATGCCCTTGAGATCGTATTCCTTGGCGAGGTCCTCGGTCAGCGCCTTGACCGTGGCGCCAAAGCCGCTGCCGGGTGCGCTCCACTCGGGCTGACTGCCGCGCCGGAAGTTCGCATTGAGCATCTTCTCATCGGGCATGGCCTCCGGTTTGACGGTCACCCGGAGCGATTTCTGTTCGCGCAGCACTTCAAGAACAACGTCTTTGCCGGGAAGTTTCCGGGCGATCTCGGCGCGGAGCTGGGAGCTGGCGGTCACCGGTTTGCCGTCCACCGACTTGATGATGTCGCCGGGCTCGAGCTGCGATTTGCTGGCCGGTCCATCGGGGGCGATGCTGCGCACCAACACGCCGGGCTGCTGATCCTCATCGTTGTCGTGCAGTTGCTGGTACTCCTGGGGCGTGCCCATGATGATGCCGAGCCAGGAGCGGTTGAACTTGCCGTCGGCGATGAGCCGGTCGCTGATCTCGTGGGCGTTGTTCCCCGGGATGGCAAAGCCGATGCCGGTGCCGACGCCGCGGATCATCGAGTTGATGCCGATGATCTCGCCATTGAGATTCACGAGCGGGCCGCCGCTGTTGCCCGGATTGATGCTGGCGTCGGTCTGGATGAAATCCTGGTCGCTCGGACCGCCGCCAAGATTGCCCCGGCCCTTGGCGCTGACATGGCCGTAGGTGACGCTGTAATCGAGTTCAAACGGCGCCCCGACGGCGATGGCGAACTCGCCCACCCGCACCTTGTCCGAGTCGGCGAATTTGGCCGCGTGCAGGTTCTTCACGTTTCCCTTGAGCTTCACGACCGCGATGTCCGCATCCGGGTACGTGCCACGGACTTCCGCGTCAAATTCACGGCCGTCCTTCAGGCGCACGCGGATTTTTTCCGCGTCATTCACCACGTGGTTGTTGGTCACGATGTAGCCATCGTCACGGACGATGACGCCGGAACCCTGCCCGGTGCGCTGGGGGACATCCCCCTCCTGCATTTCGGGCGGAAGCATCTGGAAGAAGCGGTGCATCTGCTTAACGCTTTCCGTGTCTTTCTTTTCCGTGACGGTGATGACGACGACCGACGGGGAAATGTTGTCGGCCACCTCGATAAAGGCCTCGTTCAACTGCTTGGCAATCTGCAAGGCGTCGCTGTCTTTTGCGAAGGCCATCGGCGGCAGCGCCGCAGTGAGGCTGGCCAATGTCAGCACAGCCATGGAAGTGCGTATCATATTCATAGTTTGACTTAGGCCGCCATTTGTGCGGCCACATGGAAGTAAGAACACCGCCGACGGCAAAACGTTCAAACATTTCCGCGCCGGGCCGGGTTGCGCGTTGACCGTTCCGCACTGCGACCGATAGCTTCGGGGCAATGCTTCCGATCATTGAACAGCTCCTTGTCCTGCAGGATCGTGACCGTCGGCTGATCCGGCTGCGGGCAGAACTGGCCGATGTGCCGTTGCAGCGGAAGCGTTTGCAGGACAAGGCGGCCAGCACGGCGGCCGCTTTCGAGACCGTGAAGCTGCGCGGTCGCCAGATCGAGAGCGACCGCAAGAAGCTGGAGCTGGAGGTCCATTCCAAGGAGGACTTCATCCGCAAGATCGAGACGCAGCAGGGCGCCACGAAGAGCAACGAGGAGTACAAGCGCTACACCCACCAGATCGAGACCACCCGGCACGAGATCTCCCTGCTGGAAGACCAGGAGCTGGTGCTGATGGAGCAGGCCGACGTCGCGGCCAGGGAACAGGCCGCCGCCGCCCAGGTGGCGGCCACCCAGAAGACGGAGAGCGACCGGCAGCTGGCCGACCTCGCCGCGCGCGAGGCCAATTTGCAGAAGGAACTCGCCTCCGTCGTCGCGGAGCGCGAGGCGCAGGCCGGCAAGATCGACGAGCAGGTGCGCACCCGCTACGACCGCATCCTCAAGATGAAGGGCGAGAACGTCGTCGTGGGGGTGGCCAACGTGACCTGCGGCGGCTGCCACATGAAGCTGCCCCAGCAGCAATTCCTCGGGGCCAAGGCCCAGTCGGAAATCATCACCTGCCCCAACTGCGGCCGGATGCTCTACTACACCCGCGACATGGAGGGCTGAGAAGCTTGCTGCCACGGAGCGCCGGTCTCCGACCCGGCGCGGAGGAGATCGAACAGGCAACCACCGCGCCGGATCGGAGATCGGCGCTCCGCCCGGCGCGCGGTCGCCCCACTACAACCGGCCGTTGTCGATCAGCCGGGTTTTTCCGAAAAACACCGCGAGCGCCATGTGGCTGCCGCGTTTGACCGCAGTCACCGGTTCCAGCGTGTCACTGTCGAAGAATTCCACGTAGTCGAGCCGGCCGGCCGGCCGCGTCTTCACCAATCGGGCGACGGCCTTTTTCAGTTCGAGGACGGGCACGGGCGACTTCTTTACCGCCTGACGGCAGGCCGCGATGGCCTGGGAAAGGATGGTGGCTTGCGACCGGTCTTCGGCCGACAGATAGGCATTGCGCGAACTCATGGCGAGGCCATCGCTTTCCCGGCGGGTGGGTGCGACGACGACCTTCAATGGGAAGTTGAGATCGGTCGTCATGCGGCGGATTGCGGCGGCCTGCTGCCAGTCCTTCGCGCCAAACACGGCGACGTCGGGCAGCACGCAGTTGAACAGCTTGGTGACGATGGTCGTGACTCCGCGGAAGTGCGTCGGCCGTGAGCCGCCCTCCATGCCCTGAGTGAGCCGTTCCTCGACGACGTAGGTCGAGTAGCGGCCTTCGGCGCGCCCCGGATACATCGCGGCGTCGGAGGGCAGGAAGACCGCATCCACGCCCTCGCCCCGGCAAAGCGCGTAATCACGTTTGAGGTCACGGGGATACTTGGCGAGGTCTTCGGTCGGTGCGAACTGTGTCGGGTTCACGTAGATGCTCACGACCACGAGGCCGTCCTGGCCAACGCGGCGTCGTGCGTCGCGCACGAGGCTCATGTGGCCGTCGTGGAGATAGCCCATCGTGGGCACAAAACCGATGCGTTTGCCGGCGCGACGCCACGCCAGCGCGGCGCGTTGCATGGCCGCGACCGTCCGAAAAGTTTGCACGGCGCGGAGGATGCGGACGGGGCGCGGTTTGCCAAGACAGGAGACAGGAGTGGCGGAATGGGGTCTGGGATCTGGGGTTTGGCGTCTGGGCTCTGAAATCCGGGTGTCACTCATCACTCGTCACTCGCCTGGACTTTGCCGTTGCCGGAATGGCCGGCTGGGCCTCCCATGCCGGTGATAGCGTCACTCCCAAACTTCCTTTTTTACCATGAAGCAATTTCTCACGGTCCTGCTGAGTGTCGTTTGGCTTGGCCTCCCTTTGCGTTCCACGGCGCAACCGGCGCCGACGGCCTCCACGGCGTATGCGAGCTACCTTGGGGGCGGGGGCAATGGGTACACGGGAGATTCGGGCTTTGCCGTCACGGTCGGTGGCGACGGGGCCGTGTATGTGCTGGGTCAGACCACTTCGGAGCCGTTCCCGCACACCGCCGTCATTGGCGGGTTCGACACCGGCTATGGCACGTTCGTGACGAAGCTTTCCCCGGACGGGAAGACGCTGGTGTATTCCACCTTCATCTCGGGTGTGGGCGGCCGGGCCCTCGCGGTGGATGGTGCCGGCAGCGTTTATATGACCGGCGAAACCGGCGGTTCATTGCCAGGCACCAGTTCCGCCCAAGCCGATTTCGGCGGCAGCTACGACGCCTTTGTGCTGAAGCTGACGCCGGACGGCAAGTCGGCCGCCTACGCGACGTATCTGGGCGGCGGTGATCTTGAGTTGGGCCGCGGCATCGCGGTGGACGCGGATGGCAACGCCTACATCGTGGGCTGGACGACCTCGACGAATTTTCCGGCCACGGCCGGGGCCGCCCAGACGGTGATCGGCGGCGGGTTCGACGCGTTTGTCGCGAAACTCAATCCGGATGGCACCCAGTTCATTTATGCGACCTATCTCGGGGGAACCGGCTTTGAATCCGGCGCAGCCATCGCACTCGATTCCCAGCGCCGGGCCGTGGTCGTGGGGCGGACCATCTCGACGAATTTCCTCAGCGCCCCCAACCCGACCCGGTTCGGTTCCAATGTGCGATCATTGGACGCCTATGTGGCCCGGTTGAGTGCCAACGGCCAGAACGTGGATTACCTGTCGGTGATCGCGGGCGAAGGTGACGACGCGGCCGCGCGGGTCATGCTGGCCGCCGACGGTTCGCCCGTGATCCTCGGGCAGACCGAGTCGGCGCAGTTCCCGACCACCTCCGGAGTGCTGCAGCCTGCGTATCGCGGTTCGCGCGACCTCTTCGTGGCCAGGCTGACGCCGGAGGGCGGGGCATTGACGTTTTGCACGTATCTGGGCACCGCCGGCTTCGATAGCGTGGGCGATTCGCAATATGCCGGCGGCTTCACCGTGGGCGGCGAGTTCGTGAGCGACACCAGCCTGCTCACCGAGACCGGCGGTCTCGCGCTGGATGCCAATGGCAACGTGCTCGTCAGCGGCACCACCGGAGCCAACGACTGGCCTGACGCCAAGGCCCTGGGTGCGGGCGGCATTGAAGCCTTTGCCGCGAAACTGAGCGCCACCGGCGACCGCCTGATCTGGCTGAGCTTCTTCGGCAGCCTCGGCGACGATTACAACTTCGGTCTGGCGTCCGACGGTCAGGGTGGGGCGTGGATTACGGGCCAGGCCGACCGGCCCTTTCTGCCGCCGTACCTGCCGACGACCAGCGGGTCCGAACAGCCGGTGTTTGGCGGCGGAATTTTCGACGCGTTTCTGGCGCGCCTCACCGACACGCCGGGATTGCCGGCAAACGACGACTTCGTCGGACGGCTGCCGCTCATTGGCGGTCGCATCACCACGACGGGCCGCAGCGTCGGCGCCACGAAGCAGCCGGGCGAGCCGGACCACGCCGACAACCCCGGCGGGGCCTCGCTCTGGTGGAGCTGGACCGCCCCCGCGAACGGCCGGCTCACGCTCAACACGGAGGGCAGCGATTTTGACACGCTGCTCGCCGCCTACACCGGTGATGCACTCAGTGCCTTGACTCCCATCGCCGCGAACGACGATGCCGCGCCGGGGGTGAAGACCGGCCTGATGAAATTCCCGGTGCTCGCCGGTGTCACCTACCTGATCGCCGTGGATGGCAAGGATGGCGCGACCGGCGAGGTGAAGCTGACCCTGACCTTTTCACAGCCGCCCAATGACGATTTTGCCGACCGCATCGTGCTGACCGGTTTTCCGGTCACGACGACGGGTGCCAATGTGAACGCCACGGCCGAAAGCCGCGACGATGCCGGTCGCGCCGGTGTCCCCGGCGGTCAGTCGGTGTGGTGGGAATGGACCTCTACCACCAACGGGGTGGTGGCCATCAGCACCTCCGGCAGTTCCTATAACACCACGCTCGGCGTCTATACCGGCACAGCGCTGGAGGCGCTCCAGGAGGTGAAGAGCAACGACAACTATTCGAGCCAGCCCGGCGCCGACCAGACCAGCCAGGTCACATTCTCCGCCACCGCCGGCACGCGCTACCTCATCGCGGTGGATGGCTACTATTCCGACACGGGCACGATCCAGCTGAGCATTTTTCCGGGTGATCCCCCGCTGAATGACAACTTCGCCGACCGGTTCCCGCTCACGGGTTTCTTTGCGACGGTGAAGGCCTCCAGCATCAACGCCACCACCGAGACTGCGGCGGGGGAAACGCTCCTCACGTTCACCAACAGCACCACGGGCAACGTGGATATCAACAGTGCCGGCTATTCGGTGTGGTGGACCTGGACGGCTCCGACCAATGGGCGGGTGAAGATTTTCACCTCGGACATCACGTTCGATACGCGCCTCGGGGTCTTCACCGGAACCACGCTCGACCAGCTCCAATTCGTCGCGTCCAATGACAACCAGGGCGGCACGCCGTTTGACTATTCGAGTCACGTCACTTTCCCGGTGGTTGCGGGCACCGCCTACCAGATCGAGGTGGATGGCAACATCTACGGCGGCCACTCGGGCGGCTTCACACTGAATCTGCTGTTGGAACGGCCGCCGGTCATCGTGTCCGGCACGACGGTCGTGAACGCGGCTGGCGGGGTGCAGTTCCAGGTGCAGGGCCTGCCGGGCGTCACCTATCAGGTGGAGCATTCCACCGACCTTAAAACGTGGACCCAAGGCCCGTCAGTCACGCCGGACACGGAGTTTTTCACGGTGACGGACCCGATTGCGCCGGGGGAGCAGTGGAAATTCTACCGCCTGACCGCGACGGAGTGAGCCTGACGACGGAGTGCCGGTCTCCGACCCGGCGCGGCTCGTTCCAAACAAACCTCCACGCCGGGTCGGAGACTGGCGCCCCGCGAGGTTCACCTGTGGCGAGGTTCAGAACATCCGCGGCTCGCGGGTGGGCACCGGTGACGGCCACGGCCAGTCGAGATCCTGCATCCGGCGTGCCCTGGTGTCCTCACGATAGATGCCGCCGTCGTCCTTGCCATCCGGGCCGACACTCCAGAGGCGGAACCAGCCATCTTGCGTGCGTTCGTAATGGAACGGGTCGCCGCTCATCCAGTCGGTCGGCATCGTCGCGAGATACGCCGGTGTAAGTTCACCGAGGGTGGCGGGGTAGGTGCCGTGGGCGAGGCGGTGGCGCTCCAGGGCGCAGGCGATGATCGCCATCTGGGCAATGGTCTGCGCCCGGTCCGCCGTGTCCGTGGCTTTGCCAATCGCCGGCAGAAGCATCCTTACGATGAGGTTGAACGGGGACCGGTTCACGGCAATCCGCTGGAGATACTCATCCGCAGGGTCATTCTGGCGGTTTTGGGTGGCGAGCCGCTCCTTCCGGTTGGCCGGATTCATGACCGTGCGGGCGTGATCCAGAGTCATCTGGTAGCCGCGTAACAGCCCGATCTGGTTCTGGCGGAACCAACCCGAAGGCATGAGGACTGGCATGAGGGCTTCAAAGGTGATGCTCCCGTTGTCTGGATAGTTGCCAACGCGGTCCAACTGGGTCAGCGCCCGTAGGCGATGGTTGACCATCGACTCCATGGCATCATTGCCCAGCGCCCGCTCCCCTTCGAAGGCGTGAAGGATGGCCGCGCCGTAATCCAGCTGGCTGAGCCGTTGCTGGAAGGCCACCAGTTGGACGTCGTTCCAGCGGTGGGCCACCAGCCCTTCCCACAGCGCGTGATGGGTGATGGCATCCATCGCAAAGCGCACCAGCTGTGAGATGAGCACCGGCTCCTCGTTCATCGATTCTCCGAGGCGGTAACCCAGCAGTGTGTCCGCGGCGGCACCGTCGGAGTCACCCGCAGCCAGCCGGGCAACGGCCCGAAGCTGACAGATGCGGGCGCCGGCTTTCATCGCGGCCAGATTGGGCAACGCCGCGAGGAAGCCCTCTTCATAGTGGATGGGATACCGGTTCCGCGGGCGGGAGGCGGCGGCGGCGAATTCGGCCAGGGTCGCGTCAAACTTGCCCAGCGCCAGCAGCACATCGTCGGCCGGCTTCCCGGGGGTGGCCGGCAGCGGGAACTTGGGCTGGTTCCAATTCGGTGCTTTGCCCTTCCCGGTATTGGTGGTCACGAACCGAAGGTGGGCGGCCCAGGCCGCGAGATCGATCCGGCCATCGGTGGGCTGCTGGCTGAACCCGGCGACCCGTTTCACCGTTTCGGGTGCCTCGGGCAGCGTGAAGTTGGTCGTGTAGGCAAACCCGGGACCGTGCAGCCAGATGTTGGTCGAGCCGCCGTTGGGGAGCCGTTCCTGCCGGTAAATGAACTGCTGCCAGAACGGGGTGCTGAAGAAATTTTCCTCGTCCGAGGCCCGGGGCGGGATGACGCAGGACAGCTCGAAGCATTCGCCCTTGGCCTTCAGCTCGGCCCGCAGCTGTCGCCAGGCCCAGGCCCCGCGCATGTTCTCGATCGCGTGGAAGAGCAGCAGCGGCGTCACCAGACCGACGATGACGGTGTAGAAAAGGCTGAAGCAGAAGCGGAGGAAAAAACCGCGTTGTGGCCGGGGCGCGGTCGCGTCCGGACTGTCCGGGGTGGCGGCCAGCCGGGCCGCGCGCTGGTTCCAGCACAGGCGGGACAGGAGGCCGATGCCCAGGCCCACGCAGGCACCGAATTCGGCGGCGGCAAGGGCGATCCAGGACGCTAGTCCGGGTTCGCCCAGGATCACAAAATAGGAGGCCAACGGAACCGCAAACAGACCGGCGACGAAACCGGTGAACGCGAGGACACGACCCCAGGAATAGCGGGAGGTCCGTGCAGGTCTCCAGCCACGGATGAAACACCACAGGGCAGGTCGTTCGTTCCAGCGAAGCAGAAATTCGGAGAGACTCATAAGCGAGAAGGCGGTGGAGCAGGGGTGCAGGGGAGAAAGGGAGCAGGGGGATTCAGCCGTAGGCGGGGAGGGAAAGACTGCTGCGGGGGCGGGGCAGGCGGGCGGGTGGGGGTTCGGCGGGCTCGGGCTCGGTGAGGCCGGCGAGCTGGAGCATTTCCCGGCGTTGGGCCCGGACGGCGGCGAGCTGCTCAGGGGCGAACCCGGTGTAGGCGAAACTGCCCGCCGGTGATTCCGAAGACTTGGCACCGGTAAAATGGTTGATCGTGAGGCAGACGATCCAGACGGCAGCGAGTGTCCGCCAGGCGGGCGACAGCCCGCCCCACCAGGCAAGGAACTGGCCGGGCAGTGAGGAGCGGGGAGCGGGGAGCGCGGAGCGCGGAGCGGATTTCGCTGCGGAAAGGATTTCTGCCCGCCACGCGGACGGCGTGGCGCGACGCGGCACCTGCGCGAGACGCTCCTCGAAGTCGTCGGCAGGCGGGGGATTGTTCGGTTTCATGGCAGGTTCAATTCAGCGAATCTCGTCGTAAAGGGGACGCAGCCGGCTGCGGAGTTTGTCTAAGCCGTAGCGGTAGCGGCTGGCGGCGGTGTTCAGCGGAATTTCCAGCGCCTCGGAAATCGCCTCGAAGGTAAGCTCTTCCCACAGCTTGAGGTGGACGACGGCGCGCTGGTCGGGCGGCAGTTCGCCGAGCGCTTCGGCCAGCTGGTGGCGGAAGCCGGCCGCATCGGGATCGGTCGCCGTGGCGAAGAATCGCGGCGGCTCCCCGGCCAGTGCACCATGGGCCCGGTCCCGGGCGGATCGCCGGCGCATGAGGTCGATGGCGAGGTTGTGGGCGAGCCGGATCAGAAAGCCGCGTTCGTCGCGGGCGCCCCGGATCAGCTCGGGCCGGTTGGCCAGCTTGGTGAAGATTTCCTGGAGCGCGTCCCGGGTGTCGGCCTCATCCCGCGTGAGGTTCAGCAGGAAGGCGAACAACGCATCGGCGTGGTCATCGTAGAGGCGTTCCAGTTCGCGGGGCGGCATGGTGGCTGAGGACAGGACGCGCGCCGCCGGACAATTTGTCTAGAGCGTGTTAACACTAATTCGAAGAGCTTCGACAATGAGTGCGAAGACTAGGAATCCGGCGTAGAGCACATCCAGTTTGTCGTAACGGGTAAAAACCCGGCGGTAGGCCTTGAGCCGGCGGAACAGCCGTTCGATCTCGTTGCGCCGGCCATAACGCTCCCGGTCGTAGTCCCAGGGCTTGAGCCGGTTCGGGTTGGGTGGCACGACGGGGACATATCCCAGGGCCTCGGCCAGTTGGCGGGTTTCATCCCCTTCGTAGGCCCGGTCCATGACCAGATGACAGCCGGTGGGGGCCGGTCCGCCGGCCCGCAGGAGTTCCCTGCCCTGAGGGGCATCCCCGGCCTGGCCTGGGGAGAGCTTGATCATCAGGGCGCACCGAGCATCCGCGGCAACCAGATGAATCTTGGTGGTGCAGCCTCCGCGGGAGCGGCCGAGGGCTTGCGGGCCGGCTTTTTTAGGGCGCCGGTGCCATCGGGATGGACTTTGACCACCGTGCTGTCCAGGCACACCTGTTCGAGTCGCAACGAGAGGATCTGCTCCTGTTGCAGCCGCGCGAAGACCCGGTCCAACACCCCGGCTTTGCTCCAGCGGTTCATCCGCGTGTAGATCGTGTGCCAGTTGCCAAAGTACGGCGGCAGGCCCCGCCATTTGCAGCCGTTCTCCAACACGTACAGCAGCGCGTTGAGCAACCGCAGGTTGCTCAGGCTCACATTGCCCCGCTGGCGGGGCAGGCAGTCCGCGATCCGTTGATACTGCGCCTCGGTGAGTTCCATTCCCCAGAGCCTGCCATCCCTCACCTTCTTTGGTCAATTAGTGTTAACACGCCCTAGGGCGGTTGCAGAAATGTCCCTGCATACAGATGAGATGGACGGGCGCGATGTTCGTCACGGTCGCAGATGTAGAATGCGGTGATTCTCGCTGTCCGAGATGAAGAGTGAACCGTCGGCATCGGCAAACACGCCGTGGGGCCGATTGAGCTGGGTCTTGAGGGGATCGGTGGCGAAGGCAGAGCCTTTTTCTCCGGTCCCGGCGACCCGGCCGATCATCCCATTCCCGGGAGTGTACCGGAGAATGGCATTGTTTTCGGTGTCGGCGAGATAGACGGAGCCATCCATGGCGATGGAGATCCCTTTGGGCCCGGAAAGGACGGCCTCAAGGGCGGGTACGGGGTTCTGATTGAAGCCCGATTTGCCCGTCCCGGCGAGGTGTCGGATGAGGCCCGCTTCCGGATCGAAGCGCAGGACCTGATTGCCTTCCCGGGTCACGAGCCACAGCCGGCCTTGCGGGTCGAAGTCGAGGGAGCGTGGGTCGCGCAGCGGGGTGCCGTGGAGGGCCGCGCCATCGGGCGTTGGCCCTGGTTGTCCCGTGCCGGCCCAGGTCGTGATAAGACCTGTTTTGGCATCGATCCGGCGCAAGACGTTATTGCCGATGTCCGCGACGAAAAGATCGCCCGAGGGCGCGAATTGCAGGCTGATCGGTTCGCGAAACGTCGCCTGGGTCGCGGGGCCGCCATCACCGGCATAGCCGGCGGTGCCCGTGCCGGCGACCGTGACGATCGTTTTCTTCCGCGGGTCGTACCGGCGAATCGCATGATTGCCCGTATCGGCGATCGCGAGCCGGCCCTCCCGATCGAAGCGAAGTTCGTGCGGGTTGCGCAGACTGGCGGCTTTCGCGGGACCCCCATCGCCCGAGTATCCGGGGGTGCCGTTGCCCACCACCGTATCGATCGTGCCATCGGGCGCGATCCGTCGCACCACGTTGGCATCATAGTCCGCAAACCAGATGGCCTGGTCGGGGCCCCGGACGAGGCCGAAGGGGCTTTTGAGCGCGGCCTTCAGGGCGGGGCCGGCATCGCCGTCGTTGCCGGCAACGCCGGTTCCTGCAAAAGGAGCAAGACTTGCGGCGCTGACGGGGCCGGCTGCGAGGAGGAAGGCGAGAGACGGGGCGAGGAGGTGGTTCATGTCTTTGTGAGCGTTTGATGATACGTGGGCGGATCAAAGGGGGCGAACTCCCGTTTCGCCGGTCATTTGCTAGGGTCCCGCCACGCGCTCGGCTGAAAGCGGAACCGGCCGCAGCGGTGAGCTGCGGCCGGTCGAAAACGGACCAGTCTGCCGGCGACCTTACTTGGTCTCGGCGGGAGCCGGACGGCGACCACCGCCGCCACCCATGCGGCCACCCATGCCGGCCGGCATGTTCTTGAAGGCCTCGATCTGCTCGCTGGTGAACTTGCTGCGCACCTTGGCAAAGGCCTTGGCGCGGGCGACGTACAGGTCGGCGTCAACCTTGGCCACGGCGGCCGCCTTCTCGCGGATCTGCGCCTCGTCCACCTTTTCAGCATAGACGGCCGCACCCAGCTCCTTGCGGGCTTCGGTCAGCTTGGTGTTCAGATCCTTGGTTTCCTCGTTGACCTGCGTGAGTGCCTCCCGCTGTTCGGGGGTCATGTTCTGGAAGGCCGCGCCAGCGCCGGCGCGCCGACCGCCATTGGCGGCGGCGTCCTGCGCGGAGACCGAGGCGATTCCCAGCAGGAGGGAGGCTGCCAGGAGGGAGATTATTGTATTTGTGCTCTTCATAACTTTTAACGGATGACTGTTGACCGGTCAGACGACCGCCATAGGACCGATCGGTCCGGCGGGCAGGGGTTGACCACTCAAAAAGACGTGGGCCGGGTGCTTTGGTTACGAGCAGGAGCCAAACGGGACGCTGTGCAGGCCTGAAAAACCGTTGGAACACTTTGGAACCGAAGGGGAAGCCGCGTTGGACTCAGCGCCGCGCCAGGAGGTGAATGAGCCGGCTGGCGATGAGCACGGCCGTCACCAGCAGCACGATTCCGCTGAACTGCGAGATGCGCCGCAGCACCTTCCCGGAGAAGCGCCCATGGCCGCGGGACACCCCCCAGCTCAGGCCGGCAAACCAGATCCATCCGCTGCTGGCGACCCCGGCGCAGAATGTACCCTTGCTGGCCCAGGTGTTGGTCAGCGCCCCATGCGACAGCAGCGAGGCGGTGATGCCGAGCCAGAGCAGCAGGACGCCGGGATTGGCCAGCACCCGCACAAAACCGATCCAGAAGGCGGCATGCGGATGCAGGCGCGATTCGACCACCTTCAGGCTGCGCTCCTCGCCCGGTACCTGGCCGGCGAAGAGGTATTTCAGGCCGAGCCACAGCACGAGGATGAAGCTGGCCAGCTGCATCGTCGCCTGCACCGTATGGGAGTCAAAGACCGAGCTGAACCCGGCAAAGGCGACGGAGCAGTAGATCGTCTCCATGACGACGGCCCCGGCAGCGATGAGGAAGGCCCGTAGGAAACCGCAACGGGCACTCTCGTTGACAATGGTGACGTTGATCGGGCCGCCGAGCGCGGAAGTGATAAAACCGGCCGCCAGCCCGAGCGCCCCACTGAGAGCAAGATCCCCCCAGTCGATGTTGGCGGGCGGCAAGGAGTTCAACGCAAGCACAGGAAGCGAGGTTGGGGCACGCAAGGAGGCCATCACCCCTTGGAACCGGGCGTGACTTCCTCGTCGGGTTCGTCGGGCTCGTCATCCACCTCGATCTCGCGCTGCATCCGGCGCGAGATGCTGGGCCGGATGAAGCCGTAGAGCAGGTACGACGTGATCAGCAGCGGGGCCGCATAGGGCAGCACCTGCTGCCAGAGCATGAAGAGAAAGGCGACCGCCACCACAATGATGAGGGTCTTCACAAACGGCCGCTGCATGCGCCAGTCGAGCTTTTTGAACGTGGGATACTTCACCTCGCTGACCATCATGGCTGAGAGCAGCACGAGGATGACCGGTAACGCATAGCGCCAGTTGCCGACGCGGAGATTCTGGTCGTCCATTTGCAGCAGGAGCAGGGTCAGCGACGCCACCATGCCGGCGGCGGCCGGGATGGGGAAACCAAGGAAGTACTTGCCGCCGCCGCCGCCGCTCATGGCGGCGAGACAGTTGAAACGCGCGAGTCGGAAGGCCCCGCAGATCACATAGAGCGAGGCGATAAACCACCCAATCTCAGGATGATTGACGAACACCGGCTTCAGCACGATCCGGTGTACGAGGAAGGCCGGCGCCACGCCGAAGCTCACGATGTCCGCCAGCGAGTCGAATTCGCGGCCGAACGGCGATTCAAAGCCGCCCATGCGCGCCACCCGGCCATCCAGGAGGTCGAGGATGCAGGCGATCAGGATGTAGCCGAGCGCGTGCCGGATGACGGTGTTGAAGTTGTCCGCCGCCGGGTCCGCCTCGACGATGCGCGTGAGGGCCAGGAAGCCGCAGAACAGGTTGCCCGCCGTGAACAGGTTCGGCAGCAGGTAGATCTTCAGCTTCTCGTCGCTGTTGGCCGGCTGGATCTGGGGGGCGGGTTCCATGGTTCAGAGCTTGGCGACGACGCTTTCGCCGCCCACGACACGGTCTCCGAGCTTCACGACCACCTCCGCGTTCAAAGGCAGGTACAGATTCACCCGTGAGCCGAACTGGATCAGCGAGATGCGTCCGCCCTTGGTGAGCACATCGCCCGTCTGCACCCACGGGATGATGCGGCGGGCGATCAATCCCGTGATGAGGCGAACCCCGATTTTCACGCCGGCGGGGGCGGTGGAATCGAAACCGATCAGCACGTTCTCGTTGTGCGCGGCGGACTCGGTCTTCAGCGCGTTCAGAAAAAGACCGGGCGTGTGGCGCAGGTAGGTCACCTTGCCGGCGACCGGGGACTGCTGCACGTGCATGTCGAAGACCGAGAGAAAGATCGAGACGCGCCGGCAGCGGCCGCCCATCACGTTCGGCTCGTCGGTCTCGTCGATCACGTCCACCTTGCCGTGGCCGGGGGCGACCACGAGCCGCGGATCTTCGGGCACGCTGGGGTCCGGGTCGCGGAAGAACCACAGCGCGAACAGGGAAAAGAGCAGCCCCAGCGCGCAGAACAGGGAGGCCAGCAAAAAACTCTTCGGCCAGAGAAATGCCGTCACTCCGGCGCACACGACCACCACGATCAGCGTTTTGCCGAGCATGGCCGCGGCGGCATCCAACGCTTTGCCTTTATGCTTCACGGGCGAAACGTAACCGCACGTTGCGCGACAGGGGAAGCGCGGGTTGCAGCCGGTTTTTTCCTACCTCAACCGGCGGAAATCACGTCAGTTGTGCGATCTGGCTCCAGAGGGGCTTCAGGTCGTCATCCGCCAGGGCCATTTTCCGCAGGTCCTTGGGATTTCCGAGACCACGGGCCTTGCGATACCACTGCCAGGCTTCGGCCAGCCGCTCCTTCTGGGCGCAATAGCAGGCGAGATTGTACGGGATGGTCACCTCCTTGGGGAACTTCTCCGAGGCTGGCAGGAGCAGCGCAAAGGCGTCGTCCAAGCCGCCGCCGGTCTTCCGCCGGGCGGCAAAGGCCCGCTGAATCCAGCCGCCCACATCCTCCGGGTGGAGCTGTACGCTGCTCTCCGCGACCGCATACGCCGCGTCCCAGGCGGTGTTCTCGGCGTGGATGGCAAACTGCACGTCCAGGGCCAGGCGGTGGTTCTGCAGCTCGGGCGGCAGCCGGTCCAGTTCCGCCTGCGCCTCGGCCGTCATGCCCAGCCCCAACCAGCCCGACGCGGCGTTCAGCGTATGATGGTGTGGTGGGGGCAGCGGTGCCATGCGCTCAGTTGAGCACAAAGCTGCCGTCGGACACGAGCCGAAGCGAATCCGGGATGAGTTTTGGATCGAGCTTCACGATCACGCGATGCTTTCCGGCGGGCAGATCCACCGAGGATTCGCCCGTGCCGCCGATCCTTTTTCCGTCCACCCAGACCTCGCCATGGGTCGCGTCGAGCTTGAGCTTCACCGGCCCCGCCTGCGTGGTCTGCAACTCGGTGGCCAGGTAGATGGCTAGCGTGCCCACCCAGAACTGCCGTTTGGCCGCCTCATCCATCACCGGGCGGGTGAGCTGGCCGCTGACAAGGGCATAGGTGGGACTCCACTGCTGGGCATCGAGCGGCGACTCCCACATGGAGTTGCCCAGGCCGTTCTGCTGGTCGGTATGAGTTTCCACATAGATCCGCCACCTGCGGGCGACTCCGCCCTTGCTGGCGTCGAAGTCGCCCGGCTTGCCCAGTCGCGAGAGGAACGCAAAGAGGTCGAGCTGCTCCTGCTCGCCGACCGGGTCCAGCAGGCCGCCGGGCATGAGGGAAAGGGTGCCCTGTTCCCGCTTGGCCACGTCGGCCTTGGCAATCGCCTGCTCGGCTCCGGCGGCATTGCGCAGGACGATCTCCTGCGGGGTCTCGCGGGCGAGAGTGCCCGTGTATTCCGTCCCGTCCTTGGTGGTGACGATGAGCGAATGGTAGCCCTCCTTGATCTTCGCGTTGGGCAGCAGCACGGACTCCACGAGGTAGTCGATGGGCGCGCTGGCCCCGATGCTGGTCATGTCGGGACCGACCTTGCCGCCGGCCCCGCCGATGGCGTGGCAGCTTTGGCAGGCGAGGTCCGTGCGGCGGAAGATCATCTCGCCGCGATGCGGGTCACCCTTGTCAGCGGCCTTGGCGGCCAGCTCCTTGATGAGCTGCCCTGTGAACGCCTGCGTGTCGGCGGCGAGCCCCGAGGCCTTGGCCAGCGCCAGCACCAGGTCCATGTCGTTGCGACCGCCCTCCCGGGCGACGCGCATGCCCGCCCGCGCGGCGGACTGCGGAATGCCGTTGGCCGGCAGCGCCTCGGCGATGGCCTTGCCGGCACCCTTCACCGGCAGGATGGAGCGCCAGAAATCTTGCGCCTGCGTCTCGTCTGCCAGGGACTTGGCCACGTCCACGATGGCCGGCATCGCCTGGCCCAGATTCAGTGTGGCCAGAGCCGCGACAGCTTGCCGGCGGATCGCCGGCTCCTGGCCGGCGGCGCTCAATGTCGTGAGCGAGTCCAGGGCACCTTTGCCACCGATCGCGCGGAGTGTGTCGAAGGCGGCGGTGCGCACCGCAGGGTTCGAACCTGCACTCCCTGCGAGGGCAGCAAGTTTCGGGAAATAGGGGCCGAGCTCCTTCCACACAGCAGCGAGCCTCAGGGTTTCCACCCGGACCGCATCGGAAGGCGAATCAAGCAGCTTGCCAATTTCGACGGTTGAACCGCCGGGCTTGAGCTTGCGGAGGCGGGTGGCGTCGGCGAGCGATTTGAGGGCGCGGGTGGCGGCCGTGTCATCGAAGCCGCCAGCCAGCATCTGGTCCAGCAGCACGCGCAGCTCCTTTTCGGTGCCGGCGGAGCCGATCAGTTCGATCCACGGCCCCTGTCCGTCGCGGGTGAGCGGGTGCTGTGCAAGCAACTGGCCGAGCACCTGGCTGGCCTGTTCCGGCTTGATGGCGCGCAGGCCAAATTCGAGCTGCTTTTCGCGGCCTTCCGGCTTCCACGCACCGCTCTGGAGCGCGGCGATCCACGGTCCGGACAGGTCATTGATCGTGAGCCACAGCGCGTAGTCGAGGTTCGGGTCCATCGGCTGGTCGAGGACGCTGAGAGCCAGCTCGGCGGACTTCGCCGTGGGAATTTTCGCCAGCGCGCGCAGGGCTTCGAGCCGCACGCGCGGCGTGGGGTCATGAACGAGCTGACCGAGCGCGGTCAGCCGGCTTTCACGGGGCTCGGCGGCCAGGCATGTCACGGCGCAGGCGAGGGTGGTGAAGCCGAGGGCTGCCGAAACATGGAACTTTCGCATGGTAGGTTTCAAAGGCGTGGGAAAAAATGGGGTTGGCTATTCGGTCAACCGGGCGCGGTAGAATTCTTGGGCCGAACCGGGCGCGGGCTGGTTGGTGAAATCGCGGTGCAGGCTCAGGGGGGAGTTGGTGAGCCAGGGGCTGAGCTGGTTGGGCAACGGACCGCGCTCCAGCACCAAGGTGCCTGCGTGGCCGCTGTCCCAATGGAGCGGGTAGCTCCCGTCTGCCGACTGACTCAGGATCAGATCCGTGGTGGTGTCATGCCAGATGGCGAAGCGGCCGGCTTCCACGTCACCCATGCCGTAAAAGAGTCCGGCCACGAACAGGTCATGCCCCTGCCATTGCAGCGCGTTCACCGTCTTGTCCCCAAACGTCTGCCCAATGGGCTCCCAGATGGTTTGATGACGCACCCAGGCCTCGGAAGTGTTCGGGTTGAGGCTGCCGCACACCGCGATGGTGCCATCCTCCCGGACGGCAACGGTCGATGGGGCCACCAAACCCAGCCCATCCGCCAGGGATTGCCAGCCGGTGGCGGTCCAAAGAGCCACGCCACGGGCTGCGATGCCGCCGATGTTGGTGAATGAGCCGACAACCACCAGGTCGTTGCCCCGGCGGGCAAAGGCGCTAATGGGGCCATCGGGCGCGGGCGTTACAGGCTGCCAGGCGATTCCGTCCCAGCGGGCCAGATTGGTAACGGGCAGGCCGGCGATGGTTTTGAACGCCCCACCGGCCACCGGCTGCCCGCCGAACAGGTCCAGAGCCTGCAGGGCGCCGTTCCCAAAATATCCGCCGAGCCGCTCCCAGGCGGCATTTTGCCAACGGGCCACCGCGACGGGCTTGCCCGTCATGGCATCATCGGTGCCGCTGACATAGATGGTTTCGCCATCGGCCGCCAAAGCGGTCGAGGATTTTATGTTGAGCGTCATTGGCGCGGTGAAAGCCACCCAATTGGTACCCTCCAGACGGGCCACCAAGTTTGCACCGGCGGGCGTCGTCGGACTCCGGCTTGCCTGGCGGTAAATGTGGGCGGGCGTGGCGACAGTCCGGTTCCCCAATGTCAGGTTTGCCCCTGGCTCCGGAGGGGAGACGCCCAGCGTTTTCAGAAAGAATCCATCCCAGACAAAACCATAGGTGCCCGGATAATTTCGCACTCCGCCCGAGACCGACAAAATCATGCCGGACGGGGATGCCTTGACGTCGTTGACAATGTCAAAAGAAGCCAGTCCATTGCCATGCAGCCACCAGTCGTGCCCGTCGAACTGCCAGAGGGCGTGGTTGAGGTTGCCGTTGGTCAGGCCGAACTCAAGGGGCAGGAAGCTGATGATGAACAGCTCATCCCGGGTTGCCACTAGCGCCGGGGCGCCGGTGTGTGCAACGCCTGGGGCGTACTCTACCGGGCGCCATTGTCCATCCGTCAGACGAGCCACTCCGAAAAGGGGGTGGGTGAGGCCTTCCAGGCTGAAACCGGAGCCGGCGACATAGATGTCTCCTTGGAAAACCGCCAGTGAACTGGCCGTGCCGGTCAGCTTGGAGCTGCCATAGGGCTCCCAATGGTCGCCGGTCCAGGCCAGCACCGCAGCATTGGTGATGGAACTGACGGCGGCAATCAGCCTGCCACCGTACCAGACCAGATCCTTGATCTGGCGAAAAGCCAGGTCCTCGCCGGATATGGGACCCAATTGCGACCAGACCGTCCCGTCCCAGTGCCAGACGGTGGCCGGTTGTACGTCGCTTTCCGCGATTCCGGCAAACAGGCCGCCTTCGGTCGCAGACAGCTTGACGACTTTGCCCGGAACTCCCCCGCCCAGCGCTTCCCAGTTGGTGCCATTCCAGCGTGCCACATTGGTGGCGGTGTTTCCTGGTCCGGCCACGAATTCACCGCCCGCGAGCAGCCCGACGCCATCAACGGTCAACGTGAGCATGCTGCCCGCCACTGCCGGAAGCACCACGGATTGGCCACCGGGGTTCACCTGGGTGACAGAATTGGTGCCGGGCAGACCCGCGAGCCAGGTGACTCCGTCCGAGCCGACCAAGTCCACGGGCGGGCGGGCGGATAGAGCGGTCCAATGATGGCCGTCCCAGCTCCCCACCGAAACGCCCGAGGAATTTGGGTTGAACACAGAGAGGCTCCCGCCCGACATGAGCAGTTTGCCAGCGCCATCAGTGGCCAGCTTGGTCGCGGTCGTAAACTGGGCCATCCAGAGGCGCCGGTCCCAATAGCCCTCGCCTTGCACCGCGATCGGCAGCAAACCGGACAGCAGCGCGATCAGGCAGGCGAGGCGGTGTTTCATGCTGGGATTGGGTAGTCTGAGGGAGACAATCGTATGGTGGGATGTGGAACTCAGCGACTCAACTGCCGGGCAGCCGCTGTGCGGATACGCGGGTCCTCGGCGGCGACGAGTCCGGCCAGGAGGTCATCCGCCGGCTGTTCGAAGGCCTCGTAGAGCCACATGGCTTCGAGCTTGGCACGCGGATCGGTCTGCTTCGCGAGCCAGGGCTTCACTTCCGGCAGGACCTTTTCGGCCCCGCGCTGGCGGAGCACGACACGGGACTGCTCCTGCTCCCAGCCGCTCGCGGAGAGCGTGCGGTCGAGCAGGGCGGGTGTCTTCAACTGGGTGAGGTTCTGCGTCTTGGCCAGCACACCGCCTTTCGCGGTCACCCGCCAGATGCGGCCGTGCTCGTGGTCGCGACGCGGGTCGCGGAAATCCACCTCGCCGTGCTGGATGATCGGGTTGCTCCAATCGGCGACGTACAGCGCGCCGTCCGGGCCGAAGCGCAGGTCGATCGGCCGGAAGGTCGCATTGGTCGAGCGCAACAGGTCCGGCAGCTCCTTCGTCTGCCAGGTCGAGCCGACCTCTGTCAGGCCGAAGCGCACGACGCGGTGGGCGCGGAAGTCGCAGGTGATGACGCTGCCCTGCCAGTCGGCCGGGAAATTGGGGCTGTGAACGATTTCGAGGCTGGCGAACTTCGGATAGTTGCCAGGGCTGATGCTCTCGGCCTCGCGCCGCATGTCGGAATAGGTGAAGTAGGTCGCCCCCTCCATCGCGTGATAGACGCCCTTGAAGCCGGCGCCATCGGTGAAGAAGGAGTTGCCGTACTGATCCCAGTGATGGCCCCACGGGTTGCAGCCGCCCCGGGTGAAGACCTCCAGCTTCCAGTTGTCGGGATTGAAGCGCCAGATGCCCGCGCTGTTCAGCCGGCGCACGCCCCACGGCGTCTCAATGTGCGTGTGGGTGTAGATCGACTGGTTGAAATACATGTGCCCGTCATAGCCCCAGCGCAGCGTGTGCAGGTTGTGGTGGGTGTCCTCGGTGCCGAAGCTGGAGAGCACAATCGTCTTCTGGTCAGCCTTGCCGTCGCCGTTGGTGTCGGCGAAGTGCAACAGCTGGCTGCTCGCGGCGACGTAGCAGCCGCCCTTGTCATCCGGCAGCACACCGGTCGGAATGAGCAGTCCGTTGGCGAAGACGGTGGACTTGTCGGCCTTGTGATCGCCGTTGGTGTCCTCCAGCACGACGATGGAGTCGGCGGCGGTCTGGCCGGGCGCGATCATCGGGTAGGTCCGCGAGCTGGCGACCCAGAGCCGGCCCTGGGCGTCCCAGTTCATCTGGATGGGCTTGAACAGCTCCGGCTCCTCAGCCCACAGCGTGGCCTCGAAGCCGTCGGCGATGTCGAAGGTGGGGATCGGCTGCTCGGTCTTCGGCTGCGGCGGGGCGCTGCGGATTGCCTCCTCGGCGGCGAGCAGGTCATGAACTTCCTTCACGGTCGCCGGGTCCTGATGCTTCAGGTCGCGGAGCTTGGCGATGCGGGCGTCCCACTCGGCAATGAGCGGGTCAAACTTGGGAATCTCGACGCCGTTCTGGCCCTGCTCATGTTTACGGAAGCCGAAGAGGTAGGTCCAGTTCTCCGGCCGCCAGCGGTGGAAGAAGAGCTCGTTCTTTTTGAGAATGGCGGAGCGGAGAACTTCGAGTTTGGCGCCTGTAACTTCAACCTTGGCAGAGCCAAGCGACTTGGCGATTTGATCCGCCGCCAAATCATAGGTGGACTCATGGAGCAAGATGCCGTTCGCGGTATTGGCGAATCGATGATTTGCCCCCCCTCCTCTGGTGAGAGGAAGCAGGTCAATAAACCTGGCTGCTTTTTGCGCAGCCAAGTCATTGATGGTGGCCGCGATGGTTTGGCAAGTCCGAGAAGAGATCTTGAACTGAGTGTCGGTGGCAAATTCCTCGATTGAAATCGGCCCCACCAACACAAACCGCACCTTCTGCCCGCTGACCTCGTCAATCGCGTCCATCAGCTTGCCGAGATCGCCCTTGAACTTCTCCAGCTTGGCCGCCTGTTCCTCGGGCTTGGTCTCGGAGAGTTCGAGCGCCGCCGTCATGCCGTAGCTGAGGAAGGCCACCGTCGGTTTCACGAGGGCGAGCTGTTCCTTCACGTGCGCCAGCCAGAAATTGTCGTCCTTGTTCCAGTCGAAGCTCGCGCGCGCCCGGCCCATCGGGCTGTCGCCGGCCCACGCCAGATTGCGGTAGGTGACGTTGCGGTCAGGGAAGGCCGCCGTGAGCCGTGTCTCGATGTGGCCGTAGTCGCCCTCGCGCTCGAAAAACGTGTCGCCGATGAACAGCACCCGGTCGCCATCCTTCAGCTCGAAGGGCTCGGCGGCGTGCGCCGAAGGCAAAAGGCAAAAGGCAAAAGGCAAAAGGAAGAGCAGGCAGCGTAAATGGCGGCGCATAAGCGTGGCGGTGAGAGACGTACGGAAGCGTTGCGGCATTCGGCTCGTCCTGCAAGCGCGACGCTCAGGAACGAGGACGAGGGTGGAATCTGGAACACAGGAAAACAGGAACGGAACTTGAACCACGGATTTCACGGATTTCACGGATGGAAAAGCCTTTATCCGTGTCGTCCGTGAAATCCGTGGTTCAAACTCAAGATGCTGGCTCAGTGGCTTCGGGTGAGGGTTTCAAATGGTTTAGCCCCCTCCAGCCGCGCCTTGCCATCGGACCTTCCTCTGCCGATGGTCCCGGCATGACAAAGTTCGCCCCTGCGGCTGGGATTATCCCGGCCCCCGACGAGCGTGAAAGCCAGCTGAATGCGGTACGCGCGAGCGTCCTCTCTTCATCCCGGCGGCTGCCTTCTGCCAACTCCTGACTCCCGTCTCCTGTCTCCTGTCTCCTCCCCCCATGCCTACCCGCCATTTTGCTTCTGACAATTACGCCGGCATCACGCCCGAAGCCTGGGCCGCCCTCGCCGAGGCCAACGCCGACCACGTGCCCGCCTACGGCAATGACGAATGGACCCGTCGCGCCGCCGACGCCATCCGCGAGGTCTTCGAGACGCCGTGCGAGGTGTTCTTCGTCTTCAACGGCACGGCCGCGAACTCCCTCGCGCTGGCGCACTCGACGCAGAGCTACCACAGCGTGCTCTGCCACAGCGTCGCGCACGTGGAGACCGACGAGTGCGGTGCGCCCGAGTTCTTCGGCAACGGCACCAAACTGCTCCAGCTCCCGGGTGAAAACGGCCGGCTCACCCCTGCCGGCATCGAGGAGGCCGTGAAGCGCCGCACCGACATCCACTATCCCAAGCCCGCGGTGGTCACGGTCACGCAGGCCACCGAGGTCGGCACGATCTATACGCCGGGCGAGCTGCGGGCAATTGGTGCGATGGCCAAGAAGCACAAGCTCAGGTTCCACATGGACGGCGCGCGCTTTGCCAACGCCGTCGCCGCGCTCGGCGTTGCGCCGCGCGAGATCACCTGGCAGGCGGGGGTGGACGTCCTCTGCTTCGGCGGCACCAAGAACGGCATCCACGTCGGCGAGGCCGTGGTCTTCTTCGACCGCGAGCTGGCGAAGGAGTTTGATTACCGCGCGAAGCAGGGCGGCCAGCTCTGCTCCAAGATGCGCTTCGTGTCCGCGCCCTGGCTCGGGATGCTCAAGGACGGCGTGTGGCTCAAGCACGCCGCCCACGCCAATGCGATGGCCACGCTGATGCACGAGCTGGTCACCACCATCCCCGGCGTGAAGGTGCTCTTTCCGCACCAGGCGAACTCGGTGTTCGTGGACCTGCCCAAGCCGGCCATCCAGGCGATGTATGCAAAGGGCTGGCTCTTCTACAATTTCATCGGCGAGGGCGGCTGCCGCCTCATGTGCTCCTGGGACACGCAGGAGGAGGACGTGCGCGCCTTTGCCGCCGACCTCGCGGGCGTGATGCCGAAGTGAGTCTGAGTCGAACCGCTCATCTTCACTGATCGACGCTGATAAGCGGGTTCAGGAACCGCCCGGACTGTGAACGCTGGGATTCTTCAATGAGTGAAGATCAGCGCAGATCAGCGGTTTAGCTCTTCAGAGCCTTGTCTACATCTTTGGGGAAGGTCGGTCGGCGTCGGCACCTACTGCAGGCCGGTGGCCAGGTTCATGCCGTTGAGCCCGCTGGTGTTGTCCGTGGGAAACCAGAAGCGCTTCTTCTTCTCGGCCGCCAGGCTTTCGGCGTGGTTCAGACGCTCCACATGTCCGTCGGTCAGGACGATGTTGCCGCGCTGGTTGTGCCGGATGCTCAGCGTGCGGTCGCCGAAGGTCGGTCCGACCTGGCCGGAATAGTCATTGGTCGCCATCAGCGCCTCCATGAAGAGCAGGGTCTGGGCGGGTGCGATGAAAGTGGTGGTCTCCTCCTCGTGGCACAGCCCGCAGTTCATGGCGTAGCTGTAATCCCGGCGGGCGATGCCTCCCTGTGGACCGCCCGTGGGCGGGACCACGATCTTTTTGTGCGCTGCGATGTCGGCCTGATCCGTCGGGCAGAGATAGACCTTCTTGCTGCCGACCAGCGGGTACAACTTCCCGGTGGTCAGATCGCCGGTCTTCACGCAGAGCCAGTCGCGGAAGGAGGGCAGGTGGCCCTGATAATCGTTCACGTACAGCTGGGCGGCGATGCCCATCTGCTTCAGGTTGCTGGTGCAGATCGTTCCGCGCGCCGATTCCTTCGCCTTGGCCAGACCCGGCAACAGCAGGCCGGCGAGGATGGCGATGATCGCGATGACCACCAGCAACTCGATCAGAGTGAAGGCCAGTCGGTACAGCCGACGGCGGCAGATGGCGTAGTGGATCATGGCCGATCTTTCGGGGAGACGCTCATTCGTAGTCGCGCCGTATCCGGCAGACAAGAGGATTTCCCGTGACACCGGAACGGAATTGCGGTGTGAAGACTGGCGAAGGAATGGCCCCAGAGGTCGGAAGTCACCTTCCCCCTCACCCTGACCCTCTCCCTTGGGGAGAGGGGACAGCCAGGCGGCCGTATCGGTTTTCTGGACGAGCCTTCAGTAACTCCAGCGCATCTTTTCGCCGAGAGACGGACGACAATTCTCCCTACCCATGAACCGCTCTGTACGGACAGACGGTTCCGGCTCTGTAGCCGCAGCGCTGAAAGCGCGTTTGAGTGATGCCTGGGGTGGAGCGAACGCAGAGAGCGCAGCCCCAGGGGCACGCGCTCCCGATCGGTCCGAGGGCTGAAGGCCTGATCAAGAGGGAGACCGACCTTTCGGACGCGCTTACAGCGCTCGACCTCTATTGCCGGGGCAACCTGGGGCTGCGCTCGCCAGGCTCGCTTCACCCCAGGCATTATTCGGACGGGCTTTCAGCCCGGCCGATATGCCTTCAACTGACGGACGGATGTCTCGGAGTTGAGCCAACGAGGTTCAGGGGCACAATTCGCGCCTTTTGGGACGTGGAATCTCTCCCTGAGGGAGATGGCCTGGGTGAGGGGGAAGGGCGCGTAAATTTTCATTCCGCGCCCTTTGTCGCGCGGCCGGGGGCGGAACCCCAGCCGCACGGTTCCCCGCAAATCGTCTTGGCACAACGGCTGCCCCGGTCAGGCGTAGGCCTCGATCAATCCGCGATCGCTGTCGATCTTCGTGGTCGAGCTGGAGGAGTTTGCCTCCGGATGGCTGGCGGCGTAGGCGAGCTTTTCCTGGTCGGAAACAGTGCCGTCCTTGTTGGCGTCCATCTTGTCGTAAATCTTGTTGGAACTGGCAGCGCCACCGGCACCCGAAGCTTTTCCGGCGCCTCCGGAGGGTGGCCTGCCGCCGGGAGGAGGACCGCCGGGGCGACCGGCGGGGCGCTGTGCGATGGCCTGCTTGATGTCGGCGAAGGCGGCCTGGGCCGACTTCACATCGCCGGAATCGACGGCTTTGCTCAGCGCGTCCAGCTTCTGGCTCATGGGGTTGGAAGCTCCGTCGGCCGGTTTGGGACCGGACTTTTGCAGGGTCTCCAACGCCTTCTTGGCAGCGGACAAATTGCCTGAATTCAAGGCGCTGCCGAGGTCCTCGAACGCCTGCTTGATTTTGGCGAACCGGCCATCGCCTGAGGCATGTTGCGTTGCGCCAGTGGTTGCCGAACCGATTTGCATGGTGTGATTCGTTAAAGCTTTTTGATCGCGGGCGGAACCGCATCTGCGGTTCAACCATTTACACCTGTATCGGCATAGAAATCGGAAACTGTAACCGATCGCGGCAACGGATCGGGGTTTCCGTTGGAAACACGGTTTCCATCCGTTTCCCATCGGTTTCTATTTCAGATTCTTCTTCCATCGCGCCAGTTGCTTCTTCACCTCGGCGGTGCCGGGAGCGCCGGTGAGCTGGCGGCGGGCCATGGCCTGCTTCAGGTCGAAGACGGCGGTGACATCGGCTGCGAAGGTAGCGTCCACGCCCTGAAAGTCGGCGAGGGTCAGTCGGTCGAGCGGGCGGCCGGATTTCTCCGCGAGTGCGACGACGGCCCCGACGACGTGATGGGCCTGGCGGAAGGGCATGCCTTTCTTCACGAGGTAGTCGGCGAGATCCGTCGCGAGCAGCAGCGGATCGGCGGCGGCGGCGGCGCAGGCGGCGGCGTTCACGGTTGTGTTGTCCAGCATCGCGGCCATCAGACGCACGCAGGCGCGCACCGTGTCGGCGGTGTCAAAGAGGCGTTCCTTGTCCTCCTGCAGGTCGCGGTTGTAGGTCATTGGCAGGCCCTTCAGCAGCGTGAGCAGCGACATGAGGTTGCCGATCACGCGGGCGCTCTTGCCCCGGGTCAGCTCGGCCACGTCGGGGTTCTTCTTCTGCGGCATGAGCGACGAACCCGTGGTGTAGGCGTCGGCGATCTTGATGAAGCCGAACTCGCTGCTGACCCAGAGGATCACATCCTCGCTCAGCCGGCTGAGATGCACCGCGAGCAGCGCGGCGGAAGCGGCGAACTCGACCATGAAGTCGCGGTCGCTCACGCCATCCATGGAATTCTGCGTGACGCGCGGCTTGCCGGTCTTAGGGTCGGTGAATTCCAGCAGTTCGGCGACCAGCTCGCGGTCGAGCGGCAGCGTGCTGCCGGCAATCGCGCCGGAGCCGAGCGGGCAGACGTTCACGCGCGACCAGCAGTCCTCCATGCGCTCGATGTCGCGCGCCAGCATCTCGACGTAGGCGAGCAGGTGGTGGGCAAAGTAAACCGGCTGGGCGCGCTGGAGGTGGGTGTAGCCCGGAATGACCACGGCGGCGTTCCGGGTGGCCAGCCCGACCAGCGCCCGCTGGAGGCCGTGCAGCTCGGTGTCGAGCTGTTCGATCTCGTCACGCAGCCACAGGCGGACATCCACGGCCACCTGGTCGTTGCGCGAACGTCCGGTGTGCAACTTCGCCCCGGCGGGGACGCGCCGGGTCAGTTCGGCCTCGAGGTTCATGTGGACATCCTCGAGTTCCGCCTTCCAGACGAAGGTGCCTGCCTCGATCTCGGTGCCGATCTCGGCAATTCCGCCCTTGATGGCCTTCAGTTCGGAGGCCGTGAGCACGCCGATCTTCCAGAGCATGGTGGCGTGGGCGATGGAGCCCCGGATGTCATGGCGCCACAGCCGCCAGTCAAAGCTGATCGATTCGGAAAAGGCGGCGACATCGGCGGCAGGACCGCCAGCGAAGCGGCCGGAACGGGAGACGACGGAAGAAGGCGTACTTTGTGCCATAAGTCTCCGGGAGTCTGAGGGCAGGGGGGCGGGGGAGAAAGGGAGAAAGGGCGGGGGCAGGGGAGACAGGAGACGGGAGCGACCTTGCGGTCGGGAGACAGGAGTGGCGGATATCTTGTTCGTGCTCTTGCTCTTGCTCTTGCTCCTTCCCCCACCGTTCCGCCTTCCTCAGATTCCGCTCAAACTGAGTAAGAGCAGGAGCAAGAGCACGAACGGGGGCTCCCTCGGTTGTCCATGAGCTCAGGTTCACCACAGGGGAAAGGCCCTGGAATTCGCGGATTGCCTGCCGGCGGACCGCTTCCTAAGTTCCAGCTTCGCCCCCGGGACCAGCCCGGTCGCACACATGAAGCACTACCTCGACTTTGAAAAACCGATCATGGAACTCCAGCGCCGGCTGGAAGAGCTGAAGCAGCAGCCGGAACAGCACGCGATCGGCGTGAGCTGGGCGGAGGAGATCAAGCTGCTGGAAGCCAAGATCGAGGAGGCGCGGCGCCAGATCTTCACCAATCTCACCCCCTGGCAGCGGGTCCAGCTCGCGCGGCATCCCAAACGGCCTTATTCGCTGGACTACCTCCGGCAGACCTTCACCGGCTTTGAGGAGATCCATGGGGACCGGATGTATTCCGACGACCGCGCCTTTGTCGGCGGCTTTGCCCGGCTCGGCGACCAGCGGGTCATGGTGATCGGCACCCAGAAGGGGCGCGACACCAGGGAGAACATCCTCCGCAACTTCGGCTCGGCCCATCCCGAGGGCTACCGCAAGGCCCTTCGCCTGATGCGCCTGGCCGACAAGTTTTCCCTGCCCATCATCACCCTGATCGACACCGCCGGCGCGTATCCCGGGATCGGTTCGGAAGAACGCCACATCGGCGAGGCCATCGCGGTGAACCTCCGCGAGATGATGCTGCTGGAGGTGCCGATCATCACCGCCGTCATTGGCGAGGGTGGTTCCGGCGGCGCTTTGGGTGTGGCCGTTTCCGACCGGGTGCTCATCCTCGAGAACGCCTATTACTCCGTCATCAGCCCGGAAGGCTGCGCAGCCATCCTCTGGAAGGACCGGGCGGCCTCGCCCAAAGCAGCGGCAGCCCTGAAGATCACCGCCGGCGACCTCAAAGAGCTTGGTCTTGTGGACGAGGTCGTGCCGGAGCCGTTGGGCGGCGCGCACAATGACTACGCGGCCACCGCCAGCTCGCTGAAGGAGGCACTGCTGCGCAACCTCGCGGAGATTCAGGCGCTGCCGGTCCCTCAGCGGCTTAAGGGTCGCTATGACAAGTTCCGGGCCTTCGGCCGGGTCACGGAGCCCCAGGCTGCGGCCGCCTGAGCCTGCCAGCGCCATGCTTTATCCGCTGACCTTTCAGCCCATCTTCAAGGAACGCGTCTGGGGCGGACGCAAGCTCGCCGGGCTCTACGGCAAGGCCCTGCCGGAGGGCAAAACCATCGGCGAAGCCTGGGAGATCACCGACCGCCCGGAAGGCGTATCGGTCATTGCCAACGGCCCGCTGGCCGGCCGGGATCTGCGCTGGCTGATGGAGCAGCATGGGGCCGAGGTGCTCGGTCGTCCGGTGGCCGAAGGTGAACGGTTTCCCTGGCTGGTGAAGCTGCTGGATGCCAGCGATGACCTGTCCCTGCAGGTACACCCGCCGGCGCACAAGGCCGCCCAGCTCGGCGGTGAGCCGAAGACCGAGATGTGGTTCATCGCCGACGCGGAGCCGGGGGCTAAAATCTACACTGGTCTCAAACGCGGGGTGACGCGGACCGAGTTTGAGCGTAAGACCCGCGATGGGACGGTGGCGGACTGCTTCCATGTCCATCATGTCGTCCGGGGCGACACGATGTTCCTGCCCAGTGGCCGCGTCCATGCGTTGGGCGGTGGCAGCATCATTTTCGAGATCCAGCAGAACTCGGACACGACCTACCGGGTGTTCGACTGGAACCGGGTCGGCCTCGATGGCAAGCCCCGGGAGCTGCACCTGGAACAGTCATTCGCCTCGATTGATTTCTTCGACTGCGAACCGCCGCTGGTGGCGACGCCGTTCGCCGGCGGCGCTTCCGGCACGGTTTCGCGTCCGGTGGTGCGGCATGGGCTCTTCAGCATTGATCACGAAAAAATCACGGCCACGACGCCCACGGAAGGCCAATGGTCGGCGGGATTGACCGTGGTCGGTGTGGTGGCCGGCACGCTGGAGGTCACCGGCAGCGGGATGTCCGTGCCGGTCGGGTCGGGCGGCTTTGTGCTGCTGCCGGCGGCTCTGGGCGGGGTTGGTTTCCGCTCAGAAGGTCCCGTAGAGTATCTGCGGGTGACAACGGCTGCCGGCGGGTGAAACTGGCCGTGCAATGAGCAACGTCCCCAAGCCGGATCACCCGTTCTGGCTGACGCCGGAACAGCGCCGGCGGATCGATCAGCAGGAGTATGTGGTACTGTCGCCCCTGCGACAGGCCTTGCAGTATGTGTGGGTGCGGCTGGCGGTCGTGGTGCTGACTTTGGGGGTGGTGGCGGTCTGCCTGTCCCTCCCTCCGATGTGGCGGAGCAGTCCGTCGGGGTTCACCCCGGTGGTAAGGATCAGCCTGCTCGAATGGTTGCAGTGCCGTTCGCTCAAGCAGTCGGCCTCGCAGATGGCGGCCGCCGGCAAGCTGGATGAGTCCATCCTCGCCTGGCGGCAGGCCATCGCCAACAACCCGGCCGATCTGGAGGCCAACCGGGGCTTCCTGCGGACCCTGAGCATCGCGAAGCGGCCCGCCGCCGGCAACCTGTCGCAGGGGCTCTGGCGCGCACAATGGCTGCTGCGCATCACGGCCACGAATCTGGCAGACGTCGAGGTGGTCGGGCACCTGGCCCAGCGTTACGAGGTGAACGATCTGGCGCTGGCGCTCCTGACTCCGAAGGAGGCAAGACTTTCCGACGCCTCCCTTGGCGATCTGCTGCGCACGCTGTTTCGCGGCGGGCAGATGGAGCAGTTCGCCGCGGTTTGGAAGCGGCATCCCGGAGTGGAGCGGAATGATCCGGAGCTGGCGCTATATCATACCGCCTGGGAGATCGCCTGGGGACCGCCCCGGGGCATTGCCGCCGCCCGGTCGAACCTTCAAAAGGCCAAGGAGGACCTGGAACTGCGGGTGACCGCCCACGAGTTGCAGCTGTACGTCAGCGATTCCCTCGCCGATTTGGAGGGCTACGCCGACTCGCTCCAGCAGCTGCGGGATCTGCACTACGACCGGCCGCTCGATCATGTGCGCTACTGGCGGATGCTGCTCGCGACCGGACGCAAGGCGGAGGCGGCGGCGCTGGCGCGTGTTTACGCTGCCCCCCCGGAAACCGCGCTCGAGACCCGGCTCATGTTTGACACCTTCGTCCAGGTGGACCTGAAGGAATACGCCGCCGAATTTATGCAGCGACATCTGCCGACCTTCGAGTTCGACCGTGAGCTCTGGGTGCGCCAGGCCGAACTGCTCATCACCCTCGCTCACTGGGATGAGCTGCGCGCGCTGGCCGTGGACCTGCGGGCGACCCAGCGGCAATTTCTCGGCCTGACCGGCTACGCCTGGTTCATCGAGGGGCTGGCCAACTATCGCAGCCACCTGCCGGAGCCGGCCTGGGAGGCCTTCCGGAAGATTCCGGCCTGGCCGGTGGATGACGCCCTGCTGGGCTATCGCATGGCCAAGGATCTGAGTTCCTTTGGAAATCCTGAGCTGGCCAAGGAGGTTCTGCTCAGCCTGGAAAAGGCGGCGGGCGACACGGCGGAATACTGGTTCCACCTGGTCGTGGCCTCCTACGAGGCGCACGAGTTTGAAACCATGCTGGCGGCCGCGGAAAAGGCCCATCAGCTGGCGCCCAACAACCTGGTCTACATCAACAACTACGCCGCCGCGCTGCTCATGCAGCGCAAGGATCCGCCCCTGGCCGCGCAACTGACGCTCCGCAAGCTCACCGCCACCCCCAGAGATGACGGCGCGCGCCTGAATCATGTGCTGGCCCTGTTGCAAAATGAACGGACCGCCGAGGCCGGGGCCCTGTTGCAGGAGGTCGATCCCAAGCGTCTCGACAGCCGGTTATTCACCTTCTTCAATCTTGCGCTGTTTGAACTCAAGTACCGCGAACAGCGTCCCAGGGAGGCGCTCGCAGCATATGGGCAGATTGAAAGTCGCTTCCTCCTGCCCCCACAACTAAGCTGGCTGGAACAGACCCACGCGCGGCTGGTGGACACTGGCCATTGAGGCGCTGCCGCCCGTTTGCATGATGACCAACGACGATTCCAAAGACCCAAATCCCCCGCCCACGCCACCCGAAACGGTGGAAATCGAGGATGAGCTCAAACCCATCACCGGCAGCAGCATCCTCCGGGTGCTGCTGTACGACCTGTGGTTCCGGATTGCCGCGGTGCTGATCCTGCTCGTGTTTCTCCTCCTGGTCCTGTTCCTCCCGAAGATCTGGACCTCGACGCCGCCGGACTTCCTTCCGGTTATCAGGGTCAGCGGTTTGGACAAGGTCCAGGCCGGGGCGTTGCGACGTTCGGCGGAAAAATTTCGCGCCGAAAGGAAGTACCCGGAGGCGCTGCTGGCCTGGCAGTCCGCAGCCCAGAACGACCCGGGCAACCCTGAGCTCGCCCGGGGCACGCTGCGAACCCTGATCGAGCAGCCGATGCTGAACCGCCCAAACCTGGGATGGGGGGTGGACCGGAGTTTCTGGCTGCTGCGCCTTGCCCACACCAATACCGCCGACCTCTCGCTGGTGGTCCGGTTTCTGCATCATGGCGATCTGGACGAATTGGCGGGGCAACTGATTGGTACTCATGTCGAGGAGCTTTCGCCCGAGGCGTTGGCGGATGCCCTGGTCGTCTATTTCCGGCTGGGCCAGATGGACCATTTCAACGAGCTATGGCAGAAGCACCTGCAACCGTTCACGAATTCTCCGGCGCTCCGGCTGCATCAGATCGCCTGGCAGGCCGCCTGGGGACCGCCAGTGACGTTGCGTCCGGCACGGATCGCGTTGGAAGCGGCGCAGAACGATGCCAATACCGACATCGCCCGGCTGGCCCACCAGTTGCAACTGGTGGTCAGTTCATCCCTGGGTGAACTTGCCCGCTACGAGAGTTCGCTGAACTGGCTCGAGGAGCATCATTTTGACCGGGTCGCCGACCACATCAACCATTGGCACATGCTCGTGGTGAGCGGACAGCGGGCCCGGGCGCAGGAGCTGGCCCGCTCCTTTTCCCAGCCGCCGGATGGCGCGACCGATGCCGCCGGCATGGCCGCCGTCTATCAGACCCTCGGCCTTGATGATTACGCGGTGGAGTTTCTGGAGAAGCAGGTGCGGGAATTCCCGTTTTATGGCCAGCTCTGGATTCAGCTGGCCCAGTTGCACATCAACAAGAAGCGGTGGGACGAGGTGCGCAATACCGCCGTGACGATCCGGAACACCACCGAACTGCGGGGGGAGCTCGACGGCTACAGCCAGTACCTTTCCGGGCTGGTCGAACTCAAACAGGGCGGGGTCGAGGCCGCCGCCGCCACTTTTGCCAAGATTCCTTCCCAAAGGTTCAGTGAACCGTTGCTGGCCTATTCCGTCGCGCGCGAGCTGCTCCACCTGGGCTATGGGGAGATTTCCTCGAAAATGCTGCAGAAGCTGGAGGCCGACTATGGCGACAAGGCCACCTTCTGGTTTGACCTGACGGTGGCGGCATACGAGGCCCGCGAAATGGACGTGCTGGAAACCGCCGCGCGCAAGGCGTGGGAAATCGAACCTAACCGCATCGACATCATCAACAACTATGCCGCCGCGCTCATCGTGCTGCGCAAGCTTCCGGATGAGGCCGTCAAACTGACCCTCAGCCTGGTCACCAGCCAGCCGAAGCGGCCTGAATTCAAGGTGAACCACGCGCTGGCCCTCTTGCAAAATGGCCGGCTGTTCGAAGCGGAGGACATCCTCAAGGCGCTCAATCCCACCCAGCTCACGGTCAACGACAGCGCGGTCGCCGATTACGGCTGGTTCGAATTGGCCGTCCACCGTGGTGATGCGGACGGAGTCCGAAAGATCTATCCCACCATACAGCGTTCCCAGCTCCTTCCGCCGCAGCTGGAATGGCTGGACGCCGAATACAAGAAGGTTGCCAGCGACGCGGCCAAGTAGGCCCGCCCGGTAGGGCAGTGAGCCAGTAATCAGTAATCAGTGAGGAGGCAGCAGACACAAAGCCGACCGATCACTGATTTACTGATTACTGATTACTGATTACTGATTACTCGCCCTCACCTCGGCCCCACCGGCCAGGGCACAGCCTGGGCTTCGGGCCAGACGAGATAGACGGTGCGCTGCGAATGGGCCCAGGCCCGGGCAAAGTCTGCGCGGGGGAAGGTGCGCCGGACGCGCCCGCGCCGGACCCCGGGATCGTTCACCACCACATCGCCCGTGGCGGTAAAGCCGCAGACGACCACCAGGTGGCCGTTCTCCGGCAGTGGCACCGGCGAACCCTGCAGCATCGTGTAACTCAGGGAGACGGCGACCGGGACGCCCCGGCCCGTCCACTCCTCCAGATCGGCGACATCTTCCAGACGGGCGACGCAGGCGCGCAGGCCCGGCTGGGAACCGGCGAAGGCCATGTTGAAAGGCCAGTTGCCCGTCCCGTCCCAGGCCAGATCGAAGACGCTGGCTGCCGTGGTCCGTACGTCGAAATCGAGCTCGGGACGGCGCAGTTCGCCCGCCCAGTAGGCCAGCAGCATCGTGGTGCAGGTCGGGCTGCACCATTTGGTGACGCCCTCGGGATAATCGGCCTGCGAGCGCACCGGCACCGCGATGGTCCGTCCCCACGCGGACTTCTGGGGCGGCTTGGGCTCGTACGGCCGGTGGACATCGGCCAGGCACAGGGTCAAAAACTTCAGGCGTGCATCCGCGCCGTGCAGCGTCACGCGCACCTGCACGCGCGGGGCGGGCTGCTTCAGGATCAGTGTGTCGGTCTCGACCCGCGCCGTGTCGTCGTGCTGATCGTTGACGCTGGTGCGCGCGTTCGGCTTCGCGCAGTTGCTCCACCGGCCCAGGGTGAACCAATGAGTGGGGCCGTCCGTCGTGACCGCGCGCGCCTCACAGACCAGCGACCCGTTGGTGGTCATGGTCGCATTCCAGGAGACAATGAGTTCGTCCCAGGCCAGGCCGGCCTCCAGTTCCGGGGACAATAGGACCGTTTCGTCCTGCGCCGTTGTCCGGGTGAAATTAGTGAAGCTCGAAAAGGTGAGCAGCGCCGTCGCCGGTGCTGATGCCCGGGCCTTGCCGGGGCAAGCGATCACAGCGGCCAGCATCAGCAGCCGGCCAAGCGTACGGCCCGGCCTACGCCAGCAGCCGGTGACGGTGCTGATAATGCACGACGGAAAATTCATAGTCGCTTAGCACTTCGCCGATGGGCGTGAACATGTCCTCGAACGGGGGAAAAAAGGCGTCCCCAGGCACGATCCGTTTGACCCGGGTCAGGTACAGGTCGGTGCAGCTCGGCAGCAGCAGCGCGTAGATTTCCGCCCCGCCGGCGATCCAGACTTCGCGGGGATCATCCTCGACCGCTGCCGCCAGCGCGGCCTCGTCGGGCACCGTGCGGGTGCCGGGGGCGATGAAGCCCGACCGGCTCAGGATGATGGTCTCGCGCCCCGGCAGGGGGCGTCCGATCGATTCGAAGGTTCGCCGCCCCATGACCAGGATGTGGCCCAAGGTCGCCTGCTTGAACCAGCGGAAATCCGCGGGCAGATGCCACGGGATTTTCCCGCCGGCCCCGATCACGCGGTTGTCCGCCATCGCGGCAATGGCTTTGCAGGCCCTCACAAGGCCCCTTTCGTAGGGGTTGTCCCGTACGCTGTCATTCGCGTGTCCATGCTATCAGTGCGCGTCCGACGAATCCTAGGCCCTGGTTCCGCGCTCCCCACTCCCCGCTCCGCGCTTCCTCTCAGTGGCAGCCGCAGCTCGGGCCGCAGGAACCGGCAAAGTCAGACGGCTTGGGCACCCGGCCCAGTTCAAAGGCCTTGGTGACGTGGGTGGTGATCATATCGCGCATTCCCTGCATCTCCTCCTGCGCGGCGAGAAATTCCTGGGCCAGCGGATTGGCCAGAAAACCTTCCCGCAGCCGTTCGAAGCCGGCGATCTCGCCATCCTCCAGCTGCATGCCCATCTGCTGCTTCTGCTGGAGCAGGCCGGCCTGTTCGTTCAGGGCCGCGAGCTGTTCGCGGGCGGCGGGGTCCTGCCCGAACCGCTCGATGCGGTCGCGGATGGAGACGAACTCCGGCGCAGCGACGAGCGCGGCACAAAGTTCGTGAATCTTGGGCAGGAGCAGGCTGCCGGTGGGGGCGATCGCGATATCGGTATCGGTTTCCATAAGCGTGGCAACGTCGGCGAAACGGACCATCCGTCCCGGCAGCGCGTCAGACAAGAGTGCCCGAGCGGACCACGATGGCAAAACCTAGTTGTCGAAATCCTGCGGGCCGGTCTCACAATTCGGGAGGGCACTTTTCCCAATTTTCAGACGGGCTCCTATGGCACCCGCACGCGGAAGAAGCCCTGCGCGGTGTCGGCGGGCGGCGTCCACGACTCGCCCGTGGCCAGCGTCCTGACCGGTTGCCACTGCGCGTCGTCGCCCAGCAGCTCGCTGAACTCCACGGTGTAGGTTGCACCGGCAATGCCATCCACTTGCAGGGTCAGTACCGGAGCCGCGGTGAGCCTGAGTTCTGGCACCTGAACCACCAGGGGCTGGATTGTGCCCGTGAGCGCGAAGCTGAAGGGGTTTCCATCGGCGAGATTGTTCGTCAACCGAACCGGACCGGAGAAAATGCCGGGTGTGGTCGTGTCGAGCGCGACGGTGAAATTCGTCGAGCTGCCCGGGGCCACATTCGTGGGAAACTGGCCCAGCAGCTCGAAACCGGCGGGAAGCGAAAGCAGTCCCAGGGTCAGCGGCGAGCCGCCATCATTGCGGACCGTATAGGTCCGCGTGGGCCCGGGACGTCCCTGCAGGGTGCTGCCGAAATCCGTGCCGTCCGCAGCCGACGGCGTCGTGTCGCCGTTGATGATCGTGAGGTCACCGCCGAAAACGGCGATCTGGGCGGGGCCCGGCACAAAGCTGATGCCATTGGCCACCAGGGCGTCGCCCGAGCCGGTCGTGGTGATCTCCGCCTCATAGCCGCCAGTCTCGGTTTCGCCGGTGAAATGGGTGGCATACTGGTTGGCCAACCAGGGCCCGACGATCCCGGCCAGCAGCCGGGGGAGGAGGAAGTACTGGCCGACGAGATCGGTGGGATGCAGAAGCAGGTAGTTGAAGAGGAAAACAGCATCCCCATGCGCATCGATCGGATCCACCTGGTCGCCCTCGACCACAAACGCCTCGTCTGCCGTGACGGGCGATTCGGCGGAACCCAGCACCGAGGTGTGAAACGACCAGGAGAACAGTGAGTCGCGGGCGAAGTTGACCTGGGCCGGGTCTTCCGGATCGAAGCCGCCCGGGATGTTTTCCGCCGCATCCAGCGCGACGATGGTGTCCACCCCGCCCAGGTTTTCCGCGAGTTGGTCGGCTACGTAGCTGCCGAAGGAGTGGCCCACGAGGTTCAGGTTCGTACCGTGAAAGCCATAGGCGGCCAGCGCCGACGCGGCCCATTTGGCCACGGGAACGATCGAGGCTTCCGCGTCGAACGGATCAAGCACGCTTGTGTCCGCCGCCGCGCGCCAGTCGAGCGTGAGCACCTGGTCATCTGGCCTGACCTGCGCGAGGCTGGCCGTCGCCTCGGCGATGTTCTGGTTGGTGCGGGAACTCCGCCAACCGTGGATGACAATCCACGTCCGCACATTGGGGTCAATCGGTCCCGGATTGGGACCGAAGCGCAGGATGTCCACCGGGTACTCCGTCGTGTCGCCCGGTCGTTGGATGGTGCCGGCAATTCCCGGGGACACCACCAGCGTGTAGGATCCTGTGCTGCCGGCCGTGTCACCCTGGCCGCCCACGGCATCGTAAGCCTCATTGCCGACGCCCGACACCCCCACGTAGTAGGTGCCACCGACGGGGAACACCTGCTCCAGATCGGCCTCCGCCTGCAGGACGTCATTGGTTCGGAGACCGCCAGCGGCATGCGCCAGTTCGTTTCCGGCCGAATCGAAGACGCGCAGATAGGGCGTTACGCCACCGTTCGCATTGAAAGCAATGCGCTGTCCATCCGTCACCGTGAACGAATACAGGTCCACGTCGTCGGTGGCGCTGATCTCACCCACCAGCGAACGCGTCTGCGTCAGGGGACCGAAGGGGATGGCCTCGGTGATCTGGTCGTCGCGATCGTTTCGGGACACATGCATCAGCACGGCATCGTCGCTGCCGGACTCGAGGGACGCATCGTCGCGGTACGCCACGAAAGAATATTTTGGATCCCTGCCCCCGTCAGAGATCCAGAGTGCGGGCCAGGCCGCGTCCGCAAAGAGGCCACCATTGCTGGTGTTGGTGTACACCGTGCCCTGCACCGTCGCGACCGTGTCGTAGCCCAACAGACCGTGGTCCTCGCGGATTTCAAAGCTGATCAGTTCGCCCACGGCAAACCCGGTTAACTCCGCCCGCAGGGTGACCACGGTACCCTCGACCACCTGCCGCGGCGGCACCCAGTAGGCACTCAGGAAACCTTCCGGATCGGCGACGTCGATGGTGAGGGTGTAATCGCCCGAACCCGAGGAGAAGAAATCCGCACTGGTGCAACGGAGATAATAGGTGGAACCGCTGTCCAGGGTGACCGAAAGCGTTTCCGCCCCATTGTCGCCATTCTGGTCCTGGGTGGCCACCACGGTGCCGCGGGAGGTCAGGGGACCGTTCGCGGATTCCAGTTCCAGCTTGGCGTCGAGATCGTGGTCGCCGGACGTCGGCGTCATGGTGAAGGTGAGCTTCCGGGGAATGGGGGCCACCGGAACGCTGATTTTGTAGTAATCCACGTCCGTGAGCGTGGCAATTTTGGCGACGCTCACCCGGGCGTGATTGCTGGAGTCGATCACGATCGGGGTGGCGACGTCCCGGCTGTCGTTCGGTTCCTGTTCCACGATGTCAGCCCGGAGTGCCGGCGTGACACCCAGCAGCAGGAGGCCCAGCCACAGCCATTGTGGCCAGTGCGATGCGAACGGCTTCCCGCTGTTGGAGGGATGATTCGTGGTGTCCGTCAGGATCATGTGTGGTTTTGCGGGCCGAGGATTGCCGTCGTTAAGCAACCGCGCGGTAAAAAGCAACCCGAATGCGGACCTCATGGGAACGGCGAACGGCGTGAACAGCGAACGACGGTCAACGAACAACGCCCCCGCTTCTTCACCGAAAACCGAAAACTGAAAACCGAAAACTCTCCCCGCCTTCCTACCCCGCCGCCATCCCGTCCTTCCGGCTCTCGCTCGCAGCGATCCACACGCGGTCGGTGCGATCCCGCATCACGGCCTGGCAGTTGCCGAACGCGCGTCGGGACATCGTCTGCCTGGTAGGGTTTGGCCCCTCTATCTTAATCGGAATCCTCCGCCAGTGTGGAGCTGCATGACCGCCCTCATCGTAATCCCCATGTTCGCCGCCGCCGGTTACTCCCTGGTCTATCTGCTGGGAGGGGGCGGCTTTTTCGGAGCCGTCGTCGTCTTCTTCGTGGCCAAACTGCTCGGCAAGTAAGGGGCGTTCCCCGACTCAACCCCCACTCCCCCTTCTTGAATCATGATTGCTGACCCTTCCGTGCGGCTTACGACGGCAACCGTTGTCCCGCCATACGACCGCAGCCTGTTTCCCAACCTGTGCTGGGGCTCGATCATTGCCGGAACCATCGCCGCGATCGGAATTCACCTGCTCCTGAGCGCCTTGGGCGTGGGGGCCGGGCTGGCCGCTTTCACGCCGGTGAGCGATGCCAATCCGGTTGAAAATTTCAGCCTTGGGGCCGCCATCGTCTGGACGCTTTGCGCCCTGGTCGCGCTGGGCTTTGGAGGCCTGATCGCCGGCCGGTTCTCCCATTCGCAGCACAGCGGGCTGGTTCACGGAATACTGGTCTGGAGCCTGACCATGATCATCACGGTACTCCTCCTTTCCATGGGCACCGGCATGGTGCTGGGCGGTGCGCTCAAAGTCCTGGGTGAAGGCCTGGGAATTGGCGGAAAGACGGTGGCCACAGCCACGGGCAGCGTGGCCCAGGAAGGCATCAAACGGGGGGCGGATCAGTTGCAAAGCTTCATCGATGAGGGCGTTCAATCGGCTCCGACCAATGCCGTCCCAGGCGACGCGATCCGGGCAAAACGCGAAATTGGTTTTGCCGTCACGAAGCTGTTTGCCCCGGGAAACGACCCCGCTTCTCCCGCCAACCGCCAGGCAGCCGTGAAGGCGCTCATGGCCCAGGCGAAAATGAGCGAGGCGGATGCCACCAAGACCGTCGATGACTGGACCGCTTCCTATCAGGCGCTCAAGGGCGACTTGGAAAGCGTCAAAACCATGGCCGACCAGAAGGCCCGGCAGGCCGCCGACCAGGCCGCCAGCAACCTTTCCTGCGCCGCCATCTGGTCCTTTTTCGCGCTGGCCCTGGGCCTGTTGGTCACCGGGCTTTCGGCCAGCCTGGGGGCAAAACGGGCGGTGCACTGGGTCGGGGTTCAGCGCGCCTAGGCAATCGGGGATCGCGAAGTCCCGAACTCTTTCCATCGGGGAATCTCACCAAACAGCAACGTCCATACACACACTATCATGTCCAAGAAATCTGTATTCTGTATCACCACAAACCGGGGGCAGGCCGAACAAATTGTTGACCGGCTCAAAGCCGCCAACTTTTCCAACAACGACATTTCCGTGCTGTTCCCCGACAAGGGCACCTCGCGGGATTTCGCGCACGAGAAGAACACCAAGGCGCCGGAAGGCGCGGTCGCCGGAGCGAGCACCGGTGGCGTGGTCGGCGGGGCGTTGGGCTGGATTGTCGGCATTGGCGCGCTCACCATTCCCGGCATCGGGCCGTTCATCGCGGCGGGTCCCATCATGGTGGCACTCAGTGGTGCGGCCATTGGGGCGGCGGCGGGTGGTATTGCCGGCGGTCTGATCGGCCTGGGCATTCCCGAACTGGAAGCCAAGCGCTACGAGGGCAAGGTCAAGGAGGGCAACATCCTGCTCTCCGTCCACGCCGAGAATTCCGACGAGATCAAGCGGGCCAAGGAAATCTTCACGACCGCCGGGGCCCACGACATCTGCACCACGGGCGAATCCTCAGCGCCCGACGCGCCCAAAAAGGTCACTGAACATGGCTCACGCGAGGACAGCAGGCTCGTAGGCGTGGAGGACTGATCTACCCAACCCATTTCTGCGGCCGGGACATCCCGGCCGCGGAAATATTTTGACCTCTCAAAAAATGAAAACGAAAACACTCAAAGACCTGTTCCTGGACGAACTTGCCGACATGTATGACGCCGAGAAGCGCATCGTGAAGGCACTGCCAAAATTGGCCAAGGCCGCGACCTGCACCGACCTCAAGGGCGCGATTGAAAAGCACCTGCGGGAAACGCAAGGCCACGTGACCAAGCTGGAGCTCGTCTTCCAAAGCTTCGACCTGCCGGCCAAGGGCAAGACCTGTGAGGCGACCAAGGGGCTGCTGGAAGAGGGCGACGAGATCGTCGCCGATTTCAAGGGCACGCCCGCCATCAATGCCGCCATTGTCTCCGCCGCCCAGAAGGTCGAACACTACGAGATGGCCTCCTATGGCTGCCTGCACGAGTGGGCCGGATTGCTCGGCAACCAGAAGGCCGCCGCGCTTTTGGAGACAATCCTCAACGAGGAGAAGGCCGCCAACGAAGGGCTGACCGATCTTGCCATCGCGAAATGCAACCCGGAAGCCTTGGGCGAGTCCAGTGATCTGGCCGGCGAAATAAAATTGCCGAAAGTGTCGGGAAAGTCCCGTCAGCCTGTTTCCCTGGATGTGCTCAGCAAACAGCCGCTGCTGAAGCCGTTGAAGAAGAAGTGATCGGGCGGGTGCCAAGCCGTTCCTGGCACCTACCAACCCGCCGCCATCCCGTCCTTGCGGCTTTCGCTGGCACCGATCCACACGCGGTTGGTCTTGTCCCACATCACGGCCTGGTAGCCGCCGAAGGCGGGGACGGAGGCCGCGCCCAGCTTGTGCCCGAGCTTCTGAAGGTCACGGACGCTTTCCGGCGGAAAGCCGGCCTCGAGGTTCACGGTGCCACCGTCACTCATCACCGTGCCGTCGGGATCGCTGGAGCCGGTGTGGTAGATGCGCGGCGCATCGCCGGCCTCCTGCAGGTTCATGCCGTGGTCGATCCAGTTCACGAGTACCTGGACGTGTCCCTGCGGCTGCATGTCGCCACCCATCACGCCGAAGGCCATCAGCGGCTCTCCGTCGCGCGTCACGAATGCAGGGATGATCGTGTGAAACGGACGTTTGTGCGGTGCGTAACTGTTGGGCCGGCCGGGCGTGAGGTCAAACGCCTCGCCCCGGTCGTGCAGGCCGAAGCCGAGACCGGGCGGCACCATCCCGCTGCCCATGCCGCGGTAGTTGCTCTGGATGAACGACACCATCATGCCGTTCGGATCGGCGACGCAGAGGTAGATCGTGTCGCTCGTGCGCAGCGCGGAAATGCCCGGATCGTAATGCTTCGCCGCGCTGTCCGGCCGGATCAGCGTGCGCCGTTTCGCGGCATAGTCCTTCGAGTTCAGCTCGGCGATGGGCGTCTTGAAGAAGTCGGGATCGGCATAGAGCCGGGCGCGATCCTCGTAGGCCAGTTTCTTGGCCTCGATGAACGTGTGCATATAGGCCGTGCTCCCAAAACCCATCGCGTGGAGGTCGTAGCCTTCGAGAATGTTCAGCATTTGGAGCACGGAGAGGCCCTGGCCATTCGGCGGCAGCTCCCAGATGTCGTAGCCCCGGTAATTGGTGGAGATCGGGTCCACCCACTCGGACTTCTGTTCGGCGAAGTCGCCCTCGGAAAGGAAGCCGCCCTGTTCCTGGATAAACGCGCAGATCGTGCGGGCGATGTCGCCCCGGTAGTAGGCGTCGCGTCCGCCAGCGGCGATTTTCAACAGCGTGACCGCGAGCTGAGGATTCTGGAAGCGCTCCCCTTTGCGCGGTGTGTGCCCGTGAGGCGCCCAGAGATTGGTCACGTTGGGCCATTTGGCGAGGATGGCGACGTTTCGCTCCCAGCCTTCAGCGATCACTTCGCTCAGCGGAAAACCATCGCGGGCGTAGCCGATGGCCGGCGCCAGATTTGTGGCCATGGGCAGGCGGCCGAACTTGTCGTGGAGCGCGAACCAGCCATCGACCGCGCCGGGCACGGTGACGGGCAGGGGACCGTAGCTGGGCACATTGGTCAGACCGCGCTTTTGGAATTCCTCCGGCATGAGGGCATAGGGTGAATGCCCGCTGGCATTCAGGCCGTACAGCTTCTTCGTGGCCGGGTCCCAGACGATCGCGAACAGGTCGCCGCCCACGCCGCAGCTGATCGGTTCCATGAGGCCGAGGCAGGCGTTCGCCGCGATCGCGGCATCCACCGCCGAGCCGCCGGCCTTCATCACGTCAATTGCCGCCTGCGTGGCGAGGGGCTGGCTCGTGCAGGCCATCCCATGTGGTGCAATGGTTTCCGAGCGGGTGGCGAAGCCGCGGTTCACGGGCCGCTGAGTGGCATGCATGGCGAGAGGAAAGAGCACGAGGGCGAGGATGGGCGTGAGCAGGCGGTGCGATGCCATGCACCGGGTCTAGCAAGGGTTCGGCTTGTGGGCACGAGAAACTTCGGCGTTCGAAACGCGCTTGATTTCGGCTCCCCAGCCGCCCCGGCCGGTCTAGTCTTTCAGACGATAAAACCGCACGGCTGAATCGGGGCAGAAGTAGGGGCTGCCAATGGCACCCGGTGCCGGCTGCCACGCGCCGCCGTCCTTCAGGTCGGTGGACGTCTCCAGGGTGTAGCCGTCGCTATTCCAATACAGGGTCGTGCCCCCGCCCGGCTCCATCAGGAGATTGAGGTGGGGTTGCAGCGTGGGCGGGACCAGCAGTGTGAGCGACGATCCCAAAGTGAGGTCGGGGCTATCGGCCGAATAATTGTGAACCTCCACGGCCAGCAGGTTGCGTCCCGTCAGCAGGTTGGTGAGCCCCTCGCCAGCGAGGGAGAAGATGATCGGACAAGTGGCGTCGCCATCGCAGTTGAAGCCGGTCGCCAGCGTCGCGTGACGGATGGTTTCGGGCGCTGCCGGCAGGTTGTTGCGGTAGATTTCGGAACCGTTCAGATAGAAAACAGCACCGTCATCAATGTAGTTGGTAAACAGGAGCCGCACGTCGGGCCGGTCGCCTGTGAAGTCAAACCAGGTCCGGAAATAGTAGGTGGGAAAAGGCAGGCCGGTGGCCGGGTTGACCGGCAGTTGTGAGCCTATGGGCTGCAGGTCCGGATTGGGCGCGCCTGACCGGGCATCGGCCCAAAGCAGGCCTTGCCCCACCGGCCAGGCTGCATCTGCAAACCCGGGGGTCGGCCAGGGAGTGCCATCCAGGTCGTTGGTCGAGTAACGCCAGGTGTTCGTGAGCGAAACCAGCTCACTTGCGACCGGCTGGGGCAGGGGTGGAACGGTGAATTCTCCGACGCGGGTTGCCACCCGGCCTCCGTTGCCGGAACGGATCCGGTATTGCACCAGGGCGCCCGGTCCGGGCACGGCCAGCGTGGCGACGTGGCGAAACGTGGGCGTCCCCACCGGCACGGAGCTCTGGCCGTATTGCAGCCCTTCGCCGTAATCGACGGCGGTCGGGCAGGGCGCCGTCGTTGTCCACAGCAGGTTCACCGTCGTCGCGCCGGGAGTGGCGTCCACTTGTACACCGCCGGCCACCGGATCAGGCGTCTGCGCGAGCGGCGTCACGCGGATGACATCCGCCGCCAGCGTGTTGGTCTGGCCGGGAGCGGAGGTCCCCAGGAGGACGACCCGGTTCGTCTGGGCGGGGTCCAGCCACGCCTCTCCCAGCCGGACCCAGCCGGTGGGCGTGCCCTGCGGAAAGGACCGGCTCAGCACGTTGCTGGAGCCCGCCCAAATCTGCCAGACCGCCGGGGCGGCGTCCGTCCGGCGCGGGAGCTGGGCCAGCACGGCGTAGCTCCGTGCTTCGGTCACCGGCAGCAGCCATTGGGCGGTGGCCGTTTCGCTCGGGGCGGGGTGTGACTCCCGGGCATCCACCCCCCAGGCCGCCGAAGCGGTGTTCGTCCAAGTGCCGGACGGTTCGAAATACCCGGGTGAGAGATTGTCCAGATACAGGTCGTCAGGGACCCAGCGCACGATTTTGATCGCCAGGTTCCCTGCCGGATCGGTGACCGCGACGCCCGCCTTGGCGAGGCTGGCGGGCGGCAGGGGCAGTAGGGCGGTCCATCGGTTGGAGCCGGCCGGCACACAGATCGCGATGCCGTAATTCTCGGAGACGTCCTTAAATCCCACGAAGGGCGCTTCCTGGTAGATGGGGCCGGAGGTGGTGATTTCCAAGGTGCCCAGCCCTCCGGTCTCCGTCGGCTTCACCGTCAGCGTGGGCGGCTGTTGGCCGGTCAGCCCGCGCCAGCGCTGCATCGCCTCGACCGCGCTGCAATACCGGAACTTCACGTCCGGATACTTGGCGGCGGCGGCATGGATGAGCGTGTCCATGCGTTCCATGTCCGACACGAAGAAGCTTTCCGGCAAATGCGCCCAGAATGAAACCACCTCGTCGGTCCCGTCCGCCGCCTGGGCGAAAATGTCATCCACGAGCGGCTGTGTGACGCTGATGGTCTTCACCGACCGGACGTTCCACGCCGATTCCGCGCCCGGCAGCTGGTAGTTGGTCGTGGCGGGGTGGAAGGGCACGAAGTTGGTCGGCGCCTGCGACCAGTCGAGCACGTTGAAGAAGGGCTGCACCGTCTGCCCGCTCTTCAGCGGGGAGTCATCATCCATGTTGTAGGGCCACAGGCGGTCGATATAGGTCTGCCATTCGTTGTCCATGTAGTGCCAGCCGCTGCGGAAGGTCACGGTGAACGTCTCCTCCTCGATCAGCGACTCGGCCAGCGCCCGGTCAAAATCGCCGCGGCACTCGCGGAACGTCTTCGCCTGGTTCCAATAGTGGGTCCCATCCCCGGAGTAGTCGCTCCACAGGAACGTGTGGTAGTGCAGTGTCAGCTCGTCCCCGAAGTCCCGGAGGGCCGCCCCGTGATAGTGGCGCATCAGGTAGAGGGGGAGCAGGTTCGGCACGGGGGCGTCGAGGTTGTCGCTTTGTCCGTACACGCTGCCGACGAGCATCCACCAGGTCAGTTTGAGCGGATTGCCGTAGGAGTCGGCGAACTTCGCCCGCCAGGCGGGATCCATGACCTGGTAGGCGTGATTGGTCGGGTCGGTGTAAAGGTCAGTGGAGAAATGGTTCGTGTGGACGTAGATGTTGATGCCGCCTGGGAAGTTCCAGAGCGCCGTATCGGAGCCGAGCACAAAGGAGATCGTGCCGGCCGAGAACGCCCGTAACTGGGCGAACAGGGCCAAGGCCAGCAGCCTTATCCACAGGTGCTTCAGCTTCATATTTCCGAACCGCCTTCAGGCCGCCGACCGCGCGGGTGGGGACTCCGTGCTTCCTCGTCTCAGAGTGACGGCAGAACCTGGTAGAATGCACTCAGTCTAGCAAACCGGCGGGCCAATTACGAGTTGCGAGTTGCGAATTGCGAGTGACGAGTGACTCGGCCGGCATAGGGCTGACTAGGGACCCAGGACCCGAAACCCGGGACCCTGTCATTCAAACCGCAGCGCCACCATCGGATCAACCCGCGTTGCGCGACGGGCCGGGACATAGCACGCCAGCAAGGCCACAGCGCCAAGCGTCAACGTCACCGTCGCAAAGGTGAGTGGATCGGTGGGCGCGACCTGGAAGAGCACGCTGGCCAGAACCCGCGTCAAAGCGAAGGAAGCCAGCAGCCCGATGACGACGCCCGCGAGGATCAACCGCATCCCCTGTCCGACCACCAGCCGGAGCACGTCGAACCGTCGGGCCCCCAGCGCCATGCGGATGCCGATCTCCCGCTGCCGCTGGGCGACGGTGAAACTCAGCAAGCCATAAAGCCCGATGATGGCCAGGACGAAGGCGAGAGCGGCGAAGCCCCCGATCAGCCCAAGATTGAGCCGTTCCGGGGCCACGCTGTTGTTCCGGACCTCATCCATGGTCTGCATTCCGAAAATCGGCATCGCCGGATCAAGCTGGTACACCTGCTGCCTCAGGGTGCTGAGCATGGCGACGGGGTCGGTGGCAGTTTTCACCACCACCGTGTTCTGGAGGGTTTGCTGATAGATGGGAAAATACGCCTGCACCAGTCCGCCCTGATCCTTCAGGCGGTTCTCTTTCACGCGTCCGACGATCCCCACAATGGTTATGACGGGCTGTTTCTCGCGTTCCCCCCAAGGAATCCGGATGCGCTGGCCGATGGGGTTCTGGTTGGGCCAATGGCGCTTGGCGAACTCCTCATCGATGATCACCGAGTTGAGCCCGGCTCCCCAGTCGTTGCCGGCGGTGCCACGCAGGTGTTCCCGGTTTTCCTGTTCCGTAAAATCACGTCCCTGCCGCAGCGGAATGCCCATGGTCCGGAAGTAATCGGGTGTGATCAGATGAACCTGCAACGATGGTTGCAGCTGCGGCGGTGGCTCGGGTTGGCCTTCAATCACGAAGCGCATGTCCCAGCCCCCTTCATGCAGGGGCGTGGTCTGGGAGGCGACGCTGGCGGCCTGTACCCCCGGCAGTGCGCGCAACTTTTCGAGCAGCGCATGGTAGAAAAGAATCTGCTGCTCCGGCGTCTGATATTTGTCGGGGGGCGCATTGAAGCGGAAGGTCAGCACATGGTCGGCCGCAAAGCCGGCATCGACCTTCAACAGCCGCTGAAAGCTGAGGAGCAGCAGGCCGGCCCCGACCAGCAGCACGAACGTCAGCGCGACTTCCGCGATGACCAGCCCCTGCCGCAGTCCCGCCCGGCCGGAGGTCGCACCGCGTCCTCCTTCTTTCAGGGTGCCGTGCAGATTGGGACGGCTCGCAAGCCATGCCGGAGCCAGGCCGAAGATCACATCTGTGAACACCGCCACCAGCCCCGAGAATAGCAGCACGCGCGGGTCCAGGCTGATCTCGGCTGCCCGCGGCAGACTGTCGCCCGCCAGCGCCACCACAACCCGGAGCAGGCCCTTGGCGAAGAGCAGACCCAACGCCGCGCCTATCAGTGAAAGGAGGCCGCTTTCCGTGAGCAACTGTCGCGTGATCCGCCAGCGTCCCGCTCCCAGCGCCGCGCGCAGGGCCATTTCCTTCTCGCGGGCCGCCGCTCGTGCGAGCAACAGGTTCGCGACGTTGGCGCAGGCGATTACCAGCACAAAGCTGACCGCCCCGAGCAGAATCCACAGCGCGCGCCGGACGTTGCCCACTTTCTGGTCCAACAGCCGGTCGATCTGCACACCACGGGTTTTGTTGGACTCCGGGTATTGCTGTTCCAGGCGCACAGCGATGACGTCCAGGTTGGCCCGCGCCTGTTCCAGTGTGACTCCCGGTTTGAGCCGAGCCAATCCGAGCAATCCCGGATGATCGTCGCGGTTCTGCCAGCCGGGCGCGATCGGACCCACCGGCAGCCAGAGGTCAGCCTTGTAGGGGAAATCAAATCCCACGGGCATGACTCCCAGGATGGTGTAGGACTTCCCGTTGAGGGTGATCGTCTGGTTGGCGATTCCCGGCTGGCCGCCAAACTGGCTCTGCCACAGCGCGTGGCTGATCACGGCCACCGGCGGCGCTCCCGGTTTGTCTTCGTCTTCACCGAACACCCTCCCGATTTCCGGCTGGGTGCGCAGGGCCGCAAACACGTCCGCCGACATCATCACTCCCGCCAGCCGGAGCGTCTCGCCGGCGCCGGTGAAGGTGAAACTGTTCCCAATATAGGTGCCAAACTTCTCGAACACCGTTTGTTGATTCTTCCAATCGGTGAAATTCGGGTAAGCCAGAGATCCACCTGACCAATCAGGTCCGCGCTCGCTCAACACGACTAGCCGGCCCGAATCGGGGTAGGAGAGCGGACGCAGCAGCACCGCATCCACCACGCTGAAAATAGCCGTATTCGCGCCACTGCCCAGTGCCAGTGTGAGCACCGCCACGGCTGCGAAGCCCGGATTCTTGCGCAGCTGCCGCGCGCCGAAGCGGATGTCCTGGAAGAAGGTTTCCAACAGAGGCACCCCAAGCTGGTCCTTATAGGATTCCTTCGTGGCTTCGATCCCGCCGAGCTGGATCAACGCCTGGCGGCGTGCTTCCTCAGGCATCATGCCCGCGGCCAGATTGTCCTCGATGCTCATCTGGAGGTGGCTTTCGAGCTCATCGTCGAGCTCGTGGTGCTTGTGCTGCCGGTTAAACAGGCCGCCCAACCGCATCATCCATCCGCGAAGTTTTCTCATGCCAGGCCCTCCTGGGGGTTCAGGAAGCAGGCCACGATGGCCGTCATCTGTTCCCATGCCTGGGTTTCCTTCTGGATCTGTTTTCGGCCCGCGCGGGTGAGCTGGTAAAACTTCGCCTTCCGATTGCTTTCCGAGAGGCCCCATTCCGAAGTGATGTAGCCCTCCTGCTCCAGCTTGAGCAGCGCCGGGTAGAGCGTGCCGTAATTGACCGACAGCAGGTCGGCGCTGGTGCGCTCAATCTGCCGGGCGATCCCGTAGCCGTGCAACGAACCGGTACGTTCGAGCGTCTTCAAGGCCATCAGCGCCAGCGTGCCCTGCCAAACCTCAGGCTTGCCATTCATGGAGCGAGACTGAGGTATCTCATATTGGAAAGCAATAGGAACAATCGGACCCTCTCTGCTTTGCTCCGCCGTCTCGGGAGGCGTGTCGGAATGGGGCGCGCTGGCGGGTGGCGGGACGGTGCCATGGGCCTGCCGGATGATTGCGCTCGACTTTGCGACCCGTCCCGCCAGCGTCCTAATACCGCCCTGACATTGCCATACGTCTTGCCAATGAAGATCCCGTTTCTCCTCGGGCTAGCCACGAGCCTCGCCCATTTGCTGTCGGCGGCCACCTTTACTGTCACCACCACGTCCGACAACGGTGCCGGCTCGCTGCGCCAGGCGATTCTCGATGCCAACGCGAGTGTCGGCGAACGGGATACCATCGTGTTCAATGTTCCGGGCGAAGGGGTGTCGGGGGTTCAGGTCATCCGGGCGGTTGACCTGCCTGCCATCACCGATCCGGTGATTCTCGATGGCACGACGCAGCCCGGCTATGCGGGCGTGCCGCTGATCCTTCTGAACGGGGAAGGGCAGCTGGCGACGGACTCGGGCGGACTGACGATCATGGGTGGCAATTCGGTCGTGCGCGGCCTGGCCTTCGGCTTCATGGGCCAGTGCTGCGACGCAGGCCAGCGACCCGCTCTGCTGCTGACTGGCGGTGGGACCAACCAGGTGGAGGCCTGTTACATCGGTTTGGATCCCCTCCGGCCGGCATCGCTGGGGAACGTCTCGGCGGGACTGGTCATCAGCAACTCCGCCGGGAACGTCATCGGTGGGGCGGAGGCGGCCGCGGGCAACGTGATCTCCGGCAACCGGGGGGCCGGCCTGCAGGTCGTGGGCCCGTTGGCGGTGGGCAACCGCATCCAGGGCAATTTCATCGGCACCGATGCCACGGGCACCAATGCCGTGGGCAACGGCCAGGGTGGCGTGGAGATTTACGGGGCGGCCCACACCCTGATCGGCGGTCCCGACCGGGGCATGGGCAATGTGATTTCCGCCAACGGCGGTCAGGGCATCCTGCTCGCCGGCCAGCTGGGGCAACCAGCCTCCGACACGGTCATCTTCGGCAACCTGCTGGGACTGCCCCTGTTTGCCCCCACTGTGGTCGTGGATTATCCCGCATCCGACGATCACAAGCGGTCGCCGAGCTCGCCCGGCGCTCCGAATGAGGGCACGGCCGACTGCCTGGAACATTTTCTGGTCTGGTATCTGGCACGAACCGGGCCGGTGGTTTCGGACGATTTCCAAAACCGGCAGGGCGCCGTGCTCAATTCGCTGGCCGACCGCACCACCGTGGGGGGTGCGGCCGTACCGCTGGTGTATCCTTTGGCAAACCTCATGGGCTTCGGTCCGGGCAAACCGGCCGTGGTCGCCACCACGGGAAGCGGCCTGGTCCTCGGTGGCAATGGCTACCTCAATCTCCATGGGGACAGCACGGCTGATGTGGCCTTCGCCCCCGGGGTGAACGGGGGCATGCCGGTGTCGCCGGTGGTCACGAAAGCGGCTTCCCGGGGCGACACGCTGCTGGTGGAGGGCGTGGCCTCGGCTCCGGCCCAGGCCGCCGTGGTGGTCGAAGTCCGGCGGAATTTCGACGTTCTGTCGGGCGGAGGCGGACATGCCGCTTTCAGTTTTCCGGTGGCGTCCCTTTCCGGAACGGCCGGTGAGGACGGCAAATTTGCCTTTGCCGTGGAGACCGACGCTTGGGAGTCGCTGGTTCCCCGCACCGGGGGCACTGTGCTCGCCACCGCCACGCAGGGCGGAGCGATGACCTCGCCGGATTCGGGGCCGTTGGCGATGACCATCCTGCCGGATATTCGTCCGGATTCGTTCGGGTTGGATTACCGCCAGGCGGACGCCTTCTCGGGAGGGTGGAGCACCCCGGTCTACCGGCACGTTACGTCCAGGCGACGGCGACGGCCCGGTTGCGGCCGGTGCGGCTCAATTCGTCGTTGCCGGGGCCGCTGTCGCTGACCAGCCCCGATTTGGTGGCTGCGTTTCCCGCTCCGGCGACGGTGCCCATGGTACAGGATGTCAGCGTACGGATTCCCCAACCGTCGGACCTCGCCGGCAACCGGTTTCAATTCGGGTTTGCGGATCTGTTGGCTCCTGACGGCGGAGGAGCGTTTTTTTGGGCAACTTCGCGGGTTCTGGTTTGCCCGCCGCCATTGCCCGCCCAGGCGCCCGCATTGGGAAGTTTCACACGCACCGGAGACGGGCTTCAGCTCATGTGGGCGGGTTATTCCCATCTCCAGGTTTCGACCAACCCGGCCGGCCCATGGGCCACCCTTCCTGGCGCGATTTCCCCCTACGCCCCCCCGGCTGCCGAGGAGGGCGGATTCTTTCGGCTGGCGGACCGTGTGCCCATGGGGTTGGTCTTTGGGGAGATTGCAGGCGAGGGACTGTCATTCGGCACGGTAGTCCAAGTGGGGGCGGGCGGTCCGGTGGCGGCCACCTATTTCGGCTCGTTCTCGCTCTATGAGGTGCCGGCGGGCGAATTCGACCTGCTGATCCATGCGCGGATGACTGTGACCAATATGCCCGCCGGTAGCCGGGAAGATCACATTGTGGCGGTGGGGTGGCCGATGGCGGTTACGCCCGGAAACGCTGCCCAGGTGGTGATCAACCAGGTGGAGTTCAGCCAACCGCCCGGTCAGACCCCCTGCCAATGCACCCCCTGGTGCGGCCTGCTGGGCGGCACGGTGGAGGGGGTACCACAGGTGGCCGCCTTCGGCGGCAAGAATGGCACCTGCGACGAAGTGGCGGAGGTCACCATCACAACGCCCGATGGAACGCGGATCAGCAATCCGAAGCAGCGCGTGAGCTTCCGGCCGGCGCCCAATGGCACTTATTCGGTGACCTCGACCGTCTGCGGGGTGACCAGGACGTGCTCAATCACGCTGCCGTAAAGCGAGTGACTGGGGCCAGGAGTCAGGATTCACCGATTGGATCCGGAGCACAAAGAACCGGGCTCCGTTGGAACCGGGAATCATATTTCGAAATTCGAAATTCAAAACTCCGTGCCAAGCCTGTCACGCTCCGCCCAACATGCATCCCCTGCGCTGCCTCCTTGTCCTGGCCACGGCCATGACCGCCCTTGGCGCCGAAGTTCCCAAGTGGGACCAGATGGACTACGGCTCCTTCCTTGCGTCCTCCGTGACCATGCCGTGGTCGAAGAACGGCGAGGATGTGGATGGCATCACGCTCAAGGGCCTGACTGTGAAATTCGGCACGAATGGCGCGGCCTGTTTCGACACGGCGGAGCTGCGCTGGGCCGGCGCGTGGACCGGCGGCTGGCTGAAGCTGATGGGCACGCCCTTCGACGGTACGCACCGGCCGCCGGAGCGTTCGCGGCCGACTGTGGTGGGCACGCCGATCTTCGGCACCTCGCATGGTCCGGGCTGGGCGAGGGAAGGGGACTGGCGCGACCCGCGCACGGAGCCGTACGTGCCGCTGCCGCCTGATTGGGCGAAGTGGGGCGGGCTCCATCGCGTCGGTAACCGCACGGTGCTGGGCTATTCGGTTGGCCCTACGCCGGTGCAGGAACTGCCCGCGCTCGTCATCCGTGGCGGCACGACGGCGTTCGCGCGCACCCTGATAGTCGGTGCCCACCGGCAGCCGCTCAGCCTGCTGGTCACCGAGCTGCGCCTGGAGCTGCGTCGCGAGCAGGCGTCCGTGGGGGTGCCGCCCGAACCCGACAACCGCATCATGCCCTTCGGCCCGCTCACAGCGGGAGCAGACCGTCTGCCCGCCGGCGCGCGCTGGGAGATTCTCGCCGGCAGCCGGCTCGTGCTGCATCTGCCCGCCGCCTCAGAACCGACCTCGCTGCGGCTCTTCGTCGCGCACACGGGACCCGAGGCCATGCGCCGTCTGGTCGAGGCCGAAGCTGCTTCACCGTCGGCTCAGGCAATTGCCGTGGGCGGGCGCAAGTGGACTGATGCGGAAGTGGTCGGTGAGCTTGCAGGCGTGAAATCGGCAGGCCGCCCCCAACTGGATTTCCCTGCCGCCTGGCCAGAACCGATCGTCACGTCGGCCAAGCTCGGGGTCACCGGTGCGGCCTATGAGCTGGATTCGGTCGCCCTGCCCGACGAGAACCCCGGGCACGCCTGGATGCGTCCGAGCGGTTTCGATTTCTTCAGCGACGGCACCCGCGCCGCCGTCTGCACCTGGAGCGGTGACGTGTGGATTGTTTCCGGCCTCGACGGCTCGATCGCGAAGCCGACGTGGCACCGCTTCGCCGCGGGTCTCTTCCAGCCACAGGGGCTGAAGATCGTGAAGGATCAGATCTATGTCCTGGGGCGCGACCAGATCACGCACCTGCTGGACCGCAACGGCGATGGCGAGGCGGATTTCTACGAATGCTTCAACAACGACGTGAGCGTCACACCGAACTTCCACGAGTTCGCCCTCGACCTGCACGCCGATGCCGCCGGGCGGTTTTACTTCACCAAGGGTGGCCCGCTGCTCGGCACGGAGTATTGGGACCCCATTGGCGCGCACAACGGCTGCGTGCTCCAGGTCAGCGCGGACGGCCAGAAGCTCACACGCTATGCCACCGGCCTGCGTGCGCCCAACGGCTCCGGGGTCGGGCCGCACGGAGAAGTGACGTGCAGCGACAACGAGGGCATCTGGACGCCCGTGTGCCGGCTGAACTGGGTGAAACCCGGAGGCTTCTACGGCGCGATGGGGCTCGATCACCGCGACACGCGGCCGACCACCTATGATCCGCCACTATGCTGGCTGCCCTTCGCGATCGACAACTCGTCCGGCGGCCAGGTCTGGGCCGGGGAGAAGTTCGGCCCACTCGGTGGCGAGCTGATCCACCTGAGCTACGGCAAATGCCGGTCGTTCCACGTGCTGCGGCAGGAAGTCGGTGATACGATTCAGGGCGGTGTGGTGCCGCTGCCCTGGCGGTTCGATTCCTCCGCGATGCGCGGTCGCGTGAATCCGCGCGACGGATCGCTGTGGATTGCCGGGCTCAAGGGCTGGCAGACCACCGCGGCCCACGACGGCGCATTGCACCGCATCCGTTACACCGGAAAACCCTTCCCGACGTTGGTCGGTTTCGCGGTTAAGCACGACGCGTTCGAGCTGGGTTTCAACACCCCACTGGATCGTGCGACGGCCACCGACGTTCAGAATTGGGACGTGCAACAATGGGATTACCTCTGGAGCGAACACTACGGCTCCGATCTCTATTCCGTCGCCGAGCCCGGCAAACTCACCGGCAAGAAGGGCGAGCTGAAGGGCGACCACCTCACCGTTAGCTCGGTCGAACTGACCGACGGCGGGCTTGGGGTCCGGCTGAAAGTGTCCGGTATCCGCAAGGCGATGCAGCTGATGGTCCGCGCGACCTTGAAGACCTCGGACGGCACCGAACTTCCGGTGGAATATTACGGCACCATCAACGCCGTTCCCTGACCGCAGCAACTTTCGCCAAGCAAGTTGAATTCCCGGCCTCTCATCGCGTCAGCCGACGACACCTGACCATGCGTTTACCCCTCCTGTTCTTCCTTACATTGGGCCTGCTGACGGCTGCACTGCACGCCGCCGACCTCACGCCGGCTCCGCAGCAGTTCCGGCAGGAGATCGCCCAGCGGTTCACGGTGGCCGACGGCTTGCCGGCGAATGATGTGCAGTTGGTGGATCCCGCTGCGGATGGCACGCCACGGGCCTTTGCCGGTGGCAAGTGGAGCGAATTGCGCGAGGGGAAGTGGCGCGAACTGCCGGCGCTCGCGCCTAAGTCGGAACGCGAATTTGTCGTCGCCGATGCCACCGGTGCGCCGATCACGGTGGAGTTGCCATGGGCCGGGGTGAGGCAGGTCGTCTGCGCGGGCGCGGACACATGGCTCGTCACAGCGGCCGATCCTTTCCTCGTGCACGAAGGACGCATGACGTCGCAGGGCTGGCCCAGCAAATGGCGCGTGAACCAGCTCGCCGTCGGTCCCGGTGGCGAAGTGTTCCTCGCTTCCAGCGGCGGACTGTTCCGGCGCGTCGCCGCCGGCTGGAAGTCTCAGGACATTTTCGACGGTCTCGGTCGGGCGTGGGCGGTGAGAGACGTGCTCGGCGTCGCGTTTGATTCGATGGGACGCCTCTGGTTCGCGACGAAGGCGGGCGTGGGTTGCCATGATGCGGCCGGTTGGAAATTCTATGAGGGCAAGGACGGCCTGCCGTGGAATGACTTCACCGGGCTCGCCGCTGGGCCGGATGGTGAGATGTGGTTTGGCACGCATCTCGGGGCGATCCGTTGGGACGGCCAGGATTTCCAATATCGCCAGGGGCCGCTCTGGCTGCCGAATGACGACATCCGTGGCCTCGTGGTGAACGCGAAGGGCGATGCCTGCTTCGCCACCGCCGGCGGGGTGAGCGTGATCGTGCGTCAGCCGATGACGCTCGCCGCGAAGGCCGAGCACTACGAGGGCGAGATTGACCATTACGTCAAGCGGACGCCCTTCGGTTACGTGGCCGAAGCTCCGCTGGGCAAGCCCGCCGACCGGTCCACCGCCACGCCCCACGACTCCGACAACGACGGCCTGTGGACTGCGATGTATGGCGCGGGTGAGTGCTTCGGTTACGCGGCGACCAAGGATGCCAAGGCCAAGGCGCGGGCGAAGCAGGCGTTTGAGGCGCTGCGGTTTTTGCAGAAGGTCACGCAGGGCGGTACGCCGTCGCCGCCGAAAGGCTACGTCGCCCGCACCATCCTTCCGGGCGATGGGCCGGACCCGAACGTGGGCCGCATCGCCTTCGACCGCGAGGAGCAGAAGCATGATGTGTTGTGGAAGGTGTACGAGCCGCGCTGGCCCAAGAGCGCGGACGGCAAATGGTATTGGAAATCCGACACGAGCAGCGACGAGCTCGACGGTCACTATTTCTTCTACGCGCTCTATTATGATCTTGTGGCTGACACCGAGGCGGAGAAGGAGCGCCTACGCGAAGTCGTGCGCGACCTGACCGACCACCTCATCGGTCACGGTTTCAACCTTACCGATGTGGATGGCACGCCGAGCCGTTGGGGGGTATTTGGGCCCCAGTATCTGAACCACAATCCCCGTTGGTGGGCCGAGCGCGGGATGAACTCGCTCAGCATCCTCACCTACCTTGCGGTTGCGGAGCACGTCACAGGTGATCCGAAATATGCCGCGATCGCTCGGGAGCTGATCGACAAGGAAGCCTATGGGCAGAACGTGATGTATCCCAAGGTGCAGGCCGGTCCGGGCTCGGGCAACCAGTCCGATGACGAGATGGCGTTCATGTGCTTCTACGGAATCCTGCACTGCTCGAAGGACGAGACGCTGAAGAACAGCGTGCGCGCCTCCTTTTATGCCTACTGGCAGAACGAGGAGCCGGAGCGGAACCCTTTCTTCGACTTCGCCTACGCGGCGCAGGGACTCGGGCAATCCATCACGAACGTGTGGGGCACTTTCCCGGTGTCACCGCGCGGCGACTGGTTCGCCGATTCGATGGCGACCCTTCGTGGCTTCCCGCTCGACCGGCTGACCTGGTCTCACAAGAACTCGCACCGGCTCGATGTCGTGCCGCTCGGCCGCGTGCGGTCGAAGGACTCCTACATGCCAGGCGAACGGGGACGCGGCAACCGGGTCGATGGCAAGGTGTTGCCGGTGGAGAACCGCCATTTCGGCCACTGGAACACCGATCCCTGGGAGCTCGACTACGGTGGCAACGGCAACGAGCTCGATGCCGGCACCGTGTTCCTGCTGCCCTACTACATGGGGTTGTACCACGGATATATCGCGAAGCCGTAAAGCGGGGCGGCTATTGTTGGACGGCGCGGACGAAGCGGGGGCCGGATTTGGTTCCGTAGGGATCAGAAATGAAAGACACGCGGTTCGCCGGGATCACAGGCATCGAGTAGATCCAATCGGTCAGGTTGGTGGAGATCTGCACCCGGTACAGGTTGGTCGCACCGCCCACGAGGCCCACCCGTATCGCGGTTTCGGAGGGTTTTTCCAAGAAGGTCAGCGTGGGGGAGTCGGCCACGGCCGGCAGCACCGTGAATGATGTGCTGAGGGCATCCACGCCGGAATCGTTGGCGACAAAGACCGAATAGGTGCCTTCGTCCTCACCCGTCACTTGGCGCAGTGTCAGGAGGGCGTTGGTTTCCCCGGGCAGGGCCGTTCCATCGTGAAACCACTGGAACAACCGGGGGGATGTGCCCGTGATCATCCCACCCAGATTCACGCTGTCTCCCGCCCGCGCTGAGAAGGCCGCCGTGAGGGAGGTGATCTGGGGCGTGAGGCTCAGCGGCGGGCCACCCTTCAATTTGGCCAGGCCCCAGCATTCTTCGCCGTTGAAGCGGGTGAATCCGCCATACACCACCAGGTCATCACCCGGCAGCACAAACAGCTTTTCGATGGGCGCATCCGGGCCGTCGCCGGAGTTGAAACTGGCGTCCGGTGTGCCATCCGGAAGCAGCCGGGCCACGCCGCCATGAGGTTGGCCGGCCAGGGTTTTGAAGGAGCCGGCGACCACGATCCGCCCCTGACTGTCGAGCCGGATCACGTTGACCAATCCGTCACACGACAGCCGGGTATTAAATTGGGTGTCCCGGCTGCCGTCCTCATTCAAGCGGCGGAACTGATAGACGTGAGTCGTGTTGTTCGTGTGGAAATCGCAGAAGAGAATCACTTTCCCATCGGGTTGGGGTTCGGCCAGCAGCACCTCGGAGACGCGCGGAAGCGAGGAATGGAAGCCGGGATCGGCCCGGATGAGATCGGGTCTGAGCCGACCGATGGCATTTTCCGGCAGACCGGCGAGGGTGGTGGAGAATCCCCAGAGCAGCACCTTGTCGTCCGGTAGCACATTGAACCCGTGTATTCCGCCGAAACGCCCACTGCCCTGCTGACCAAACTGGGTGTGACCGTCCGGCCGGATGCCGTACGCCATCTCGTCGGTGCGTTGGATCAATGACCCGTCGCTTTGAAACTGAAGTTCTTCGCCCTCCCCAGGAGAAAATGTGGTCCAGTGGCCGCTGAGGACACAGAGCGAGCTGTCACGGCCGACGGAGATGAGCATCTGGGTGATTGGGTCAAAGGCCAAAACCGTGCCGCCTGTGGCCTGCAAGGGGGTCCATTGGGACTGCCCCCGGGTAAGCAAAGTGAATGTCAGATCCAGGCTGCCTGAGGCGGTCAGGAGGGCCGGACCGGTCACAATGTTTGCGCCCATGGTTTCGAAATACGGATTCGCTGATCCGCCATGACCAAAGAGCAGCGCGCCATCGGCGAAGGCTGCCGGGACCGGTGGCTTCACCGCCTGGCGAAGCGCGAAGTCTAGCGTGCGCAACAGCTTGCCCTGCGGTGAGTAGATCCTCGGAGCGCCGGCATTCTGCACCAGATAATCCAAGGTGGGCAGCACGGTGACCGTCAGATACGGGCCGAAGTTCGCGGTCCCGCTGAGGGGGACGCTCGTCGCGAGGCTTCCATCATGGTGCAGTTCGGCAACCGACGTGATCCCCGTGGTGGCAGCCGTCGTCTTGACCAGCATATGCCCGTTGGGAAGAAGGCTGACAAACTGGCCCGGCGAGACGACGGGATGGAAATCGGGATCCAGGCTGCCATCCGCTCGTAACCGCACAAAGGGATGCACCGTTCCGGAGCCACCTCCCAGCAAACTCTGGTCCGTGCCGTAAATCGCGATCAGGACCTCCCCGTCGGGTGACACGGCGCTGAAACTGCCGGTAGCGAAATTCGCGGGCGCGGGGTTGTACGACTTGTCGAACGATCCATCCGGCATAAGCCGCGTCCATTCCGAGACTCCATACTCGTGAAATGCGGTCGGCGTGAATTCGACAAGCATGCGGTCATCGGCCAGCACTGACACCGCCAAGATGCGCGCCCCGTTGATGTCGCTCGTGAACGTGGGGTCAATGCTGCCGTCCGGTTGCAGACGGAGCAGCTTGTATTGGTCCACTATCAGGGTGGCCGGCCGTTTCACCGCCGCCAGAATCTTGCCATCCGGCTGGACGGCCATCAGCCGCCACTCATCGGCGTCGGTCTGTACCGGCAGCTGGAACGATTCGTCGCGGGTGCCGTCGGGGTTCAGACGCAGGAAGCGGACTGGCGTTTGGGGGTATATCGGCGTGGGTGGGCCGTATGCGACCCAGATCTTCCCGTGGGCCTGGACTTGGGAAATGGAGGCGTTGGTCAGAAAGGCCGGACTGACAAAGGTCGGCACGATGACTCCACTGGCGTTGACCTGTGCCAGAAGCCGCACCTCGTAACCGTTTAATCCGACCACCTCGGGACCCAGTTCGACAATATAGCCACCTGTAAATGAAGGATGCAGAACAAGGTACCCGCCGGCCTTCTCAAAGCGGGGGCGATAATCCGGATCAAGCTGGCCAGGATTGAGGGATGCGCCGGTGACTATAAAATCGCCCACGAGAAATAAAAGAAGGCTTAGCCACTTGGGTATGGGAGTCATGATCTTGGAGTGACCCGCCTTTGCAAGTTCCGTGCCGGATATCAAACACGTCCGGATTGAAGCTGATTAGCAGGACAAACCCAATGTTTTGACTGCGCCCTCCCCGTTTACTGATTACTGACCACTGTTCACTGATTCCTCTCCATTTCCGGCCCCTCCGGATGGCCGTTGCCCGCACTCCGGCCCCTTTCTTTTGCCGTCACGCGCCTTGCTCCGAGGTTGCCGCCTGCTAGCGTCGCCGTGGTCTTGGAAGAGCGGAGGATCGCTCGCGGCGCAAGCTGCGGGAGGAAAGTCCGAACTCCATAGGGCGCAGGCCCACGTAACTCCGGTCAGGCCGGAGATACACGCGGGCAGCCGGGGCGAAAGCCCCGGTTGACAGACAGTGCCACAGAAAATGCAGACCGCCTTGGATCGCAAGATTCCGGGTAAGGGTGAAACGGCGGGGTAAGAGCCCACCGCCCGAAGCGCAAGCGACGGGGCACGGAAAACCTGCCTGGGAGCAAGACCAAATAGGGAACCTCGGTGCGGCCCGCACCAGTGACTGCGCAAGCGGTCCGGGTTCCGGGTATCGGTTGCTCAGATAAATGATTCTCTCCGCCCGCAAGGGTGCAGACAAAATTCGGCTTACAGCTCTTCCAAGACCAAATCGCCGCCCGAAGGCGGCGAACCGAGTTTCCCACAGCTGAAGAAGGCCAACCGCTCAGCGGTGACCGCGGAAGCCGCCGCCGCGAAATCCACCCCGATAGCCGCCGCCGTAGTAACCGCGACCACCGAAGCCAAACGAGAGCGAAACGCCCGGGCCGTAATAGCGAGGTCCGTAATAGCCGTAGCCGTAGCCGTAATACGGGTAATAGCTGTAGTCATACACCACCGTGGGAGGGGCGGTGACCACGACCGGGGCCGATTGGACGTAAGTGGTTGTGGGCGGAGCCTGCTGCACGACAACCGGACCGGGCGTCGAGGCGGTGAATTGGGCGGGTGCCGGCGCCGATGCCACGGAGTCACCCGGGCGTGCGTGGGTTAGCATCGCGCTCATGACGGGCTCGGAAACGCCTTCGCCCCGCAGATAGATGAGGTCCGAGGCGCTCAACGAGTACGCGATGCGCGCGTTGTTGATGTAGGCCACGATGGTGTCGTCGCCCACCTTCGCCTTGACCAGCTTGAGCACCTCCGTCGCGCCAAAAGGCAGGGAGGGGGTGGCGGCGGCTGCCGTCCCGGTGGTCGGAGCTGTCTGCGCCGAAACGGAGGCAGCGAACTGGCCCACCAAGACCAAACCCGCGATGACGATTGACAACTTCGAACCGATGCGATTTTTCATAAGACTCAGCTTTGCCTGCGGTTGGAATTTCGTGTTCCTACTCCGTCCGTCAAGCAATAGAACAGACGATCAGGCCGGTTCCGCATTCATTGGCCTCAAGGGGCAGCCTTGACGGTTTGTTTACAAAATGTTGCAGCGTAAACACTTAAGATTTAATCTCCTGATTGGATTGCACCCTCCCATCTGGCTTTACGGTAGGAAACGTACGGCATAGACCGGGGGAAAATTGTGCCCCAGTTCGGTCCACGAATCGCCCCGGTCCGCGGAGAAGAAGACGTTGCCGGTGGTCGAGCCGAAGGCCAGCGCATCCACCTGCTGATCAAGCGCATGGCGGAGCACGATGTCGTAGGTGCGTTCCTGCGGCAGCCCGTTCGTGAGCGTCTGCCAGCTTTTCCCGCCGTCGGTCGTGCGGCAGACGCACAGGGCGCCGCCCACGGCCATGCGCTGTTCGTCGGCCTTCGCCGGCACCACCCAGGCTGTCAGCGGGTCGTGCGGATCGGCGGCGATGGCAAAGCCGAAGAAAGCCGGTCCGCCGGGCTGCGCGACGTCCTGCCACGAAGCGCCGCCATTGGCGCTGCGGAAGATGCCGCAGTGATTCTGCTGCCACAGCACGTCGGGATGCGCCGCGCACGCCGCGACCAGATGCGGATCGTGGCCGACCTCGGTGTTCGGGTCCGGCAGGAATGAGGCGGTCAATCCCCGGTTGCGCGGCGCCCATGTGGTCCCGTCGTCGGTGGTTTCGAAGACGCCGGCGCAACTGATCCCGACCAGCACCCGTCGCGAGTCGCGCGGATCCACGATCACCGAATGGATGCCCGGGTGATCACGGCCGCCGCCGAACCAGTTCCCCGGGCGCGACGGATGGTTCCACAGCCCCTCGACGATCTGCCAGGTATCGCCACCGTCGCCGCTCCGGAAGAGCCCACCGGGCTCCGTGCCGAGATACAGGCGCTGGGGCTGGTCCGTCCCGCCGTGCGCGAAGACCCACAGGTAGCGCAGCGTTGCCGGGACGCCGGGCTTGATCTCCGCGCCCTCGGGATACTTCGGCGCGGTCACTTCCTCCCAGGTTGCGCCGCCATCGCGCGAGCGCTGCAGCTTCTGGCCCCAATGCCCGTGATCCAGCGTCGCCCAGAGCGTGCCGGTACGCGGATCGGCGGCGGCGTAGGCGACCGGCACGCCGGGAAAAACCTCCCGCGTGATGCGGCTTCCGGTGGCCGTGGGTTCGACAAACAGCAGTCCCTTACGGGTGGCGAGCAGGATGGTCATGGGGGGAAGGAGTCAGGATACAGGATACAGGAGTCAGGAGTCAGGATGAAGCGCGGAGCGGGGAGCGGGGAGCGCGAAGCGGGGCGACAATGGTGCGCAGGTGGCGGATGGAGTTGTTCGGCAATTCGTCATTCGAAACTCGTCATTCGAAATTCGCCTCATCCGCCGGAGAGGGCTTGGAGAATGAACACCTCGTCCTCGGGCACGAGCGGGTCCGACAGCCGCTCCCGGTCCTGCACGGGGCTGGCGTTCACGAAAATGTTCACATGCTTGCGGAGAGCGCCCTGGTCGTCCGTCACGTAGCCGGCGAGGCCGGGATGCAGCCGGTCCAGCGCCGCGACGGTCTCCGCCACGGTTGTGCCGGCGATGACCATTTCCTCAAGCTTCGGAAAGAAGCGCCGCAGGTGGGAGGTGAACCGCAGACGAGGCATCGGACGAAAGCGAAGCGCAGCGCGCCACCGGCGGCAAGCCCTGGCTGGTTGTGGAAGCCTATCTGCCCTGCACATAGAGGATCGCCCCGGGAACGGCGTACACTTTTTGGCCCAAAGCCTTCAGATTGCCATCGACGACAAAGACCAGATAGGGGTCCGCCAGTTTCAACTGTGCGATTAGGCGTTCGACGAGTTTCCGGTTGCTGCTCCGCCGGCGGAGTTTCCACCAGGGAACGGAGAGTCTCACCGCGATGGTGCGATACGGTTTCTGAGGGAAATGCTGCACCTGCTTGCGGGCGACCGCCGCGGAGGCGATGTCCTTTTCCGTGGCCAGGATACTTTTCAGGATGGCGAGCTGATCCGGCGCAATCTCGGGCGGCAGAAAGGTGTCCTTGACCGTGATCTGGTTGCGCTCCTGCTGGGCCAATGCGGTGGCCTCGCGAAACTGGTCCACCCGGTGTTCCAGCGGGCGGAGCCGCTCGCGTTGGCCGGTGCGGTTGAAATGCGCGTACATCAGTCCGCAGCCGTCCTCGGTCAGCAACGGATCCGCACGCAGGGCGGCCTCGATCAGGTCCACACCCTGCGCATCATCGGCTTTCAGGCGCACCCGTCCGAGGATGAAGGTGGCCCCGGCGTGCTGAGGTTCCAGCGCCAGCACCTCCTGCAGCACGGGCAGGGCCGCTTCGTCACCGTGCAGGTTCACCAGCTTGAGCGCCTTCTGCCAGAGCTCCTTCGCGCCGGGCGGCGAATCGGGGGAGGTGCTGGCGGCCAGCTCTTCAGCGAGCTTGCGCGCCTGGGCGTGACGTTCCTGCCATTGGGCGCGGATGGCGTTCTGCCATTCCCGACTGAGCTGCCAGGCCACGGTGGGGACCTCGGGGCCGAGGAAATGTTCGGCCGCGCTGGTCCCGAATGGCGGGGGCGGAGCCGGCGTATCCAGCTCCGCTGCCGGCCGGCCGATGGCCCGCAGTCGGTCCCTGAGGCAGGGATGCGTGTCGGCGTTGCTGGTTTGCTGCAGGAAGGCCTGGCGCAGCCAGCGTGCGCCGTCGTTCTCAGTGGGGCCGCGTTGCAGAGCCTGCAGCAGCTCCGCCATGACCTCGGCCGGCGGCAACTCGGAGTCGGTGGCCCGGGTGAAGATGCCGGGCCAGAACTTCTCGCCCAGCAGCGCGGCATCCAGCCGGACGCGGACCAATGCCCGGCCGGTGATTTCCGCACCCGCGAGACGCACGGAGCACGCATCGGCCACATATTCGTTCGCCCGGGCCAGCACGAAGGTGTGTCCGCTGAACTTCGGCCAGAACCAGTCGAGGAATTTCGTCAGCACCCAGCTCCAGCGCGTGCGCTGCCGGGCCATCTGCCCGATGACCTGCGCCCAGGTCCGGCGCACCCGGTAAAGCCAGTTGCCGAAGCGCCCATGACCACGCGACGAGTGGGCGAACTCGTGCGCCAGCACCGCGCGGAACTCCTCCGGCGACAGGCTGGCCATCAGCGGCAGCCCCAGCACCAGGTAGTTCCGGTGCCAGCCGAAGATGCCGAGCCGGGGAATCTGCACCACGGCGGCATTGAGGTCGCTGACCATGTGGACGTGGTGAAAGGGCTGGCAGTTGAGCGACCCGCGCAATTCCTCCAGCAGGGCGAACAGCCGGGGCGCCTGTTCGCGGGTCACGGGCCAGCCGCCGGGCGGCTCGATGCGCACCTGCAGCCCGCGCAGCACGGCCAGGAAAAGGCGGCCGAAGACGACGAGGCCGATGAGCGCCAGCTTGATGGTCGCCGGGGCCGCGAAGACCATCGCCACCATCAGCAGCGACAGCGCGAGCGTGCCCAGCAGCACCAGCAGCAGGTAGCCGTAGGCCAGGACGACCAGGCCGACGATGCGCGCGAGATACAGCCGGGGCCGTTCCCGCGAGATTTTTTCGTAGCGCAGGATCAGCGCGTCAAATTCCTCCCGAGTCACGCGGGCAATGTTTTGCCGGGCGAGTGGCGGGCGGCAACCGCATTTGAATATGCTTCGCGCACGGAATCGGTGCCTTGCTAGGCTCGGACGAATTCCGCGTGCAACTGGGCGTAGGTGCCGCCGAGGGCGAGGAGTTCGGTGTGGGTGCCGCGCTCGACGATGCGGCCGTGGTCGAGAACGAGGATCAGATTGGCGTGGCGCACAGTGCTGAGGCGGTGCGCGATCACAAAGCTCGTGCGGCGCGCGAAAAGCTCCTCCAGCGCGTGCTGGATCAGCCGCTCCGTCTGCGGGTCCACCGCGCTGGTGGCCTCGTCGAAGATGAGGATGCGCGGCTCCGCCACCATCGCCCGCGTGATGGTGATGAGCTGCCGCTCGCCCGCGCTCAGGTTCCCGCCGCGCTCGCCGACCTTGGTGTGATACCCGTCGGGCAGCCGCGCGATGACGTCATGCGTGCCGAGTTTCGTGGCGGCGGCGATCACTTCGGCTTCGGTGGCGTCGGGCCGGCCAAAGCGCAGGTTGTCCAGCACGGTGCCGGTGAAGAGGAAGTTCTCCTGCGTGACGATGCCGAGCTGGCGATGCAGGGATTCGAGGGTGTGCCGGGAGATGTCGAGGCCGTCGGGCGCGGAGGCGGCGTCGGAGAGTGAGCCAGTAGGCCAGTGGGTCAGTGGGTCAGAGGAAGAGGCAACAGAAGGACGGTCTTCCCTCTGGCTTTCTGGCTCACTGGCTGACTGGCTGACTTGGGAGGGAAATGGAGCCTCCTCACGTCGGCTGCTACCAGAGTCGAGGAGGATGCGCCCGCGCTGCGGTTCGTAAAGGCGGGCGAGCAGGCTGATGATGCTGGTCTTGCCGGAGCCTGTGTGGCCGACGAGCGCGACGGTCTCGCCGGCGCGCACGGTGAAGCGGATGTCGCGCAGGACCCATTGGTCGGCGGGTGTGGTGTCGTAGAGGAAGGAGACGTCGTCGAAGGTCACGTCGCCGTGGAGCGATGGCAGCGCCTTGGCTTCGGCGCGGTCGCGGACCTGCGGTTCGGTGTCGAGGAGGGCGAAGATGCGTTCGGCGCTCGCAGCGGCGGAGAGCATCGCATTGTACAGGTCGCCCATTGTCTGGATCGGCCCGAAGAACATGCCGAGGTAGAGCACAAAGGCCGCGAGCGCGCCGACCGTGAGCGCCCCGTGCTGCACGCGCCAGCCGCCGTAGCCCAGCAGCACCGCCGTCGAGATGCCCGCGAGAAAGCCGACGAACGGCATGTAGGTGTGGAACACCCGCGACGAGGCGACCCAGCGTGCCGTGAAATCGTCGTGCAACGCCTGAAAGCGGTTCAGGTTCTCCGTCTCCCGGCCGAAGGCCTGGACGACCCGCATGCCCGAGATGTTCTCGGCCATCGAGGCGGTGAGACGCGACATCGTGCCGCGCAACTGGCGGTAGGCTTCGCGGCCCTTCACATGAAACCATTTCGTGGCCCAGGCGAGCGGTACCAGCACGGCGCAAACGGCGAGGCACAGCCGCCAGTCATAGTGCAGCAGCAGCGCGACGACGCCCACGAGCGTCACGAGGCTGGAGAGCGCCTGCGTCGCGCCCCAGGTGAGGACGCGATCGAGGGCGTCCACGTCGCTGTCGGCCCGGGCGATGATGCGGCCCTGATGGGTGCGGTCGAAGTAGTTCAGCGAGAGCCGCTGGATATGCTCGAAGACGGCCAACCGCAGATCATTCATCGCGCCCTGGCCGATCGTGATGGCCGCGCGCACCTGGATGACCGACAGCGCCCAGCCGACCAGGAGGTTGGCGAGGTAGAGGGCGCTCACGATGAGGATGCCCTGTGAGGGGGAAAGTGAGTCAGTGGGAGGGGGGGAGAGTGAGCCAGTAAGCGAGTGAGCCAGTGAGTCAGACGAAGCAACCGAACTACGGTCTTCGCTCTGGCTTACTGGCTCACTCGCTGACTGGCTTACTTTGCTGCTAATGGCAAACGCAGGCGTCAGGTACTCGTCGATGCCGTACTGGATGAGCTTTGGTCCCAGCAGGGTTGAGGCGGTGGCCAGGACCGTAAGGATGAGGTTCCAGATGAAGGCGCGGCGGTACGGCCGGGTGTACGAAAATAGCCGGCGCACGAGCGAGCCGCGCATTTTCGTCTGCGCGAATTCCTCGTCGAGGGCAATGTCGTCGTGGGTGGCCATCGGAATTTAACCGCTGATCTGCACTGATCTGCACTGATATAAAAAGGGAGAAGAGCAACGCACGCACGCGGTAGGGACGGTGCGCTGCGCCGTCCCTGCCCTGAAAAGGCTGGCAGAAGCCTGCGGATGCCGCAGGCCTTCGTTCCGTCGCCTGACGCTGCGCTCGGCGACGGGGAGGGCGCGGCGCGCCATCCCTACCGGCGGTTGGGGGCGATCCGGGTTCATGGGCGGACCTCCTCTTCAGTGAGCTGGGTGGCGAACAATTCCCGATAGACGCCGTTTTGCGCGAGCAGTTCGGCGTGGGTGCCGCGCTCAACGAGGCGGCCTTCCTTGAGCACGAGGATCAGGGCGGCATGGCGGACGGTCGCGACGCGTTGGGCGACAATGAGCGTGGTGCGGCCCTGGCACAGTTCGGCGGTGGCCTCGCGGATCTCGCGCTCCGTCTTCGGGTCGATGGCGCTGGTGGCGTCGTCGAGCAGGATGACGCGCGGGTCGGTCAGCAAGGCCCGGGCGATGGCGAGGCGCTGCCGCTGGCCGCCGCTAAGCGAGATGCCGCGCTCGCCGATGATCGTGTCGTAGCCCTGCGCCAGCTCGCCGATGAAGTCATGCGCCCGCGCCGCCTTCGCCACCCGGATGATGTCCTCGCGCGCCGCGTCGGGCCGGCAAAAGGCGATGTTGTCGGCGATGGACGCGCTGAAAAGAAACGTCTCCTGGAAGACAATGCCGATGCGGCGGCGCAGCGCGAGCAGGTCGAGTTCGCGGACGTCCACGCCCTCCACGAGCACGCGCCCGGCGGTCGGATCGTAAAAGCGCGGGATGAGCGCCAGCAGCGTGGATTTGCCCGCACCCGTCGGCCCAACCAGCGCGACCGTCTGGCCGGGTACCAGGTCGAACGACACGTCATCAAGGGCCATCCGGCGGGCCGTTTTTGGCGCATCGGGCGGCTTCGGCGGCTCAGCGGCGTCATTTTCGACTAGCAAAGACGGTGTGTTCGGATACGTGAACGAGACGTGCTCAAAGCAGACGGTCGTCGCGGCGGTGCCCTCCGTGGGCCACGGACGCGTGCCGCCCCGCAGGGTGACCGGTGAGTTCAGGATTTCGTGGACCCGCTGGGCCGCCGAGCTGGCGTTCTGGATGATGTTTGTGACTTGCCCGATGACGCCGATACGTCCGCCGAGCGCGAGCAGGTAGAAGACCGCCTTCGCCAGATCGCCCAACGGCATATCGCCCGCGATGACCTGCCGCCCTCCGACCCAGAGCACGAGGGGCACGCCGAGGCCGAAGAGGAACTGGGCAAACGGCACGCGCGCGGCCCAGTAGTTCACCGTGCTGAACATCTCGGCGAGGAAGGCGTCGCGCTTGCTCCGGAACTTGGCGATCTCGGCCGATTCGCGGGCAAAGGCCTTCACCACGCGCACGCCGGCGATGTTCTCCTGGATGACCGTGCTCATCGCGCTGTGCTGCTCGTGGACCTTGCGCCAGCGCGGTTGCAGCCGGGCGGCAAAGAAGGCCATCGCCCCGACCGTCGGCACCATGGCGGCGACGGCGAGCCAGCCGAGCGTGGCGCTGAGCGCGAAGATGTAGGCCAGCGTGCCGAGCAGCCCGACGGTCACGTCCACGCTGAAGAGCAGGCAGACGAACATGAAATCCTGCAGCCGGAAGACGTCGGTGCTCGCGCGGGAGATCAGCTCGCCGGTGCGGGCGTTGTCGTGCCACGAAAAGGTCTGGCGCTGGAGCGCGTCATAAACGGCGGCACGGATGTCGCCGAGGGTCTGCTGGGCTGTGGTGTTCCGCAGCGGACCGAGGAACAGCCCGATGACCGCGCGCAAGGTCACGAGCCCGGCGAAAGCCGCCACCAGATGGAAAAGCGAAAAGGAATCGGCGGCACCTTTGCCCCGGCCGAGGTGGGTGATGGCGTTGCCCAGGAACTGCGGCAGCGAGAGCTCGATGCCGATATTGACCAGCAGCAGGCCCACCGAACCGGCGACCATCCATGGCCGGCGACGGAGGAACTTCACCACACCCCACAACGCGCGCAGCGCGCCGGGAGCGGCGCTGGGGGCGGCGTCACTCATGGGCGGGCGCGGAGGCGGAACCGTCGGATTCGCCGGGTGCTGGAAATGCCGGAGGCATCGGGGCGCGGAGCGTGGCAGCTGGCAGCCCCGTGGCAAGAGCTCGTGGGGTGCAGGGGACGAGGAACCATTTTTCGGTTTTCGGTTTTCGGTTTTCAGTGAAAATGCGGACTTGGGTGGTTTCATATCTACAACTGCCTGGAGCGCGCTTGCCACTCGCCACTCGTAACTCGCCACTCGTAACTCGTAACTCCCCCCACTCCCCGGTCCGGGGGCATTGCCAGCGGCGGCCGGGATTGCGAACCTGTGCCTGCCATGACCGCCACGAAGGACCTGCGAACCCTGCTCGCCCATGCGTCGCCGCTGCGCTCCGGGGACCAGCTCGCCGGTGTGGCTGCGCACACGCAGGAGGAACGCGTGCGGGCGCAGATGGAGCTGGCTGATACGGCGCTCACGCGATTTCTCGAGGAGCCGGTGGTGCCATACGAGACCGACGAAGTGACGCGGCTCATTGTGGACACGCATGATGCTGCCGCCTTTGCCCCGGTGCGCGGGCTGAGCGTGGGGCAGTTCCGCGAATGGCTGCTGGCCTATGAGACCGATGCGGCCGCCCTGACCGCCCTCGCGCCGGGGCTGACGCCGGAAATGGTTGCGGCCGTGAGCAAGCTGATGAGCAACCAGGATCTGGTGCTCGTGGCGAAGAAATGCTCGGTGGTCACGCGTTTCCGCAACACGCTGGGCCTGCCCGGCCACCTCGCGGTGCGGTTGCAGCCGAACCATCCCACGGATGACCCGCGCGCGATTGCGGCGAGCACGCTCGACGGGCTGCTCATGGGCGCGGGGGACGCGGTCATCGGCATCAACCCGGCGTCGGACAACGTGGCTTCGCTGGAGCATCTGGTCCGGCTGCTCGACGAGCTGATCACCGGCTACGGAATTCCCACGCAGTCGTGTATCCTTGGGCATGTCACCACGCAGTTGCAGGCCATCGAGCGCGGCGTGCCAATTGATCTGGTGTTCCAAAGCATCGCGGGTACGGAGGCGGCGAACGCAAGTTTCGGCGTGAACCTGAAGCTGTTGGCGGAGGCCCACGCGGCGGCGCGTTCGCTGAAGCGCGGTACGGTTGGCGACAACGTGATGTATTTCGAGACGGGGCAGGGGTCGTGTCTCTCCGCGAACGCCCACCACGGCGTGGACCAGCAGACGCTGGAGGCACGCGCCTACGCGGTGGCGCGGGCGTATTCGCCGCTGCTGGTCAACACGGTGGTCGGCTTCATCGGGCCGGAATTCCTAGCGGATGGGAAGCAGATCATCCGTGCGGGCTTGGAGGACCATTTCTGCGGCAAGCTGCTGGGCCTGCCGATGGGCTGCGACGTGTGCTACACGAATCATGCCGCCGCCGATCAGGACGACATGGATACGCTGCTGACGCTGCTGGGCGTCGCGGGCGTGAACTACATCATGGGCGTGCCCGGCGCGGACGACATCATGCTCAGCTACCAATCCACGAGCTTTCATGACGCGCAATACATCCGGCAGGTACTGGGGCTGAAGCCCGCGCCGGAATTCGCGGCGTGGCTGGAGCGGATGCAGATCAGCGACGGTCCGCGGCGCCTGCGGCAGGATGCCCGGCAATCCGACCTGTTCCGTCACCGGTTGCTGGCAGAGGGTGGCGGTGAGTAACCCCGGCTACATTCGGCTTGAACGGCCTCCGCCGGGCCGCTTAATCGCGCGCCGTGTTTTCTTGCCGAAACGTTTCCCGCCTGCTGGTGCCGATGCTGGCCATTTTGCTGGCGGGATGTGGCTCCTCCCCCACGCCGCCTCCCCGGATGGAACCCCATGTGGTTTTTGCGCCTCCGGTGCTGCAACCCGCCCATGACCAGGAACCGGAAGGCGCGCGGATCGAGCCGCCGCCACCCGTGGTGCCGGTGCTACCGGTAGTGACGAATGCTCCGGCCACGCCGGTGCCAAATCCGAAACCGGCCGTCGTATGGGTGGATTGGGAAAAATGGCTCGCGGAGAATGGCCACCCGCCGGTCAAAGTCATCCCGGGAAGCCGTCGGGCACTCTGGGCGGGAGCGGCGGTCTATCTCGGCTTCGAACCGCGCCTGCTGAACGGTCGCGTGGAGGTGTTTCACCGGGATATCGAGAAGACTTTTGACGTGCTGCTGGCCACCAATTCGCCGGTGCGGAAGGTTCCACCCCTGATTGTGATCGATCCGGGGCATGGCGGCACCAATTGGGGCACCCGCAGCCTGGTGGGGAATGCTCACGAGAAGGAGTACACCCTGGACTGGGCGCGGCGGTTGCAGGGGTTGCTGGAAGCCAGGGGCTGGTCGGTGGTGCTGACGCGGACGAATGACGCCAGCATGGAGCTGCCGGAACGGGTGGCGGTGGCCGAAAAAGCGGGCGCAGCGCTCTTTGTCAGCCTGCACTTCAACGCCGGCTTTCCGAACCAGGAGGCCCACGGCCTGGAGACCTATTGCCTTACGCCGCAAGGCTTGCCGTCGAATGTCATCCGTGATTTCGCGGACGATGCCACGCAAGCCTGGCCGAACAATGCTTTCGACGCGGAAAATGTCCGGCTGGCGATGCATGTCCATCGGCGGCTGTTACGAGCCACCGGGGCGGAGGATCGGGGGGTGAAACGGGCGCGTTTCATGGGCGTGCTGCGGGGGCAGAACCGGCCGGCCATCCTGATCGAGGGTGGTTACCTTTCGAATCCGCAGGAGGCGCGGAAGATTGCCACGCCCGAATACCGCCAGAAACTCGCCGAGGCGGTGGCGGCAGCGTTGAACTGAGCGGAATTGCGGCTTTTGTCAAAACCCGCGAGCGCGCATCCTGACGCGGTGCAAAAGCCTGTTCTGGTCACCGGCGGAGCCGGGTTCATTGGCTCGCACCTGGTCGAACGGTTGTTGGCCGGGGGTGAGTCCGTGGTGGTCATTGACGATCTGTCCACCGGGAGCCGGGAGAATCTGAAGGCGGTGGCGGGGCATCCCGGGCTGCGGTTCATCGAAGGGAAGGTTTCGGAGATGAACGCATTGGCAGAGCTTTGCGCGCAAAGCGGTTACATTTTTCATCTCGCGGCGGCAGTCGGAGTCGAACTGGTGGTCAATTCACCCATCCGCACCATCGAAACCAACCTGCGGGAAACGGAGGCGATCCTCCAGGCCGCCGCTCCGGCCAAGGTGCCGGTCCTGCTGGCCTCGACCTCGGAAGTATACGGTAAGAGTACCAAACCGGTCTTCAGCGAGGACGACGACCTGCTGATCGGGCCGCCCACGCTGGGGCGCTGGAGTTACGCCTGCTCCAAGCTGATGGATGAGTTCCTCGCCCTCGCGTTCATGCGCGAGCGCGGGTTGCCCGTGACTATCGTGCGGCTGTTCAACACCGTGGGTCCGCGTCAGACCGGGCGCTACGGCATGGTGCTGCCGCGTTTCATTGAGGCGGCCAAGGCGGGCAAACCGTTGCGGGTGTATGGGGATGGAGGTCAGACGCGTTGCTTCTGTCATGTGGCGGATACCGTGGAAGCGCTGGTGCGGCTGCGGAAGTGTCCGGCGGCGGTGGGCGAGGTCATTAATGTTGGCAACGACGAGCCGGTCACCATTGGCGACCTAGCCACCCGGGTGATCCGGGAACTTTCCTCGGCTTCGGCCGTCGAGTTGGTGCCTTATGACCAGGCCTATGCGGCGGGCTTTGAGGACATGCGAAACCGCCGCCCGCGACTCGAAAAACTGAACTCGCTGATCGGCTTCCGCCCGGGGCGGTCCTTGGTCCAGATCATCCACGCCTCGGCCTGATTCGAGGCCGAGGGCTGGAAACAAAAAAGGCATCCCCGGTTGGGGATGCCTTTGAATTGAGGGGAAAGTATCGGCCCGAGGGCTTACTGCTTGCCGTTGGTGTTCGGGAAGATGAAGTCCAGCTCGGACTGGGTCGCATTGTAGGCGTCGCGCAGGGAGTCCTGCACGCGGCCGCTGGTGACCTGCTGCACCGAGCCATCACCCAGCAGGATGTTGCCGGCGGAGGTGTGGGTGGAGGCGCTGAAGCCGATCGTGTTTTTGGGAGAGGTCAGGCTGACCTGGGCGGAGACAAGCGCCCACTTCGCGGCGGGGGTGCTGTTGTTCTCACCGATATACTTGACGGGGGTCGTGGTGGTGTCGGCAGTCATGTTGCGGTCACCGCTCAGAATCGACTGCGGCTGGGTTTCATCCGCCGACAGGCCGATGAAGTAGCTGATGGCCTTGTTGAACAGGTAGTCATTGGTCTTGAGGATCGCGGTGAAGTTGGGCGCGATCTTCTTGTCCGTAACGGTGGTGGTCGGGGCCGGCTTGGCGGAATCGCTCGGGCAGACCAGGATCTTCGGGCTGCTCAGCTCGTTGGAGATGGCGACGAACTGGGCCCAGGTGTGGTCATGATCCTGGACGATTTCAGAAGAACCACCCTGGTTGGTGCTGATACCCCAGGGAAACTGGCCGCTGTTGTCGGTCGAGAAAATACGGAAGGCGAGGCCGATGTTCTTCAGGTTGTTCACGCAGGAGATGCGGTTGGCCTTGGCCTTCGCCTTGGCGAGGGCGGGCAGGAGCATGCCGGCGAGGATCGCGATGATCGCAATCACGACGAGGAGTTCGATCAGCGTGAAGGCGCTGAAACGCTGTTTTTGGAGACGGTTCATAGGTTTTGTTTATGTAACGGAGTTGCGGTGGCGGACTATCTAGTGACCCCCACTTCGACAGTCAACGCCTTTCTGTTGCAGTTAAGCAGTGCCGATGCCAGCCCGGTCAATTATCGGTTTTTCCTGATTCGGCCCATTTCTGAGCCTCCTTTTGCGCGGCGCGGGGACGAATGAGTGATTCTCACGCGCCCGTTGCGCGAGCCAAGGACACTTGTGAACGACGCCGGCGCTCCCGAAGCGCTGCGGCAAGGAGTGGCGCCCGGCACCCGAAACCGGATTCGGACCCCGTACGCCCGAATGACGTTTTCAGCCTCCCCCATGCCGGACAAGCGTGCCTGCGAGAATTGAACAGGGTTGGTCAAAAAGAGCCAAAATATCCCAATTGAGCGCCCGTGGAATCTCTTTTTTACATTTCGTAACTCATTGCGGTCGAAAATGTTGAGAACACATTTTGGAGGCGTCCCGTAACCTCATGGCATTCCCGCTGCTGATTGGGTTCGCCGGCCCGCGAGTGATTGAAATTTACCGTGGCTGGATGCTGCTGGGAACGGTTCCGGGCGGCTACGAACCGAACACAATCCGTCATGAAAAAAATCGAGGCAATCATCAAGCCCTTCAAATTGGAGGAGGTCAAGGAAGCCTTGGGTGACATCGGCATCGAGGGCATGACGGTCAGCGAGGTCAAGGGCTTTGGCCGGCAGAAGGGCCACACCGAAATCTACCGGGGCAGTGAGTACACCGTGGATTTTCTGCCCAAGATCAAGCTGGAGCTGGTCGTGGCCGATGGCCGCGTGGCGGAAGCCGTTGCGGCGATTCTGAAGTCGGCCAAGACCGGCAAAATTGGTGACGGCAAGATTTTCGTTTCAGCGGTGGCTGAAGTCATCCGGATTCGCACCGAGGAGAAGGGGGAGGCAGCAGTCTGAGCCGGCTGGTTTGGACCTGTTCTGAAGAAATATGCCCATGAGACGCCCCAGCTCCCCGCTTTTGCTGTCCGTATGCCTTTCCGGGCTGTTCGGCTGGGCCGTATTGCCAGCCGCTTTTGGCAATCCGGCGGTTTCGCCCAGCACCGACGCCCGCACCCCTGCCGCCCGGGAATTCCCGGCGGACACCTTTCCGGCCCGTTTCGCCGCCTGCCACCCAATTGGGGGCGGCTCCACGGTCGGATTTTCACTTTCGGCCGGGTGGTGGAGCCCGCAGCCGGATCTCACCGCAACATCATACATAACCGTAATGAAGAAAATCGAAGCCATCATTAAACCCTTCAAACTAGAAGAGGTTAAGGACGCCCTGCATGACGTGGGGGTCGAAGGCATGACCGTGTCCGAAGTCAAAGGCTTCGGCCGGCAGAAAGGGCACACCGAAATCTACCGGGGTAGCGAATACACCGTGGATTTCCTGCCCAAGATCAAGCTCGAGCTGATCCTGGCTGACGCCAAGGTTCAGGAGGCTGTCGGGGCCATCATCAAGGCGGCGAAGACCGGCAAGATCGGTGATGGCAAAATCTTTGTTTCCTCCATCGAGGAGGCCATCCGCATCCGGACCGAGGAGAAAGGCGAACAGGCGGTCTGAGCGTTGGGCTGACAAATTTTAAAAATCCATAAACCAAACCAATGAAAAAACTATTTCTTTCCCTTCTAGTCGCCGTGGTGGGCCTGACCGGTGCCGTCTCCCTGCGGGCCGAGGACGCCCCGGCCGCCGCCGCCTCAGCAACCAATGCTCCTGCTGCTGCTGCGGCCAAAGCCGATCCAACTCTGGAACAGCGTATTACCGACCTCGAAGCCTACGTGAACAACAGCGCCCGCCTAGCGGATGCCGCCGACGCCAAGGTAAGCTCGAAGATCAGCGGCTCCGGCCCCGGTCATAACAGCTTCCAGATGGTCTGCGCGGCCCTCGTGCTGTTCATGACGCTGCCCGGCCTGTTCCTGTTCTACGGCGGTCTCGTCCGCAAGAAGAACATCCTCTCCGTGGTTGCCCAGTGCTTCGGCATTGCCGGCCTGGTGACGATCCTCTGGTGGGCCTTCGGCTACAGCTTCGTGTTCGGTGATGGCTCCACGCCCTGGATCGGCAGCTTCAGCAAGTTTGCCTTCCTCAAGGGTGTCGATTCCAATCCCAACACGAACTACAGCTACTGGGTCTCGCACAACGTGTTCTCCATGTACCAGCTGATGTTCGCGATCATCACCCCGGCGCTGATCGTCGGCGCGATCGCGGAACGCATGAAGTTCTCCGCGATCATGCTCTTCGTTGGCCTGTGGATGGTCGTCGTTTATTTCCCGCTCGCCCACGCGGTCTGGGGCATTGACGGCGCCATGAACGGTGTCTGGAACCCCAAGGCCTCCATCCGCGCGATCGACTTCGCCGGTGGTACCGTGGTGCATATGAGCTCCGGTTGGAGCGCGCTGATCCTCTGCCTCATCCTCGGGCCGCGCACGGGCTTCGGCAAGGCCAACATGGCCCCGCACAGCATGACGCTCTGCGCCATCGGCACGGGCATGCTCTGGGTCGGCTGGTACGGCTTCAACGCCGGTTCGGCGGTGGCCGCTGACGGTGTCGCGGCAAACGCCTTCATGACTACGACGATGGCGACTGCCGTTGCCTCCTTCGTCTGGCCCATGCTCGAATGGGTGCTCAAGGGCAAGCCCAGCATCCTCGGCTTCTGCTCCGGTGCCGTGGCCGGCCTGGTGGTCATCACGCCCGCCTGCGGTTTCGTGAACACCACGGGTGCGGTCATCATCGGCGTGCTCGCCGGTGTGGTTCCGTACCTCGCCTGCGCCTACCTCAAGCCGTTGCTCAAGTATGACGACGCGCTCGACACCTTCGGCGTCCACGCCATCGGCGGTACGCTCGGCGCCCTCGTCACCGGTATCCTCGCGACGGCCGACGTCAATGCGAACCTGACGGGCGATCCCGCGAAGGCCAACGGCCTGGACAAGCTGGTCGGTCACGGCCTCTGGCTCGAACAGCTCAAGGCCATGGGCTTCACCATCGTGCTCGCAGTCGTGGGCACCGTGGTCATCGCCTACATCGTCAAGGCCGTTGTCGGCCTGCGTCCGACGGTCGAACAGGAAGACACCGGTCTCGACCTCAGCGACCACGGCGAAGAGGGCTACCACAGCTGATTTCCGCTTTGTGCGCCAATAAACGCGGCCCGCGAGCCGTCGTTGGCGCATGAAGCAGCTGGCAATCTCAGACGCCTGCAACGCAAGTTGCAGGCGTTTTTCTTTGCCGGGAACTGCGGTGTCACGGTCAGAGAAGAGATGGTTCTCCGTGAGCCCTTTCCCTCTGACCGCCTGTGAGCAATCAATCCGTCACGGAAGCGTGCATCAGCAGGGCTGAAAGCCCGTCCGAAGAATGCCTGGGGTGAAGCGAGCCCGGCGAGCGTAGCCCCAGGTTATTCGGACAAAAGAGATCGAGCGCTGTAAGCGCGTCCCAAAAAATCGCCACCAACCCTTTGGGAAGGGCCTTCAGCCCTCAGATTGATCCGAGAGCGCTGGCCCCTGGGGCTGCGCTCACTGCGTTCCCTCCACCCCAGGCATTCCTCGAACGCGCTTTCAGCGCGGTGGACGGAAGGACGGGACTGGCGGCCTGTCCTTAACCAATCTGGATTACCAATGCTGTGGTGTTGTCGCGGCCATCCTTGGAGACGGCGGAGGTGACCAGTTCCTGAGCGGGGTTACCCGGCTTCTTGGGTGGCTTGGCCGGCCGCAGCAGATCAACCAGATCGTGGGTGTAGAGCCCCTCGGTCAGGCCGTCCGAGCAGATGAGAAAAATATCCCCCCGTTCATAGGCGACCGCCCCGACCTGCGGGTCCACAAACTGGTTGCCGCCGCCCAGGGCCTTCTGGAGGACGTTCCGGCGCGGATGCGTGCGGGCTTCCCGTTCATTGAGCTGCCCCTGGCGCACCAGCCAGCCGACGTGCGTGTCGTCCTGGCTGAGCTGCCGGATTCCGCCCTCCCGGGCCGGCAGGTAGTAGATCCGGCTGTCGCCGATGTGGGCGAAATACATCCAGTCCGGCGCAAACCAGCAGAGGCTCAGCGTGGTCTCCATCCCTGAGCATTCCTCGTAGCTGCTGCCGACATACACCAGCGCCCGGTGGATTTGCGCGTAAAGCTCCGTCAGCACATCGGAAAAACCGGCCGCCAGGCCGGTGGCGGACTGCTGAAACGAGCGCGGGAGCAGGGTGGTGATTTTTTCCACGGCGATCCGGCTGGCGAATTCCCCGGATTTTGCTCCGCCCATGCCATCGCTGACCGCAAACGCAAAGTCGGTGCTGCGGACGGAAGCCTCGCCAAATTTGCCCAGCCGATGCACCTCGCGGGCGTCGAACCGGAGGCCCAGAAAGGCGTCCTCATTGTTTTTTCGAACCCTGCCCACATCCGTGCAGCCGAACCACTTCAGCTGCCCGACCGCAGATTTTCGGGGGGGATGATCCAGGCCGGACTTCATTCGAACCCGGGAAGGAGGGTGGCAAACTCGAAATCGATCACACAGAAGCGGCCGTCCGACTGACGGTAAGTCACGTTGCGCATGTCGGGATCATCATGGCGGACGCCGAACTGCTCAAGCTCGGCAAACAGCTCCCGCATCCGCGTTTCGTCCAGGTGTTCCACGCGGGATCCGCAGTTGGTGGTGATGATGCGCAGCTTGTCGGCATCCGCCTCCAGCAGGCGGGGAGTGAAGCCGCAACCCTGCGCTTCCAGGTGCTTCAGGATCCGCACCTCGTTGGCAAAGCGCGTCGTGGCGTCCGGGCCGTGGTAGGTCTTGGACACCCGGCCATCGAACCCCAGATAGACCGTGGCCCTGAGCGTATCTTTGACTTTCAGCATGGTCGTGGGTAGCCGGTGCCACCCGAAGGCAGCCGGCTGTGTCCCAGTATGCCCACAATCGGACCGTCCCGTAAGTGCCGAATGCGATTTCGGTTCAGTTTTTTTGCGGGGGACCGATGGGATGGCTGGGTGTTCCACCCGCGCAGCATAAGACCTGCTTTCGGGTAAAAGTCGGCCTCGGCATTATGCGGGGTGCTTTTCTGCACGGAATTGCCCACCTCATACGCCTTGGGTGCGCAATCGGGGGCAGGGTGGTCAAACGGCTGCATGGGCATTCCACCCTTTTTCCCTCTGCAAATCGGCGTTTCCGGCCGGAATTCCATGAAAGCTCTTCACCCATACCGTGTTCTTGATTCTTCCCTCCGAGACTGCGCATGTTTTTGCGTACGCGGCATCCCACGTGCTTGAAATGCCCCGCTCTGCGGGACCAAATCAATAAGTCCCACAATTACATCCATGGCTAAATACAAACTAGAATATATCTGGCTCGATGGTTACGACCCCGTGCCGAACCTCCGTGGCAAGACCCAGATCAAGGAGTTCGCCAGCTTCCCCAAGCTGGAAGAACTCCCGATGTGGGGTTTCGACGGCAGCTCGACCCGTCAGGCTGAAGGCCGCAGCTCCGACTGCATGCTGAAGCCGGTTGCGGTCTTTCCCGACACCACCAAGAAGAACGGCGTGCTCGTCATGTGCGAAGTCATGATGCCGGATGGCGTCACCCCGCACTCGACCAACTCCCGGGCAACCATTCTTGACGACCCCGGCGCCTGGTTCGGGTTCGAGCAGGAATATTTCCTGTACAAGGACGGCGCTCCCCTCGGCTTCCCGCCGGGTGGTGGCTTCCCGCCGCCCCAGGGTGAGTACTACACCGGCGTGGGCTACAAGAACGTCGGCTGCATCGCCCGCGAGATTGTCGATACCCACCTCGACCTCTGCCTCGACGCCGGCATCAACCACGAAGGCATCAATTCCGAAGTGGCGAAGGGCCAATGGGAATTCCAGATCTTCGGCAAGGGCTCGAAGAGCGCGGCCGACCAGGTCTGGATGGCCCGTTACCTCCTCCTCCGCCTGTGCGAGAAGTACGGCGTGGACGTCAACTTCCACTGCAAGCCCCTCGGCAAGGATGTGGACTGGAACGGTTCCGGCATGCACTCCAACTTCTCGACCAAGCACATGCGCGAAGTCGGCGGCAAGGACTACTTCGAGGCGCTCATGGCGGCCTTCGACAAGTACAAGAACGAGCACATCGCCGTCTACGGCCCGGACAACCACCTGCGCCTGACCGGTCTGCACGAGACGCAGTCCATCGACAAGTTCAACTACGGCATCGCCAACCGTGGCGCCTCTGTCCGCGTCCCCCACAGCTTCGTCAACAACGGCTACAAGGGTTACCTTGAAGACCGTCGTCCGAACTCCCAGGGCGATCCGTACAAGATTGCGAGCCGCATCCTGCAGACCATTGCTACCGTGCCGCTGCCCGCTCCACCGACCCCGGCGAAGAAGGGCAAGAAGTAAGCCGGAGGAATCCTCACTCTACGGACGGCGCGGGTTTTTGCCCGCGCCGTTTTTTTGTGCCTGAAGTTCAACGCCTCGGCCACCTGTGGCCCGAGTTCCCCAAAGATGGACGGCGCGGCCTGCCCGTCCTCTGGTCGCTTTTCACTCTCGCGTTGGCCACCGGCGGCTGCGAAGACAATGATGTAAGACGGGCGAGACGCACCTCTCCTCGGGAAGGGATGGTGTGTCGTGTGACCACCGGTCTGAAATTCAGCACTCGTAATCCGAAGTTCGCCGTTCGTAATTTGCAAGGCTCCCCAATTCGGGGCAGCAGAGCGATCCGGCCCTTGCTGGACGGGGCTGAAATGCACTTCGTCCGGTGACATCCTGGCCGGCAAAATGATTGTTACTGGCGAGGTGTCGCGCCGCCACGTTAGTTTGGGCGCATGCAATCTGCGCGTACTTCCGTCGCTGCGGTTTCGCCGCCGCAGCTGGTGGTGTTTGATCTCGCCGGCACCACTGTCGAGGACCACGGCAATGTCGCCGGGTTCCTCATTGAGGCGATGGCCCTCTCTGGCCACATGGTCACGCTGGCCGAGGCCAATGCCGTGATGGGCGAGCCCAAACCGGTGGCCATTGCGCAGCTGCTGTCCGCCCGCATCGGACCGGTGACCAAGGATCACGAGCGGGTGAAGGCCACGCATTTGGAGTTCCTGCGCCGGATGAACCACTACTACGCGACCTCGTCGGCGATCCGGGAAATGCCGGGCACCTCGCGGGTCTTCCAGGCGCTGCGGGCCCGTGGCATCAAGGTGGTCTGTGACACCGGCTTCGAACGCAGCACGGTGGAGGCCCTGCTGGGGCGGCTCGGCTGGCGGGAACGGGGTCTGGTGGATGACGTGGTGCCCAGCGATGAGGTGGCGCGGGGCCGTCCGGCGCCCGATCTGATTTTTGAGGCGATGCGGCGCGTCGGTGTGACCGAGGCCAGTCGTGTCGCAAAAATCGGCGACACGCCGAGCGATCTGGGCGAGGGGCATTCGGCCGGCTGCGGCTGGGTGATCGGCACAACCTATGGCTCCCATCGCGCGGATCAGCTGGAGCCGCATCACCCCACCCACATCATTGACCGGATCGAGGACCTCCTGCCGATCCTGCTGGACGGAGCCACCGCATGAGTGTCGCGGGACGGGCTGAGGTCGGCATCGTGGGCGCCGGTATCGTGGGATTGGCGCTGGCCGTGGCCTTTTCCGAGCGCGGGCTGCGGGTGGTCGTCTTCGACCGTGAGGAGCGTCCCGTTGGGGCCTCGATCCGCAATTTCGGCCTGGTCTGGCCGATGGGGCTGCAGCGCGGTCCGCGCTGGCAACGCGCCTTGCGGAGCCGGGCCCGCTGGCTGGAACTGGGGAAGAAGGCCGGCTTCCACGTCGCCGAGAATGGCTCGCTCCACCTGGCAGAGACCGAACTGGAGCTGCAAGTGCTTCGTGAGTTTCTGGAGCTGCAGGCCCCGCCAGATTTTCAGGGGGAACTGCTGAACCACCGGGATCTGGCCCTGCGATCGCCGGCGGCTCGGGCAGACCGGCTCGCCGGCGGCCTGTGGAGTCCGCACGAACTGACGGTGGACGGCCGCGAGGCGCTGCCGGCGATCTGGCGCTGGCTGGCGGCGGAGCGGGGAGTGACCGTGCTGCCCGACGCGGCGGTTTCGCGGGTGGCGATGCCGGCGGTGCATACCGCCAAAGGTGTCTGGGAAGTGGACCGGCTCTTTGTGTGCACCGGAGCCGAATTGCGCCTGCTGTATCCGGAGGTGTTTCGGGCTGCGGGCGTCACCAACTGCAAGCTGCAGATGTGGCGCACGGCCCCGCAGGCCGCCGGCTGGAGGCTTGGGCCATCCCTGTGCGGCGGGCTCACCCTGCTGCATTACCCAGCGTTTTCCGCCTGCCCTTCGCTGTCCGCCTTGCGGACCGGCTTTGAGCGGACCCATGCCGAATACATCGAGCACGGCATCCACGTGCTGGTGTCACAAAACTCGGTGGGGGAGGTGGTGCTGGGCGACACGCACCACTACGGCCTGACGCATGATCCGTTTCTGCACGAACGGCTCGATCAGCTGGTGCGGGACTATCTCGCCACCTTCGCGCAGGTGCCCGTCATCACGCCCTCCGAACGCTGGTTCGGCGTCTACGCCAAGCTGGCCGGGGCGACGGAGATCATCGCGCAGCCCGAACCGGGAGTTACGGTTGTAAACGCCCTCGGCGGCAACGGCATGACGCTGTCGTTCGGTCTGGCCGACGAAATCGCGGGCGGAACGTTGGACTGAACAACAAAGGCGCGAAGGAACGAAGTGGAGGAACGGCGAACGGGGAGCGTGTGACGTGTGGCCAGACCCCAGACGCCAGATCCGAGACCCAAAACCCAGCCTGCTATTTCTGCAGGAACTTCATCACCGCCTCGGTGCGCGTGTGGGCGCCGAGCTTCTCGAAAATCCGCTTCAGGTGCGTGTGCACCGTCTGCGGGCTGATGCCGATGGCCGAGGCAATTTCCTTGTCCTGCAGGCCGCGCTGCAAGGCTGAGAGCACGTCCAGTTCGCGCGGCGTCAGATGGTAGGGGGCGGCCTGTTTGGCGGCGCCGGGTTCCGCCGGTGAGAACAGGGTCTCGAAATAGCGGCGCACCCGCTGTTGCAGCAGGTCGGCGGCGCGGGGAAGGGGCTCCAACGGCAGCCCGAGCGGTTCCAAAATTTCCGAGGGCAGGCGTCGGCGCAGAAAATAACCGCGATGCCCGCCTGACATCTGGCTGAAAACATCATCACTACTGGGGAGGATGGAGTAACCCAAAACGGGTATCTCCGGCGCGGCGCGGCGCCATGCTTCCCGCAGGGCGAAGAAGTCCACGTAGGGCGAGGAGGCGTTGCAGAGCACCAGTTCGATGCCGGCGCGGATTTCGCGGATGGCCGGGCCCTGGCCCAGATCCACCGGGTCGAAGCCCGGAATGCGGCCGAGCCAGAATCGCAGCGCCTCGCGCAGGGAAACTTCCGGCTCCAGCAGGGCCAGCTTCACCTTGGGCGAGGCGACGGCGGGTGGCGGCTGCGGGGCCTGGGCCGTGGGATTGGTGCACAGCGTGGTGTAGGTGCAGGCGCGGGGCACCTCCAGCCAGTCCACGGCGAGCGTGAACTCGCGCGAAGCCTTCTGATCCAGCGCGGCGAGGGTGCCGCTTTCGGCCAGCCTGAGCAGCTCGGTGGCCCGGCTCTGGGCCACCGCCGGGCGTTCGGAGCCGAGCAGGAAATGCCAGTCACGGCCCTGGACCCGCAGGCGAACCGCGAGTTCCTGATCGCCCAGCCGGCGGATGGGGGCGAGGTATTTTCGCCGGACGGTGTGCTGCGTTGGTTCGTTGCTCATCGGATGTGTGTGACACGCTGCCCTGCATGGGGGATGCCCGGCCATGCTTTGCTGGAATACGTTCGTAAGAGCGCGGATTTGGGCCTGTGGGTGCCGTTACCCTCAGTTCACCGGATTGTCGCTGGTTCCCACGCCACAATGCCCGTAAGCAGTTAACCGACAATTGGAATGGCCAAACAATCTCAATTTCTAGCGGGTTTCTGTACGGAACAAACTGCCTTACAAGCAGGTGGACGGTCGCCCCGACGGGCGGCATTCACCCTCATTGAACTGCTCGTCGTCATCGCCATCATCGCCATCCTTGCGGGGATGCTGCTGCCGGCGCTGTCCCACGCGAAGGAGGAAGGCCAGAAGGCCGTCTGCTTCTCGAACCTCCACCAGATCCATCTGGGGATGACGATGTATGCGGACGACAACAGCGGCCAGATATTCTACATCAGGGACAACGCGGCCAGCGCGCCGTACCTGCCGAATGATGGCCAGTGGACCAAGGATCCGACCTCCAGCGACCTGCTGTCGCCCACGGATTCGCATGCCTACTGGGCCGTGGGATATGCCAAGTATTTTGGCGGTGTGGCCGGTCGCAGGGTATTCCGGGACCCGGGAGCGAAAAAAGTGGACGAATGGTGGGATGATTCCAGCCGTCCGCACTGGCCGCATGAGTTCTGGCTCAACGCCTCGTATGGCATCCACAATTATCTGGTCGCGACCTCCACTTTCCAAGGGGTCACCGAACCGGCCCACACGAAGTTGTCCGACTTCAAAAATCCGCAGACCACCATTTTCTGCGAGGATTCGGCGGAACAGAGAATGGATGGGGGAGACGACAGCCTGTCCGCTTTCTCCACCAATCCCAATGCCCAGATTTTGACTCAGTGGCAGGGGTTGTCCGCCCTATATGGTGGCTATCACTTTGAGTGGGAATGGTTTCGGCACAATCGGCGCAGCTCCCTGCTTTGGGTCGCGGGACATGTATCCATGGTCAAGTACGCCGGTCTTAACAAGAGCGTGGACTATCGCTGGTACACGGGCACTGATCCCCTGCAAACGCCTCCATGAACGTGTTTTCACTCTGGATTCCCAAACTGTTTCGCCAAGGGCTGTCTGCCTTTGGCGGCACTGTCTTGTCGGTGGCGCTCGTGGGCTGCGGCAATTCGTCCTCAGGAGCGGCCAAGACGCCCGAGGAGGCCAAAGTCGCCCTCCAACAGGCCTTTGCCACGGCACCGGCCGAGGTCAAGGCCATCACCGATGAGGTGCAGACGGCAATTCAGGAAAAGAACGACGGCAAGGCTTTTGTCCAATTGGGCACGCTGAACTCCCGGCAGGATTTGACCCGCGAACAGCGGGGGGTGGCGGCGTTGTCCATGCTCGCCCTGGGACAGAAGCTGAACGCGGCCGCCGCGAATGGCGACAAGGAGGCCGCCGCGCTGATGGAGGCCTACCGGGCCAGCAAATAAGCCGCCGGTCGGCCTGAAGGCTGGCCGCCCCCTTCACAAGAATCTCTTCGGACTCCTCAACAAGCACATATGAAACAATACCAACCACACCTCCTCCAGGCCAGCTTGCTGGCCATGGTTCTGGCGGCCTCCTCGGCCGCCTGGGCGCAGACGCCGATTCCAGCAAGTTTCGCTCACCCGCGATCCTCGCTTAACACCAGCACCCGCGGCTTCGCCGTCCGGGTGGTGCAGGCGTCCACGGACGCGGGCACCTTGGCCAACAGCGTTGCGCGCGCTGAAGCCCAGCTCGCCGGCACGCTGATCGATCCGCTGACCGGCGTTCCTTTCACCAACGTGGCGGACACGAGCAGCTTCGACGCCGATGGCACCTACCATGAGCCCACGGCGATCGATTATGAGGTCAACGGCGGGGCTTCCGGCCCCATTCCCGGCATTGATCCGGGCGGAGCCAACAAGATCAACATCGCGCTCGAAGCGGTTGCCTATCTGGACCTCGCCCCGGGCACGTACAACATGATCGTCAACAGCGACGACGGCTTCCGGGTCACCGCAGGTTTCGATGCCCGCGATCAGGCCACGGCGATTGAGCTGGGCAAATTCGACGGCTCACGTGGCACGGATGACACCACGTTCAGCTTCACCATCTCGGCGGACGGCGTCTATTCCTTCCGTCTCGTGTATTTCCAGGGTGATGGCGGAGCCAATGTGTCGTGGTATGCGGCGGCCTCCACCGTGGCCGACGCGCATGTGCTCATCAACTCGACCGAGGACATCAAGGCTTATCGCTCCCTCACAGGGCCGACGCTTCCCTACGTAGCGGTCGCCAATCCCCTGCCCGGTGCGGTTGGGGTCGGCCCTTCGACCCTCGTCAACTTTGCCATCGTTGATGGTTCGCCGACCAAGGTTGTTCCCGCCAGCGTGTCCCTGTCTTTCGACGGTGTGAATACCGGCGCGGTGGCGACCAAGACCGGCAGCAAGACCACCATCAGCTACGATCCGCCCGGATTGCTGGACCCGGTGAGTGTGCATACGGTGAAGCTGGTCTATGGCAATGACGCTGTCCCCGGCGTCTTCACCACCAACGAATACACCTTCACGGTGTCGTCCTACATCAACATCAAGCTCCCCCCGCCGCTCATCCTCGAAAACTTCGACGAGGTGGCCGAAGGCGACCTTCCGGCCGGATGGACGGTGCAAAACTTCACTGATTCCCGCACCGCGGGTCTCGACTTGAACAACCCGAATTCCGATTCCTACCAGGACTGGGTGTGCATCTCCTCCAACCGCATGTGGTTCATCGGCCAGGGTGCCCTGACCGACGCCGCGCAGACGAATGACCCCGTGCTCGGTGTGCCGGGCTCACAGCAGTGGGACGCCCTGCTCCGCTTTAGCGTCGCCGAGCAGTATGTCAATGGCGTGCGGGTGACCTCGCTGGTCACGAACAACTTCATGTACGCCGAATCCGACCAGCGCGGCGGCAACCAGGTCCAGTACCTCTTCAGCAAGGACTTTGACCTCACGGGCAAGACCAACGTCTACGTGTCCTACAACAGCATGTATGAGCAGAACCAGGACAGCATGGGTTCCGTGGAATACTCCATCGACGGTGGCACGACCTGGCTGCCGATCGTAATAATGCTCGACGGGCCCGACATCGTGCTGGGCACGGACGGCAAGCCGCTCGGCTATGAGACCCTCATCGCACCGCAGAGTGACACGGCGGTTTACGTGGACAATGACGGCAATCCTCAGGGCGGTTATTATGGCGCCTTTCTGGGCAATCAGGATACCAACACGTGGGCGGCGCTCGGGCCTTACATCAGCGCCCGGGTGAATGACGACGGTACCGAGTCCAAACGCGTCGAGCTGTTCCGCCTGCCCAAGGCTGACAATCAGAAGACAGTGCGCCTTCGCTTTGCCCAGGCCGGCACCGGCAGCTGGTACTTCGGCATCGACAACGTCGGTTTCTACAGCATCACCGTGGTGGACAAGCCTACCTTCACGCTGCAGCCGGTGGGCACCACGCGCATCGCCGGTCTCGGCGTCACGTTTGTGGCCTCCGCCAGCGGCATCAACGTGACCTATCAGTGGCAGTTCAAGGGCAAGGACATCCCGGGTGCCACCGCGGCCTCCTATTCGATCGCCAGTGTGGCGGATACGGATGCGGGCGATTATACGGTCATCGCCACCAATGCCGGTGGCTCAACCCCGAGCAATGCCGCCACCCTGACGGTGCGCACCTCGCCGGAACCGCTCGACGTGACCCCGAACCTGGTCGCCCACCTGAAGTTTGACGGCGACTACACGGATTCCTCCGGCAACAATGTCACCGGGACGGCCGAGGGTACCAAGAACACTCCGGTGTTCGAGACGGGTTTCATCGGCCAGGGCGTGCACATCACCAACAAGAAGGATCAGTCGCTCGACGCCTATGTGACGCTCGGCTACCCCGACGCGCTCAAGTTTGGTGACGAAGTTACCGGTACTGACTTCACGATCTCCTACTGGGTCAAGCTGCTGGAGCAGAATGACGACCAGGCGTACATCGCCAACAAGGATTGGAACTCCAGCAACAATCAGGGCTGGGGTTTCTTCTCGCAGGGTGGTGGCCAGGTCCGGGTTCAGTTCACCGGTCCCACCACGGCGGGCAAGTTCGACACCAAACCGCCGGGCACGACCTTCAATGATGCCAAGTGGCATCTGTTCACCGTTGCCGTGCACCACACTGGCACGCTGGATTCCTACTACGACGGCGTGCTGGCCTCCTCGGTGCCGTTCGCTGTCAAGGGCAGCATTGACACGGCGGACGCTGGTCAGGCGGTCAACATCGGCCAGGATGGCACCGGCGGTTACACCGACGGTGGCAGGGCCGAAATCGACATGGTCATGGACGATCTCGGCATCTGGCGCCGTGCGATCACCGCCGATGAGGCTGCCGTGATCTACCTCCGCGGTCTCGCGGGCAAGAGCCTGGATCAGGTCCCGACCACCGGGCCGACCGTCAATCCGGATCCGAACATCACCGGCCTCCCGGGTGGCGCGTTCACGGATGTGCAGGTTGACACCGTCAACAAGACCATCTCGGCCAAGTTGCCGGCGGACGGTTCGCAGGGATTCTTCACAGTCACGCCTCCCGTCACGATCAAGACCGCCACGATCGTCAACGGCCGGCTGGTTATCACCTACTGATCGTATGGAAAGCGGACAGCAAACTGGTGACCGAGCAATCCGTAACCAAGTGCTGTCTTGACCTGAGCCGGGTGCGCCGGGCAGTTTATCCGGCGCACCCCCTTTACAGAACAGTTTTCCGGCGCTGAGTGGCGTCGGTCACGGCGGGCTTGGGCGATGAAACCGTGTGTCATCCCCAAGCCCGCTTTTTATTTGCAGGCAAAGGCCAGCCGGCAGTGGCTGAAGCTTAATCTTGCTCCTGCTCTTGCTCATACTCTTCCCGACGGGGAGCAAAATGGCAGCAGATGGTCCAGAATCGGGAGCAAGAGCAAGATTAAGAGCAAGAGCAGGATCAAGGCACCGACCCCGATACACTTTCCCATTCCCTGTCCGCATGAGCCCCACTTTTTGGAAATCCCTTCTCTTCGGTTGTCTTTTCGCTCTGGCCGGTCAGGCCGCCGGCCTTCCAGGCGTGGAACACGTCGTCGTCATCGGCTGCGATGGCATGGGGTCGCTGTCGTTCCTCGAGACCAATGCGCCGACCATGCACCGGCTCATGAAAGAGGGGGCCTATACGCTGCGGGCGCGCGGGGTCATGCCCACTTCCAGCAGCCCCAACTGGGCCTCCATGATCATGGGCGCCGGGCCGGAGCAGCACGGGGTGACCTCCAATGACTGGGAGACCAACAAGTTCGAAATCCCCGCCCTGGAAACCGGGCCCGAGGGGATGTTTCCGACCATCTTTCGCGTGATCCGCGAGCAGCGTCCCGCATCCTCCATCGTCTGCGTGCATGACTGGGATGGTTTTGGCCGCCTGTTCGAGCGGCATTGCGCCGACCTGATTGAGAACGTCAAAAGCTCCGTGCTCACGGCGGACCGGGCGGCAGTGGTCATCAAGGAGCGGCAACCCACCTTCACGTTCATCCACTTCGACGACGTGGATCACGCCGGACATGGTTTCAACTGGAAATCACCGCAGTACTTCAAGGCGGTGGATCTCGTGGACACCCTGATCGGCGACCTGATCACGGCGATCAATTCCACGCCGATGAAGGGCAAGACCCTGATCCTGGTCACTGCCGACCATGGCGGAGTGGGCACCAAGCACGGCGGCCCGACGATCGAAGAGCTGGAAATTCCCTGGATCGTCTGGGGCCCGGGCGTGGCCCAAGGCAAGGTCATCACCGCGCCGGTGAACACATATGACACAGCCGCCACGATTGCCTATGTGTTCGGACTCGATGCGCCTTCGGTCTGGATTGGAAAACCGGTTCTGACAGCCTTCGCGAGCAAACCATGAGTCCAGATTCACCCGCCGCACCCGCTGCCAAAGCCACCTGGTCCCAGGAAGGCGACATCAACACCACCTCCGAGCGGGAACGCTGGGAGCGCGAGCAGTTGGCGGATTCCACGCGGGAGCTGATCGCCGAGGATGCGCGCTATTTTCTGCATCAGGCCCTCTCGACACCCTGCCTCAATGCGCTCGCCGGGGCCGAGGGCTCGTGGCTGATTGATGTCGAGGGCCGGCGCTATCTGGATTTCCACGGCAACAACGTCCACCAGATCGGCTACTCGCATCCGCGCGTCATCGCGGCGGTCAAGGCACAGCTCGATTCGCTCTCGTTTTCCGTCCGGCGCTACACCAACGGCGTCGCGGTCGAGTTGGCCCGCCGGCTGACGGAACTCGCCCCCGGGGATCTCAACCGTGTGCTCTTCGCGCCGGCCGGCACCATCGCGATGAGCATGGCGCTCAAGATCGCGCGTCTTGCCACCGGCCGTTTCAAGACGGTCTCCCTTTGGGATGCTTTCCACGGGGCAACGCTGGACTCCATTTCCGTCGGTGGTGAAACGCAGTTCCGCAAAGGCGTCGGTCCGTTGCTGCCCGGTGCCGAGCATTGCCCGCCCTGTGAAATCCGGGGCTGCCCCTTTCGCTGTGGCACGTCCTGCAATCTGGCCTGCGCCGACTACATCGACTACGTGCTGGAGCGCGAAGGGGATGTCGCCGCCGTGATTGGCGAGACGATCCGTTGCACGCCTTCCGTGCCGCCTCCCGATTATTGGAAACGGGTCCGCGCCGCCTGCGACCGGCATGGTGCGTTGCTGATCCTGGACGAGATTCCCATCGGCCTCGGACGCAGCGGGCGTTTCTTCGCCTTCGAGCATTACGACATCGTGCCGGATCTGGTGGTGCTGGGCAAAGGGCTCGGCGGCGGGGTCATGCCCCTGGCGGCGGTAATCGCGCGGGAGGGATTGAACAAAGTGGACCAGTCGTCCATCGGTCACTTCACCCATGAAAAAAGCCCCGTCGGTTGCGCGGCGGCGCTGGCAACGCTCGATGTGATCCGTGACGAGCGTCTCGTGGAACGCGCCGCCGAGCTGGGCAAGCGGGCTCTGGTCGAATTGGAGGGCTTGGCGAAGCGGCATCCGCTCGTTGGGGCCGTTCGCGGACTCGGATTGCTGTTGGGGGTGGAGCTGCTGCACGGCGGCGATCCCGCCCGGCCCGCGCGCGATGAGGCGACCCGCGTGATGTATGCGGCGTTGCGCCGGGGACTGAACTTCAAGCTCACGCGCGGCAACATGCTCACGCTCACGCCGCCGATGAACCTGTCGGATGCCGAATTTGCCCAGGCCATCCGCATCCTGGACGAAGCCCTGACCGAGGTGGAGAGCAGCGGCGAGCGGTGAACAGCGAACAGCGTGCTTCGTAACAAGGAACGAGCGGGTGGAGACAGGGCGTTATGCGGTTCAAATTGTCGAGGCGGCTTCAGGGTATTGAGCGCCTTCCCTCACACCGGATTGACCGAGCACCGCACCCGCTCCTGTCTCCTGAGTCCTGTCTACTGACTCCTTCCCCCCGCTTCGGCCATTGCGCCGGGACGGTTCCGGCTCCTAGCCTCGCGTCTTTCATGGCAGACAAAGCGATTTTACCGGGGGCGACGTTGGGGGTTCTGGGCAGCGGCCAGTTGGGCCGCATGTTCACCATCGCCGCCCGCCGCCTGGGCTACCGGGTGCATGTGTACTCGCCCGACACGGACACCCCGGCGGGGCAGGTGGGTGATGCCGAATATGTCGCGGCTTACGAAAATCTGGACCGCGTCCGCGACTTTGCGCGCGGCGTCAGTGTGGTGACGTTCGAGTTTGAAAACGTGCCCAGCCCCACCAGCCGCGCCGCTGCCGAATTGGCCCCGGTCCGCCCCGATGGCGAAGTGCTGCACCTTACGCAGCAGCGCCTGCGCGAGAAGAACTTCCTCCAGTCCCACGGCTTCCCGGTGACGCCGTTCCGCCAGATCAACGCGCTCACCGATCTTGAGGCGGCGGCGCGCGATCTGGGCCTGCCGGCGGTGCTGAAGACCACCAGCTTCGGCTATGACGGCAAAGGACAGCAAAAGCTGAAGGCCCTCACCGAACTTCCAGACGCCTTCGCCCGTCTGAACGGGGCGGAAGGCATCTACGAGGCGTTCGTGGATTTCGAGAAGGAGATCAGTATCGTGGCGGCCCGCACCGTGGATGGCGAATTCGCCGCGTTCCCCGTGTTTGAGAATGCGCACGCGAACCACATCCTCGACGTGACGTTTGCGCCGGCGGCGATCTCAGAAGAGCTCTCGCGCGAGGCGGTCAAACTGGCGCAGGGCATCCTGGAGTCGCTCAAAGTCGTCGGTCTGGTGACCGTGGAATTGTTTGTGACGCGCGCTGGCCGGCTGCTCGTGAACGAGCTGGCGCCGCGCACCCATAATTCAGGCCACCTCACCATCGATGCGTGCGTGACCTGCCAGTTCGAGCAGCAGTTGCGCGCGGTGTGCGGCTTACCGCTGGGTTCGACCGAGCTGCGCCGCCCTGCGGCGATGGCCAATCTGCTCGGTGACATCTGGCTCGCGGCCGGCGGCCAGCCCGACTGGTCGGCGGCGCTCCGCGATCCGCTGGTGAAGCTTCACCTCTACGGCAAGGCGGAACCGCGTGCGGGACGCAAGATGGGGCATCTCACCGCCACCGGGGCAACGGTTGAGGAAGCGGTTCAACGTGTGTGCGCCGCCAGGGAACGCTTGGTGACACGATAGAATCTGAACCACGGATCACACGGATGAAGGCTTTTTGTCCGTGTCATCTGGGCAATCCGTGGTCAACCACAGCAGGGCGTCAGACCACCGCGACCGGCGCGAACTTCCTACCCAGGATCGGCTCGCTCGGCGTACGCAGCCAATGTTCCAGCACGCCGGCATAGATGGAGCGGAAGTCTGTGCGGAATTTCACGTCACCATTCAGCAGGTCGCGTGGGGCGAGCGAGGGAGCCTCGCCGTGCAGACCCACCTTCACCTTGCCGCCCAGTACGAAGAGCGGTGCGGCGGCGCCGTGATCGGTGCCCCCGCTGGCATTTTCCCCGACGCGCCGACCGAATTCACTGAACGTCAGCACCAGCACGCGGTCGAGCTGTCCCAGCGCCTTCAGGTCGGCCACAAACGCCTTCAGCGAGTCACCGAGTTCCGTCAGCAGGCGCGGGTGGGTGCCCGCCTGGCCCTGATGCGTGTCGTAGCCACCCTGGCTCACGTAATAGACCCGGGTGGGCATTCCGCCCGCGATGAGCTTCGCGACCAGCTTCAGATCAGTGGCCAGCCGTGCCGCGGGATATTCCACCTGGTTCTTCGCCTTCGCCGCGATGCCGCGGATCTGGTCGGAACTGACCTGGGCGTCCATCGCGGTGCGTTCGAGAAAATCGAGCGGTGAACCGGTGTGGGCGGCGGCGGTTCCACCAAGCGTGTGTACGCTGTCCCCGGCCATCGCATGCGTGTCGGTCGCGTTCATTTCGCGATAAAATTTGGTGCTGCCGACCATGTCGCTGTTCCCATCCGATTCGCCTTCTGCAAAACGGTACGAGTCGGGATTTTCCAAGGCCACCCCGGTCGGTTTCTTGGCGACAAACGCCAGCGGCGACTGGCGGCCGATCGCCACGCCGACCGTGGGGTCCGCGCCCGCGCAGGCGTTGTCGAAATAGCGGCCGAGCCAGCCGAGGTTGCCGTAGCGGTCACTGTCGGTCGCCGTCATCCAGATGTCGGTGCTCCGGAAGTGCGAGCGGTTCGGATTCGGATAGCCAACTGCGTGCATGATGCCGAGCTGGCCCGCATCGTAGAGCGACTTGAAGCCGGTGAGTGCCGGATGCAGGCCGAACTGGCCGTTCAGCTTCAGCACCTGGTCCGCCTTCACTCCCAGCGTGGGCCGGGCGCGGCGGTAATCGTCGTTGGCAAAGGGCACCACCGTGTTGAGCCCGTCATTGCCGCCGGCCAGCTGAAGGACGACGAGGATCGGCGCATCTTTGCCGGTCACTGTCTGCACCGCCTTGTCCGCCGCCTCGGCGTGCAGCTGGTCGAAGGTGGCGGCGAGAAACGAAGGTGCGGTCCACCCGATGGCACCGCCGAGCGCGGTGGAGCGGAGGAAGGAGCGGCGGGTCTGGAGCTTGTTCATGGTGGGAAGTCCCGGTGGTTCGGGCTAGGCGAGCTGATAGTCCGCCGTACACATCGCGAGGCGGATGAGGCCCAGCAGGTCGTGGTTGTCGAGATCGCCCTGGGCGTGGAGGTAGTCGGTCAGGGCGGCGCGGTCCTGTGCCCGGAGCGGGGCATTGAGAAACCGGCGTTCGACCACGGCGAGAAGCCGGTCAGGCGATTTCCGGTCCTCGGGCGTGAAAATCTTGTCGGCGTTGGCGGCGTGCGGCGAGAGCCGGCCCAGCACCCGTTCGGCGAGCTTCTTGGCGGCCGCTTTACGGGGCGTGGCCGGCAGCGAATTTTCGCCGGTGGTGAGCAGCAGCGCGAGATTGTGGCGGTTGAGGAGCGTGTTGGTGTTGATCCACGCGATGCCGCCGTCCCAGCCCTTCACGTTCGGCGGGTTGAACGGTTCCTGCCCCAGCGTGCGCAGGGCGTTGGCAGTTACGAGCGCGGGCGGCAGCTCACGTTCCAGCTGGCGGCACGCCATGACCAGCAGCTGCACCGGGCTCTTGATCTGCTGGCGCACGACGGCGGGCGAGTGAAACTCCTCCGAAAGGAACAGGGTCCGCAGGAAGGGGCGGAACCGGTTGTCGTGCCGGCGAAACTCGGCGGCCAGCACTTCCGCCAGTTCGGGCGAGGGTTCGGTGCCCGCGAAGTGCCGCCAGAGCTTGCCGGTGATGAACCGCGCGCTTTGCGGCCGGGCGACAATGAGCCGCAGCAGGTCGTCACCGTTGAAATTGCCGGTCTGGCCAAAGATCGTCTTGTTGCGGGCGTCGCGCAGGCGCGGTCGGAACGTCGGCTCCTGATGCAGGCGGTCCAGCGTCAGCCCCGTCAATGCGCGGGCGGCCTCGGTGACATCCTGCTCGGTGTAGTTGCCCTCGCCAAGCGTGAACAGCTCCATGAGTTCACGGGCGTAATTCTCATTGGGATGCTCCGGCTTGCTCTGCGCCTGGTCCAGCCAGACCAGCATCGCCGGATCGCGTGTCACCTCACGCAGCAGGGTCAGCCAGTCGCCCGCGCCCAGCCGGCGGAAGAGGTCGTTCTGTCGCCACATGTAATAGGCGTCCTTCACCTTCGTGACGCTGGTGGCGAAGTGGCCGTGCCAGAAGAGCGTGAGCTTTTCCTGCAACGGATGCGGGCCGGTCGCCATGCGTTGCAGCCAGGCTTCCTGCAGTTCAAGCATCTGGCGGCGCTGCTCGCGCTGGAAATCGCGGACCATCTCCTTGCGCTGCTCGGGCGTGGCGTCTTTGGCGGCCCGCAGCTTTTCGACATGCTCCGGGTCGGGTTTGGCCCAGTCGGGCTTGAACACGGACTCCGGTGTGTCCGGATAGTCCGTCAGCTTCGCGACCGCAGCAGGAGGCGAGAGCGCGGCGAGCCGTTCAATCTCGGCGGGAGCCCCGCCAAAACCGGCGCGGTTCAACAGGTGTGCAGCGGCTGAAAAATTCCACTGCTCGCTGGAAAGAGGCTTCAGCATTTGCCAGATCAGACGCTGGCCGCCGCGAGAAGTTACGGGTGCCGCGAAGGCGCCTCGCGCAAACCTGCGGCACGAAGGGTCAGTCGCCGCTCCATTTATAGTTGTAACCGCCGGGCGGGTCATAATGCCACGCCTCGGAGTTGGCCGTGCCGCTCCAGAAAAGCGGGGTTTCGCTGGCATGCCCATCGACGAAACTCAGCACGTTTCGTGAATCGCGAAGCCGGTATTCACCGTCCTCCCGCTTTTGCGGATGATGCCAGGAATACGGGGTCAGGGCGGCCGCTTCGCCGACGAGGACCGTTCTTGCCGGTTCGCGGATGGACGCGAGCGGCTTTCCGGCGATGCCTGGAAACGGCCGGCCGGTCTCGGTGTTGGTGCCGCGATAGTTCAGGCCGTTAAACGCGTAGCTCGTGAAATCCGTCGCCACCTGCTCGCACAGGCCCTGCGAATGGTATCCGCCGCTTGAGTAGAAGAACTTGTCCGCCGGACAGGCGAAAACCTTCTCCGTAACCGAAGCTTTGCCGCGCAGGCCCGCGTAGCATTTCACCTGCTCCTTGAAGAGATGGTAGTCGTAGGGCGCCGCGCGGGCGATGGCCGGCATGGCAATGGCATCGCCGTGGTCCTCGGCATACATGCGGACGGTGAGGTTGACCTGCTTCAGGTTGTTCAGGCAGGCCGTGCGGCGGGCGCCCGCCTTGCCTCTCGAAAGGACCGGCAACAGCAGCGCGGCCAGCACCGCGAGGATCGCAGTGACGACCAGCAGCTCGACGAGCGTGAAGCCCCTCATGCGTTGACGAACCGGATTCATACTGCAGTTGGACAAGGCTGGTGGCCAATTCGTCATGCACGCTCTGGTCTTGGGTGAAACCCGATGTGACCGGGGCAAACCGGAAATCGGACATTCCGTACGGCGTCACCCGCGGGGGCTCTCAAGGAACGATGGTGAGGCGGCGACGCTTGGCCGCCTCCCGGAGCGGCCCATCCTTGCAGGCCAAAGGGAGTTTCAGGCGCAACGCCAGTTCCAAATAGGCCGCGTCATAGACGCTCAGGGCCAGTTCGGAGGCGAGTTGCGACAGCCGGGTAAGGGCCAGCGCCGACATTTCGGGGTCCACTGTAAATGCGAGTGAACGCAGTGCGCCCAGGGCCGCTGCCCGCTCTTCCGCCGTCAGCCGCTTCCGTCGTTCGAGCACCAGCAGCGCGTTGGCGATCTCGACCGGCCATAAGGCTGGTACGACCACTGCGGTGCCTTCGCCAACCTGGGCAAGCAGGGTGTCGGTTTCCGGCGTGGCCTGGCCGGGATGCACCCAGGCCATTGCCATTGAGGCGTCCACCACGAAACGGTCCATCAGCGGCGTCCTTCCTCAATGGCTGAGCGGACTTCCGCGTCCGAAAGCTTGCCGCGTCCTTTGGTGCGCCCGCCGATCTCCCGCCGGAGCTGGTTCAAGGCGGAAACAGCCTGCCGTACCTGGTCCAAATTCTGACGTCCCTCTGGGACGATGCGGGCGACGGGCTTCTCATGGCGGGTGATGACGATCTCCTCGCCCCGGCTGACCCGTTCGAGGAGTTCTCCGAACCGGGTCTTGGCTTCAAATGCGGTCACGGTGGACATAATCAAACTTTAAATTAACCAGTCTTTGACCAGTCTGGCATTGGGGAAGGTGTGAGGCAAGGGCGGTTGAAGGCGTTGGGCGAATCACGCTGATGCCGGGGCAAGCTGGCCTCAGGCCGTTTCCGGAGGCTGTTTTGGCGTGTGGGCCGGGCCCGGCTCCTTGAGCAGTCCCAAAAATTGCAAGGAAGCGAATATTGCCCCCAGGGAAAATGATTTCTTCAACAGCAACGACAGCGCTTCATGAGAGATCGAAGCGTTTGAATGAAGCGGGCCAAACAAAAGCGTGGCGGTGCAAAACATGGAGCTGAAAGCGACCATTACACCTGCGGATCGCAGTAAAATGCCGGCTATTCTTTTCATGAGCAATCCCAGTTGCCGATTGGTGCGAGTCTTCCCCCCAACGTCACACATAGGATTGCTTGATTCAAGGGGCGGATGAGATGGCCGCCAATCCTTCTACGAGAGCAGCGAACGCGCAGCGACAACGTCCTTCATAATCTGAGCCTTCAGTGCCTCGGGGCCGCTGAATTTTTTCTCATCACGGAGTTTCGCGACGAACACCACCTCAATTTCTTGGCCGTAGAGGTCGCCGTTGAAATCAATGAGGTGGACCTCGAACCGGAGTTCGCGGTCGCTGCGAATCGTCGGGCGGACGCCGAGATTGAGGGCGGCGGGAAAGGTCTGGGCCCCGATTCGGACGCGCGTCGCATAGACGCCGAAGGGCGGCAGTTCCAAGCCGCGCACGTCGAGATTGGCCGTGGGGAAACCCAGTTGCCGGCCGAGCTGGTCGCCGTGCTGAACCACACCGGCGAAGGAATAGGGCCGACCCAGCAGCTCGGCGACGCGCTTCAGATCTCCCGCCCGCAGGCTCTGCCGCACGAGGCTGCTGCTGACGCGCTCCTCGCCGATGGACACGGGCGCGCAGGCATTGGTGGTGAAACCGAGCTCGGCCCCGATCGAACGGAGCAGGGGAACATTGCCGCTGCGCTGGAATCCAAAATGAAAACCGTGACCGACGCTGAAGCTGCGGATCGGACCGGCCTCGCGCTGGAGCCCTCGGATAAAGTCCTCCCCGGTGCGCGCGGCGAAGTCCGGCGTGAACTGGTTCACCAGCACGGCGTCGGCCCCGAGGCTGGCGATGGCGCGGAGGCGCTGGTCCAGCGTCTGGAGCAGCAGCGGCGCGCGTTCGGGATTCACAACCGCCAGAGGATGCGGATCAAAGGTGATGACCGTGGTGCGGGCGCCGTAAGTCGCGGCGTCCAACTGGGCGGAGCGGATGACGTGCTGGTGGCCGAGGTGGACCCCATCGAACATGCCCATCGCGAAGCAGAGTCCCCGCGCGGGGCGGGGCAGCTCGGAGGGATGTTTCGCGATGACCATCGGCGGGACGTAAATTGGTTCGTAAAACGTGCGACGGTGGCCGGCGGTGGCCTCAGGACAGGCGCACCGCAGATCGCGCTTCACTCATACTGCTTCAGTTTGAGAAAGGGAATGACGTGCTCGGCCAGCTCCGCCGGGGACCACTTCAGGATTTCCGGCAGCGCAAATGCGTCCGCGAGGTCGAACTTGCCGCTGCCGGTGCGCCGCAGGCGGGTCAGATGCGCGCCACAGCCGAGCTTGTTGCCCAGGTCATGTGCGAGCACGCGCACGTAGGTGCCCTTGGTGCAGGCGACGGTGAAGTAGGCGAAGGGCTCCTCGTACTCCGTGAAGCGGTAGCTGTAGAGGTGGATCAGGCGCGACGTGCGTTCCACCTCGATGCCCTTGCGCGCGAGCTTATGCAGGGCGACGCCGCCGATTTTTATGGCGCTCACCATCGGTGGCACCTGGAACTGGTCGCCGAGAAACGTCGCGGCGGACTCATTCAGATCCTTCAGGTCGAGCGGCGGAACCGGCAGGGACCCGGTAATGTCGCCTTCGGCATCATGCGAGTCGGTGGATTCACCGAGCCGCATCACGCCCTCGTACACCTTGTCCGACGACATGAGCTTCTCGGAAAGCTTGGTGGCCTGGCCAAAGACCAGGATGAGCAGCCCGGTGGCCATCGGGTCGAGCGTGCCGCAGTGCCCGACCTTGGGAATGCGGAAATGGCCGCGGACCTTCGCGACGACATCGTGGGAGGTCCAGTCGGACGGCTTGTCCACGAGCAACGCGCCGTCAAAGGCGGAGAAGGCGTTCATTTCGCGACCGGTTTGCCCGCCAGGGCGCGCTTCACGGCGCCCAGCACGCGGCGTTGGACGGAAAGCGGGCTGCCAGTCACCCGCGCACCGGCGGCGGCCTTGTGGCCGCCGCCGCCAAACAGGGCAGCGACCTCGTTGACATTCACCCGGTCGTCCTTCGACCGTAGGCTGATGCGGGTCAGGTTCGGATCCACCTCCTCAAAGACGATGGCCACGACCACGCCGTCGATGGCGCGGATGTGGTCGATCAGCCCTTCGCTCTCCTCGGTGCTGGCCCCGGTGCGCGCGTAGTCGGCCTTCTTCAGCCAGAAGTAGGCGGTCTTCGCGTCGTGGGTGAGGCGGAACTTGTTGTAAACGTGGCGCAGCAGCTTCACCCGCGTGAGCGGGAAGCTCTGATAGACCTCCTGGCAGATCTTGCCGAGATCGGCCCCGCGCTCGATGAGATGGGCGGCGGTCTCGAGCGTGTCGGGCGTGGTGCTCGGATACTGGAAGCTGCCTGTGTCGGTGCTCACGGCGGTGAACAGCAGGTCCGCCATCGGCTGGGTGATTTTCCAGCCGGCCCATTCACAAAGGTCGTAGATCAGCTCGCCGCTCGAGGGTTCGCGGGGCGAGACCCAGTTGATGTCGGCGTACTTCGTGTTCGACGCGTGGTGGTCGATGTTGATGAACAGGCTCCGCTGGCCGATGTGCTCGCCGACGCGGCCAAGCCGTTCCAGGCTGGCACAGTCGGTGGCGACGACCACGTCGAAACGCTGGCCCGACTGGGGCTTGCGGACGCGGCGATCAGGATCGAGGAAGCGCAGCTTGTCCGGCACGACATCCTCGTTCCAGACCGTGACCTCCTTGCCGGCGCCTTCGAGCGCGTGGGCGAGACCCAGCTGGGAGCCAATGCAGTCACCATCGGGCCGGATGTGACCCACGATGCAGACGGTGCGGGCCTCCCGCAACGCCTCCAGGATGCGTTCAACTGTCTTCGGAATCGGTTTCATCAATTCGGCCGGAACCATCCGGCCGGGAAAAATCAGGAGGCGGCGGGCGGTTCGGGCGGGGTGTCGAGCTGTTCGAGGATGGCGAGCACGCGGTTACCCTGCTCGATCGAGTCGTCGATCTGGAAGCGCAGCGTGGGCGTGAATTTCAGCCGCACGGAGGCCCCGACCATCATCTGGATATCCTTCGCCCGCTCCGCCAGGCGGGCGGGCGCGAGCTTGCGCTGCTCGGGTGTGCCGACGAAGCCGAGGAAGACCGTGGCAGCACGCAGGTCGCTGGCCATGCCGACGTCGTTGACGGACAGGAGGCCCACCTCGCTGATGGAAAACTCACGGCGGATGCATTCGGCGATCTCGTGCTTCAGCAGCTCCTTGACGCGAAAGATACGGCGGACAGATGACATGGCAAAGCCCGGTGGGCGGTAACTCGGTGACGCGGTGACTCAGAGCTTCTGCGCGACCTTCTCAAGCGTGTAGCACTCGAGGATGTCGCCTTCGATGAAGTCGTCGTAGCCGTCGAGGCGGATGCCGCATTCCATGCCGGAGCGCACCTCGTTGACCTCGTCCTGGAAGCGCTTGAGCGTGAGCGAAACGCCCTCGTAGATGACGTTGTTGCGGCGCCGGACGCGCATCTTGCCCCGGACGAGCCGGCCATTGGTGACCGCACAGCCGGCGATGTTGCCGCCCTTGGAGAGGCTGAAGATCTTGCGGACCTCGGCCTGGCCGATGACGACCTCCTTGAGCAGGGGATCGAGGAGGCCGGACATGGCCTCCTTCACCTGGTCGATGAGCTCGTAGATGATGGCGTAGAGCTTGACCTGCACGCCCTCGTGCTTGGCCTGCTCGGCGGCGCTGTTGTCCACCCGGGTATGGAAGCCGAGGATGACGGCGTTGGACGAGCTGGCGAGCAGCACGTCCGCGGAACTGACGGCACCGACGGCGCTGTGGACGATCTCCAGGGCCACCTTGCTCGAATCGATCTGGTTGAGCGCGTCGCAGATGGCCTCGACCGAGCCCTGCGTGTCGGCCTTGACGATGACCTTGAGCACCTTGGCGGTCATGTCCTTGATCTGGCCAAAGATGTCCTCCAGCGTCTGCCGGCGCGGGCGGACGCCTTCCAGCTCGCTCTTCTTGCGGGCGGTGAAGCGTTCCTCGGCGAGGTCGCGCGCGGCCTTCTCGTCCTCAACGGCGCTGAATTCCGAGCCGGCCTCGGGAATGCCGTTGAGGCCGAGCACGCGCACGGCGACGGAGGGGGTGGCCTCCTTCAGCCGGGTGCCCTCCTCGTTCATCATCGCCCGGACTTTGCCGTAATGCTCGCCGCACAGGACGATGTCGCCGACGTGGAGCGTGCCCTTGCGGACGAGGACCGTGACAACGGGGCCACCGGCCTCGATGCCGGACTCGATGACGTTGCCCTTCGCATTGCGGTCGGGGTTCGCCTTGAGCTCGAGCAATTCGGCCTGCAGCAGGATGGAGTCGATGAGCTTGTCGATGCCGAGCTTGGTGAGCGCGGAGCAATCCACATACAGCGTGTCGCCACCCCAGTCATCGGGCACGAGCCCCTTGTCCTGGAGCTGCTGGCGCACCTTGAGCGGATTGGCGTTGGGATGGTCGCACTTGTTGACCGCGACGATGATGGGGACCTTGGCCGCCTGTGCGTGGGCCAGGGCCTCGAGCGTCTGCGGCATCACGCCGTCATTCGCTGCGACGACGAGCACGACGATGTCCGTGACGTTGGCGCCGCGCGCCCGCATCGCCGAGAACGCCGCGTGACCGGGCGTGTCGAGGAAGGTGAGCTGCGTCAGCACCCCGGTAACCGGGTGCGGATAGGAGATGGTGTAGGCACCGATGTGCTGCGTGATGCCACCGGCCTCACCGGAGGCCACACTGGCCTTGCGGATGACGTCGAGGAGCGAGGTCTTGCCGTGGTCGACGTGTCCCATGATCGTGATCACGGGCGGGCGCGGCTTCAGGGTCTCGGGCTTGTCCTCCTTGTCGAGCTCGACGGTCTGCTCCTGCGGGACGTTGACGGTGTGGGTCGCCTTGTCGCGCTTCTCGGTTTCAAAGCGGATGCCGTGCTTGGCGCAGACCCGGATTGCGTGCTCGGCCTCGATGCTCTGGGTGACCGTGGCAAACACGCCCATGCTCATCAGGTCGGCGATGACCTGGAAGGGCTTGCGGCCCATCTTCTCCGCCAGCTCCCGCACCAGGATGGGCGGGCGCATGATGATGAGGGGCGCATTGGCGGCGAAGGTTTGCCGGGGCGGGGCGGCAGGCCGGGCCGGAGCGGGCGCCGGAGCGGGTCCGCGCTGCTGCTGCCCGTACGGGCCACGGCGGTCGGGCGGTCCCCGACGATCGTCACTGCGGGCGGGCGGGCGGGAAGTGTTCTGCTGCGTGGGCGGGCGGACCTCGGGTCGGGCCTGCTGTCGCGGGGCAAAGCTCTTGAGATCAACGCGACCGACGAGCGAGCCGATCTGCGACTTGGGCGGAACGACCGGGGCGGGCGGCGTGGCGGGGGCGGCCGGAGCCGGGGCCGGCGCAACTGCTGCTGGCATCGGCGGCACCGACGGCGCGGGCGCGGGAACGGACGTCGCGGTTTCCGGAGCCGGAGCTGAGGGTGTGCTGGCTGCGTGAACTTCGGTCGCAACCCCAGTGACTTCCGGGGTAGCTACGGGAGCAATCGGCGCGGGTGCTTCCGCAGTTGGCGTAGCCGGTGGCGGTTCCGGGGCGGCGGTCGCTTCGACCTGCACCTCGGCCGGCGGGGCCGGCGGCGTGGGCGCGGGCGGTCGCAGGATCACGACCGGCTCGTCCGCGGCCGGGGCGGGAGCCGCTGCAGCCGTGGCCGACATCGGCGTGAGCTGCTCCTTGAGATATTCGGCGGTGATCTTGTCGAGCGAGCTCGACGGCACCTTGGCCGCCGAAATGCCAAGCTCCTTGGCCTTGGCGAGCACAGCCTTGCTCTCCAAGTTCAGGTCTTTGGCAATCTCGTAGATGCGAACGGGCATAATGTATGTTTCTGCAAATTCCACCGCCCCGTCCCGGCATTTCCTGCCTAAAATGGACGGGGCGGTCGGCTACCGACGCCGCTTTAAATTACGATGTGACTGCGGAACCGTCCGCCTGACGGCGGAGCATCTCGCCCTTGGCCGCTTCCAAAATGGTCGCTGCGGCTTCCGCGCCGATTTCCGGCACGGCCGCCAGGTCAGTGACCTCCGCGTCCAGCAGGTCGGCGACCCCGTGGAAGCCGATGTTCACCAGCACCCGCGCCTGCTCCAACGTGATGCCGGGCACCGCTGCCAGATCGTGAATGGCATGGTCCACCTTGGCCTCGAAGCCGTTGACGTCCGCTTCCGCCTCGATGTCGATCTGCCAGCCCACCAGGCGGGAGGCCAGACGCGCGTTCTGGCCGCGCTTGCCCACCGCGAGCGGCAGCTGGTCGGGAGTCGTGTGCACCAGCACGCGCTTCCGGGCCTCGTCCACGTGCAGCGACTTGATCTTCGCCGGGTCCAACGCCTTGGTCACCAAGGCTTTGATGTCCGAGGTCCAGGGGATGATGTCCACCTTCTCGTTGTTCAGCTCGCGCACGATGTTCTTCACGCGCTGGCCGCGCAGGCCGACGCAGGCACCGACTGGGTCCACCTTGGAATCGCGCGAATAGACCGCGATCTTGGTGCGGAAGCCCGGTTCCCGGGCGACGGCCCGGATCTCGATCGTGCCGTCGTTGATCTCGGCCACTTCCAGCTTGAACAGCTTCAGTACAAACTGGGGATCGGCACGCGACAGTATGATTTCCGGGCCGTGCGGGGTCTGCTCCACCGCCTTCACGAAGCAACGGATGCGCTCGCCGACCTGGTATTCCTCGGTGGGAACGCGTTCGCGGTTCGGCATCATCGCCTCGAACTTGCCGAGGTCGAGAATCACGTCCGAACGCTCGAAGCGCCGTACAGTGCCGCTGATGATGTCACCCACGCGGTCCTTGAACTCGCCGTAGATCATCGCCTTCTCGGCCTTGCGGACCTGCGACATCAGCGCCTGCTTGGCGTATTGCGCGGCGATCCGGCCGAAGCCGGCGGGGGTGACTTCGACGTCAATTTCGTCGCCCACCTTGACCTCGGGATGACCGGCGCGCCGGGCGTCAAAAACGGAAATCTGATCGTGCTTGGAGACCACCCGGTCAGACACAATAAGTTTAGCCAAGGCCTTGATATCGCCGGACTTGGGATCGATTGCAACCCGGAGGTCGCGGGCCGGGCCGACCGCCTTCTTGGCTGCGGCCAAAAGCGACTCCTGAACAGCCGCGAGCAGGACATCCTTGGTGATGCCCTTTTCCTTCTCCCAAAACTCAACTACTGCGAGAAACTCAGCGTTCATACGGTGTCAGCAGTTTCCCGGCATTACGGGTAACAAAAAAGCCGGTTTGAGAACCGACTTGATGCACGGCGGCAATCGCCAGCCAGAAAACGTTTTACGTCCTAAACCTAGGTCTTTGCGACAGGTAGCGTCAAGCCCTAGTTCCCTTAGCGACCGCGAGGTGTGGAGCCGAGCTGACCTTTCAGCCAGTTACGTTCCTGTGTCAGTGAGAATGGCGGGCGGGTGGAATAGCTCCAGCGCCAATCACCGGGATTGATCCCCTCCAGGTTGGTCCGATCGGTCACGCACATTGACCATGCGGCTGACCGGTTGAAGGTGTGGAAATCATGGGGGTAATAAACCCAGCCAAGCCCGTCGGTATTCCCCGACCATTCCACCGAGAATCCTTGGAAGGTGATGAGCTTGGACCACTGGGTCCCGGCTGGTTTGGTCACGGTCCCGTGAAGCACCTTGGGATCATTGGTAGCGAAGGTGCCTTGGCCATCCGACCGGAAGAACCATTCGTATTCCAGCGTCTCCTCGGGTGTCTGCAACACCCGGTTGAACCGCTGGTTACGCAGGATGAGGGACCATTTGTACTCCAGAGTCTCCTTGGGTGTCGGCAAGCCCCCGCTGAACCGCTGGTTATGCAGGATAACGGCCCCATAGCCATTGGTTCCACGAAGCAGGATGACCGTGCCGTCTGGCAATGGCTTTTCGTGGGCGTTGCTCACCCCCTTGTTGCAGCCCTTGCAGCCGGGAAGCAGTGCCAAGAGGAGGAGCAGTCCGACGCGGCGCAGGTAACTCCAGCGCATCACTTATCCTTTAGAGAGCACGCTGTCGAGGTTCAGGAGCACATTGCCCACCGTGGTCCACGCGGCGGCTTCGGCGGCGGACAAACCCGGGGGCAATGGTCCCAGCGGATCGGTCGCCAGCTTGGCGGCTTCGTCGGCCCGGTCGTGGTAGTTGGCCAGCTCGGCTTCGTACAGTTTGACCAGGGCGGTTACCTGCGTGCTGTCGGCGGGCCGGGCCAATACCCGCTCCAGTCCGTGACGAATACGGTCGGGCACCGAGCCAGATTCCAGCCCGATGCGGCGGCCCAGCGCCTGGGCGCATTCCACGAAGACCGGGTCGTTTAGGGTGACGAACGCCTGCAACGGGGTATCGGTGGGCAGGCGGCGGAAGGTGCAGGCCTCGCGGCTGGGCGCATCGAAGGTCGCCATGCTGGGATAGGGCACGGTGCGCCGCCAGAAGGTATAAAGGCCGCGTCGGTAACGATCTTCCCCGTCGCTGGTGCGCCAGGAGCGTTCCCCGTTAAAGGCCGCCCGCCACAGTCCGTCCGGCTGCAGCGGATAGACACTGGGACCGCCGATCTTCGCGCTCAACAGCCCGCTCAGGGCGAGCGCCTGGTCGCGCACGGCCTCGGCATCGAGCCGGCGACGCGGGGCACGGGAATACAGCTTGTTGCGTGGGTCTTTCTCCAAAAGTTCCGGCGAGACACCGGAGGCTTGCTGATACGTCGCCGACATCACGATCAGTTTTACCAGCGCCTTGAAATCCCACTTCAGCACCGGAGCATCGGCTTCGCTCCCCGCTCCGCGCTCCGCACTCTTCGCTTGATAAGAGACAGCCAGCCAGTCGAGCAGATCGCGGTCGGAGGGGAGGGTGCCCTGGGTGCCGAAATCCTCCTCAGTTTCCACGAAGGCCTGTCCCATGAGCGTCGCCCAGACGCGATTGACCTGCACGCGGGCCGTGAGCGGGTTTTCGGGGGCAGTAAGCCAGGCGGCGAGGCCAAGGCGGTTGGTGGGCTGGCCCACGGGCCACGGGTTGAAGGCGGCGGGAACCCCCGCCGACACCTCTTCGCCGGGCGCGAGGTAGTTGCCCTTGTTCAGCAGGTGCGTAACCCGGTGCCGGTCGGCAGGCAGTTCCCGCATGATCGGCAGGGCGGTGCCGGAAATGCCGTTCAGCTCGCTGCGAAGGCCGGCCAGTTCGCGGGCGAGCGGACCGTGCGTCATCGACTGTGGCTTGTAGAAGTCCGCCAACGTGCGCAGCTGCTTTTCGTCCCGTTTCTCCGGAGCTACCGCCAGCGCGGCCTGAACCTCGCTGGGCCAGATGCGCACCGGGGTGGCCTGGGTCGTGGCCGACAGCCGGAAGTTTCCAAGGGTGAGGCGTTCGCCGTAATCCTGCTTGAGCGTGAAGGTGAGCTCGACTTCGCCCTCGGCTTTCAGCGGTTCGGCCAGCTCGAAGGCCAGTGCGTGGGCCGTGCCGGTGCGTCCGCCCACGGCCCAGCCAGTGCCGCCCTCGGCGTCGATGGCCCGGTCCGCGCTGAATCCCCCCTGCGCGTAATCGGCCGAGGCGTTGCGGACGGGCAGCAGCTGGGCCGCATTGGGGCCGAGCCGCACGGCGGGCTTCGGGGCGTCCTTGATGTCGCCGGTCCAAGTGACTTTTCGGGAGGCATCCAGAATCTGAAGACGGGTGTTCGCCAGATACTCGATGCCTTCCCCGGTGCGGTTCCAGACGGCGACCTCGTCCACTGGGAATTCGCCGCCGAGATCGACCTCCCACCAGGCATCGGTTTCGGTTTCCGTGTGGCTGACGGACTCCGAGGTGTCGCGGTTGCCGTCGGTATTGCCGTCGATGGCCCGGGCAGCATCGCCGAGATAGGAGGTACTCGACTGCCGCGCGGTACCTTTGGTCGCGACGTTTTCGCCGCCGGCAAACACCTGCACCTCGGCCAGCGTCAGGCGGCGGTTCGGGCCGGGTGCCTCGATCCGTACGAACCGTCCCGTGGCCGGCGGGCCGTTCACGGTGCGGGCAGTCACCCGCACATCCTGCAGCACGAAATTGCCCTCGCCCTCTTTGCGGCCCGGACCTTTGCCCGGCAGCGCGTCATTGGGGAGCGTTTCCAGTCGGAAGGCGGTCAGGCCGTCGGCCTTGGTCCGGACCGAGACAGTGTAAGTGTCCTTCAGCGGCGACGCCCCGGTTGTAATCACCGTGGCATCGGTGGCGATGGTGAAGGTCGCTGCGTTGGTAGCGGCGGATTTTACCGTCGTCGGGACCAGCACCTGCCAAGGCACCGGCTGGGCGGCCGCTTTAGCCCACGTGGCCAGCTCGGCCTCAAACGCGGCGGTCGGGGTCTGGTAAAAGGCATCCACCGTGGTGATGCGGGCCTGAAGCTCGCCGCGCCGGGCCTGTTCGGCCGGCGTGTAGAGTGGCATCGTCGGGCGCTCGTCGGGCTGGTCGTTGTCCTCGGTCTGGTTGAAGAACGCGTAGAAGGAGTAGTATTCGCGGTGGGCGATCGGATCGAACTTGTGCGTGTGGCACTGGGCGCAGCCCATCGTCAGGCCCATCCACACCTGCGCGGTGACGGCGGCGCGGTCCTTCACGGCGGCGACGCGCCATTCCTCGTCCTCGGTGCCGCCCTCGGTGTTCGTCATCGTGTTACGATGAAAGGCGGTGGCGGTCTCCTGCTCCTTCGTCGCGCCGGGCAGCAGGTCGCCCGCGATCATGTCCCGGGTGAACTCGTCGAAGGGCTGGTTGCGGTTCAGCGCCTGGATGAGCCAGTCGCGCCAGGGCCAGATGTTGGGCCGCAATGGATCGCTGCCGTAGCCCGCGGAGTCGGCGTAGCGCGCCAGATCGAGCCACATGCGGGCCCAGCGTTCACCAAAGTGGGGCGAGGCCAGCAACCGATCCACGAGATGCTCGTAAGCCTCGGGTGAGGAATCGCTGACGAAGGCGGCCACCTCTTCCGGCGTCGGCGGCAGGCCGGTCAGGTCGAGGGACAGCCGGCGTACCAGGGTATGGCGGTCAGCCGCCGGGGAAGGCTTCAGCCCGTGGCGTTCCAACTGGGCGAGCACAAAGCGGTCAATGCCGTTATGCGGCCAGGATTTTTGCCGCACGGCGGGCAGGGGTGCGCGCACCGGCTTCACCCAGGCCCAGTGCGGTGTGTATTTGCCCCCCTGTGCCACCCAGCGCTTGAGCAGTTCGATCTCCTCCGGCTTCAGTGGGTTCTTGGCCTCTGCCGGCGGCATCTGGTCGTCGGCGTCGGTGGTGAGGATGCGCCGGACGAGTTCGCTCGCCTCGACCTTTCCGGGCGTGATGGCCGGATGGCCCTTCCGTTCCTTGATGGCCTCCTCGAAGGAGTCGAGCCGCAGTTTGCCCTTGCGAGAGCCTTCATCCGGGCCATGGCAGTGAAAACACTTCGCCGAAAGGATTGGCCGGATCTGCGCGGAGAAGTCCACGGCCTCGCCGGGCGGGACAGAGGCGGCGACCGCGCCGACGCTGAGCGTGCCGGACAGCAGGGCGAGAATTGAAATCCGCGGCAACATGGCGATGGCGGCAAGCATACGGACGCAGCGTGGGACTTCAACCGTGGTCCGTGCATTCGGCAAGATCGCCGAAAGGGAAACCGCTGATCCACACTGATGAACACTAATAGGAAACAACGCCAAGGCGGACTTTATCAGCGCAGATCAATGTGGATCAGCGGTTAAAATCTTTGCTCCATGCCGGCAAACGACCGCTTGCGGTCTGCACCGCCTATCCGCCGCTCTGATACGCGCGCACCAGCTCCTGAATCTCGCGGGCGGCGGATTTCCAGAGGCCGTTGATGAAGATCGGCTGGCTGCCGCCCGAGGTTTCGACGGTGACGTTGGACAGGAAAATGCCGTTCTTGACCTTGAACGAGGCGACGGCGCGGTAGGCGACGTGTTCCTCGCTGGAGCCGAACATGGCCCCTTTGCGGAAGTGCATCCCGTCGCTCGCCAAGGTCAGCGAATCCGGGAAGATCATGTTTCCGGCCGACCAGCGGCTCGACCGGAAGGTCTTCTCGGGAAGGACGGCGGCTTCCGCGGCGGCCGGAGTTCCGGCCGCCGCGGACTGGCCGTCGCGGATGAGCCGCTGCTTGGCGTCGGCGAACTCCTGGTCGGTGAGATTTCCGGCCTGATGCAGCTCGGTGAGTTTCTGGAGTTCGTCGGTGAGGTTCATGTTTGGTTCCTTGCGGGGGCTTATTTGAAGCTGGCCGCCTGCGGGTCGCCCCGCGAGAGCACGAAGGCCAGGAGGTCAAGAATCTCGTCGGGCTTCAGCGTGTTCAGAAGGCCCTCGGGCATCGGCGACGTCTTGGACGGCTCGGCACTCACCACGTCGGCGCGTTTCACGTTGGTGAAGTCACCGGGCATCGACATGTCCTCGCTCACGTTGATGGTGTCATCGTTGAGGTTGGCCACGCGGCCGATGACGGTGTTGCCGTTCTTCAGCGTGAACACCGTCGGCGCATACTGGTCGCTGACCTCCTTGCTCGGCTCGATGATGGATTCCAAAAGATCCTTCGAGTTGAAGCGGCCACCGACACCGGTGAGATCGGGCCCGACGGCGCCGCCCTCGGTGGCGAAGCGGTGGCAATTGTAGCACCCCACGGTGCCGAAGAGCGTATGGCCGCGCTCGAAGTTGCGGCCTTTGGCCAGACCTTTGGCGAGTTGGGGGGCGAGGTCATTCACGGTCCATTCCTTTACCACCGTACGACCGGCGAGCAGATTCTCCAGCGGCTTCTTCGTGACGGGTTTGGCGTTCAGCACCGAGGTAAGGGAGGTCTTCTCCGAGTCGCTGAGCGTGGCGACGGCATCGGCCTTGATGTCGCGGAGGAAGCCGGCGAGCGAGGCGCCGCCCCGGAAATTGGCGGCCTTGAGGAACCAGCCGAAGTAGGCCTGGCGCTGCTCCAACGACCAGCCGGTTTTCAGCATCCGGAGGCTGCGGGCCATGTCGAGCTGCTCCTCCTGGGTCGGGGCCTTGAGCATGAGCGCCATCAGTTTCGTCGCCGCGTCCGGCGTCTGCAGATAAACCAGCATGGGGGCCAGTTCGGCGTTCAGCTCGCGGGATTGGGCCGGGAAGTGCGGATCGAACTTGGCGATCAGATGCTGGCGGGTCGCCTCGTCGGGCTTGCCCAGGCGGGTGAAGGCCAGGGTGTAGGCGCGGAGCAGTTCGAGCTGCTGATTGGCACTGAGCCGGTCCCAGGAAAGGCGGTCCAGCGAGGCGAGGATCTGGCCGGACAGCTTGGGGTCGGGCTGCGGGTCCGTCGGCTTGCGGTGGAACTGGTCCCGGCTGCTGACCCGGGCGAGCGCCATCAGCGCGGTGAGGCTGGCCTCGGGGCCCTTCTCCGCGAGCGCCTTTTCGCGCCACGTTTCCACGGGCTGCCATTCGAGGGCGACCCGCGCGGCAAACCGCAGGTTGCGGTCGGGACTGCCAAGCTGTGGCCAGAGTTCCTTGAGTGCGGCGGGGTCCGCGCTGCGTACGGCGTGAGCGTACTGGCCCACCGGCGCATCCGGCGAAAGCTTCGTGACGGCGGCCCCGTGATACGATTCCAGCTTGCGACGCTCGGCGCGTTCCTTTTCGCCGCCCTTCATGCCGGGCGAGGGCGCGGTGGATTCATTGCCGACGTAGGTCACGCGGTAGAGGGCGGACTGGGTCTTGCGACCGCCGATGGAGAAGTAGAGTGCGCCATCCTTCGGGTTAACGACCAGATCGGTGAGCGGCAGCGGCGAGCCCGCGATGAACTCCTCGAGCTCGCCCGTGTAACCGGCACCGGCGGGCTTCAGGTGGACGGCATAGAGTTTGCCGTAGCTCCAGTCGTTGATGAAAAAGGCCTCCTGATATTTGGCCGGGAACTTTGCCCCGTAGCCGAAGGTCACGCCTGTCGGCGAGCCGGGTCCGATGTTCACGACCGCCCCGAGGCTGTCCGCATAGTAGGCCGGCCACTTGCCCGCGCCGCTGCGCCAGCCGAACTCCGCGCCGCTCACGATGTGGTTCACGCGGGTGGGGCGGTACCATGGCGTGTTCATGTCCCACTCCATGTCGGCGTCGAAGGTGAAGAGCTCGCCGTCACGGTTGTAGGCGGCGTCGTATTGGTTGCGGAAACCGTTGGCGACCAGCTCCCAGGTCTTGCCCTCGGGATCGGTCTTCGCGATCCAGCCGCCGGGCGCGAGCACGCCCTTCATGAAGCCGTTGCCGTCCCAGAGGCGCGGCAGCAGGTGGTCTTCCGACCAGTACAGCGGCACGCGGGAGGAGTCGAGGGCGGGAACCGCGCACTGGTCGCCGGAAACGATCGTGAGCGACTTGCCATCGGGCGAGAGAAGGATGGCGTGCGGGCCATGTTCACCACCGCCGTCAAGGCCGCGCAGCAGCGTCACCTCGTCGAACTTGTCGTCGCCATCCGTGTCGCGCACACGGTACAGACCGCGGGCGTACGGCTTGTCGTTGGCGCACATCACATAGAGGCTGTCGAAGGCGTAGAGGAGGCCCTGCGCCATGCCGATGGGCACGTTGATCGGCTCCACGCCGGGCGCGTCGGTCGAGCCAAGCGGCGGCAGGGTGAGCCGGTAGAGCTTGCCGTACTGGTCGGAGACGATGAGCCGGCCCTTCGGATCAAGGCACATGGAGACCCACGAGCCCTGCGAGCCCTTGGGCACGGTGTAGAGCAGCTCGACCTTGAAATCTTTGGCGACCTTGAGCGAGGCGACGGGCGTGGCGGCGTCCTTGACCTGGGCGAAGGCGGCCGGCGCGAGCACCAGGCCAAGCCACAGACCGAGCACGGCGGGGAATCGGAGTGTCATAGGCCGAGCATGACGGACGGCGTGGCCCCGGCTCAAGCCGCGTGTGAGGGAAACGACCGCCCAAATTCCAGTTGCCCCGTGGCGGTTGGCGGTTGTTCATCGCACGCCGGGTTTATCCCGGAGGTTTTATGGCCAAACTCCTGTACATCGTCCTGATTGTAGCCGGGCTCATTCTGATGACGAGGAACTCGACCCCGCTGGACTCGTTTGGCACCCATTCCGACGTGGCGCGCCTTTTCACCCACCCCGGTGATCGAACGAACTGGCTGCGCGTCGGTGGTATGACCATGGCCATGGTGGGCTTGGGGATGCTGATCCGTGACCGGAGGTGAGCGGCCGTGCGGCGTGTCATTATTTCCGGTGGGATGGTGATCAACCTCTGGCCGCCTCAGACCGTTGCTCGGCGTAATCGGGCAGGCTGCTCAATGGCGGCTGCGGAAGCGGGCTGGCAGGGGGGAAGAGTGTGAAGGTGAGAAAGACAGCGGCAAAGGAAGATGGCTCCGGCATTGGGTCCGGCCGCTGGCCCGCCGAATTATCACATCTGTTCCAAAAGCTTTGGTCCGGTAATCGCGAACCACCAGGCATGGTCGTAGATGGTGGAAATGCGATTATACGTGACGACTTTGGCGGGCGAGAGATGTTCTTCCCACTGCGCCGCTCTGGCTCCTCCATGGCAGGCAAACAGGTATGCGAGTTTCAGGTTCGGGTTTGCGGTCACGTTCTCCCACCCGCCTCCCTTGTCTTCCGGTTGGAGCAGTTTCATGCGGAGAAAGTGGCGGCTGCCGATTTCGTTGGCAGCTCCTGTGTCCGGGGCGGCAACGCAAAGGCATTTCGGAGCAAAATAGGTGACGGCATATCCCTTCTCACCGTGGGTCGCCAGAATTACCACCCGGCCGCTGGCCAACGCGGCGCGTAGCGTGTCCTGGTTCAGATGGTCCACCACGGTGGAGGCTTTGCCCCAATTGCGATCGGCCTGGAGGGTGATCCGATACATCCCGAGCGCAAACGCCCAGCGGGGTACTCCGACGCCCTCATCGTATAGAAAGTAAACGGCGGCGCCGTCCCGGCTGGCCTGCGCCCGTGCCGCGGCGTGGATGCCGAAAGCCGCAACGATGGGAACGGATGCCAGCGCCAGCAAATTGGACACGAGGGAAAAACGAATGATCCAGAGCCGACGGGCCAGCTGCTTTTGCAGCGGCAACGGTCGGGTGGAACCGCAAAGCGCAAAAACAACCGGAGTGATCCAGAAGACCGCCAAGGCAATCACCGGTAGTAGCAGGGCGTAATCGATGAAACGCAAGTACGGTGCCCACGTCTCGATGAGATTCTGCGCGACCTGAGGGAACAGGAGGAAAAACAGAGCGGTGGCGGTGTCAAAAAGGAAGAATCCAAAAAATGTCGAGATCAGGCAGAACCATACGGCCATGCCTTGCTTGAAGTGATGGGCGAAGAAGGCTTCATGGCGTTTCGGGTGCCAGAGGCGCGTCAGAGGGGCGAATCCCAGATAGCTGGCTGCGCCGAGCAATCGCCCTGCTAAACCGGGTCGTTCAGGCGGCATCATCAGGCTACTCTCCTTTTCATCGCTCCTCCTTTTCGCATTTCCGTACGGCTCAGCCCCCCGGCTTCAGCAGGCGTTCCTTGGTGGAGTCGGGCAGGCTGCTCCCCGTGATGATGGCGCGGGCGGCAGCGTCGTCGAGGCGCAGCCAGCCGATGGCGGCAACTTCCAGGGCGCGATTGCGCGTGTCTTCATCGGTGAGGGTCGCGGCCCATTTCCAGGCCAGCTGCGGGTCTTGAGCTGCGGCAGGGCCGACAAAAGAGGCGATGGCGTGCTCGCGACCGGGGCTGTCCGGCAGTTTGGCGAGCCACGCTGCCGCCGCCACCGGGTCTTGCGACGACCATTGGTTCAGCAGTTGGCTGGTGGCATCGTCCCGCAGACTGCCGGCGGGAAACTGGTCAATCCAGGCCGCCGCCTGCCCGGGTTCAAGATTGGCCAAACTGCCCACGACGGAGCGCACCGCCTGTTCCTGGGCGGGGCCGGCCGGCAGTTGCGCGAGCTGGGCCACCGCTTCCTGCGGGGACTGCCGCGCCCATTGTCCCAGCAGCTCGGCCAACGTGCTGTTGCGGGTGCTGCTCTCCGGCAGCGTCTGCACCCAGGACCAGGCGGCGGCGGGATCGGTTCCGCCCCACGCGCTGGCGATTCGCTGGAACAGTTGATCACGGTCCGGTGCCGCCGGCAGTCCGGCGGCGAAGGCGGCGGCGGCCTGGGGATCGCGCTGCGCCCAGTTGCCCGCGAGATTCGACAGCAGCTCGGTGCGGTTCGCGCCGGAGGGCAGATCCATGATCAGGCCGGCGGCCTTCGTCGGATCGTCCGTGCCCAGATGCTGCACGACCTGTTGCAGCATCTCATTGCGCAACGGACCGGTCGGGAGGTCCTTGGTGAAGGCGATGAGGGACTCGGGATCGCTGTTGGCCCAGGGATCGGCGAGCCGCTCAATGACCGCGTTGCGGCCGACGCCTTCGGGCAGGGCTTTGGCCCAGGCAAGCGCCTCCTCCAGATTGCTGTTGGCCCAGTTGCCGGCGAGGTTGGCCAACGTCTGGTTGCGCGTCATCCCTTCGGGCAAGGTGTTGACGAAATCAAGCGCCAGCTTGGGATCACTGTTGCCGAGCTGCGCGACGACCTGATCAATGGCCTGCTGCCGGCCCTCGGAGCTGGGCAGCTGCTTCAGGGCGGCCAAAGCCCCGGCCGGATCACTCTGCGCCCAGCCGGTCATGACGCCACTGATGGCCTGGTTTCGGGTTCCCAGATTGTCCAGCGACTGGGCCCAGGCAAAAGCGGCGTCCGGATCGCGCAGGGCGTACTGCGAGGCGATCTGCTGGTACATCCAGGTCTGCGACGGGTCGGGCTTGGCCGACCGCAGCAGGGCCACGGCCGCCGCCGGGTCCGTCTGGGCCAGGGCATTGGCCAGGGCGACGGTGCCGGTCCGTTGGATGCGTTCGTCCGTCTGCTGGGCCAGCCAGGCGCGGGCGGCGTCGGAATCCCGTTCGGCCCAGTTATTGAGCGTGTTCAACAGGAGCTGATCGCGCGGCTGTCCCGGGGGCAGAAAATCCAGGACCTGCAGGGCGGCGGTGGGATTCATCCAGGCCGCGCCCTGGATGACCTGGCTGACCGCGTTCCGCCGGCGCGTATCCGCCGGCTGGGTGCGCAGCCAGGCCAAGGCTTCGGCCGAATCCTGTTGCAACCAGAGTTGCAGGACGACCCCCAGCGGACTATTGCCCATGCCGAACGGGTAGTCGCCGGTCTGCTTGACCGCCAGCTCGGCCGCCGCCCGGGGATCCTTCCGGGCCAGCGCCGTGAGGATCGTCATCTGTCCCTCCTGGCGCACGCCGGGGGGCATCGCTTCCAACCGGTTCAGCGCCGCCATCGGGTCGGTTTCCGCCAGGCCTTCGAGCGCGCTGAGGAGCAACTGCTGCTGCACCTGTCCCTTGGGCTGTTGCGCGACCCAGGCCAGGGCGGCGTCCGGAGCCGTCCGTGCCCACTCCTGAACGGCCTGGACCTCCACCTGCGTGCGTTCGTTCCGTGATTTCAGAGTGGCGGCGTAGGCGAGCACCGCCCGCGGATCCGTCTCCGACCAGCGCTCGACGAGGGCGTTGCGGAAGCTGTCTCGCAAGTTGAAAGGCAACACCCGATCGCCGATCGCAAGTGCGGTCGCCATGTCTCCGGGAGCAACCCCGCGCGCGAGTTCGACCAGGTCGCGCCAATGGCGGTTCTCCGGCCCGCTGAGAATGCGTCGCAGGCGGGCCTCGAAGTCGGTGGCATTCCAGCCCGTGACGACCGGGTGAGCCGGGCGGTTCGAAACCGATGCGGCATCGGCGGGCGTCGTGGTGACGGGGCTTCCAGGATGGTCGGCTGCTGGCGAACCAGCCGAGGCCGTCCTCCGGGCCACCAGAAATCCCAACGTGCTGCCGAGCGCGAGACTCAGCAGGATGGGGATGACATTTCGGCTCATGCAGGCGCAGGCGATGAACGCGCGTGCAATCTGCGTGGCCCTGATGCGCTGGCAAGGCGCAATTGGCCGTCGTGCCCGCTACGGTTTGGGATCGAGCGTTTTGGCGCCCACGATGCCCCATGCCTTCGCAATCCGCCCACCCTGCACCTCGTAGACCATCACCATTTCGAGCGTGCCGGGGCCTTCGGGAAACGTGCGGGTGATGCGTTCGTGGTCGATCACGGTGCTGCCCATGACGATGCGCTTGAGCAGGTGGGCGTGCAGGTTGGGTTCCTTGAAGCGCAGCGCGTAGCGTTCGCGCAAAGCCTCCGTCCCGCGCGCGAGCAGCTTGGCGGGATGTTCGAACGTCTCGGCGTCGGCAGCATAGATCGTGAGCAGCGTGTCGAGATCACGCGCATTGTAGGCCTCTAGCTGGCGTTGCACGACCGATTCGGGGTCGGATACAGGAGCTGTCATCTCAGCCGTGATAGAACGGGAAATCCATTGTCAGGATGCAACGAAAAACCGCATTGAAGACCGCCTCTCCCGCCTCGGCAGAAGTTTTTGAACGAACCCGCTATGGCGGTTCAATAGATTCTATCGCCGCCAAAACTCAGGGCCGATGGTGGACCCTCTTGTATCCGAGAGCCCCTCGGCCCTGTGGATAGGCCCTTGCCCCTCACCACGGCCATCTCCCTCAGGGAGAAGGAGGACCATCGGCTGCCGGCTGGTGAAATCCCGGCGCTGGCATGGCCGGACGCACTGGAAAACCTCGGTCCGGACGCCCAGCTGTCCCTTCTCCCCAAGGGAGAAGGTTAGGATGAGGGGGAAGGGAGCGTACGTCCGTCGGGCGTTTCCGATCGCAAGAAAAGCCCTCGCAATCGCGACTACAGTATTTCTGGAACAGCTCTAAACCGCAACGCGTCCCATGAAGGGGTCGCTGAAGCTGTCGCGTCCGGTTTCGATGTGGCCCGCATAGCGACGGCCGTATTGCGGCGCGGAGTGCACCCGTAGGCGGACATCGTACCAGCCGTGGCTGCGGGTCAGGTCCAGGATGAGCGTCGCCCAGGCCGGGCCGCCGGTTGCCGCTGGCACTTTGACGATCCGCTTCACCGTGCCGTAGGCGAGGTCTTCTACCTCGACGGTCAGCGGATTCTTCGGGTCGCGGTTGACCAGGCGCAGCATGGCATTGGCGGTCGGTGTCTTGTCGGAACGGGTCGGCTCAAGGGTGATTTCAAGCGCGGGATCGTTGGTCGAGCCGCTGAACTCGCGATGAAAACCGTTCGGCCCATGCACCCGCAGATGGTACTTGCCCTCCGCGAAATCATCCAGCGCCCACGTGTCGATGAGCTGGTCGCCGGCAGTCACGGCGTAACTCCAGGTGCGGCCCCTCACGAAATCGTCGCCGGCTTTCCCGGCCGGGCGCGCTTTGCCCGGGGCATAGACGTGGAAAGGCGCACCGGCGGAACGTTCGGCGAAGAGTTCCTTTTTCGCCGCGAACCGGATGACGAACGACAGGCGGTCCGCATCCAGCGCGCCGTCCACCGCCAGTTCGTAGGGCAGGGCGCACGCGGGGCGTATGCCCGGCTCCTGCTGCGGGAGGCTGGGCGAGCTGCGCGGGTTTTCCCGGGCGGCTGCGATTTCTTCCGGCGACAGTTTTTTGAAGCCGTCCGGCAACTGCCGGAACTTGGCCTGATGAATCGAGCCGGCGAACGATTTCCAGTCCAGGGGAGCCGGTGACTCGATCTTTTCACCGCGATAGGGGCGGAACACGGATGACAGATCACCGCACACAGTGCGACGCCAGGCCGAGAGGTTGGTCTCTCGAATCGGCTTGCCGCTGCGGTGGCTCACGATGGTTTCGAGGAGCTGGAGAATCGAGGTGTGGTCGCACACCTGGGAATTCACGTAGCCGCCGCGGCTCCAGGGTGAGGCGATGACCAGCGGTACGCGGAACCCGAGGCCGATCGGCCCGGAACGGCCGGCCGAACCGGGATGCTGGCGTTGGCGTTCGCGTTCCTGCTCCATACCGACATGCTCGACCGACGGGTCGAGGCCAGCGGAGACCTTGCCGGTGCCGGTCTGGGTCGGGTGCGGCGGCACAAACGGCGGCACATGGTCGTAGTAACCGTCGTTTTCGTCGTAGCAGAGGATGAAGATGGTCTTGCGCCAGACCTCGGGATTCTGCGTGAGGATGTCGAGCACCTCGCTCAGGTACCACGCGCCATACCACGGCGCGCCGGGATGGTCGGAGAAGTTCTCCGGTGCGACGATCCACGAGACGGTCGGGAGTTTGCCGGTGCGAACATCCTGCCGAAACTGGTGCAGCACGTCGCCCTTGGGCACCGCCAGCTGCCGTTCCGTGGTGCCGTCCTGGTACGTCAGCGTGGTCAGCTCGTGGTAGTCCGGGTCCGCAATGTTCGTGGTGAACGCCTTCTCGTGGAGATTGCGTTCGCGCGGGGACAGTTTCGCGTAGGCATCGTCGGTGTAGGTCGCCAGGTCGTGACGCACCTCTTCCAGTTCCGCGCGCATCGCGGCCAATTTCTTCGTCTGCGTTTCCGTGGGCTGCGGCTCGCCCTCCAGTTTGGCGATGGCCGCAGTGAGTTTCTTGTCCCGCAGGGGCAGTTCGCGGCGGAAGCCCGGCGAAAACCGCACGTGGTATTGGGTGAACCACTCGATGGAATTGTCGGTGAAGTTCGACAGCCAGCCGTCCTTCTCGCCCTCCAGCCCTGTATCGAGGCTCAGCTCGTTCTGGTAGATGCGCCACGAGACACCGTGGTCCTCCAGCCGCTCGGGGAAGGTCGTCCACTTCGCCTCCACGCCGTAGTCCACATCCTCGTTGCGGACACAGGCCTTGGATTCGATCGACGGTTTTTCGCGGATGGTGCCGGTCCAGAAATGGAGCCGGTTGGGCGTGGTGGCGGTGAGGGACGAGCAGAAATTCTGGTCGCAGACGGTGAAGGCGTCCGCCAGCGCGTAATAGAACGGGAGGTCCGCCCGATCGTAATAGCCCATCGTGAGCGGCAGGTGCGCGTAGTCGTGGTTGCCCGAACGCTTGGCGTCGAGCCAGCCATTTTGCCTGCCGCCGTTGTGGGCGTCGGTCTGGTCCACCCAGGAATGCGGCAACGAACTCATCCAGGTCGCCTTGGTGTCGTGGATGTTCAGCCGGAAGGGCGCGTAGGTCTCGCCGTTGCGGTTGGTCTGAAGCCACACTGGATTCCCATCGGGCAGCGTGACGGCGCGCGGATCATTGAAGCCGCGCACGCCTCGCAGCGCGCCGTAGCAATGGTCGAACGAGCGGTTCTCCTGCATGAGGATGACCACATGTTCGGCATCAAGAAAGGTCGTGCCCGGCGCGGGATCAATCGCCAGCGCCCTTTGGATCGAGGCGGGAATCATCCCGCCACCCGCCGCCAGCAGGGCGGCCTTCTTCAGAAAATCGCGTCGCGTGTCCATTTCGGTCCTAAGTCGCCGCTTCCGACCCGCATGGCAATCACGGGATTCAAACGACATCAGAAGTTTACAATGCCACGTACCCTATGCGGGGCAGGGGAGCAGGGGGCGGATGAGCGGGTGGGAAAGTGAGCAGGTGGGTGAGAAAAATGCGTGACCGAAGGGAGCGGCCCACTTTCTCACCTGCTCACTTTCTCACTCACTGGCTTACTGGCTTACTGGCTTACTGGCTTACTCCCCCTGTAGCCCTGCTCGCCCGCTCAGTCCTTATACCCGTTCGGGTGCTGCTGGTGCCAGTTCCAGGCGGTCGTCACGATCTGTTCGAGCTTGGGAAACTGCGGCTTCCAGCCGAGTTCGGTGATCGCCTTGGTGGCGGCGGCCACGAGGCGGGGCGGATCACCTGCGCGCCGGGGCTTCTCGACCACTGGGATCTTGCAACCGGTGACCTGCTCGCAGGTGGCGATGACCTGCTTCACCGAAAAACCCTCGCCGTTGCCGAGGTTGTAGAAGCCGCTCTTCCCCGGCGTAAGGGCGAGGATGTGCGCCTGCGAAAGATCGGCGATGTGGATGTAGTCGCGGATGCACGTGCCGTCGGGGGTGGGATAGTCCGTGCCGAAAATCTCGACCTGCGACTTCTTGCCCTGCGCGACGAAGAGCACGTTGGGAATCAGGTGCGACTCGATGCGGTGATGCTCGCCAAACTGCGCGCTGGCACCCGCGGCGTTGAAATAGCGGAACGCAACAAACTCCAGCCCGTGCAGCTGCTGGTACCACTTGAGGATCTGCTCGAACATCAGCTTCGACTCGCCGTAGGGGTTGATCGGCCGCTGCGGCAGCGACTCGTCCATGGGCACGCGCTCGGGCGGGCCGTAGGTCGCGCAGGTGGAGCTGAAGACGAACTTCTTCACGCCGGCGGCGACAGCGGCGTCGATAAGGTTCAGGCCGCTGGCGACGTTGTTCCGGAAATACTTCGACGGGTTCGTCATCGACTCGCCGACCAGTGCATGCGCGGCGAAGTGGATGACCGCCTCGGCGCCCGCCGATTTGACGGCCGCAAACACCGTGTCGCGGTCGGCGAGGTCGGCGTGGACGAAGTTGGCGCGCCGGTCCACCGCCGAGCGATGGCCCTCGGTGAGATTGTCGAACACCGTGACCGTGTGGCCGGCATTGATGAGCTCCTCGACGCACACGGACCCGATGTAGCCCGCGCCGCCAGTGACAAAGACGTTCATGAGTGGCGGACGGTAGGGATGGCCCCCCGCCGGGGGCAAACAGAAGTTGGTGGACTGGTTCCAAAGCACCAAGCGTCTGGCGAGTGAGGCCAACAATGTGCTGCCGGCGTCCCGCCGGCAGGGGCCACCAATGGAAGTACTCGGGAAAATTTCCCGCCGCGGACTTCGTCGAGCCCCTGCCGGCAAGATGCCGGCAGCACATTATTCGGCTCGGCGGGCGCGTCAGACGTGACGCGGGCAAAAATTCCCGTCACCCTTCCACCTGTTCCATATGAAACTCCTCGTTTCCTTCGCCCTGGCCGTGGCATTCCTCGGCGCCAACCGCAGTTTTGCCGCGTCATCACTTCCCCGCAGCACGCCCGAGTCGCAGGGCATCGCCTCGTCGGCCATCTTGGGTTTTGTGGAGGAGGCGGACCGCAAGGTGGACTCACTTCACAGCGTGATGATCGTGCGACACGGCCACGTGGTCGCCGAAGGTTGGTGGGCTCCCTACGCCGCCGGCACGCCGCACGAGCTGTATTCCCTGAGCAAGAGCTTCACGTCGACCGCCGTCGGTCTGGCCGTCGCCGAGGGCAAGTTGAGCGTGGATGATCCGGTGCTGAAATTCTTCCCCGAGGACGCGCCGGCCGAGCCCAGCGCCAATCTCAAGTCGATGCGCGTGAGCGACCTGCTTCGCATGTCCGCCGGCCATGAGAAGGAAATCCCGATCAGCCGCGAGCTGCTGACCCCCAAGGCCTTTCTGGCGCAGCCAGTGCCGTTCAAGCCGGGCACGCGCTTCCTCTACAACACGCCCGCGACCTTCATGCTGTCGGCCATCGTCCAGAAGGTCACCGGCCAGTCCGTGCGTGACTATCTGGAGCCGCGCCTCTTCGCGCCGCTCGGGATCGAACAGCCGATCTGGGACACCAACACGCAGGGCGTCTCGCTCGGCGGCTACGGCCTGTATGTCCACACCGAGGACATCGCACGCTTTGGTCAGCTTTACTTGCAAAAGGGCAAATGGAACGGCCAGCAGTTGCTGCCTGCCTCCTGGGTGGAGGCGGCCACCGCGCGACAGACTTCGAATGGCAGCAGCCCCACCAGCGACTGGGATCAGGGCTACGGCTACCAGTTCTGGCGCTGCCGTCACGGGGCGTACCGGGGCGACGGTGCCTTCGGCCAGTACTGCATTGTCATGCCGGAGCAGGACGCCGTGATCGCCATCACCAGCGGCCTCGGAGACATGCAGGCCGTGCTGAATCTGGTCTGGGATCGGCTCCTGCCGGCCATGCAGCCCAAGCGGCTGTCAGCGGACAAGCCCGCCCAACAGCAGCTCACCGCCCGGCTCGCCGGTCTGTCGCTGCCTCCGGCGAAGGGTTCGGCCACCTCGGCCACCGCTGCACGCGTGGCCGATAAGAAGTTCGTGTTCCCCGCGAATGAGCAGAAGCTGGAGTCCCTCACTCTCGAAAGCGGCGCGAATGGCACCACGCTCGTGCTGCGCTTCGATGGTCGTGAGCAGCGCGTCGCGTGCGGAGCAGGGGTCTGGACGAAAGGCCGCGTGCAGTACGGCACCTTTCCCGACCGTTCCGTGGCCGCCAGCGGTGCCTGGGCGGATGGGGACAGCTTCACCGCCCGGCTGTGCTTCAACGAGCTGACCAGCCTGCTCACGCTGAAGCTGCACTTCACGGCCGACGAGGTGGTCCTTGATCCGTCGATCAGCAACGCCATCTTCCCCGGCAAGCTCGTCCGTCTGACAGGTCGGATCGAGTGAGCGATGCGGACAACGACCGTTTTCGTCATGAAACAAATCGGCTTCCTGCTGCTGGCCCTGCTGCTGGCGGGCTGCGACTCCGCTTCCCGTTCGCCAGGTGTCGCCGGCCCATGGGATTTGTCGCTCACCCAGCGCCCGCCGGCCGTGACGCATGGGACCAACACGGGGCTGGTCGAGGACCTGTATTACGAGGGTGAGCCCCGCAACGGAAAGCCCACGCGTGTCTTCGCGTATCTCGGGCGACCGGCCACCAACACCGATCAAAAAATGCCGGCGATGCTCCTGGTGCATGGCGGTGGCGGGAAGGCCTTCCGCGAATGGGCCGAGCACTGGGCGCGGCGCGGATACGTGGCGCTCGCCATGGACCTTTCCGGCAACGGTCCGGCCGGTCCTTTGCCCGACGGGATGCCGGACCAGTCCGACCAGTCGAAATTCCACGACTTCGGCGAAACCGAGGTGCGTGACATGTGGAGCTACCACGCCGTCGCGGCCGTGCTGCGCGGGCATGCGCTGTTGCGCTCGCTGCCGGAGGTGGATGCGGACCACATCGGCGTGACTGGCATCAGCTGGGGAGGCTATCTCACCTGCATCATCGCGGGGATTGATCCGGACCTGAAGGTCGCGGTGCCGGTTTACGGCTGCGGCTTCCTCGGCGACAACAGCTATTGGACCGACAAGTCCCTCGCCGCCATGAAGCCAGAGGCGCGGCAGCTCTGGCTGAAGAATTTCGATCCCAGCCAATACCTCGACGGCGTGCGCTGCCCGACCCTGTTTCTCAATGGCACGACCGACTTCGCCTACCCGCTCGACAGCTACCAGAAATCCTACCGCCTTGTGCCGGAGAAGTACCGCCACGTGGACACGATTATCGGCCTGCCGCACGGCCACATCTGGACGTTTGAAGAAGTGGATGCCTTTGTGGATAGCGCACTGCGCGGTGGGAAACCTCTGCCGCAAGTCGGCGCGGTCAAACTCACTGCCACCACCGCTACCGTCCCGGTCAGCACGGTGATCCCTTTGAAGTCCGCGACCCTGAATTACACGACCGACTCGGGCGTATGGCAGAAGCGCACTTGGAAAACCGTCCCCGCACGCATCGAGGGCGATTCGGTCACCGCTGACCTGCCACCGGAACGCCCGCTCACCGCCTTCCTCGCCGTCACTGATGAACGCGGCCTGCGCATCAGTTCGGAGCACTTCGTGTTGGGCGTTGGGCATTGATGTACCAATCTGAGTTTCAATGTCCTGTGCGGGCCAGTCTTTCAAGATTCTCCACTTGAAGCCATACACCTCATTACAGGCGTTGTCGTTAGCGGGTTGCAAAACCGACTAGAATGGAAAGCGTACGACGCAGATCGGAATTGGAAATGATCTAGCAATTCTTAGAATGCTTTTTAGGCGCTAAAATACTACGAGCCAACAGAAGAAACATCTCGCTTTTTCCCCCAAAAAATCATATCGTCATCTAAAGCTTTGGAGAAAAACTGCGGCAATCCAGCCTCGGTTGGGCAATCGTATCGACCTTGATAGGCCGTGACGTCCGTTACGCCTGGAGAAACCTCTCCTGCTTTGATCTCTTGGAAGACTAGTTGCCCAATAAGTAAACCTGGATATAGCGCAATAGGACTGTCGCTTAAATTGGCAAGTTCGAGTGTTAGGCACCCTTTAAAGCCCGGTTGCACTACAGACGCAGTAGCAACGACTAGTCCCAAGCGGCCCCACGATGAGCGACTCGCCACTTGGCAGCATACTGTCGCGGGAAGTGAGACATACTCTAATGTGACAGCCAATATGAGTTGATTGGGATGCAATACAAATTCAGAGTGATATTTTAAGCGTATGCGATCATAAAGTCGCTTCTCTACTTGATGGACGCTTTTGGGGTCGGTTACATCGTGGCTCGCTACAAATGTTCGGCGCGGAACGATGATCGAGGAACCCAAGCGGACATCAATTGAGGCGGGACCGATCTGTTTCGAAGATAGGAGGGGGGTAACTATCAGTTTTTCACGATAGTCCTTACGTAAAATGAGTGCTTCTAAGGCTTGTTTATTTAAAACACTCATGTGGGTTTATGATGTTTCCATGCGTTAAAATCGTGCTGGATATAAGACACTTCAAACGCTTTGGCGGTCAGTTGCTCCACTTTTTGAATCTGTCGATTGATTTCTTCGGTATTGAAGTTGCCATCTCGAACCATGAGAACATGCATCCGAAATAAGGCGGACGCATTTAAAATAGTGGCAAATGTTGCAGGAATGCCCAAAAGTGGATCAGTGTCGTCTGGTATAATGTTTGGGAGAATATCGGCATCAAGTCTGCGAATGAGTTCGAAAACTTGGGATCCCGAAACGTCATCGAATGCCTTTTGATCCCGTAACACGAAGAGTATCTCTTTTGAGCATCTCCTAACAAAATTCTCCAACGACTGCTTCAGTTCGAGAAGGTTATTTTCAAGCGCTTGCTCAATGGCTTTGGCGTCCCCATCTCCCGCTGGACGAACAGAGACATGGTCTGCGATATGATCATCTGGAATATCGGTGACATGCTCGCCTACCTTATTCAAAGCTTTTCTTCTATTCCGCAAAGATGTGAGCTTCGCTTGCAACTCTTCGGGAATTTTCCCCGGCAACTTTACCAATCTGGAATGGAACTCATCGCCCAAGGTGTCAGGAAGCGACTCGAACTTCACCCTTAACTCTTCAGCGAATTTGGCCAAGTTTAAATGTGCCTTCACACATCCTAGACGGAAGGCAAAGCTGGGATATGCACGAATGTTTGAATCCTTAGGACTCAACTTTGTGCTCCAAGAATTGTGATCTGTCCCCCAGCCCATCTCGTAAAGAGAAAGCAAGAACGCCGGGCCTGCAATCATTGAACCCACCAAATCACAGAACAGTTCCGTTGCAATGCTTTTTAAAGCCCAGACCATCCTTATTGTTAATCGCTTACTTATACTTGGATTTGTCTTCGTGAAGCCGCTACTAATTAAGGAGATGGTGTTCTGAAACTCTGCCTTAAAAATAAGAAATAAATCATTCTCTTTAGACCAATATAATGCATGTCCAAACTCATGTCCTATATTCGCATAAAGAGGTAAGTTCTCGTCCTCCAATGATGCGATCTGCAGGCAATAAAGATGCTGTTTCCCAAGAATACGATCGATTTCTACGGGAGGCAGCACGCTTTCCAACAGCAAACGCAGGCGATGTGTAAATGAACTGATGCCGTAATTATGCTCAGCAAAAACTGAATAGAAAATCTCTCTATCTCCATTCGGGAATAGCAATTTCCAGAAATGGTCACAGTAACTTACCAACGGCCATGAAATGTGGTCGCTCGTTGAAGCTTCGACGCGTTCCACAAGACTCTGTATCTGAATTAGCGCATGGTAGAGAGCTTCGGGGTTCATTGCCTCCCAGAAAACCTTATTTCCAAGGCTTTCAATCGCCGCTAACAGTAGGTTGCGAGCAATATCCGAGGAATGTGTGGGGAACGCCGCCGTATCAATCTGAACAACTCGACGTTTTGTTTTCTCCACTAATGCGAGAGACTTTGACAGAACAAGAGAGTCGATTTGTGTAGTCATACCCCTCGTGACCTTGTGAGCTCAGATTAGCAAGGCTGACTCGGTTTGCTGGAGCAATTCTGCTAGTAAACTGTGAAGGATCGTAAATTCCTCTTTTGGCGGATTTTCAGGAAAAAGACTATCATTCACTTTGTTAACGTAGGCTTCCAACGCTTCTTCTAGTCGCGTGCATTTATCCTTGAAGGATAACCTATGGCTCTTCAGCCACCGCTTAAATGGAGGCAGCTCTTGCAATATTAAACCCAAATTGACGTCAAGCGTGTAACTAAAATCTGCCGATTTGCAAGAGAGGAACGCGCCAGAAGAAAGAACATCAGCAACTTCCTTCGTCTCCAGTTCTTTCTTAAGAAAATCCGCCAAGGCAAGAAGCCTAGCTTTGTCCAAATCAGCGATATCTTTCAAACTTTGAGCATTCTGTGCGCGTTCTAGAGCATGGCTCATCGACTTAAGATGGCTCCACAAATCTGCGTATGCTCCTGTACTTGCTATTGCTTGCGGTATCACTGCCTTTTTGTCGCAGCGTCCTCCAAATTCTCAACAAAAATCTTGAACCGCGCACCAAACACACTTGGAAAACCCTCCGCGAAATTGACATGGAAAAGAACGATAAACTGTTGTCTGGCGAAGGAAATCTCGTTGTCGGTTCACTGCCGATTGGGCGGCGGCGTTTCGAGCTAGATCCTACTGGGACGTTGGGGTTTACGCGAGAATCGGCTTCACGACTTCTCCGTGGACGTCGGTGAGGCGGAAATCGCGGCCCTGAAAGCGGTAGGTGAGCTTCAGGTGGTCCATCCCGAAGAGGTGCAGGATGGTCGCGTGCAGGTCATGGACGTGGACTTTCTGATCCACCGCGTAGAAGCCGAAATCATCCGTGCCGCCGTACACAGTACCGGGCTTGATGCCGCCGCCGGCCATCCAGATCGTGTAGCCGTGCGGATGGTGGTCGCGCCCGACCTGATCGGGTTTGAGCGCCCCCTGCATCATCGGGGTGCGGCCAAATTCGCCGCCCCAGAGCACCAGCGTCTCGTCGAGTAGGCCGCGCTCCTTGAGGTCCTTGATGAGGGCGACGGCGGACTGATCGGTCTCGGCGCAGCGCTTCTTGAGGTCGAAGATGAGGTTGCCGTCGGGGCCGCCGTGGTGATCCCAACCGCGATGGTAGAGCTGCACGAAGCGGACGCCGCGTTCGACGAGGCGGCGGGCGAGCAGGCAGTTGTTGGCAAAAGACGCACGACCGGGCGTGGTACCATAGGCCTCCTGCGTTTTGGGCGTTTCCTTCGAAATGTCCATCACTTCGGGCACGCTCGTCTGCATCCGGTAGGCCAGCTCGTAGGAGGCGATGCGGGTCTGGATCTCGGGGTCCTGCAGCGCGTCGTAGCGGATCTGGTTGAGGTCGCGGAGGGCATCCAGCGACTGGCGACGACGCTGCGCGCCCATGCCGGGCGGGTTGCTGACGAAGAGCACGGGATCGCCCTGCGACCGGAGCGTGACGCCCTGATGGACGGTGGGCAGGAAGCCGCTGCCCCACGAGGCGTTGGTGAGCGGCTGGCCGGCACCGGTCATCAGGACGACAAACGCGGGCAGATCCTTGTTCGCGCTGCCGAGACCGTAGCTGAACCAAGAGCCCATCGCAGGCCGGCCGGCGAGCTGCGCGCCGGTGTTCATGAAGATCGTCGCGGGATCGTGGTTGAAGGCCTCGGAGTAGAAGCCCTTCACGAAGCAGACGTCGTCCGTGATGGTCGCGAGGTGCGGCAGCAGCTCGCTAAGCCACATACCCGACTTGCCGTGCTGGGCGAACTTGTAGGGCGAAGCGAGCAGCTTGGCCTGCTTGCCGATCTGCGCGAGGCGGATGTTCTTCACCAGTTCCTCGGGCACCTGCTGACCATCCCGCTTGGCCAGCTCGGGCTTCGGATCAAAGAGGTCGAGGTGCGAAGGTCCGCCGGACTGGAAGAGGTAGATGATGTTCTTGGCCTTGGGCGCGAAGTGCGGCTTCCCGAGGATTGGCACCGAGTTGTCGGCGGCGAACAGCTTCTCGTTGAACAGCGATCCCAACGCGAGTGCGCCCATCCCGGTGCCGCACTGCTGGAGAAACCGGCGGCGTGTGGTGGCGCGGAGGGAGTCGAGGGCCGGAGGCGGGAGGGAGTTCATAGCCGGGGAGAAAGTAATCAGTGAAGCAGTGATCAGTAACCAGTATGGGGAGACGAGGTCCGATCAGCCTTTGGTTAGAGTTTCATCCAGGTTGAACAACACATTGGCCACCATCATCCAGGCCGCGAGTTTGCGGGCTTCGAGGGAGGCGGAGCGCTCGGCGGTGCCGACGTTGATGAAGGTCGCGGCGGCCTCGGGGTCGCGGCGGAATTCCTTCGTCTGCTGGTCCAGCAGGGCGAGCAGGCGGTCGCGTTCGGTCTTGGTGGGGGCGCGGCCGAGGCAGGTGTGGAAGGCGAACTCGATCCGGGCCGCGTCGTCCGGGCCCCCTTCGGTGAGCACGCGCTGGGCGAAGACGCGGGCCGCTTCGAGGAGCGTCGGCTCGTTGAGGGCGGCGAGGGCTTGCAGCGGGGTGTTCGTGCGCGGACGGCGCGCGACGCAGACTTCACGGCTCGGGGCGTCGAAGGTGGAGAACGTCGGGTACGTGCAGACGCGACGCCAGAAGGTGTAGATCGCGCGGCGATAGAGGTCCGGCCCTTCGCTCACGGGCCATTCATCCATGCCGATCTCGGGGCGCAGGAAACCAATCTCCTTCCACAGGTTCGGTACCTGCACCGGATACACGCTCGGACCGCCCAGCTTCGGGTTGAGCAGCCCGCTCACCGCCAGCGCGTGGTCGCGGATCATCTCGGCGTCCATGCGGAAGCGTGGTCCGTGCGAGAGCAGGCGATTGTAAAAATCCTTTTCCTGCCGCGTCGCGTCGGTCGCGGCGCTTTGCCGGTAGGTGGCGGACATCACGATGAGCTTCTGCATCGCCTTCACGTCCCAGCCGGTGCGGATGAACTCCGTGGCAAGCCAGTCGAGCAGCTCGGGGTGCGAAGGCGCTTCGCCCTGCCGGCCGAAATCCTCGCTGGTCTTCACGAGGCCGGTGCCAAAGGCACGCTCCCAGAAGCGGTTCACGGTCACGCGCGCCGTGAGCGGGTTCGCGGGGTCCACCAGCCATTTCGCGAGCGCGAGGCGGTTGGCGGGCTGGCCCTCGGGCAGGGGTTGAAAGACGGCGGGCACGCCGGCAGTGACTTCGTTGCCCTTGCTGAGGAAGTCGCCGCGGAGGTGGACGTAGGTCGTCCGTGGCTGCGGTTCGCTGCGCTCCTGCACGATGAGCGTGGTGAACTTCTGCGCGGCCAATTCCTTCTCGCGCTGCTCCAGCCGGAAGCGCTCGCGCTCCAGCCCCCGGATCACCGGTGAGGCCGTGCAGTAGTGGGCGGTAAGCTGCTTGGCCTGCTCCGGCGTGCGTTGCGCCGCCGGTTTGGCGACGAGCTGGCGGATGTCGGCAGGTACGGGCCAGCGGGCGGCGGGGTCCTTCTCGGTGGTCACCGACAGCCGGAAGCGGCCGATGCAGTGGCTGTTGCCGTGATAGTGGTCGAACCGGAAAGTGAGCCGGCTGCCACCGGGGTAACCCGCCGGATCCTTTACCTCCGCGATCAGGAAGTGGCGCTGGCCGAACTGCGGGCCGATGGCCCACCCGGTCTTGGGGTTGCGGTCGATGGCGTGCTCGGCGCGGTAGTATTGCTGCTCCCAGTCCGCCGTGGCCTTCACGAAGAACAGGTTGGTATCCGCCGGAACGGGGACGGACGGCGAAAGCGGCGCGGCGCTGAAGGCAAACTCGTCGAGAATGAAATTGCCGCTCGCGCCCCAGCGGCCGGGGCCGTTCTTCGGAAGGCTGGGGTCAGGCAACACTTCCAGCAGCACGGCGGTGATACCGGTCAGGTCGGTATCCGCCGAGACCGTGATGGTGTCGTAAATGGGATTCACCCCGGTGCCGAGCACCGAGCCATCGGGCAGATTGGTGTAGCTGGAGCCGCCCGTGGAGGTGACGTTCTTGAGTTCCAGCGTTCGCCAGACATCACCCTTCTTCGCGACGGTCTTCTCCCACTTGGCCTGCTCGACGGGCAACTTCTGTTCCGCCGCCGCAAGTTGCTGCTTGGTCTGTTCCAAACGCGAATGAATGAAATTCTCCGTCTGGCTCAGGTCGGGCTTGGGTACCTCGACGTTTGGGGCGGGGCTGTAGTTGCCGCCGTCGGTCGTGTTGTTGAAGAACGCGTAGAACCGGTAGTAGTCATCGTGAGTGATGGGATCGTATTTGTGCGTGTGGCACTCGGCGCAGTTCAACGTGAGCCCCAGCCACGTGGTGCTGACTGTGGCGACGCGATCCTTCACTGCTTTGACGCGGTACTCCTCAGCATCGCCGCCACCCTCGTCGTTGAGCTTGGTGTTGCGGTTGAAACCGGTGGCGATCTTCTGATCCAGCGTGGGATTTGGCAGGAGATCGCCCGCGAGCTGCTCGATGGTGAACTGATCGAAGGGCTCGTTCCGGTTGAAGGCGTTGATGACCCACTCGCGGTACGGCCAGACCGAGCGGGCCAGATCCACCTGGTAGCCGTTGGAGTCGGCATAGCGCGCGAGGTCGAGCCAGCCGCGCGCCATGTGCTCACCGTAGTGTGGCGAGACCAGCAGGCGATCCACGAGCCGCTCGTAGGCGTCGGGGGAGCGGTCGTTGGCGAACGCCTCCACCTCCGTCCAGGTCGGCGGCAGGCCGGTGAGGTCCAGACTCAGCCGGCGGGCGAGCGTGTAGCGATCGGCCTCGGTCTGCGGCCGGAGCCCTTCCTTTTCCAGACGGGCGAGGATGAACCGGTCGATTTCGTTGCGGATCCACGTGGAATCCTTGACGACCGGTGGTTCGGGACGGACCGGCCGCTGGAAAGACCAATGCTTCCGTGGATCGGTTTCCGGCCACACGGCGCCGTCGTCAATCCATTGGCGCAACGACGCGATCTGCTGCTCGGTCAGGTGCTCCCCCTTGGGGGGCATGACTTCGTCGGGATCGTCGGCGGTGACGCGGTGAAGGATTTCGCTGGCCGCCGATTGGCCTGGTACCAGCGCGATCTTTCCGGACTTGGCGGCCTTAAGCGCCGCCGCCCGTGAGTCGAGGCGCAGGTCGGCCTTCTGCTTGTCCGGGCCGTGGCACTCGGAGCAGCGCTTGATGAGGATCGGCTCGATTTCCTTGCCGAAATCGACCGGGGCCGGAGCCGCCAAGGCGACCGCTGCGAAAAAGGACAAGCCGCCGATGGCGGCTGCCAGGGCGGCTTTGTCGTGCATGGGATTTCGTCTGGCCGGGTCAATCACTCACCGGCGGCGCGTTGCGTGGTGCCGGCACCCACGGTCGGCGCGGCCGGATGCGCCGCGAGGTAGGTGTCCACATCCTTGGTCACCACCAGCGTGCCCCACATGAGGGTGAAATGGCCGGGGAAGGTGCAGACGAACTCGTAGGTGCCCTCCGCCGACGGGGCGGTGAGCTTGAGGGTCTCCTTCTGGCCGGCCTCGACCAGCTTGGTCGCGGCGAAAATGGCCGGGTTGTTCGGGACGTAGGTGCGGCCTTTGCTGTCGCGCTCCTCGGGCTTCATGGTCGCCGTGAGGGTGCCGATCTGCTCACGGGTACCGGGCTTAACGAACACCAGGTTGTGCGGCATGAAGTCGTCGTTGGCGAAGATGACCTCGAACTGCTTGTCAGCCTCAACCACCAGCCGGGGCACGTCATAGCGCATCTGCTCGCGCACGGTGCGCACCACAAAGACGGAAACGCGGAGTTCCTTCAGGTCCTTGCGGAACGCGATGGCTTTTTCAGTGGGAAGCAGGCCCGCGAGGTCGTCGGCCGTCTGCACGGCCTCGACGTAGTCCTGCGCGGTGCGGCCGACGGCCGGCACGCCCCGGGCCCAGCGTATGAGGCCGACGACGGCCAGAGCGGCCTGGTCTTTCGGCCAGCTCACGCGGGGCAGGTTGCGCAGGCCTTGGGCGGCAGCGACCACCTGATCGCCGTGGTCGATCAGGCCGGTAAGGGCGGTGAACACAGCCTCGGGCTCGGTGTTCATGCTCACGCTGGCGCGGATGGCCGCCCGGCGCAGCGCGGCCAGCGGATCGCCGCCGACCGTGACGGTGGCGCTGGGCGCGGGCGCCGCGTTGCCGGTCTTCTTGAAGGCCTCGCGGCGGGTGCCGTCGAGGATGTTGAGCGTATAGCCTTCGAGACGCTTGCCGAGTTCGCCCTCGGTACGGTTCCACACGGTGACAGAATCAATCGGGCGGTCGCCGCCCAGGTCGAGTTCCCACCACGGATTGGCCTCGTCCTCCTGCGTGTGGGTCTCGGTTCCGCTGGCGAAGGTGCCGTCGGTGCGGCCATCAATGGCGCGGGAAGCCACGCCGCCATTCGAGGTGCTGGACTGGCTGGCCTTGCCCTGCGGGGCGATGTTCTGCCCGGCACTCCAGACCTGGACTTCGGCGAGCGTCAGCGTGCCGTTGCGCGGCAGCTCGATGCGGACGAAGCGGCCTTCGCCGCCCGGGTGAGCCTTCGCGGCGGCCACGAGATCCGCCGGGAGGTCGCCGAGCAGGGGCTTCACCTTGGAGTAGGCCTTGGCGCGGAAATCGGCGTCGTTGAGGAACGGGATGCCGTTGAGCAGTTCCGTCAGCGAGGCGGACGATTTCGCGGCGGTGGCCCACGCGGTGTCGAACGAGCCGTCGGCCAGCGCGAGGCTGGCCCAGGCGGCCTGCCGGACCTCGGGCGAACCGCCCTCAGTTGCAAGCGTGGCCAGCTTGGGACGGACGGCCTTCAGGTCGGACGCGGGCTGCAGCGGCAGCTGCCGCGCCAGGTTGCCCAGAATAGCAGGATCAGACTTCGCCGCCGAATTGAGGACGACAAATAGCTCGTTGAGGCGCGTGGTGCCATGGGCCTTGGCGAGGCTGTCGAGCGCTCCGCTGCGGTCGGCGTCCGTCGTGTCGCCCCGAAACAGGATGGCCTGAGAAACTTCCGCGCTGCGCGGAAGGCTGAGGAGTTCGGTCGTGCTGAGGCGGCTGATGAGGAACTTCAGCCCGGCCGGGTTGCCGGCGGCCACGGGCCGGCCGTCGGCGATGGCCTTGCGCCAGTACGGTTCGAGCTGCCGCAGCGTCTCACGCAGGCAGTAATCGAGATAGTAGTCGGTCGGCTGCTTCAGGCTCGCGAGCGCAACATCGGCGGCGGCGGGCTCCCGGTAGAAGCTGGCGGCGCGAACGCCTTCCAGCCGCACGCGCGGCGCGGGGTCTTCGGCGAGCGTCTTGAACAGGCCGAGCGCGTCCGGCACGCGGTCACGCCAGTAGCAGAGCACGCGGGCGGCGGCGGCGCGGGCCTCGGGGGTGGGCGACTTGAGCAGCGTGGCGAGCAGCTTGGCGTCCACGACGTTGTGCCACTGGTGGACCCACAGGGCTTCCATCATATGGTGCTGGTAGGCGGGATCTTTCGGGTCGAGCGCGGCGGCCCAGCGGTCCACGGCGGCGATGACCTTGGCGGAATCGCGCTTGCCCAGCTCGATCTTGGCCAGCTCACGGGTCTGGTTTTCCGGCTCCTTGAGCAGTTCGAGCAGCGCCTCGATGGGCTGGCCGTCGATCTTCGCCGGCTTCATCAGGTCCCGGCCGGGGTAGGTGATGCGATAGATGCGGCCGTGGGTCTTGTCGCGGTTCGGGTCGCGCAGATGGTGCTGCATGTGGCCGATGAGCGGCTTGTGCCAGTCGAGGAAATAGATCGCGCCGTCGGGGCCGGTGCTGACGGCGATGGGGCGGAAATTCGGGTCGCTGGAGGAGATCAGGTTTTCCTTCGTCTCACCCTTCAGGCCGGAGCCGTCCTCGCTCACCTTCACACGGTAGATGCCCTGGAAGCTGATGACGTTGATGTTCAGGAAATTGCCCTGGAACTCCTCGGGGAAGTGGCGGCTGGTCAGGATGCCGGTACCGGGGCAGGGGCGCGACGGGCGGTCCCAGAATTCCTTCATGCCGGGATGCTTCGCCGGATAGTCGAGCCGACCGCTGAAGGCGGGGCCGAAGTAATTCGCGTTGCCGGTGGCGTCGGTGATGAAGTCGTTGCCCCAGTAGTCGAACACGCGACCGTGCGGGTTGGCGAATCCGTAGGGGATATAGGTCTCGAACTTCGCCGTGTTCGGCTCGAAACGGTAGATGGCCGCGTCGTCGTTGCGGACGGGCCCGTTCACAGTCTCGACCTGGCTGCGGTGGAACACGCCGTCACTGAGATAGACCGCGCCGCCCGGATCGTGGCAGATGGCATTGGCGGTGTGGTGCGAATCGGCGGAATCCATGCCCATGAGCACGCGCTCCTTGGTGTCGGCCTTGCCGTCGCCATCCGTGTCGCGGATATACCAGAGGTCGGGGGCCTGCATCACGAGCACGCCATCCTTGTAGAACTGGAAGCCGGTGGGAGCGTTCAGGTCGTCGATGAAGTGCGTGACCTTGTCGGCCTTGCCATCGCCGTCGGTGTCCTCAAAGACCAGCAGGCTGTCGCCCATCTTGCTGTCCGGCGTGCGCTCGGGGTAGTTCGGCCAGACGGCCACCCAGAGACGGCCCTTCGTGTCCCAAGCCATCTGCAGCGGGTTGGCCAGTTCCGGGAACTGCTCCTCGCTGGCAAAGAGATTGACCTTCATGCCGGAGTGGACGGTCATCTTGCCGATGGCCTCCTCGCCACCGAGGAACTTGAAGGAACCGTCCGGATTTTCACCGCGCTTGTTCGTGACCACGCTCTCGACCGGCGGCAGGTTGCTGTCGTCCACCTCGATGTCGCTGCCCTTGGACACGGCCCAGACACGCTTGTCGCGGTTGGCCGTCATCGTGTCGCGCACGGTCATCTCCTCCTGCATGATCTTGTAGTTGGAGACGTAGGGCGCGGGCGCGTTGCGGTCGGAGATGAAGCCGCCCTTGTCGGGCTGGTAGGCGAGCGCGGAACGGCCGCCATAGACGTTGTAGCCGTCAATCGTCCGGTAGCGCGAATGCCACAGGGCGTTCTTCTCGTTGATCGCCGCGCGGAGCTTCTCGTAGTCGAGCTTCGGCGCCGCTTCACCGAAGAGGCTCTGGAAGAGGGCCGGCGCGAGCGCCTGGTCTCCGGCCTCGGTGAGGAAGAAGCCGTTCAGCGTGAGCGAGCGGCCCTGCCGGGCGGATTCGGCGTAGAGCTGCTGCGACGGTGCGAAGAGGTCCACGAACTGGATCCCGCTCGCCTGCGCCACCTCGGCGATGGCGGCGGTGTAGAGCTGGAGATTGGGATTGTTCACCGTGGCATCCGGATAGTTCAGGTCCACGGTCCGCTCATTGGCGATCGGAGAAAAAAGGACGACGCGCGGCGCGCCCTTGCCCGAAAAATCCTGCGACTGCAGATGTTTGACGTAGTCGGCGAGCTGCGTCTTGAAGGCGGCGACACCGTTGGCGCCCTTGAACGACTCGTTGTAGCCGAAGAACGCCAGCACCACGTCGGCCTGGGTTTTCTTCAGCCACTCATCGGGCGTGCCGAAGTTTTCCGAGCGGTGGCGCGTGACGACCTCGTCGCCGGAGGCGGCCAGGTTGCGGAAGACGAGCTGGTGCTGCGGGAACTTCGCGACGACCAGCGTCTCGAAATAGCCGTCGTGCTGCATGCGGTCGGGCAGCGCGTTGCCGACGAGCACCACGTGGTCGCCGGGTTTGAGTTCGAGTTTGGCCGGCGGTGGGGCGGCGTGAAGGGCCGGGACGACGCTGGTCAGGAACAGCGTGCAGGCGAGGGCTAGGTAACGCATGGTGAAATCAGAAATCAGTTCTCCGGCGGCCCCGGAGGGCGACCGCTCGGCAATGGACGTGGATGGGTGGACGGCTGTTCAAGGATGCTGGCGATTCAAGGGACTTGGCGGTCTTGGCGGTCTCAAAGGCGCGGCGCGGCGGGCTTGATGGGCGGTTCGGCGCTCAGCACACCATGCACCTGGGTCTTACGACAGTAAACCTTGTCGCTGCAAAAGGCATAGAGCACGTCCCGGTTTGGGCCGCCGAAGGCGATGTGGGCCAGCCAGCGGTTCTGCGGCTTCGGGATGATCCCGTTCACGCGCCCAGCCTGGTCACAATACTGCACGCCCAGCTCGGTGGCCACATAAAGCCGGCCTGCCGTGTCGAGGGCGAGGCCATCGGCGGAGCTGCCGGTCGAACCGTCGGCGAGGTGCAGGTGGAAATACTTCTGTTTGTTTTCCAACGAGCCGTCATCGGCGACCTGGTAGGACCAGACGAACTGCCCCTGCGTATCGGCCACGTACAGTAGGCTCTGGTCGGGCGAGAGGCGCACGCCGTTGGCGTACCGGACACCTTCGTCCACGATCCGCCGTTTTCCATCCGGGGTGATGAGCCAGACTTTTTTGTGGTCGGGATCGGTCACGTACAGGTTGCCGTTGTGGGCCACGCAGAGGTCGTTGGACTCGATGCCCTCGGCAATGACCGTGGGCTTGGCGGCCTCATCGTAGGCGACGATCTGCTTCTTGCCGTTGGCGCAGGCAAAGAGCCGGCCATCGGGACCGAACATCAGTCCGTTGGCGCCGCCGGTGTTTTCGGCGAAGAGCGTAACCTGGCCATCGAGACCGATCCGGTGGATACGATTGTTGGGGATGTCCGAGAAGAAGACCTCGCCCTTGCTGTTCACGGCAGGCCCTTCGGTATAGCGAAAGCCGTCGCGGACGAGCTGCCAGCCTTCGCCATCCACGAGAACTTCCTTCACGAGCGGCTGCTTCGACTTTTTCTCGGCATTGGCCACGACCGGCGCGGGGTAGTCGCGCCAGAGCCAGCGCATTGCGTCAGGGAAGACCTGGGTGGCCTGATAGCCGTCGTGGGCGCCCGTGCCCCACGCGTGATTCACGTCATAGCCGGCGAACTGGAGCGCGCGTTCCATCTCCTGGTTCGCCATCCACCAGTCGCCGCCGTAGATGTTCTGATCGTTCTCACCGTCCTGCAGGAAAATGCGGATCGGCTTGGGCTCGGTCTTGCGGATGAGCGTGGGATAGACATTGCCACCCCGCAGCCCGACGTAGGTTCCGATGCTGCTGAACACCCGGTGAAAGGCATCGGGCCTTTCCCAGGCGGCGGTGAAGGCCGCAATGGCCCCGCTGCTGCCGCCGCCGATGGCGCGTTCGTCGGCATTGGTCGTGAGCCGGAGGTTGTGGGTCCGTTCGATGAAGGGGAACAGCTCATTGAGCAGGAAGCGCGCGTAGGCGTCGCCGAGGCCGTCGTATTCTAGGCTGCGATTAAAGCGGTCGAGCGCGTTGGTCGAGTGCGCCTTCACGCGCCCGGGCGTCACGAAGATGCCGACCAGCGCCGGGATTTCCTTTTTGGCGATCAGATTGTCGAAAACCACGTCCGCCCGGTAGCCGCCACCATCCTGCAGCACCATGAGCGGGGCGGGCTTCGTGCGGTCGAGCTGCTGCGGGAGGTAAACCGTGTAGTCGCGCACCGTGCCGGGATACACGCTGTTGGTCCCGGCGGTAAACACGCCCCGGATGCGCTCGCCCTTGGGCACGCCGGCCTGCGGCTCGGAATCGGGCCCGGGCGGGTAGGGGTTGGGATTGTCCGCCGCGAGGAGCGCGCCGGCGGCCAGGAGCCCGGCCAACGAGGATAGAATGCGTGTCATCATGGAGGCGCGTGCGTGAACCCGGCAATGCACTCACGGACGCGCGCCGATTGGCAAGGGGGAGCTTTGGGAAACACAGGGGATGGGCTGAACGGGAAATGGGTTCATTTGGAAAACAGGAAAGCAGGAAAGGAGAAGCAGAGGGTTCTCACCGGGGGCTCCATTCGGCAAGACATCCCCCTTTGCCATTCTGTAATTCTGTCATCATGTCTTCCTGTTTTCTGCTTCCCCAATTCAGATTCTTACCTCGTCGCTGATACGGTTGTTTGCTTTCTCCGCGCCAAACCCGCAGGGTGGGCTTACTGCTGGAGAAACTGAGATTCCGGCAGTGAGTAAACTGTCGGTAAAAACTAAAATCATATGGGCGACAAGTCCCCCAAATCCAACTCCAAGAAGGCCGTTCAGAAGACGGCCGCAGTCACCAAGGCCGTAGCCGGCAAGAAGGCCGCCGTGGCCGCCAAGGCCCCCGCCAAGCCGGCGGCCAAGTCCGCCGCCAAGAAGAAGTAGTCCATCGCCGACGCCGGCCGAGCCTCTCGGAGCCTCCGCCGCGGGCGATCCATTTCACAACCCGCCGCGCTGCCCGGCAGCGCCGGCGGGTTTTCTTTTTGCCCATTCGCCTTGCCCCGTATGGGCGGGAATGCGCGCGATCCGAAACCTAAACGTAACACTCGTTACCTTGATGTAACCATTGGGGCTGGTTTACTTCCGGCTTAAATTCGCCACCGCAGACGGGCGACTTCCGATTCCTCCAGTGCCATGAAATCCGCCAAACTAGCCCTCGCCTTCCAGAAGCTTCAGACCGAATTCACCGCCGCCGAGGTGGAATTCAAGAACGCCGTGGGTCACGAAAAATCGGCCGTCAATTCCCACCACCAGGCCAAGCACAACCTGAAGGTGGCGCGCAAAAACGCCAAACGGACCAAACGGGAGGCACGGGAGACCAAGGCGGTCGCCCGGCGGGCGCAGAAGCATCTGGCCAAATTGGCGGCGCGGCTGGAAAAGCTGTCGTCCAAGGCTCCGGCGGACAAGACGTCCAAGCCCAAGGCAAAAGCCAAAACCAAGGCCAAGCCGGTCAAGGCGGCCAAGGCTCCTGTGGCCAAGGCTCCTGTGGTCAAGGCGATTGCCGCTCCCGCCACGACCTGAGTCGGTGGCTTGCGGATAAAACCCCGCAATTGGCGGGCCTCCTCTGGGTATCGGCCGAGCCGTCGTGGCCCGTTTTTTCCCAGCACTGGCTTCATTGTCCGTTAGTCAGGGCTTGCACCGCGCCTCCCGAACCCGATTCTTTCGCCCGCCATGTCGAAAACGCCTGACACGAAGCCCGCCGCCTCCGATCCGCTGCTCATTCTCGTCGCCGCCCTGCTGTTGCTGGCGGTGGCCGCCACCATCTACTTCTCCGCCACCGGTCCCGCGAAGGAGTTCACCAAGGAACCCGCCACGCATCAGCGGCCCATCATTCAGGATGAACCCCGCGTCGTGGTCGTGACCAAGGCCGTGGCTGGTGGTACGGCCGAAGGGGCCGTCGCCCAAGGTGGCGAGGCGAAGGCTGAGGCCAAGCCGGCGGAAGCGAAACCTGCCGAAGCCAAGCCGGCCGTGCCAGTGGCCGCAGTCGCCGCCGCTCCCGTGGTGAAGCCGTCGGCCGACGGCAAGGTTCACGGCAAAGTTGTGCTGAAGGGCACGCCGCCTCCCGAGAAGCCGATCGGCGCCGCCAAGGCGGACATCAACTGCGGCAAGGCGCACCCCAATGACACGCCGACCTCGCGCAACTACGTCGTCGCGGCCGATGGCGGCCTGCGCTACGCGCTGGTGCGTGTGGTCAATGCCCCGGCCGGGGGCGCGATCCCGGCGGACAAGCCGGTCGTCAATCAGACGGGCTGCATGTATGAGCCCTACGTCAACGCGGTGATGGTCGGGCAGACCTTTGTGATTCAGAATTCCGACAGCTTCCTGCACAACGTCCTGGCCACGCCGAAGGTGAACAAGGGGTTCAACTTTGCCCAGGGCACCCAGGGCCAGACGAACGAGAAGAGCTTCGACAAGCCGGAAATCGCCGTGAAGTTCGCCTGCAGCGTGCATCCGTGGATGAGCTCGTACATGCATGTGCTGGAGAATCCCTACTTCGCCGTCACGAACGACAAGGGCGAGTTCACGCTTCCTGACGGGCTGCCGGCGGGCAAGTACACCCTCGAGGTCAACCACCTGAAAGCGGGCACCGTGACGGTGGAAATCGAGGTCGGCGCCGGCAAGGGCGCGGAAGTCACCGCCGAGCTGGCCGTGAAGTAATCCCAAAGTTCTCGTTTCAAAGAAGCCGGCGCGTTCCCTCGGAACGCCCCGTTTTTCTTTCAGCTCCGGTCTGTGGTCACTTTCGCTGGAATGCTCAGTCGTAGGGCTGAAAGCCTGTCCGAATGATGCCTGGGGTGGAGTGAGCCGGGGGGCGAACGCAGCCCCAGGTTTCTTGAGGAAAGCGGTCGAGCGCTGTAAGCGCGTCCCAAAACGCTGGCCGCTCCTGAGTCAGGCCTTCAGCCCTGAATTCGACCGAGGAATGCGCCCTGGGGCTACGCTCACTGCGTTCGTTCCACCCCAGGCAATCCTCGGACGCGCTTTCAGCGCTCTATTCGCGTCGGCCCGCAGGCGTTCGGCAGAGCACGCTTTCGCCCCACGACCCTGAAATGTCCCGAATCCACTTCTTCGCTGAAAACCGAAAACCGAAAACCGAAAACTTGTTCCTGACCCCACTTCCGACCCTGCCCGAAAAATCATGTTACCTTTTCGCCGGGGCGTGGATGTATGGGTGAGATGATGACCGATGACATGGAGCTTGTGCGGCAGTACGCACGGGACAAGACCGAGGAGGCGTTTGCCAACCTGGTGTCACGGCACGTCAACCTGGTTTACTCCGTGGCCCTCCGCCTCGTCCGCGATCCGCATCTGGCCGGCGAGGTGACCCAGACCGTGTTCATCATCCTGGCCCGCAAGGCCGGCTCGCTGAGTCCCCGGACGATCGTGGCCGGCTGGCTGTGCCAGACCGCGCGCTACACCTCGGCCAAGGCCCTGACGCAGCAGCACCGCCGTCAGCAACGCGAACAGGAAGCCTACATGCAGTCCCCCTTGAACGAACCGGATTCCGAGGCCTGGCGGCAGATCGAACCCCTGCTCGACGAGGCGATGGCGGAGCTGGGTGAGAAGGACCACAACGCCCTCGTGCTCCGCTATTTTGAAGGCCGGAACTTCAAGGACGTGAGCGCCGCCCTCGGCACCAGCGAGGCCGGGGCCAAAATGCGGGTGAACCGCGCGCTGGAGAAATTGCGGAAGTTCTTCGCCCGCCGTGGACTCACCTTTTCGGCGGCGGCAGTGGCCGGGGCGGTCTCGGCCAATTCCGTGCAGGCCGCCCCTTCCGGACTGGCCGCCACCGCGACCGCCGCCGCAGTCAAAGGCACCGCCGTCTCCACCTCCACCTTAACCCTCCTCAAAACCACACTGAAACTTATGGCCTGGACCAAACTCAAAATCGCCGCCGTTGTCACCGCCGCCGCCGTCGCGGCGGTCGGCACCGCCATCTTCACCACCCATCACCTCATACCTGCGGTGCATCGCTGGCACGCAGAACGACCGGCCCCGTTTGCCTTTGCCGGCTACGCGACCCCGGAGTCCTCGATCCAGTCGATGCTTTGGGCGGGGAGCCAGGGTGATTTCAAAGCCTTCATGGCCGGCTGCACCAAGGAGCAGTCGGAACGCATTCTGAAAAAGATGGCGGGAAAATCGGAGGAACAGATCCGCCAGCACACCATCGCCTGGGCCGATTCGCTGAAGGGCTACAAGATCACCGGCAAGGAAACCATCGGCGACGACGAGGTCCACCTGCACATCGAGGCCAAGCCTTCGCCCGACGGGTTGCGTGACGGCAAAGTCGTCGTGGTCATGGTCAAGATCAGTGACGAGTGGAAGCAGGCCGGCGATCTGTGACGGGAATTACGAGTTGCGAATTACGAATGACGAGTTGCCGAAAATTCGTGGACGTGAGGTGAATCGGAGTTCCACCCGCAGCACGCTGAAACCTCCGTTTACCGTACGCCAAGGTGTCCGACATCCCATTGGCAACAACCGGTGTGGGACAATACTGGAAGAGGCTGCGCTGAACGTTGAACGTCCAACGTTGGACGTTCAACGTTCAAAGACCAGCGGGGCTTTTCCCTTCCGCTGGCAGGCTTTTCCGGCGAACCTGTCCCACATGACTGGACTCATCGCCATCGTCGGGCGGCCGAATGTCGGCAAATCGGCGCTCTTCAACCGCATCATCCGCAAGCGGATCGCCATCGTGCATGACATGCCCGGCGTGACGCGCGATCGCGTGACCGCCGAGGCCGAATGGCACGGACGGCCGTTCACGCTGGTGGATACCGGTGGCATCGGCCTGCTGCGGGGCGAACGTTCCGAGGATGTGATCATCAGCGCGGCGTTTGACCAGGTGCAGATCGCCATCGACTCGGCGAACCTCATCATTCTCGTCGTCAACGTGCAGGACGGCGTTGTCCCGCTGGACGCCGAGGTGGCCAAGCGCCTGCACGCCTCCGGCAAGCCGGTGATCGTGGCCGTCAACAAGGTGGACACCTACAAGGCTGAGCGCGGCCTCGACGAGTTTGCGGAATTGGGCTTTTCCAAGGTGTTCCCTGTCTCCGCCATCCACGGCGAAGGCCTGAACGAGCTGATGGATGACGCGATCCGGTACATCCCCAAGGGTGAACCGGTACCAGAACCTGAGGAGACTTACGGCGAGCCGGTGAAGAAGCTTACCGCCCAGGAGAAGGCCAAAATACGCGACGCCGAGCGGTCGAATGCCCCGGTAAAAATCGCCATCGTCGGCCGGCCGAACGTCGGCAAGTCATCGCTCATCAACAAGATCACCGGCTCCGAGCGCGTCATCGTCAGCCCCATTCCTGGCACGACCCGCGACGCCGTCGATGTGCCGTTCGAGGTGGATACCGAGGGCGTGCGCCAGCAGTACATCCTGATTGACACCGCCGGCGTCCGCAAAGCGCGCCGCATCGACGACACGGTCGAGCTTTTCAGCGTCGAGCGCACCAAGGAGGCCATTGCCCGTTGCGACATCGCCGTCCTCGTGCTCGATGCCGAGTCGGGCATCCTGGAGCAGGACAAAAAGGTGGCGGCCATCATCACCGAGAACCGCCGTGGCTGCATCGTGGTCGTGAACAAGTGGGATCTCGTGGCGGCTGACGTCCGCGAAGCCCGGGAAAAGGCCATCGCCGAGCGCGAGGCGAAAATCCGCAACCGGGACAATCGCGAAAACCAGCGCCCGACCATGCTCGCCGAGTTCGGCGAATGGGTGCAGGAGAAGCTCTTCTTCCTCGACTACGCACCCGTGATCTTCACCTCGGCCACCGAGGGCTTCCAGCTCGACCGCCTGCTCGAGGCGGTTCGCTACGTGGCTGCGCAGCTCAAGCAGAAGGTGCCCACCGCGATCCTCAACCGCACGCTGCAGGATGCCATCGTCCGCAAGCAGCCGGTCAGCTCGATGGGGCATCACCTGAAGTTCTACTACGCCACGCAGGTGCGGCAGGCCCCGCCGACCTTCCTGCTCTTCGTGAACCGCGACGAGGTCTTCAACGTCGGCTACGACAAGTACCTCTCCGGCGAGCTGCGGAAGGCGTTCGGCTTCGAGGGCTGCCCGCTGGTGCTCGTGCCCAAGGCCCGCCCCAAGACCATCGAGCCCAAGCGCAAGTACAACCCGACGCCGGAGGATTCCGCCAAGGGCCCACGCCCACCGAAGCCGGCAGCCAAGGGCCGCTCGCAACATCCCGCCTTCCGTGATGGCAAGCGTCCACCGAGTCCCGTGCGGACGGCCCCGGCTCCGACCCCGGACGGGCGTCGAGGTGCCATTGGCACCGGCCCGCGAAGCAAATTTGCCAGCCGGGGAAAACCCGGTGCGGTAGGCCGCCCCCTCGGCCGCGACGGGCGTCCGATGCAGAACAAGCTGAAGAAGAAAATGCGCGGCGGCCGCGCCCTCGGCAGCAAGCCGAAGAAAAAGCAGGCCTGACCAAGGGGAGTGAAGGATGAATTAGGAATTATGAATGATGAAAAATGCAGTGTGCCTCATTCATAATTCATCCTTCCTCATTCATCCTTTCCCCTGCGCGAAAGCCTCGCGCAGGTGCTCCACCCGTTTGCGGTTCACGCCGAGGTCGGACTTGCCGACTCGCGAGGCGGAACGCACGTGGATGACCTTGGCTGGTTCATCCAATAGGAACTCCACGTCGTCCACGAAACGGAAGATTCGCGAGGTAAACTCGGCGCGCAGATAGCCATCGTGTTCCCCGGTGATTTTCACCCGGGGTTGCGCGAGCACGACCGCTTTCAGTCTCGCGAGTGCGGCCGAGCCGGGACCGGTGAAGGCCAGCGGAGCGATCTGGTGCTCGGCCTCGGGGTCCTGGCTGCACACGCAGTTCGGCGAATCAGGGCAGGGGAGCAGCCGTCCGCCGGTGGCACCCAGAGTGGGAGGTTTTTGCATACGGCAGCCCAACAGGACGGCCCCGCCCACCAGCACCGCCAGCCAGAGGAAAAGGCGGGATCGTTTCACGGCTTCCAGCGTAACTGAGAAAGGCGGTCCCCCCGCAATTGCATGACGCTTCCGTCCTTAAAGCCAACGACCACAATGTCTCTGGAATTCTTGGGCTGCCGCAGCAGTTCCTTCCCGCCCACGGCATCACAGGCGGGGGTCTCCAATTCAAAGAACAGCACCGTCTGCTCGCTTACCTTGTCTTCCGGCATGCCGGCCACCTGCACGTTATAGCCGTAACCGCACGGCTTCTCCGGTCCGTCGCCTGGCCGATGCAGGACTTTGTCCGCGTTGGGGCCAATGTCCGGCCGCAGGGTCTCGACCCAGTTCGCCGCCGCCGGAAACGTGCTGCCGTGATCGACGGAATAGATCCGGGCGGCGAGCCCCAGGTTCTTCAGGTTGTTGACGCTCGTGATCGTCAGCGCCTTGGCCTTGGCCTGCGCCAGGGCGGGCAACAACATTCCGGCCAGGACCGGCGTGAGCAGCAGCATCACCGCCGAAACAATGATCCCCGCCAGTGCCAGGCCTTCGCCCTTGAGCCGGCCGCCGCTGTTGCTGATGCGGACCTTGGCAATGATGCCGCAGGTCAGCCCGACGACCGCCCCGATGATCGTGCAGCCGAGGAGGCCAAAGACCAGGGAGACCACGGCCAATGCGCTCGTCTTGGCGGGTGTCGGCAGCGGAGGAGGATTTACGGCAGTCTGGGAGGGCGGGGTGGGGCTCATTGGATGTGACCAAACATTGCTGCCAATTGCCGCCTGGTAGCCAGCGGGAAATGGTTCCGGGCTTTACGCCGGGGTTTACGCCGCGCGGCGGTCCTGCTATGCCCCCGTTGTGATTCAGCCGGAAGACTTGGTCGGTGATGAGTGGGCCGAATGGTATCGGCTCACACCCGCCCAACGCTGGCTGGAAAGCGAGAAGCTGTGGCAGACCTATCTCGCGCTCGGAGGCTCACTTGATCCCGAACCCGATACGCAAAGTCCTTTCTTCGATGCGCGTGCATCGTGTCCGTGCGCTGCTGATGGGGGGGCAGGCGTGCGTATTTTACGGCGCAGCCGAGTTTAGCCGCGACACCGACCTGGCCATTCTCGCGGACACAGAAAACCTGGCACGGTTGCGGCGGGCCCTGGCCGATCTGCAGGCCGAGCCCATTGCGGTCCCTCCGTTCGCGCTGAAGCACCTTCGTCGCGGCCATGCGGTGCATTTCCGCTGCCAGCATCCCGAGGCGCTACGGATGCGGGTGGACATCATGTCCCGGATGCGGGGAGTTGCGCCTTTCCCCAGGCTCTGGTCACGTCGGACCACGGTGGAACTGCCGGGCGACATTCGTTACGACGTGCTTTCGCTGCCGGATCTGGTGCAGGCCAAGAAAACCCAGCGGGACAAGGACTGGCCGATGATCCGCCGGTTGGTCGAGGCGCATTATTTCCAGAACCGCAGCAAACCGAACGCGGCACAAATCCGCTTCTGGCTGCTTGAACTCCGCACACCGGAACTGCTCATGGTGGTGGCCGGCGAATACCCGGTGATTCGTCGTCGGCTGCAGCCCCGTCGCCCTTTGCTGGCGCATGCCAGCAGCGGCGACGCGGCCGTCTTGGAGGAGGCTTTGCACGCCGAGGAAAGCGCCGAGCGCGACCGTGACCGGATCTACTGGCTTCCGTTGCGTCAGGAACTGGAAGCGTTCCGGCATGCCGGGCAAACTGGCTGATGCCTCGGAAGGTGTGCTCGGTGGTTGCCAAAGAATCGGCTTCCCACGTTCGCGCGGGTTTTCCAACCTCCGCGTTCCTGTATGAGTTCCACAACGTTCAAGATCGCCGCGCTTGCCGGCGACGGCATTGGTCCCGAGGTCATGCGCGCCGCGCTTCAGGTGCTGCGCGCCGTTGAGAAGAAGTTCGCCCTGTCCTTCGCCATCACCGAGGCGCCGGTCGGCTGGGCGGGCATCGATGCCGCCGGGCAGGCCCTGCCCGATGCGACGCTGGCCCTTTGCCGCGCCTCCGACGCGATCCTGTTCGGCTCGGTGGGCCTGCCAGACCGCGACCCGACGATTCCCAAGGAGCAGCGGCCCGAGCGCGCCGCCCTGTTGCGGCTGCGGAAGGAGTTCAGCCTTTTCGCCAACCTGCGCCCGGTGCAGCTCCCGAAGGTGCTCGCCCATTCCTGCCCGCTGCGGCCGGAACGCCAGGGCGACGGCCTGGACCTGCTCGTGGTGCGCGAGCTCACGGGCGGCATGTATTTCGGCCAGCCGAAGAAGACCGAGGAAATCCCCGGCGGCCACCGCGCGATCGACACCATGGTGTACACGACGCCCGAGATCGAGCGGATCGCCCACGTCGGCTTCCAGGCCGCCCGCCTGCGCCGGAAGAAGCTCACGAGCATCGACAAGGCGAACGTGCTGGAAAACGGCATCCTCTGGCGCGAGACCGTCACACGCATCCACAAGGACTACGCCGACGTGACGCTGGAGCACATGTTCGTGGACAACGCGGCGATGCAGCTGATGCTGAAGCCCACGCAGTTCGACGTGGTGCTGTGCGAGAACATGTTCGGGGACATCCTGAGCGACGAGGCGGCCGCCCTGGCGGGCTCCCTCGGCATGCTGCCCAGCGCCAGCCTCGGCGCGACCAGCGGCGGCGTGACCTTCGGCCTGTACGAGCCGGCCGGCGGCACCGCCCCCGACATCGCGGGCAAGAACCTCGCGAACCCCATCGCGCAGATCCTCTCGGCCGCGCTGATGCTGCGCTACAGCTTCCAGCGCGAGGATGCCGCCCGGGCCATCGAGGCCGCCGTGGGCAAAGCCATCGCGGACGGTCTGCGCACCGGTGACATCTTCAATCCCGCCGATGCGACCGCCCAGAAGGTCGGCACGACGGCGATGGCCGACGCGATCGCGGCGGCGGTGTAAGTCAGGCAGTGGAGCGAGGGAGAAAGGGAGCGGGGGTGCAAGCCCCCTGTTCCTGTCCCGAATATTTACGGGCTGGGCCAAAGATTGGGCTCGCCAGCGGAACCGTCTGGTTTACAACGGGCATAGTTCCCACGCAGGTGCCCTTGTCATGAAAAAGACCTTCCTCCGGACCCGCCATTCCGGCTTCACGCTGATCGAACTCCTCGTGGTCATTGCCATCATCGCCATCCTGGCGGGCATGCTGCTGCCGGCGCTTGCGCTGGCCAAGGCCAAGGGCGAGCGCACGGCCTGCCTGAACAACACGCGGCAGATCGGCCTCACCATGCATATGTACGTTCTGGATTCCAGTGACGTCCTGCCGGCGCATCGCAATAATGGAGGCCCGGATGATGCGAACAAGGCGCTGACCAACTGGTGGGGAACCGCCATCTACGGTTACCAGCAGATTCCGACCAACCTCTTTCGCTGTCCCAGTATCAAGGGCCGTCGCCTGGACAACGGCGTGCTCTGGGATTGGAAGTTTGACTGTCACAAGGTGGGCTACGGCTACAACGCCTTCTTCCTCGGGCATTGGCCGTACGGGCCTGATTCACTCTCCTTGGGCGGGATCAAGTTTGACGTCGCGCCCTGGTTCAAGACTACGGGTGTGGTGAACCCGGCCAACACACTGATGGTCGGTGAATCCATGCCCAAGGCCGATGGCCTCTGGAGCAGCAGCCTCTGGTGGCCCACGGCGTGCATGGACAAAAAGCTCAGCTCCAGCCAGGGCTTCGAGGGCATTGATCACCTCCGCCATCGGAATACGGGCAATGTGCTCTTTGTCGATGGCCATACCGAATCCCGGAAGGACGGCCAGATCAATCCTCCCCTCGACCCCGGCAGTGGCAATGCGAAGGCGCTGGTCAATTCCCAGTACTGGGACCCATTGAACCGGGCGAAGTATTGAGTGGCCGCAGCCGCACGATCGTCGCGCCGTGCCCGCCAAACGGTGCCGTGGCCAGGCTGAAGGACGTCACCTGCGGCATCCGTCCGAGGATCGCGTGCACGCTGGCGCGGACCTGCCCGGTGCCCTTGCCATGCACCACCCGTACTTCGAGCAATCCCCGCTCCTGGCAGAGGCGGAGGTAGTGCGGCACCAGTTCGCCCAACTCATTGGGGCGGAAGGAGTGCAGGTCGAGTTCGCCCGTGATGGGCAGTTCAACCGGCGGAAGCTCGTCAGAGTCACTCATGCGGGTGCCGGCCGCAGGTTCGACCAAGTCCCGCCTGACCGCAAAATCAAAGCGTGCCGGGCCTAAACCGGTTGGCCTGTAACCGGGCACCGGGATATCGGTCATGGTTGTGTCGTTAAGACCATTCCATGAAACTCATTTCATCCCTTGTTTTCACCGGAGCCCTGGCCTCCGCCGTGGCGGCATTTGCCGACCCCATCGACTTCAGCAAGCTGGACCTCAGCAAGCTCCCGCCCGCTTCCGCCCAGCAGGGCTTGACCTACGAAAAGGACATCAAGCCGCTGTTCGAGGCCTCCTGCACCGGCTGCCACGGCGAAAAGAAGCAGAAGGGCGACATCCGCCTCGACAGCCTCGAAGCCGTGCTCAAGGGCGGTGAAGACGGCAAGATCGTCGTCCCCAAGAAGAGCAAGGAAAGCGCTTTGCTGGTGGCGGTTTCCCGCATCGATGATGAATCGGCCATGCCCCCGAAGCGCAAGCCCGGCAAGGGTGGCCCCGGCGGACCCGGCGGTCCGGGAGGCCCTGGTGGTGGCGGTCCCGGCGGACCTCCTCCTGGTGGTGCGGGCGGACCTGGCGGGCCCGGCGGTTTCGGCGGCGGACCCGGAGGCCCCGGCGGGCCAGGTGGTCCGGGAGGCTTCAAAATGCCCAAGCCGCTGACGCCCGAGGAAGTCGGTCTGGTGCGCGCGTGGATTGATCAGGGCGCGAAGTAAGCCCTTCAGCGTCCCAATTTTCACCCATCGACCTCCCGGTTTCTCACCGAACCGGGCGGTTGCTTTTTGGTAACCTTCCAACTTTCCGGTGGCATCCGATTTCGGGTGCTGGACCGGATGGAGGAAACATGGCAGTTTTTCGCCGTGACGGTGCAGTTGCCCTCACACGCCTGCGGAGGGTTTCAAGTCATCCGTTGGTGTTCGATCTGCCCCCAAAAGTCAGGAGTTCATTATGGCCAAAGGTAACAACAGTCAGAAAAAAGAAGTCAAAAAGCCGAAGAAGGAGAAGCCCAAGGCGCCCCCCAGCACCAAACGCTGAGGCGTATCCCGGCGCTGCCCGGGACCTTTCCAAGCTCGCACGCTCTGCCTGCGTGCGTCCTGCCCGTGCGCGCCGTTAATTCCCGAGCTGCATCTCCGCAGCTTGACGAATTGACGGCTCTTTTTTTAGCCACCGAGCATCCGGGCATTGCCGGAATCGCTTCCTACGGCTATCGCTCGCAGACCTTCCGCGTGAACACTTTCATCCGTTACGGCCTGCTGCTGGCCGCCCTGACCCTCGCCCCTTCGCTCCACGCCGAGACCGCTGACCTGCCGGTCGGCAAATTCGGGCGCGCCGATTACGGCGACTGGCACGCGACCGGTACCGCCTTCCAACGTGGGCCCGCCGCCGATAGCCAGTTTGCCGCGCTGGAGATTGAGAATGCCGCCGACCATCAGGTCGCGAGCAGTGAGATCGAAGGCGATGGACCACAGGGGACGCTCACCTCGCCAGAGTTCAAGCTTACCCGACACTACATCGCGTTCCGTGTCGGCGGCGGCGATTACGAGCGACACACGTGCGTGAACCTGCTGATCAAAGGCAAGGTGGTGCGCAGCGCGACCGGCTGGCGGAGCGACCGGCTCGCCCCGGCCAGTTGGGATGTCAGCGAATTTCACGGGCAGCGCGCCCAGGTGCAGCTCGTGGACGAGGCGAGCGGCGATTGGGGCCACATCAATGTGGACCGGATCATCCAGACCGACCGGCCGGAGCGGTTGCCGGTGGTGACGGGGCCGCTGTACCAGGAATCGTTGCGGCCGCAGTTCCACTTCACGGCGCGCCAGTGGACGATGAACCGGCTGAATCCCAAGGAGCGGCAGGAAGGCTGGGTCAACGACCTGAACGGCCTGATCTACTACGACGGCGAGTACCACCTGTTCGCGCAGCGCTGGGCCAAGTGCTGGCTGCATGCGGTGAGCCGTGACCTCGTCCATTGGACGGAGCTGGAGCCGGCCTTCTGGGAAGAGTCGCCTGACAGTGGGGTGCAATCGGGCACGTGCGTGGTGGATTACCACAACACCTCCGGCCTGTCGCCCGACCCGAAGACGCCGCCGCTGGTCGCCTTCTGGCCGCGCTTCGACAACCGCAGCCAGTGCCTTTCCTACAGCCTCGACCACGGACGCACCTGGACCGCCTACGCGAAGAACCCGATCCTTGTCCACCCGGAGCGTGACCCCAAGGTCTTCTGGTACGCCCCGGGCAATCACTGGGTGATGATGCTCTACGGCGACGGCCAGTATCACATCCTTACATCCCCGAATCTCCTGAACTGGACGGACGAGCATCATCCCATCCCCGACAGCTTCGAATGCCCCGACTTCTTCGAGCTGCCGGTGGACGGCAATGCCGCGCAGAAGAAGTGGGTGCTTATCCAAGGGAATGGCAAGTACTCCATCGGCACCTTCGACGGGCGCGAGTTCAAGGAGGAGACCAAGCGGTTTCCCTGCGATGTCGGGCCGAATTTCTACGCGACGCAGTCGTGGCACAACACCGAGACGGGTGATGGCCGCCGCATCCAGACCGCCTGGATGCGCGGGCCGGCCTTTCCCGACATGCCCTTCAATCAGCAGATCAGCTTCCCCTGCGAGCTGAAGCTGCGCACCACGCCGAACGGCCTGCGGATCTTCCGCCAGCCCATCGCCGAGATCGCGACCCTGCATCGCGGTACAGACTCCTGGACCAACCGCACGCTGAAGGCGAACACGACGCTGCCGCTGGAACCGGCGGGCCGGCTGTTCCACCTCAAAGCCGAGGTCGAGATCCCCGAGGGCGCTAAGCTGACCTTCAATCTGCGGGGCATCCCTGTGATCGTCACGGCCAAGACGGTTGAATCGGGCAACGCGCCGGTGTCGGTGAATGATCGAGTGCGCACGGTAGAAATCCTGGTGGACCGCGCCTCTATCGAGGCCTTCGTCAACGACGGCGAAATCTCGTCCACCCGGACGGTGATACCCAAGGACAATGGTCTGTCGGTGAAGGCCGAAGGCGGCCCAGTGATGATCCGGGCGCTCACCGTGTATCCGCTCAATTCGGCGTGGGCGGGCGGGGTGAGTGATTAGTGGCCTCATCCCGAAGGGACAGTGGACGCGACCACTTTACGACCGGCATACCGCTCGCTCTTCCTCTACTCACCCGGATATTCGCTCACCGGCGGCTCTGAGCCCGGTTCACGGAAGTTTCGGACGCGCAAGTCGGTTGGCCGGGTCGCGGTGGCATGACCATCGTAGAATAGCGCATTCAGCCGTCCACCATGGCGTGGTGGATAATGACTGGTCGCGGTGAACGGAACCCAGGGCGGTCGAGGCGGCGAAAGCACCTTGGAGTCCGAACAACCGGGGCTGCGCCGGTGGTCGAAAACGATAATGCGCTCGGAAGTCTGGGTGACAAACGAGTCGGGTTTGGCCATCGGACTCCCGTCGCTATAGTTCATCCCATAACCGCATTGCCACTGCTTTTCCACCGGGCACTTGAAGATGTTCGTCGCCTGGAAATAACCCCAGAGCAATCCATTCTTGTAACCGGCACCAGGCATTCCATCGGGTACCTGGGTGGGATCGTAAGGTGCCCACCAGATTTCCTTCGGGCCGGTGGGTGGCGGGTTGTTCGGCCCGGTGCCGCTTGGGACACCGGCGCTGAGTCCGTAGGGGTCGGCCGGAGTGTCCGGGCACGAACGGTAAGGGACGTTTATGTCGTTGTACTCACCCCGATAGAGGATGTAGGCGAGGCCGATCTGCTTCAGATTGTTCAGGCAGGCTGTCTGCTTCGCCTTGGCATTGGCCTGTGCCAGCGCAGGAAGCAGCAGCGCCGCCAGGAGGGCGATGATCGCGATGACGACGAGCAGTTCGACGAGTGTGAACGCACCGGATGCGTGGGACGTCCGTACCGTCGGGCCGGGCAGAAGTGGCATGACCCGGTGACTCAAAACAGGTCGATATATTCTGTCAAATATAACGAACGGGTCGCACCATCAATCCCGCAGAAGCCGGGCTGCCTCGTCGCAATCGCGTTCCATGCATTGGCAGAGGGTCACGCTTCGTACCCCGTCGCCTCAAGGTGGCGTCACCACCCTTGTGCGGCCGACCCGGGGTAACTCTACCGTGGGCAATCGGCGACAGGACTTTCTTTTCGCCTCGGAAAGCGGCAATTTGCGGAGGCGATGAAAGCGGCCACCCGGGCGGAGTTCTGGCGGCACGCGCAAAAGATTTTGCGACGGCGGCTGCGCTTTGCCCATTGGCTGGGGTTGAGCGACCAGCACACGATGCTGCTGTGGTCGGCCGGGGCGGGGGTGCTGGCGGGATTGGTGGCGGCGGGATTCCTCAACGCCTTGCGTGGTGTGCAATGGATCTTCACGCAGCGGGCAGGCGACATTGTGGCGGTCGCCCGGGAAATGCCACTCTGGCAGCGGGTGCTTACGCCGGTCCTGGGCGGGCTGCTGGCCGGGCTGTGCCTGCTGCTTTCCCGCCATTTCGCGACGGGAAAGCGAACGGCCGACTATCTGGAAGCAATCTCCCTCGGCGATGGCCGGTTGCCGCTGCGCCTCAGCCTGTGCAAGGCGGTGGCGGCGCTCCTGTCGGTGGGGTCGGGCGGATCCATCGGGCGCGAAGGCGCGCTGGTGCAATTGGCGGCGCTGGGCGCTTCCCGCATGGGGGTCTGGGCCGGTTTGCACGCGCCGCGTCTGCGCCTGCTGGTGGCGGCGGGCACCGCAGGTGGCGTGGCGGCGGCCTATCACGCGCCCATTGCGGGCTCGCTGTTCGTGGCGGAAGTGGTGCTCGGCTCGCTGGCCATGGAGAGCTTCGGGCCGCTGATCGTGGCGGCGGTGGCGGCGACACTTACCGCCCGGCAGCTGGGCGAGGCGGCCCCGCTATATCCGACGCAGGCGTTAGGACTGGTTTCCTGGTGGGAAGCGGCGCCGATGGCCGTCCTCGGAATTCTGGCGGGTCTGGTGGCGCGGCTCAGTGTGAACTGGTTCACCCGGTGTGAAGGCTGGTTCGCCCGGCTGCCGGTAATGCTGCCGGGGCGCATGGCCTTGGGCGGACTGGTGGTGGGGCTGATCTCCCTGCAATGGCCCGAGGTGTGGGGCAACGGGCAGAGCGTCATCGGCGCGATACTGGAGGGCAATTGGTTCGGACTGGCGCTGCTGGGCGTGCTGGTGGCGAAACTGGCCGCCACGGGGGTGACGACGGGGTCGGGTGCGGTGGGTGGTGTCCTGACGCCCACGCTGTTTCTGGGCGCGGCCCTGGGTGGTCTCATGGGACAGGCATTGCACGGGTGGTTGCCGACCGGCACGGCGAACCCGGCGGCCTATGCGCTGGTCGGTATGGCCGCGCTGCTTACCGCCATGACACGGGCGCCGCTGGTGTCCGTCGTGCTCGTGTTTGAACTGACCCTCGACTACGACCTCGTGGTACCGGCGATGCTCGGGGCGGTCTGCGCCCACGCCACCGCGAGCGGACTGCACGTGGAGTCGGTATATGCCGAGTCGCTGCGCCGGAAGGAGGCCGGGAAACCCACGCTCCGGCCGGAGGAGCTTTGCATCCGCAACGTGGTCAAAGAACCCCCGCCGGCGATTTCCGCCAGCGCCACTCTGGCCGAGGTTGCCGAACGCTTTCTCCATACGCGCCGACTGCATCTGGCCGTGGTTTCTTCCTCGGGCGCCTTGGTGGGGCTCGTGAATCTCCACGACATCAAGGAATACCTGACCGAGATACCGCTGGGCCGCCTGGTATCGGCGGAGGAACTCGCCCACGCCACGCCGCTGTTGACACCGGACATGTCGTTGCACGCCACGTTCCCTGCCTTCGCCGGATTCGAGGGGGAGCACCTGCCGGTGGTGGATGACGCGTCCTCACGCCGGCTCGTGGGGTCGGTCGCCAAATTCGATCTGCTGCTGGCTTTGGCCGGCGGATCGTCGAAGTGATTTTGGAGGGACAGGTCGATGGCTCAACCGGCAGGGAAATGCGGTGGCGAAGGGAAGGGGGAGCACCGTGGAAATCCTAGTGGATCGCGCCTTCATCGAGACCTTTGTCAACGAGGGCGAGGTCTCGTCCACCCGGTCGGTTCTGCCCAAGGAAATGGGCAGTCAGTGAAGGCGGAGGGCGGACCGGTCACGCTCCGTTCGTTCACGGTGTATTCGTTCAGTTCGGTGTGGCCGTTCGAGGTGAGTGATTAGGCAGCGTGACAATCCCAACGGGATTGTATCATTCAGCCCGGCGTTGCGTGACGAAGTCAGGCTACGTCGGGTAGCGGCAGGCAACACAATCTACCCTGTAGGGGTAGAATCAAATGGCGACGAAACGCGATCCAACCGCGTTGCGGTTGATGTCGTGTCCGCACGTTGACCCTGGGTAGTCGCTGCGCGCCGACCCAGGGCTGAACGATGGAATCCCGTCAGGATTCTGCAGCTCTGCAGAAGCGATTACGCCAGTTTCGCCAACTCACCCTTCACCCAAGCAATCACGGTCGCGGCGGCGTCCTCGATCTTCACGGGCTGGATGGCACTGCTGCGGGGCTTGATCTCGACCTCGCCCTTGGCGAGGGATTTCTCGCCGAGGCCGACGCGGATGGGGAAGCCCACGAGTTCGCTGTCCTTGAACTTCACGCCGGGGCGCTCGTCGCGGTCGTCGAGGATCACCTCGAGGCCGGCGGCAGTCAGCTCGGCGTAGAGTTTCTCGGCGAGCTTCATTGCCTCGCTCTCGGGCGCGACGGTGAGCGGAGTAATGCAGACTTGGTAGGGCGCCACGCTCACGGGCCAGACGATGCCGTCCTTGTCGAAGCACTGCTCGATGACCGCCTGGAGCGTCCGGGTGACGCCGATGCCGTAGCAACCCATAACCAGCGGAGAGCGCTGGCCGGCCTCGTCGAGGAACGTCGCGTTGAGCGGCACGCTGTACTTGGTGCCGAGCTTGAAGACGTGGCCGACCTCGATGGCACGGCGGATCTTCAGCGGCTTGCCGCACTTGGCGCAGGGTTCGCCGACCTTCACGGTGCGGAGGTCGAACCAGGAGGTCACCTTGATGTCGCGTTCCAGCGACACGCTACGGAAGTGGAAGCCGTCCTCGTTCGCGCCCGTGGTCATGTCGTTGGCGCCGCGCAGCCGTTCGTCGGCGAGCACTTTCACGGTGGCCGGGACATTCACCACGGCACCGAGCGAGCCGGGCTTCGCACCGAGCAACGCCACAATCTCCTCCGGAGTCGCCGGGCGGGACTCAATCGCGCCGGTCTTGGCCATGAACTTCGCCTCGTTCAACTGGTCGTCACCGCGGATCAGCACGATCACCGGCTGGCTGTCGGCGACGTACACAAGCGTCTTGACCTGCCGGTTGGCCGGGACCTTGTACGGCTCCTTGCTCAACGCCTCGATGGTGACCACGCCGGGCGTGGCGAACTTCTCGGGCGCCGCGCCCAGCTCACGGGCGGCGGTCTGGGGCAGGCCGCTGGTGGCCTTCTCGATGTTCGCGGCGTAGTTGCAGGCCTCGCAATAGACCACGTCGTTTTCGCCGGTCTCCGCCGGGATCATGAACTCGTGCGAGTAGTTGCCGCCGATGATGCCGGTGTCGGCCTCGACCGCGAAGGCGCGCAGGCCGCAGCGGGCGAAAATGCGCGAGTAGGCGTCGTACATCTTCTTGTAACTCGCCATCGCACCCTCGTCCGTCGTGTCGAACGAGTAGGCGTCCTTCATGAGGAATTCCTTCGCCCGCATCAGGCCGAAGCGCGGCCGGATCTCGTCGCGGAACTTGGTGCCGACCTGGTAGAAATTCTTCGGGAACTGCTTGTAGGAGCTCAGCTCATTGGCGACGAGCGTGGTGACGACCTCCTCGGCGGTCGGGCAGAGGGCCCATTCCTTTTGGGCGCGGTCCTTCACCTTATAGAGCGCATCCCGCATGGCCTCGTAGCGCCCCGAGGCCTGCCAGATGTCCACGGGCTGGAGCAGCGGCATGGAGGTCTCGATGGCCCCGGCGCGGTCCATCTCCTCGCGGATGAGGTTGGCGACCTTGGTCAGGGCGCGTAGGCCCATGGGCAGAAAAGTGTAGAGCCCGCCGGTGAGCTTGCGGACGAGGCCGGCCCGGAGCAGGAGTTGGTGGGAAAGGATTTCGGCGTCGGCAGGAACTTCCTTCAACGTCGGGATGAATGTCTTGGACCAGCGCATGTGGAGAGATGAGGTAGAGAGAAACAAAGAGGCGCGGAGGTCGCTTTGAGCGGCACCCCGCGCCTGAAATGGTAGAGAGGGGTTACTTCACTGTGTTCACCAGCGGGGCCAAGCCCTGGATGCGGACCTCCAGCCGGTCGCCGGACTCGATCGGGCCGACGCCGCTGGGGGTGCCGGTCAGGATCACGTCGCCGGGCAGCATCGTCATGTTCGTGGAGACGAAGCTGACGATGTGGAAGCAGTTGAAGATGAGCTGGCTGGTATTGCCGTTCTGCCGCAGCTGGCCGTTCTGGAAGAGCTGGATGCTCAGATCATGCGGGTCGATCTTCGTCTCGATGTAGGGCCCGAGCGGGGTGAAGGTGTCGAACGACTTGCAGCGCGCAAACTGGCTCTCGGAGTTCTGGATCGTGCGGTCGGTGATGTCCTGGGCGGCGGTGTAGCCGAAAATGTAGCGGGCCGCGGCGGCCGGCGTGACGTTGCGCATCCGGCGGCCGATCACGATGGCCAGCTCGGCCTCGAAATCGGTGCGGTGGTTGGCAAAGGGGATCTCGATCTTGGCACCGTCGGCAATGAGCGACGTGGTCGCCTTCAGCCAGATGAGCGGCTCCTTAGGGAGGGGCTTACCCGACTCGCGGGCGTGGTCGGCGTAGTTGAGGCCGACGGCGATGACCTTGGAGGGCTGGACCGGGATCAGGGTCTTCACGCCCTTGAGCGCGGTGGCCTTTTTCTCGAAGGAGGGAGAACCGAACACGTCGCCGATGAGCTTGAAAAGCTCTCCGTCAACGACCTTTGCGTAGAAGGTCTCGTCGCCTTTTTGGAATCGGCCGATGGCTGCCATGACGCCGGGTTTTCTAACAAAAACGTTGACGCTGTCGCAAGGTGAATGTCCATGCATTCACTTTTGGCGCTCAGGAAATTGGACATTCGTCCGATATGCGATCACCTTTTTCGCATGGCTAAGGCACCAGACAAGCACCCCAAGGCGCTGATGGTTGGGCTGGCTTTTGACTCGGATGGTCACAAGCGGGTCACCACCGGCAAGAACTTCGCGTTGCTGGGTGGCACCGAGGAGACGCACGACGACATGACCGAGAAGGCCATGAAGATCAACGAGCGCCTGGCCAAGCGGGGCAAGGAGCTGCACGAGGTCAGCCGGGAGGAGTTCGACGAAATTGCAGGGGAAGTGGGTTTGACCCGCCAGCCCCGTCCCAATCAGCAGTAAACCGGCCCATTGTGCCATTTTTAGGCCTTAATCCTTCAACTGCGGCTCTTTTTGTCGCCCTGACGGCCACCGGAAGCGCGGCGGTCGAGTTTCAGCGCCTGCCCGAGGGAGGCATGCAGCCCCAGATCGTCGTCACAGGCGACCATGCTGTGCATCAGCTGTGGCTGGGCGGCGATCCCAAGGCGGCAAATGTCTTCTACCAACGCCTGCCTGAAGGCCGGGCGGACACTCACGGGCCGGTCCGGGTGAACAGCCAGCCGGGCAGCGCCCTGGCCATCGGGACGATCCGGGGCGCGCAACTGGCCGTCGGCCGGGCAGGCCGGGTTCACGTCGTCTGGAACGGTTCCGGAGAAGCGGCTCCGCGCCCCAAGAACAGCGCTCCGTTGCTATATTCCCGCCTGGATGGCACTGGCTTGGCCTTTGAACCGCAGCGCAACCTGGTCACCCGAACCACCGATCTTGATGGCGGCGGTACGGTGTCGGCGGACGCGCTGGGCAATGTTTTCGTGCTCTGGCACGGCGGGACGCCGGATCAGGTGACGAGCGAGGAGAAGCGTCGGGTCTATCGGGCGCTTTCCACCGACGACGGGAAGACCTTTGCGCCGGAGACTCCGGTCACCGATGGTACCGGCGCCTGCGGCTGTTGTGGGATGAAGTCATTTACGGACACTTCGGGCAATGTTTTCGCCCTCTACCGAGCGGCCAGCGCCAATGTGCATCGCACGGCCACCCTGGCCGTTTCCCGCGATCACGGAGCGACGTTCTCCGTGACGCCGCTGCAGGACTGGGAGACCGGTTCGTGCCCCATGAGCAGCGCGGCCTTCCTGGAGGCTCCGAATGGCGTGTTGGCGGCCTGGGAGACCAAGGGAAAGATCTATTTTTCCGAGGTGGGCGGCAAAGCGCCGGCCCCGGTGGCAGTGGCTTCCGCACCCGGTGCGAAGCATCCTTCCCTCGCGACCAACTCCCGGGGCGAGACCCTGGTAGTCTGGACCGAAGGCACCGGCTGGCAGCATGGCGGTGATCTGGCCTGGCAAGTATTTGACCGCGCCGGCCAGCCCACGGCGGAACACGGTCGGCAGCCCGGCATCCCGGTTTGGAGCTTCGCCGCCGCTTTCGCCCGGCCCGACGGCCAATTCGTGATCGTGTATTGAACGGCTGAGAGCAAAGATGACAGTTTTGTCATCTTCCCGGTGGGGGCGTTCTAGCCCGCCTGTTTCAGGGTTCGGCTTGGGATGAAGCCTTTTCTGATCCGATTCCTTGCTCTGGCCTGCGCGCTGGCGGCTGCCTTTTCGGCTGCGGCGGCGGAGGAAACTGGGAAACCGGCCGAAAAGCCGGCGGAAGCCGCCCATCGCGATGGACTTACCCTGGACGCCGAGGCGCGCGCCCGCATCGGCCTTGCGACCCAACCGCTGGTGGCCACCAACCTTCTCGCGGAAACCGTGGCCTATGGCACGGTCCTCGACCCTTCGCCGTTGGCGTTGCTGGACACGGAGCTTCGAGGGGCCGCCGCCGCCTTGGCCATCGCCCGGATCCAAGAGGAACGCGAGCAGGCGCTCTTCGCGCAGAACCAGATTGTCGCCCGCCCCGCGCTGGAAACCGCAATCCTCCAGGTGCAGACCGCCGAAACCCGGCACGAGACCGCCCTGCGCCGGCTGGCCACGGAATGGGGTGAGCCGTTCCTCGAACTGGATTCGACCAACCGGCATGCCCTGATCGCCCGGCTGGTCCGGCGTGAGTCGATCCTGATCCGGGCCGAGCTGCCGGCCGGGGAAAACCTCGCCACCCATCCGGCGCAGGCGCGGGTCACGACGGTCGGGGCGGATCACGACCGCACGGCGACGTGGTTCTGCGAAGCCCCCACCGTGGATGCGCGGACGCAGGGGACGGCGTTTCTCTTTCAGGCACCGGGGCCGGACACTGTGCTTCGTCCGGGCGCGGCAGTGACGGTGTTCCTTGCGGCAGCGGGCCCCGCGAAAACGGGAAATCTGCTGCCACGCGAGGCGATCATACGGTATCTGGGCCAGGCGTGGGTATATCTCGCCGGGGCTGAGGGGCATTACCAGCGGGTGTCGGTGTCGTTGGACCGCCTCGCAGACGCGGGCTGGTTCACGACCGCCACCTTGCCGGCGGGCGCCTCCGTGGTGACTACCGGCGCAGCCATCCTGCTCTCGGAGGAACTGAAGGCCCAACTCACCGCTGACTGATGCTCAACACGCTCGTCTCCTTCTCGGTCCGGTTCCGGGGCGTGGTGATCGCGCTCGCCTGCCTGTTGCTGGCCTATGGTGTCCAGGTGGCCCGGCGGGCGCACTTGGACGTGTTTCCGGACTTTGTGCCGCCGCAGGTCGTGGTGCAGACCGAGTCGCCCGGCCTTTCGCCCGAACAGGTCGAGGCCCTGGTCACCCGGCCGGTGGAGAATGCGCTTAACGGGGCGGGCGGGCTGGAATCCATCCGCTCCGAATCCATCCAGGGCCTTTCCATTGTCACGGTCGTTTTCAAGGAGGGCACCGACGTGCTCGTCGCGCGCCAGATGCTGGGCGAACGGCTCGGGGAAACTGCGGCGCGCCTGCCGGTCGGCGTGAAGACGCCGAAGATGACCCCGCTCACCTCGGCGACGATGGACCTGCTGAAGATCGGCCTCCTGTCCACCAACCGCACGCCGATGGAGCTGCGCACGCTGGCCGACTGGACGCTCCGGCCGCGTCTGCTGGCGGTGCCGGGTGTGGCCAAGGTCAGCGTGTTCGGCGGCGAGGTGCGGCAGCTCCAAATTCAGGTGCGCCCCGATCGGCTGGTGGCCTTCAACCTCACCCTGGCCGATGTGACGGCGGCGGCGCGCGTGGCGACCGGCGTGCGCGGGGCCGGCTTCATCGAGACCCAGAACCAGCGCATCCTGCTGCAGACGGAAGGGCAGTCGCCCGATCCCGCCCTGCTGGGGGAGGCGGTGGTCGCGCACACGAACGGCGTAAGCGTGCGGCTGAAAGATGTGGCCTTCGTCGTCGAGGCGGCGGAGCCGAAGTTTGGTGATGCGCTGGTGCAGGGGCGGCCCGGTGTGCTGCTCACGATGTCGAGCCAGTACGGGGCCAACACGCTGGAAGTGACCCGTGGTGTCGAAGCCGCCCTGGCGGAGCTGCGGCCCGTCCTCACCACCGAAGGCGTGGAGCTGTTCGACCGGCTGCACCGGCCGGCCAACTTCATCGAGCACGGCCTGACCAACATGGCCTCCTCGCTTCGGCTGGGGGCGATCCTCGTGGTGGTCGTGCTGTTCCTGTTCCTCTTCAACGTGCGCACCGCGTTCATCTCGCTGACGGCCATTCCGCTCTCCTTGCTCGCAGCGCTCGTAACGCTCGACCGGCTCGGCGTGACCCTCAACACACTGACTCTCGGCGGCCTTGCCATCGCGCTGGGCGAGGTGGTGGACGATGCGATCATCGACGTGGAAAACATCTTCCGCCGCCTGCGCGAAAATGCCGAGTTGCCCGTACCACGAGCGGTACGGACGGTCATCCTCGAGGCCTCGCTTGAAGTCCGTAGCGCGGTCGTCTATGCGACCTTCGTGGTGGTGCTGGTGTTCCTGCCGGTCATCGGGCTGGGCGGCTTGCAGGGCAAATTCTTCGCGCCGCTCGGCTTTGCCTACATCCTGGCCATTCTGGCTTCGCTGCTGGTTGCGCTGACGGTGACGCCTGCGCTGGCCGCGTGGCTTTTTGCCCGGGGGGCGAAGGGCACGCATGAACCCTGGCTGCTGCGCCTGTTGCAGGCGATCTACCGGCGTGTGCTCCGGGTACTGCTGCCCCATGTGTGGGTGCTGCTGGCGTTGGTGTTGCTGCTCCTGGCCGGGGCGGCGGCGCTGGTGCCTCACCTCGGCGGCGAATTCCTGCCGGAGTTTCGCGAGGGGCATTTCGTGCTCCAGATTTCGACCGCGCCCGGCACCTCGCTGCCCGAGATGCGCCGGCTGGGGGAACGCATCTGTGCCGAACTGCTGGCCAATCCGCACATCGCCACCGTCGAGGAGCAGATCGGCCGCGCCGAAGCCGGTGAAGATCCCTGGGGACCGCACCGGAGCGAGTTCCACGTGGAACTAAAACCGCTCCCGGGTGAGGAGGAGGAAGGCGTGCAGCAGGCGATTCGCGACACGCTGGCCAAGTTCCCAGGCATCACCTCCGAAGTGCTCACCTTCCTGGGAGACCGGATCGGCGAGACCATTTCCGGCGAGACGGCCGCGGTGGTGGTCAGCGTGTATGGCGACGACCTGGACCTGCTGGATGGGAAGGCCCGCGAGGTCGCGCAACTGCTGAACTCGCTGCCCGGGCACGCGGACGTGTTGCTGAAGTCGCCGCCGGGGATGCCCCGGCTCACGGTGCGCTTGCGGCCCGACCGGCTGCGGCAGTTCGGCTTCACGCCGGTCGAGGTGATGGATGCCCTGGAGACGGCGTGGCAGGGCACGGTCGTCGCGCAAATTTACGAGGCGCAGCAGGTGCATGATGTCGTGGTCATCCTTGAACCCGCCCAGCGGACCGAGCCGGAAACCGCCGGCGCGCTGCTGGTGCAGAATGCCAGCGGCACGCGTCTGCCATTGCGCGAGCTGGCCGATGTGGACCTGACCGAGGGCCGGGCCGGCATCTCCCATGACGGCGCGCGTCGCCGTCAGACCTTGACGTGCAACGTCGAGGGGCGGGACGTGTCGTCCTTTGTGGCCGAGGCGAAGCAGCGGGTCGCGGCGGATATCCGTTTTCCCGCCGGGGTCTATGCGGTGTTCACCGGCGCCGCGGAACAGGCCCGGGCCGCCCGGAACGAACTGCTGCTGCACACGGCGTTTGCCGGCGTCGGCATCGTGCTGCTGCTGTCGGTCGTGCTCGCGCACTGGCGGAACCTGCTGCTCGTGCTGGCGAACCTGCCCTTTGCGCTCGTCGGCGGCGTGGTGGCCGTCTTCTTCCACGAGCGGCTGCTTTCGCTGGGCGCGCTGGTCGGCTTCGTAACGCTCTTTGGCATCACCACGCGCAACTCGATCATGCTCATCGCGCATTACGAGCATCTCGTGGCACGGGAGGGTCAGGCCTGGAATCTGGAGACCGCGTTGCGCGGCGCGGGCGAACGGCTGGGGCCGATCCTGATGACCGCCCTCGTCACCGCGCTCGGCCTGCTCCCGCTCGCGCTCGGCGGCAACGAGGCCGGCCGGGAGATCGAGGGCCCGATGGCGCTGGTCATCCTTGGCGGGTTGGTCAGCTCGACCGTGCTGAACCTGCTGGTGCTGCCGCCGCTGGCGCTGCGCTTTGGCCGGTTCGGTCTCTCGGAAAAGGATTCGGCAACCACCCCGATTTAGTTTACCGCCATGGACCCAATGCGCGTGCTCATCGTCGAAGACGAACGGAAGACGGCTTCCTTCGTCCGGAAGGCGCTGCTGTCGGAAGGCTTTGCGGTGGACGTGGTCCACAATGGCGAGGATGCCCTGGCGCTGGCGGCGGCGACGCCTTTCGACGCCCTCGTGCTCGACATCATGCTGCCGGGCCGCGATGGCCTGAGCGTCCTGCGCACGCTGCGCGAGAGCCGGAACACGACTCCCGTGCTGCTGCTGTCCGCCCGCGGACAGGTCAGCGAACGGGTCGAGGGTTTGAACGCCGGGGCCGACGATTACCTCGCCAAGCCGTTCGCGCTGGACGAGTTGATCGCACGCGTCCGCGCCCTGGGACGGCGCGCGCACGGGCCTTCGCACGTGGTGCTCAAGCTCGCCGACCTCACGCTCGACACCATCACCCGGAAGGCCCAGCGCGGCGGGCAGACGATCGAGCTGGCGGTCCGCGAATACCGGCTCCTGGAATTCCTCATGCGTTCGCCGGGACGCCTGTGCGGCCGGATGACCATCCTCGAAAAGGTCTGGGACTATGACTTCGACCCCGGCACCAACCTGGTGGATGTCTATGTGCGCCGGCTGCGGGAGAAGGTGGACACGAACTTCGAGCCCAAGCTGATCCACACTGTTCGGGGCATGGGCTACGTGATGGAGATCCGGTCGTGAGCATCCGCACGCGGCTCACATTCTGGTACGCGGCGGCGCTCTTCCTTTCCCTGCTGCTCATCGCCGGCCTTTCCTACCATGAGCTGGTGGTGGAGCGGCTGTCCGAGAAGGAAACCATCCCCCTGGACCAGCAGGCGCGGGAGGAAATGGGCGATGAGGCGCGCATTCTCGTGACGGTCGGTCTGCCGGCACTGCTGCTGTCCCTGGGTGGTGGCTGGTGGCTGACGCGGCAGGCGCTCGCCCCCATCGCGCGGCTGACGCAGGCGGCCGGCCGGCTCACGGAATCCAATCTGGGCGAACGTCTTCCGCACGGCGGTGGTGGTGACGAACTGGACCGCCTTACGGAAGTGTTCAACGGCATGACCGCCCGGCTGGACCATTCCTTTCAGCACATCCGCGAATTTACGCTGCACGCCTCCCATGAGCTGAAGACGCCGCTGACCATCCTGCGCGGTGAATTTGAAACGGCGTTGCGCGAGGAGCAGCTCACGGATTCCCAGCGCGAGCGGCTGTTCAGCCAGCTCGATGAGATCCAGCGCCTGACCCAGATCGTGGACGGGCTGACGTTGCTGACCAAGGCCGACGCCGGTCAGATCCTGCTGAAGTCCGAGCCCGTGCGATTTGACGAACTGGTCCGCGACAGCTTTGAGGATGCCCAGACGTTGGGACGACCGCGCCAGCTGCGGGTCGCCTTGACGACGCTCGAACCGGCGATGGTCAATGGGGATCGTCATCGTCTGCGTCAGTTGCTGCTGACTCTGGCCGACAACGCCGTGAAGTATTGCGCACCCGGGGGCGAAGTGACCTTTGCCCTGCGCCTGAACCAGGGCGCGGCGGAGCTGATTCTGAGCAACACCGGACCCGGACTGGCGCCGGAACTGCAGCCGCGCGTGTTTGAACGGTTCTTTCGCGGGGACGCGAGCCACAACCACGAAACCGAAGGCTGTGGTCTGGGACTGAGCATCGCCCAGTGGATCGTCCGCGCCCACGGCGGGGAGATCCGGTTCGGCTCGCAGCCCGGGGTGCTGACCACCGTGACCGTTCGTCTGCCGGCCACACCGGTTCCTCCCGGACAGCTGGCGGGGCCGGCTGACCGATCGGTCGTTTGACCCTCAGGGCAGCCCCATCCGCCGCGTTTTTCGGCGGCAGGTCGGGCCAGGGAACCCTGATTTGGGGTAACTTTGCCCTTTCCAGCGCGCAATTCGCAGACAAGTTCACAGCATACGCATGAAGTATCTCCGTCTGCTGCTGATTTTGGCCGCCCTGTGGCTCGTTCCGAGGACCGAGGCGGCCCGGGTCATTTCGGTATCCGAGCTGAACTACAACCCCTTGGCCGGCTCAGATTACGAATTCATCGAGCTGGTGAACTTGGGGGCGACGACCTTTGACCTGAGCGGGGCCAGCTTTACCAACGGTGTAAGCTACACCTTCAAGGCCGGCGTGACCCTGGCGGCCGGCGCACGGATCGTGGTGTGCCGCACGCGTAGCGCCTTCACCGCACTTTACGGCTCTTCGGGCATCAACCTCGCGTCGGGTTCCTACAGCGGCAAACTCAGCGACACCGGTGACACGCTGGTGCTCGTGAGCGGGGGCGGCGCCCAGCTGCTGAAGTTCACTTATGACAGCAGCGGTGCGTGGCCCTCTCGCGCCAACGGGCTGGGCAGCTCGCTGGAGTGCATTGACCCGGCGGGCGACCTCAACGACCCGCTGAACTGGCGTTCCAGCACCGAATACAACGGCTCGCCGGGTCGCGCCGGGCTCGGGCCGCTGAACACCATCGTTATCAACGAGGTGCTGAGCCATACCGACCCACCGCTCGAGGATGCCGTCGAGCTTTACAACCTCTCCGCCACCAGTGTGGACATCAGCAACTGGTACATCTCCAACAACCGGGCCGTTCCCAAGAAATTTCACGTCCCGGCCGGCACGGTCGTGCCGCCGCACACGTTCAAGGTGTTTTACGAGCAGCGGGACACGGCCTCGCCGGCCGGTTTCAATACGAACGGCCTGGGCAATGATCCGGAATTCACCTTCAACTCGGCCCACGGTGACGAAGCCGTCATCATTTCCACTACGGGAGGCACCAACCTTCAGTACTGGGTCGATGCAGTGAGCTTCGGCTCCGCCCCGCACGGGGTCAGCTTCGGTCGCTATCCCGACTTCACCGGGCCGGTGGTGCTGATGGATCATCTCACCTTGGGCACGTCGGTGGACGCCACCTATCCGCCCGAGTTTCTCACCACCTTTCGCACGGGCACGGGCGCCTCGAACGCGCTGCCCAAGGTTGGCCCGCTGGTGTTCAGCCGGATCATGTACCACCCGCTGACGAACGGGGACGAGTTCGTCGAGCTGCTGAACATTGCCACCACCAACACGCCGCTGTTTGACCCGTTCGCCCCGACCAATACCTGGAAGATCGCCAATGCCATCGACTTTGTCTTTCCGACCAACAATTATCTGGCCGCCGGAGCCCGGCTGCTGGTGGTGCCCACCGACCCGGCGGCATTTCGCACGAAGTACGGCATTCCGGCGGCGGTCCAGATCTTCGGTCCCTACACCAACTCCCTGGGCAACTCGGGCGACACGATTGAGCTCTACCGCCCGGACCCGCCGCAAGCACCGCCGCATCCCGACGCCGGGTATGTGCCGTACATCCTGGTGGAAAAGGTCAGCTACCTGCCGACCGCACCATGGCCGCTCGAGGCGGACGGCACGGGCGCGGCGTTGCTGCGCAAGGACCCGTCCCTCTATGCCAATGACGCATCAAACTGGACGGTGGATGTGCTGCCTCCGCCCGTTGTAGGCATCACCCAGTTGAACGCGACGACTGTCCAGCTCAGTTTCACGGCGGCACCCGGTCAGGGCTACGTCGTCGAATCCACCACCGATGTCTCGTCGGCCTCCACCTGGAAGACCTTGCAGGTGCTGGACCCGACGGTGAGCGGCTCGGAGGTGAATCTCCCGGTCACGATCAGCGGAGCGCGGCAGTTTTTGCGCGTGCGGTGAGTCAGAAGTCCTCCCATCCGGATCTGTTGTGAGGACCGACCTCCTGAGGGTCCGCCCAGAAAAAAGCCGCGGCAGAAGATCTGCCGCGGCTGGATCGGCCAGGGGCACCGGTGAGGGTGACGCCGGAGGAACTTCGGGCGCTCAGTTGCCCGTCTGAATTTTCCAGGCCTGGAGCAGGCTGCGCAGGGCCTCTGGCTTGTTGATGGGCGGCAGGTTGTTCGCCTGGTCGTAGGTGTTGACGCCGTGGCAACTGGTGCAGCTGCGGATTTCGCCGGGTTGGAAGGTGAGCCAATAGCGTTCGCGTACGACGGGGGTGCCGGCAGGATCGGTGAGCTGCCACGTCATCGCGCGACGGGCCGGCAGAAACGCCGCCATCGAGCCATCCGTACCGAGGGCAACGCTGCCCGCCGGGCCGGAGGGGTTGGCGGGATTCGCCTCCACGGCGGCGGAATCGTGCAGCGGTTCCGCGAGCACGCGCCGACCGGCGACCGGGGTCGAGCTGGGCGTGCGCAGGCCGAAGCCGCGGATCTGGTCACCCTGGAAGAACTGCAGCCCGGCGATATCATAAATCTTGCCGCCGGCGCCGAGCGTCTGCGTCGCGGTGCCTGCAACGTGCAGATTGTACGGCTGCTGCCGGTCGGCGTGATCGCGGGTCGTCAGGTTGCGACTGACGACGAGCGCCAGGTTGTTGGTCCGGAGATACTCCTGGAAGGTGGGGATGGAGACACCGACCTCGGCAAAGACCTGCTGCTCCTGCTGGGGCAGCGGCGGCTTGGCCCCTAAGGGAATCGGGCGGGCGCGCACTTCCACGGGATTCAATTCCCACAACGGACCGCTGTAGACGAACCCGCCCGCGTTGGGCTGGTAACTCACGCTCTTCTGGATGCCGCCGGTGAGCAACTTGTAAGGCTGCATGAAACCATTGACCAGCCAGGTGGTTTTCAGGCGGAACGCGTAGTCAGAACCGACGCCCCGTTGGGATTCAATGGCCTCGGTATCGGCATGGACGACGACCAGCGTGCCGTTGGAAAGCGGCAGCGGTTCGCGATAGTGACCCACCGCCGCAGGGGCCGGGAGCGGGGCGTCATACCGGGTCGCCGGATAGGTGATATAATCCACGCCCATGAGGTCGGGGTTGAGGGTTGGGGCGCCGTCGAGGGCGACGACCATGCCGCTGGCGTGCGTGCCGAATTCCGGGGAATCGACCCCGTAGTAACGGCCCGGGTGAAGGGGATCTTCCTTCATCTGGAGGATTGTGGTCAGGTAAGTGGGCTTGGCGCGCAGGGCGAAATTGAACCCGTCGATCAGGTTGCCGTCGTCGCGGAAGGAATGCACCGCGAAGCTGCCGATCTCGTGGGCGCCAACGTGGTTGATGGTTTCCTCATCCGTGCCGTCTTCCTGGATCATCCAAGGGAAGAACACGTTGAAGAGATGGCCATTTTCGTTCCCCGTGGCGACCCGGGACTCCGGGAAGACTTCCGCCCGGCTGAGGATCTGGGCGTTGGCCGTTTCATCGGAGTAGTTGAAGGTACCGTAGGGCGGGACCTGGCCCTCGGCGATGTTGTCCACATCGATGTCGGCCTCCTGGTCGCGCTGGAGGTGGTCCCACCTTGTGAAGATCACGCGGCCGAAGCTGTCGATGATCGGGGTGAAGGCACCCGACGGCGTGTGATTCAGGTTGAACAGATCGCCCGTCACCGGATCGAGGCTCCACAGGCCGGTGACCGTCGGTGCCAGTTCATACTCGTCGAGCTGGGGGTAGAGCTGCGCCTCCCCATTGCGCGGACGGTCGCTGGTGAAAATGATGCGGTCGTCGGTGCCATAGCAGGGTGCGATGTTGTTGAACGTGGCGGGCTGGTTCGGCACACGCGTGATGACCGGCGTCTCGCTCTGGCCGAGCCCGGTGATCTCGTACAGCTGCCAGGTGGTCGTCGTGTCCAGCGGCAATCCCACGACCATGCTGAACACCGCCTTCTGCCCGTTCCAATGCACGGCCGGGTCGCGCACGGCGATGGAATTGGTTCCTTGGTAGCCGCTGGGGTCGCCATAGCCGGCGGTGGCGGTGAGATTGCGGAGCGTGCCGTCCGGATAGCGGATGTAGAGATCGCCGCCGCGGGGGGCTGCGTCACTGCCGGCACGCTGGTTGCCGAAGACGGAGCCGATGGTGGTGAAATCGAATCCCATCGGAACCTGGGTCACAAACAGGATCGGATTCACAGGATCGGCCGGCGCCACCGGTGCGGGCGGTGGGAGGGCGGCATACGTCGCGGTCAAAACGGCATTGGCGGCGGGCATGACCAACGACGTGCTGGCCGAGGTGGCCGCCGCCACGGTCCCGCCGGTCCATTGCGCGAAGGCGGACCCCGCCGCCGGGGCATTGGCCGTGATCATCACGATGGTGCCAGCGGCATAACTGCCACTGCCGGTGCCATTGACCACCGTCAGAAAGAAGGTCGCGGGCGGCGTCGGCGGCGTGCCCGTGCCGCTTCCGGGAGTCGTGCCGCCGCCGGAGCCGGCCGACGATCCGCCGACCCACTGGTCCTGTGCCGCGCTCGCGGTCGCGCCGAGGGAGTCAGTGACCTTCAGGGAAAACTTGAACTCGCCCGCCGTGGTGGGCGTGCCGCTGAAGACGCCGGCCGGGGAGATCGACATGCCGGGGCTGACCGTCCCCCCGGTGATCGACCAGGTGTAAGGCGGCTTGCCGCCGACGGCGGTTACGGTGCGGGTGTAAGGTGTGCCAACGGTCAGCGGATCAAGCGTGGCGTATTGGGTCGCGAGCGGTGTGCCCGGAGGGGTCGTTCCGCCGGAGCCATCGCTACCGCCGGACGACGGGGGCGTGATGGCCTTGCCGCCCACCCAGATTTCCTGGGCGGCACTGGCCGTGGCACCCGCCGAGTCGGTCACGACCAGTGAAAATTTGTAATCGCCTGGCGTGGTGGGCGTGCCGCTGAAGACGCCGGCGGGGGCAAGCGCCATGCCAGGGGCGACCGGCCCCCCGGTGATGGACCAGGTATAGGGCGGCTTGCCGCCGATCGCCGTCACGGTCTTCGAATACGGCGTGCCGGCCGTGAGTGAATCCAGGGTGGCGTATTGGGGCGCGAGAGGCCGGGGCGAACTGCCCAGGACGGGGTTGACGGCCAGGGCAAACAGGAGGGTCAGAAGACCCGGCCGGTATGAGCCGTGCCGCCAAAGGCGGCCCGCGAAGCAGGAGCGGAAGCTGAAGTGCATAGGAATCGTTGTGACAAGGGAGACAATCTCCCTTTGTCCTCTAATCCCGGAAACACCCCGGCGGAATTACAGCGCAGCGTGGAATAGTAGCCGATGTACGTCCATTGACTGATGCGGTCGCCACAGACGACGGCGCTTCGCAGTCCATCCTCTCCGTTACGAGTGGTAAACCAGCCCGCGCCGGCCGCTCCCCGCAGACTTTCATCCCCGGACGAGCTATCCCCGCCTGCCCGGACGCATCCATCTGTTGCCCCTGCCGCCCTACAGTCGCGAACCCAATCCGACCGAAGGCCTGTGTGATCAGGTGCAGGATTGTCACCTGCAACCGCCGCCATGACACCTTCGACGCCCTCGAGGAGACCCTCACCACCGCCCTGCGTCCCTTCTGGGAGACGCCAACACGGGTTTTATCCCTCGTTCACCACTGGCTCCGCGACTAAGCAAACGCTACGCCCTGGCTCATTCAACCGATTATTAATGAGAATTGGTATCAGTAGCCCAGCGTGGCAAACCACCGCTGGACCAGCGTCTGGCCGCCAAAGATCCAGATCGTTGCCGCCGCCGCGAGATAGGGCACGTAGCCGAGGCGGCCCGACCATTTCTGCCGGCGCAGGGCGATCAGGGTGAACGCCACGAGGACACCGAGGAACGAACTGGCCGCGAGCGAGAAAACGGCCGCCCGCCAGCCCAGGAAGGCGCCCACAGCGGCCATGAATTTCACATCCCCAAAGCCCATCGCCTCACGCGGCAGGGTCAGCCGGTCGGTGATGACTGACATCCAGGGCTGTTCATCTGAGCTGAGGGTCTCTTCGCCGACGCGCAGCACGGGCGGCTCCCGCAGCAGCTCCAGCCGCACGGGCACGTCGGTATAGCAGCGGTCGGCCAGTTCCACCCGCCGGGCGTGGAGCACCACCGCATCGGACTTCCGGTAAAACAGCTCCTCGTATGGCATTTCCCCGTCCGGCAGCACCACGCCCGCCTCGTGGAAAATCACCTGCGAATCGGGCGGCAGTGGCACCTTCTGCCGGCCGAACAGCAGCTTGCCGAGCCGGAGCACGCCATAGACCAGCCCGCCGCCGACCACCATCCCGAGCGCGCTGCCTTTCAGGGCGGTCGGCATGTCGGTCGCACCCTGCAAGGCCGGTGCCGCCGCCGAAAAAAGAAAGCCCACGACGATGCCGCCGATGGTGATCTCGTCCGGGATCATCAGGTGCTCGAAGTCAATGAACGTGCCGGCGATGAACCCGGCGAGCAGCACGCACAGCGCGACCGCCATCAGGGGTTCCGTCTGGCCGAAGGTCAGCCAGGTGGTGAGGAACACCACGCCGGTGAGCGCCTCGACGGCCAGGTAGCGGGGCGAAATGCCGGCCCCGCAGTTGGCACAGCGGCCCCGCAGCACCAGCCAGGAGAGGATCGGCAGGTTGTGCCGCAACGGGATCCTGTAGCCGCACTTCGGACAGTGCGACGGGGGCGTGACGATGCTCTGGTCGAGCGGCATCCGGTGGATCACCACGTTGAGGAAGCTTCCCACCATGAGTCCCAGCACGGTGAAGAACAGGGTCCACAGGTGGAAGGGCAGGCCGAGCGGGCCGGTAAACCAGAACTCCAGCGGCAGGCCGAGATACGTCGTATCCGACCCGCTCACACGGTCCTCCCGTAAATTTCCCGCCCCAGCGCCTCCCGCATCACTTCGGTGGGAGCGGGCCGGCCGGTCCACAGTTCCAGCGCGGTCGCGCCCTGGTAGAGCAGCATCCCGAGGCCGTTGGCGGTGCGGCAGCCGGCGGCCTTGGCCGCGCGCAGCAGGGGCGTTTCGGCCGGCCGGTAGATCATGTCGTACACGCTGTCGGCCTGGCTGAGGGAAAATTTCGATTCATCCAGCGGCGAGCCGTCATCCCGTTTGAGGCCGAGCGAGGTGCCGTTCAGGACGATCTCGACCGGGGTTTCGGGATAGCCCACGCCGACATCCACCACCGGGAAGCGTTCGCGAATTTCTTCCGCCAGCTCCACCGCCTTGGCTTCGGTACGGTTGACCAGCCAGAGTTCCTGGACGCCTTCGTCCGCCAGCCGCAGCGCGGCAGCACGGGCGGCCCCGCCCGCTCCGAGCAGCAGGACGCGCGCGGAACGCGGCTCCGTGCCCAGGTCTTCGCGCAGGGCCCGGATGATGGCATCGGCGTCGGTGTTGTAGCCCTTCGACCGCACCGGGCCCCGCACTTCGGTCTGTTGTCCCACCGGACGCCATTCGCCTTCGGCATCCTGCGCCTCGAAGACCACCGTATTTACCGCTCCCCACGAACGGGCGGACACATCCAGCTCATCCATCAGCTCCAATGCCAGCAGCTTGTGCGGCACCGTGAGGTTGAGGCCCACGAAGCCCATGTGCCGCGCCCCGCTGATGGCGGCCGGCAGGTGCTCCGGCGCGACCTCGCAACCGACATAACGCCAGTCGAGCCCGAGGGTGGCCAGCGCGGCATTGTGCATCGCCGGTGAGGCCGAATGCCGGATGGGCGCGCCAAAGACCGCGCACAGGCGGGTGGCGGCGGACAGGGGCTTGGCGAATTCCGGGGTGACAGGCATTGGACCGCGTGAGCGTGCGGAGCCGGTCGGCGCGGTGCAAGTCCGGGCGCTCTCAAGTAACTTCATGGCGGGCCGATAAGCTGGGTGGCGCGAGACAGGTTTTCGGCCGGGATTCGGTGAGGCGAATGGTGTGTGGGGACAGCCACCGGGAAAACCTATCCCGCGCCTACGTTTTTTACCGGCTACACCCGGATTCCGCCCCGGGCCATTCCGGTCACGGTTTTCCGGGTTTATACGGCACGGTCGAAAGCAGCCACGTTTCGGCCTGGGCGGTGGTCCAGGAACCGGACGACATCTTACCTGCGGCGAGACCCGTGGTCCACGCGGTGGCGCTGGAAGTGCCTTGCGCCATCCAAGTGCGGCCCTGAAAATTGAAAAAGGTGGTGGCGGGACCGATCAGCTCGGTTTGCGGGCCCGTATTGGCAAAGGAAGCCACCTGTCCGTTGGGATCCCCCGCCGTTACGCCCATCGCGCCCGGGCTGCCGGAGGGGTAGGTCAGGTCCTTGCCCGGCGTGTTGCCGGTGGCCGCCAGTACCAGTCCGCCCTGGGCGTGGATGTTGTAGATCATTTCGTCGAGCATCGGGCTGTCGTTGGGGCCGCCCAGGCTGAGGTTGAACACCGTGACCCCCCGGCTGGCAGCCAGTTGCAGCCCCAGCATGACGTTCCAGGTCGTGGTCGTCGGCTCCTGGCCGGCGGTGGTCGGATCGTAGATGTTGATCGGCAGCACGCGCACCTTGGTGCCCTGGTCGGAGGAATCCATCTGCGCGACTGCGTCGAGCATCGCCTGAAGCATCGCCGTGGCGTGCATCGGCTGCGAGTTGTCCACCTCGAATTTGCCCTCCACCACCGACAGGCGCTCCTTGATGAACTGCTCGTACTCCATTGGCTGGGGCTGGAGCAGCGTGTCGATCAGGCCGATGACGATGCCGTCCTTGTCGCCGACCACCTGCGGTTTCAGGTTGAGACCCGAGGCGGGGACGCTGCTCGGCTGGTCGGGCTGGCTCGGCGCCGGCAGCCGGATGTTGTTTTCCACGCCGGCGACATCCTGGCGCTGCCGCAATTCGTCGCGGGCGGCGTTGGCGGCCTCAGCGGTTTCGAAGCGCAGGCGGTAGGTGTTCAGCTCGTCCATCCGCCCCACCAGCTTGGCACCGAGCTTCTTGGCCAGGTCTTCCGGCGTGATTTTCGCGCCCAGCTTCAGGCGCACGATCAGCTCATTGGGGATCGGTCCGGGCTCCAGGGTGTATTCGTCCTCGCCGCCGGCTTCGACCTCCTCGGTCGCGGCATCAATCGAGGAACGGTAGATCAGCAGCTTGCCCGCCTTTCCCTGGGGCACATGCACAAAACTGAGGCTGCCCAACAGGCGTTCCAGTGCGACCCGCGGCGGCAGGTTGGTGAAGGTGGCGGAAACGGTCCGCTGCGTGCCGGGCTCCAGAAAAATCTGCCAACCGGTGGCCTTGGCAATCTTGGCGAGCACCTTGGGCAGCGGCACGTCATGCAGCGCCGCATCCACCCGGTTCGACTTGGCCTGCCAGCGCAGGGACACGGGCTCCGCGCCGCGCAGCGTGGTGGCCAGCGCGAGGAGCGCAAACAGGCATGAAATCAGGCGGCCCATGGACGGCACGGCGGCAACCTAGCAGAAACCGCCGCGAAGGCGAACACCATGGGAGCAGGGAAGTTGCCGGCCGCGGCCAAAATTCACCAAAGCCGACTTGCCTTGAAGCTACGCGTGCGTAGTTTCGTCGAAGGCTTGGATTAAAAGAATTATGGCCATCCGTCTCAATGTTCCCCGGCGCACCTTTCTGAAGGGTCTCGGCACGCTCATGGCACTGCCGGCGTTTGAGTCGCTCGGCACGATGTCGCTGCTGGCCGACCCCGCTTCGCCTCTGGCCGCGGCCGCCGGAGCCGCCCCGCGCCGCATGGCCTACATCTACGTCCCCAATGGCGCGAACATGCCCGATTGGACGCCGACCGAGGTGGGCTCAAAATTCGAACTGCCCTCCACGCTCCAGCCGCTGGCCGATTTCCGTTCCGATTTCAGCGTCCTCAGCGGCCTTACCCAGGATGCCGGTCGCGCGAAGATGGACGGTGCCGGTGACCATGCCCGGGCCTCCGCCACCTGGTTGACCTCGACCCGTATCCGCAAGACCAACGGCGTGGACATCCATGCCGGCGTGTCGGCCGACCAGTTTGCCGCCCAACGCGTCGGCAAGGAAACGCGCTTTGCCTCCTTGGAACTCGGTTGCGACCGGGGCCAGACCTCTGGTAACTGCGATTCCGGCTACAGCTGCGCCTACTCGTTCAACATCGCCTGGCGCACGCCGTCCGCGCCGTTGCCGCCTGAGGTGGACCCGGCTCTCGCCTTCGAGCGCCTTTTTTCCGCCTCCAGCCTGAAGGAAACTGTCGAGCAACGTGCCCGCCGCGAACGCTACGAAAAGAGCATCCTCGATTTCGTGCAGGACGACGTGAAGTCGCTGAACTCCAAGCTGGGCCGCACCGACCAGCGCAAGCTCGACGAATACCTCACCTCCGTCCGCGATCTGGAGCGCCGCATCGAATCCGCGAAGGACATCGAGCAGCAGTTGCCCGGCTTCCAGCGGCCCACCGGCATTCCGCGCAACGCCGAGGGCAAGGTCGATTTTGTGGCCCATTCGCGGCTGATGTTCGACCTCATGGCGCTCGCGTTCCAGACCGACTCGACGCGCATCATCACCTTCGTGATGAAGCACGACGGCAGCAACGACGCCTATCCGCAGATTGGCATCCGGGACGGACATCACGACCTTTCGCACCACCAGAACGACACTGAAAAGCGCCGCAAGATCGCCCAGATCAACAAGTTCCACATGGAGCAGTTCGCCTATTTCATCGGCAAGCTGAAGTCCATCAAGGAAGGGCAGGGCACGCTGCTGGACAATTCGATGATCATGTACGGCAGCGGCCTGGCCGATGGCAACGCCCACGCCCACGAAGATTTGCCGATACTCCTCGCCGGTCACGGTGGGGGCACCATCACGCAGGGCCGACACATCCGTTCGCCCAAGGAAACTCCGATGGCGAACCTCTTCCTCTCAATGATGGACCGCATGGGCATGTCCGCCGAACGCTTCGGCGACAGCACCGGCCGGCTGAACCAGCTCACGGCCTGAGCGGAAGCGGTCGCTTTGTGCGGAGCGCCGATCTCCGATCCGGCGTGGCCCAGCTTTAATACGCCTTCACGCCGGGTCGGAGACCGGCGCTCCTCCATACCTTCCATCCGTCTGCTTGCCCGGTGGCCGTGGCCGACTACGCTCGCCACCCATGCGCCCTGAATCGCTTCAGTTCCTCGAAACCCTCGTCAACACGCCCAGTCCCGTCGGCCATGAGACGCGGGGCCAGCGCGTCTGGCTCGACTACGCGGGGAAATTTGCCACCGAGACCTTCAGCGATGCCTATGGCAACTGCGTGGCCGTGGCCAACAAGGGCGGTGCCCCGCGCATCATGCTGGCCGCCCATGCGGATGAGATCGCGATGTCGGTGAACTACGTCACCGACGATGGCTTCATCTACGTGCGCCGTTCCGGCGGCATCAATCCGGCGATCACGCGCGCCCAACGGGCGATCATCCACACGCGCGGCGGCCCGGTGCCGGGTGTTTTTGGCTCGGTCGCGCCGCATCTGACCAAGGGTGATGACGACGGGAAGCTGCCGAAGATCCACGACCTGTTCCTGGACATCGGCGTCAGCTCCAAGGCGGAGGTAATGAAGCTCGTCCGTATAGGCGACCCAATCACCTTGAGCGACCGCTTTGAAATGCTGCGCGGCGATCTCGCGGTGGCCCGTGCCTTCGACAACCGCATCGGCACCTGGGCGGTGGCGGAAACGCTCCGGCTGCTGAAGGAGCACGGTGGCAAATACGCGGCGGAGGTCTGCGCCGTTTCCAACGTGCAGGAGGAGGTCGGCCTGCTCGGCGCGCGCCAGATCGCCTACTCCCTGAAGCCCGACATCGCATTGGTCGTGGATGTCACCCACGCGACGGATTACCCGACCATCGACAAGCGCCAGCACGGCGACATCAAACTGGGGCAGGGGCCGGCGCTGACCCACGGCGGCTGCAACCACCCGGAAGTCGTCGAGCGCATCGAGAAGGTCGCTGCGAAAAAGAAGATTTCACTCCAGCACGAGGCCATGAGCGCCAGCAGCGGCACCGACACCGACGTGATCTTTTGGACGCGCGGCGGCATCGCCAGCGCCCTGATCAGCCTGCCGAACCGCTACATGCACTCCCCGGTCGAAGTCGTCTCGCTCAAGGATCTCGAACAGATCCCCGTGTTGATGGCGGAGTTCGTCCTGAGCGTGAAAAAGGGCGAGCAGTTCAAGGTGAAGATTTGATCTGAAAATCCTTTAACCGCTGATCGACACTGATCTGCGCTGATAAATCTGGTTCAGCTGCAGTTTTGGATCAGTGCAAATTAGTGCGGATCAGCGGTTCGGTTCCGTTCCACCTTCACCGCGACGTGCCGCGTTTCGGGCAGAATGAACTTCTTCACTTCGACGCTGACGCTGGCTGGCTGGAACTCGGCGAGCACGAATTCCGCGATGTCCACCGCCAGCTTCTCAATGAGCTTCCAACTCCGGCCTTCGCCGAAGGCCAGCAACCGGCGGCTGACCCGGTAGTAGTCGATCGTCTTCGTCAGATCATCACCAGCCGCCGCTGCGGTGAAATCGCTGCGCAGCTCCACCGTGAGCAGCAGGCGCTGCGGTTGGGCGCGCTCCTCGTCGGGTACTCCGACGTGGTAGCTGACTTCGAGATCGGTGAGCGTGATCAAATCCACAGGAAGAAAAGGATGAATTATGAAGTATGAATTATGAACAGGGAAGTCGGAGCAAGGACACCGAGGGCATGAATTGCGGATGCTTTGGTTTCATAATTCATGCTTCATACTTCTTACTTTCTCCAAAAGCACCCTCGTCGGTCCGTTCAGCTCCAGCGCGAAAGCTTCGTCCATCGTCACCCACTGCCATTCTTCGGCCTCGTCGTTGAGCTGCAACGGTGAGTCTCCGGTCACCCGGCAGGTGTAGTTGAGCAGAAGGAAATGCGCGTCCTTGTAAAACTCCGGCGGCTGGATCGCGTCCTGCACCATCACGAAGCGCACGTCGGTCACGTCGAGGCCGGTCTCCTCCTTCACCTCGCGGAGCAGCGCGTCCTCGTGGCGCTCGCCCCATTCGATCTTGCCGCCTGGAATGCCCCAGTGATGCGACCATTTGTGCGTGCGGATCATCAGCACCTTGCCGGCGCCGTTAAAGACCAACGCCCCGACCGTGGCCAGCGGCCAGCGCTTGGCGGCGGGAATGAACGAGGCGGTCTTGACCACGGGTAGGCGACCGTCGTTGCGCTCCAGCACCGCGCGCAGCTCGCCCAGATGTTCGACGACCAGGTCCGGCTGCGCGGCCCGGAGCTGCGTCAGTGAATTGTAGCCCGTGAGCACCGCCACGCTGTGGATGCCGCCATGCCGGGCCGTCTCGATGTCGTGCTCCATGTCGCCGATGAACACCGTCTCCTCCGGAGCAAGCGCGTGGTCGGCCAGCAGTTCGGCGATCTTCGCCCGCTTGTCGGCGATGCCCGAGTAGGGCGTCTGGATGAATCCGCCCAGGGCGGTCGCCCGCGCCTGATGCGCGTAGGCGAGCGGATGCACCGTGCTCAGCAGAAAGGTCCGCAGTTCGCGCGCCGCGCAGAATTCCAGGAATTCGCGCGCGTGCGGCAGTGCAACGACCGATTCCTGACACGTCATGAACTTCGTCCGGAACCAGCCCTCCAGCTCGTCGAGCGGCACGTGGGGCACGAACTTGTCGTAGAAATCCCGGTAGGGCAGCCGGAACTCCGCGCGAAATTCCTCCAGTGGGAGCGGCGGCACCCCCGCGCGCTCGAAGCAGTGGTTGCTGGCCTCCCACACGGCCGGCAGATCGTCCACCAGCGTGCCGGACCAGTCGAAGATGACGTTACGGATCATGCGCCCGGCGAAGTTAGGCTGGTCCGCCGCGAAGTCGAAGGGGGAATGCAGGATGAATGCGGCTATGGCGTTTTCAAAAATGCCATGGCGGTTGGGCGGGAGGTAAGTTGAACGATGACCGGGACAAAACGAAATCGGCCCAAGAAAGGACGGCTTCCATTGCCTCCCTTTGCCTCGCAGAAGCCGGGCACAGTGCCGTTGAAATTTCGCTAGCACCCGGCTTCAGCCGGGTGGGCAAGCGGACCCGCAACCCAACGGTTTCAACCGTTTGCTGGGCGGCGGCAGCCTCGCGGATAAGCCGTTAAAAACGGCTGGGCCAGAGGGGCGGACCGGACACCGGGCTAAAGCCCCGGTGCTAGTGAAATGAAGCCAAGGCACGGGAGGCAATGCCAGTGGGTTGGCCGGGTGCAGGGGAAGCTTATGTCTTCAGGGGCCGGCCCACGTTGATCCCGTGTTTCAGGCAGTACGCGCCATTCACCACGTATTTTTCGGCCCAATGCTTCAGGCCGGCGCGTTCTTCGGGAGTCAGGGGGCGCTTCACCACCGCCGGCGACCCGACCACGAGCGAGCCGGGGGGGATCTTCGTGCGGGGAGTGACGAGGGCATTCGCGCCGATGAGGCTCTGTTCGCCGATGACCGCACCGTCGAGCACGGTCGCCCCAATGCCCACCAGGCATTCGTCGCCGATGGTGCAGGCATGGACGTTGGCCGAATGTCCGATCGTGACCCAGTTCCCGACGAGGCAGGGGTATTCGTCGGCAAGATGGAGCACCGCGTTGTCCTGCACGTTGGAATGATGGCCGACCACGATCCGGTTGATGTCCCCACGCAGCACCGCGCCATACCACACGCTGCTGTGGTCTCCGAGCGTCACATTGCCCAGCACCACGGCCGTCGAGGCAAGATAAACCTCACGACCAAGCACCGGCTGTTTGCGGAGATAAGTGTTGAGCTGCTGCGAGAGTGCATCCATCGGCCCCAAATGTCGTACATCTGCCGCCTGTTATCCAGTCTTGGGAGGGGGCAGTCCCCACCGGCCCGCGGCAAATCTGATTACTGATCACTGATTACTGATTACTCTCGCCCCCCGTGACCATCCTCGAAGTCATCCGGCGCAGCACCGATTTCCTCACGGAACGAGGGGTCGAATCGCCGCGCCTGCAGGTCGAGCTGCTGCTTTCGCATGTGCTGAAGCTGCCGCGCCTGAAGCTGTACCTGCAGTTTGACCGTGTGCTGACCGGGCCGGAACTGGACCCCCTCCGTGAGCTGGTAAAACGCCGCGGCCAGCGGGAACCTCTCCAGCATATCATCGGTTCGGCCCCATTTCTGGACCATGAGCTGAAGGTCACGCGGGATGTGCTGGTTCCCCGGCCCGAGACGGAAGTGCTGGCGCAGCTCGCCATAGGAAAGCTGAAGGAACAAAAGGGGAGCGCGGGAACATCAGATGCTTTGCGCGTCCTCGATTTCGGCACCGGCTCCGGCTGCCTGGCCATCGCCGTTGCTGCCGGCTGCCCTGAAGTGGAGGTGGATGCGCTCGACAAATCTCCGGCCGCTCTTGCCATTGCGCGGGAGAACGCGGTGCTCAATCAGGTCGAAGCGCGCATCACTTTTCACGAGGGTGACGGATTCGCAGCGCTGGCGCAGGCGTCCCGGTTCGACCTGATCGTCACCAACCCGCCCTACATTCCAACCGCGGAAATCGCCACGCTGGACCCCGAGGTGCGCGATTTCGATCCTCGGCTGGCGCTGGATGGTGGTATTGACGGGTTGGACTGCTACCGGATGCTCGCCGCTCAGGCCGGGGCGTGGCTGAAACCCGGCGGCTGGCTGCTCACAGAGCTGGGCGATGGGCAGGGGATGGCAGTGAAGCTGCTATTCGGCGCTCACGGTTGGCTGTGCGAAGGTGTCGAGAAAGACTTGAGCGGACGGGAGCGCGTTCTCATCGTGCGGCGTCCGCTGAATTAGGTGGGGTTGTCCCAGTTTTCCGATTCCGCACTCAGCGACCAACGATCAATGGACAGTTTTCTCATCAAGGGCGGCGTGCCGCTCCACGGCGAAGTCACGATCAGCGGTTCCAAGAACGCTGTGCTGCCCCTCATGGCGGCGACGCTGCTCACGGCCGACACCTGCGTCATCCGCAACGTGCCTGACCTCAGCGACGTGCGGTTCATGGGCAAGATCCTCGAATCGCTCGGGGCCGAGGTGAAATTCGCCGACGGCACCGTGACGATCCGGGCCGCCAAGGTGAAGGGCTTCGGCGACTACGAGATGATCCGCAAGATGCGCGGAAGCATCTGCATCCTGGGGCCCCTGCTGGCGCGGCTGCGGGAGGCGAGCGTGTCGCTGCCTGGCGGCTGCGTGATCGGCACGCGCCCGATTGACCTCCACCTGAAGGGCCTCAAGGCGCTCGGCGCCAAGCTCGACATCGCCAACGGCTACATCAACGCCAAGACGAAGCGGCTCGTCGGCACGATGCTGTTCCTCGGCGGGCGCGCGGGTCCGACCGTGTTGGGCACGGCCAACATCATGATGGCCGCCACTCTGGCGGAGGGCGTCACGGTCATTGAAAGCGCGGCCTGCGAGCCCGAGGTCTGCGACGTCGCCAACTTCCTGGTGAGCATGGGCGCGAAGATCACCGGTATCGGCAGCCCGACGCTGACGATCACCGGTGTGGACCGCCTGCATGGCACCGATTACGAGGTGATTCCCGACCGCATTGAAGCCTGCACGTTCCTCTGCGCGGCGGCGGCAACGAAGGGCGAGGTGCTGGTGCATGGCGCGCGGCCCGAGCATTTCGCGGCGGTCCTCGACAAGCTGCGCGAGGCGGGCGTGAAGGTGGAGCCCAAGGCGGGGGCCTTGCTGGTGAAATCGACCGCGCGGATCAAACCGACGGACGTCACGACGCTGCCCTACGCGGGTTTTCCGACGGATGTGCAGGCGCAGTTTATGGCGCTGATGTGCCGGGCGCCGGGCATCAGCGTCATCACCGAGCGCATCTTCGAGTCGCGCTTCATGCATGTGGCCGAGCTGGCGCGGCTGGGGGCGGAAATTTCCATCGAAGGGCCGAGCGCCATCGTGAAGGGCGGCCGGCCGCTGAGCGGCGCGCCGGTCATGGCGAGCGACCTGCGCGCGAGCGCCGCGCTGGTGATCGCGGGGCTCGCGGCCACTGGCACGACCCAGGTGCACCGCATCTATCATCTTGACCGGGGCTACGAACGGATGGAGGAAAAGCTCCGTAAGCTTGGTGCCCGGATCGAACGAGTGGAGGGAGAATGAGCAAACTAATCGGAGTCCTGATCATCGTGGCCGGTTTCTGGGGTTTCTTCAAAATCCTCGGCGTCTATAACAAGACGAAGCTGGAGACCGAGGGTCCCCAAAAGGTCCAGCAGGTCGCCGCCCCCGCGGACGCCCTGCCGCCACTGGCGCCCGCCCAGGAAGCCTCGCTGGCGCAGGCCAAGGCCGGCGGCGCCGACGCCATGAAGGACTGGTTGGCGGCCAACCAGCCGTATCTCCGCGATCCCCGCAAGGCGGCGATCGAGCTGGACTACGCGCGACTGCTGGTGCGCTCCGACCCCGCCGGGGCCAAGCGGATCTACCAGGCGGTGAAGGCACGCACGCCGGCGGATTCGCCGGTGGCGGAGCAGCTGAAGAGCCTGGGCCGGCTGTTCGAATAACGGATAGCCGGATTTACGCGCAGTCTTCTGTTTCCAAAACCTCCCGGGTCGGCTAAGCCATGGCCATCCCGGCAAAGACGTTATGGATATCGCGTTTAAGTGTCCCCATTGTCAGCAGGAGCTCGAGGTGGATCTCGGTGCCGCCGGCCAGCAGCTCAGCTGCCCAACCTGTTCCCGGCTGATCACCGTGCCCCAGCCTGATCCGGCCAATACCAAGGCCCCGCCGCCGCCCAGCGGACCGGCTCAGACCAAGGAGGCGAAGCACTTCTCCGTGCCGGTGACCGCCGGTCCCAGCGCGCCGCTGATCAAGAAATCGCAGGCCCTGCTTGACGTGGTCCCATCGAGCGGACCGCGCCAGTTGCACATCAAGACCATCCGGCACATCGACTGCAAGGAGGTTGGCCACGACAACTTCGACAAGATCGTCACCGATGCCCTGGGTAAGATTGGCGAGGAAGCCATTATCAGCATCAACACGATCAACTACAGCTACGTCGAGATGGGCACCCAGAAGCTGCTGAACGACTTCGGCGTACTGATCGTTTACAAGGCCTGACCTGAGCGCGGAACGGGGAACGCGGAGCGCGGAGCAGGGGGAAAGGGAGAAAAGTGGTAGGGGAGGAACCCATGACCTGCGGCCGTCCATTCGCAAATCGAAATTCGTAATTCAAAATTGGACAGGGGATTCCACCTTTGCGTTGTTGTCCCCTTGCCGTTTACTTCGGTCGTGCCAGCTGCCCCGAACGACATCACCGGTAACACCACCGTGATCCGCAAGTCGGCCTCGACCGCCGAAGGTCACCGGCTGGCCGAGGACGGTGCCCGCCGTGCGAATTGGAAGCGCTGGGGTCCCTACCTCGCCGAACGCCAGTGGTCCACGGTGCGGGAAGATTACAGTGAGTGGGGGACCTGCTGGGATTATTTCCCGCACGACCATGCGCGCAGCCGCGCGTATCGCTGGGGGGAGGATGGCCTGCTGGGATTTTGCGACCGCGAGGCGCGCCTGTGCTTCGCGCTTGCGCTGTGGAACGGCCGCGACCCGATCCTGAAGGAGCGCCTGTTCGGCCTCACCGGTAACGAGGGCAATCATGCCGAGGACGTGAAGGAGGAATGGTTCTACCTCGATTCCACGCCGACCCATTCTTACGCCAAGGCGCTCTACAAGTACCCGCAGGCCGAGTTCCCCTACGCGAAACTGCTGGAGGAGAACCGCCGGCGGGGTCGCGAGGAGCGTGAATACGAGATCACCGACACCGGCGTGTTCGATGGCGACCGGTATTTCGACATCGTCGCCGAATATGCCAAGCCCGGCCCGGACGACATCCTCATCCGGATCACCGTGGCCAACCGCAGCTCCGAAGCCGCGACGCTGCACCTGCTGCCGACACTGTGGTTCCGTAATACTTGGTCCTGGGGTTGCCCGCGCGAAGGCAGTGTGATGAAGCCCCTGCTGCGCCTGACCTCCGCCGGCCGCCTGAGGACTTCGCACGAGACTCTGGGCGATTTCATTTTCGAGGCGGGGCCGGCGCCCGACGGCACGGTCCCGCGCGTGCTCTTCACGGAGAATGAGACGAATGCGGCGCGGCTCTTCAACACGCCCAGCGCGACCCCGTTCGTGAAGGACGCCTTCCACGAACAGGTGGTCCACGGCCTCACGACCGCCACGAATCCGGAGGACCTCGGCACCAAGGCCGCCCCGTGGTACCAGCTGACGCTCGCGCCCTATGAAACCCAGGTGATCCGTCTTCGTCTGGTGGCCGCCGGTGATCTCAGCCGCACGCGCTGTGACGAGGCGCCCGTGCAGCCGGTGATCCGCAAGCGCCCGGTCGTGGCCCGGGAAGAATTCAGCGCCGTGATGAAGGATACAGCGCTGTTCGACGCCGTTTTCACCCAACGGATTGCGGAGGCCGACGAGTTTTATCGCACCAAGCTGCCTTCCCAGCTCACGCCCGCCGAGCGGAACGTCGTGCGGCAAGGCTATGCCGGCCTGCTCTGGTCCAAGCAGTTCTACCACTACGTTGTCGCCGACTGGCTGGATGGCGATCCGGCCACGCCCACGCCACCGGCCTCCCGCCTCGGTGGGCGCAACGCCGATTGGCGGCACCTGTATGCCCGCGACATCATCTCCATGCCGGACAAGTGGGAGTATCCCTGGTTCGCCGCGTGGGACTTGGCGTTCCACATGATTCCCTTCGCGCGCATCGACGGCGCGTTTGCCAAGCAACAGCTCGGGCTGTTCCTGCGCGAGTGGTACATGCACCCGAATGGCCAGCTGCCTGCGTACGAGTTCGCATTCGGCGACGTGAACCCGCCCGTCCACGCCTGGGCCGCGTGGCGCATTTACAAGCTGACGGGACCGCACGGCGCGCGTGACCGCGACTTTCTGGAAAGCACCTTCCAGAAGCTCCTTATCAACTTCACCTGGTGGGTCAATCGCAAGGATGCCGCCGGCAAGAACCTGTTCTCCGGCGGCTTTCTCGGACTCGACAACATCGGCGTCTTCGACCGTTCGAAGCCGCTGCCGACCGGCGGCTCGCTGCAACAGGCAGATGGCACCGCATGGATGGCCTTCTACGCCGCCACCATGCTCGCGATGGCGCTCGAACTCGCCCGCGACAGCGCCACCGGCAAGATCCATTCCGCGTACGAGGACATGGCGAGCAAGTTCCTCGAGCACTTCGTTCAGATCGCCGACGCGATGAACACGCTCGGCGGCACCGGGCTTTGGAACGAGGAGGACGGCTTCTATTACGACCAGCTCGATCTGGGCGGCGGGAATGTCATGCCGCTCCGCTCGCGCAGCATGGTCGGGCTGCTCCCGCTCATTGCGGTCGAGGTGCTGGAGGAGGCGGAGGTGGATCATCTGCCCGGCTTCAAGAAGCGCCTCGCGTGGTTCGTGAAGCACCGCCACGACCTCAACCGGGGTGTTGCCCTCGGACGCAGCGGCAGCCGCGAACGCCTCCTGCTCGCCATCCCGACGCGCGACCGGTTGCGCCGTGTGCTCCGTTATCTCGGGGACGAAGCCGAATTTCTCTCACCCCACGGTCTGCGTTCCGTTTCGAAGGCCCATGCCAAGGACCCTTTCATCGTCCGCTGCGGCGAGGAGGAATATCGCGTGGATTATTCGCCGGGCGAAAGCACGACGGGGCTCTTCGGCGGCAACTCCAATTGGCGCGGTCCCATCTGGTTCCCCGTGAACTACCTCCTGATCGAGGCGCTCGAACGCTACCACCACTTCTACGGGCCGGAGTTCACCGTCGAATATCCGACCGGCTCCGGCAAACAGCGCAACCTGCGCGAGATCGCCGCCGATCTGGAGCTCCGGCTTGGCTCGCTCTTCCTACCGGACAAGAACGGACGGCGCCCTTGCCACGGCGACGATGTGCGCTTTGCGACCGACCCGTATTGGAAGGAACTGGTGCTCTTCCACGAGTATTTCCACGGCGATACCGGCCGAGGCCTCGGGGCGAACCACCAGACCGGCTGGACCGCCCTGGTGCTGCGCGGTCTGGAAAACGTGGCGAAGCGGCGCGGCAGCATTTGATTTCCGCCGTCCGACCGGCAGCATGACACCGGCTTCCGATGAACCTCACACGCTTTGAAGCGATCACCTCGCGCTACCCGTCGCTGCGACTCGCGGTCGTGGGCGATTTCTGTCTCGACCGCTATTTCGACATCGACCCAACGCGGTCGGAAATCTCCATCGAGACGAATCTGCCTGTGCACAACATCACCCGCGTGCGCTGCCAACCGGGGGGTGCGGGCACGATCCTGAACAATCTCGTCGCGCTGGGCGTGGGCGAATTGCGCCCGGTGGGCTTCTGCGGCGATGACGGCGAAGGCTGGGAACTGGGCCGCGCGCTGGCAGCGCTGCCGGGGGTGAAGCTCGACGGCTTCCTCACCACGCCGGAACGGCATACGTTCACTTACAGCAAACCCCTGTTACATCGTGCCGGCCAGCCGCCCGAGGAACTGAGCCGGCTGGATCTCAAGAACTGGACGGAGACTCCGTGGGAACTGAACAAGCAGCTTTCACTCGCGCTGATCCGGACGGTCGAAGTCGGGCCACCTTTGGGGGATGGCAACCTGGCGTCTCGGCCGCTCCATCTGGTCGATGGCCTGATCGTCTTGGATCAGGTGGACGAAGACGGCACCGGAGTCGTTTCGGATCTGCTGCTCAATGCCGTCGGGGTTGTCCGGCGCGCCATGTCTGAATCGGAGACCCCATCGCCGATCGTTGCCGACAGCCGCCGTGGCCTGCGCGACTGGCCGCACGTCATCTTCAAGATGAACGCCAAGGAACTCGGCGCCTTGGCCGGTGCGCCGGTCGATTCGCTGGACGAAATCAAAAGCGCCTGCGCCGCGATGGCGAAGACCAACGGGCAGCCAGCGTTTGTCACGCTGGCGGAGCGCGGGATCATCGGGGCCACGCCGGCGGGCGAGGTGGAGCATGTGCCTTCGCTGCCGGTGCGCGGTCCGATTGACATCGTCGGGGCAGGGGACTCCGTCACGGCCAATCTCACGGCTGCGCTGGCCGCCGGGGCCACCATCCGCGAGGCCATGGAGCTGGCGATGGCCGCCGCCAGCATCGTCATCCATCAGCTCGGCACCACCGGCACCGCCAGCGTGGCGCAACTGCGGAAGGTCCTGTTTTGAACCGTCGAGGTGCGAAGACGCGAAGGATGGAAAGCAGATATGCCAGGGCAGGAGCGCAGCTTTTCATCGCGGTTGACTCTGGTCTTTCAGGACCGGGGCACTTGGCGCGTGGTGGGGCGAGCGTCCGGCGCTCGATCACCGCATGGGTGACACTTTGTGCTCACCGCATGGGTGACACTTGGACTCCGTGAGGCGGCGCGCCGAAGCGGAGGCGAGCGGAGCGAGCCGGAGCGGAAGC
>CAIXUG010000053.1 GCA_903922605.1 uncultured Verrucomicrobiota bacterium
ACCGGTCGTGAACGTCCCGCTCCACGTCCTGCGGGCCGACGCCGCCGGCGTGGTGCTCACCTGGCCGGCCTCCTACGGGCCGGGCACCGTGTATTCGGCAACCCGGCTCGGCCCCCTGCCCGACTGGCAGGAGACGCAGCCCAAAGTCACCCAGGTCGGTGAGGAATATCAGGCGACGCTCCCCGCGAGCGATGCGGCGGGATTCTTCTGGCTGCACCTGATTTCAGACTGAGCCGCTTGGCCAGGCCGCCACCGTGTGGTTATCTGCCGCGATTTTTTTCCGTGGCTGGACAAAGATCGGCGTTTTGCCGCTGACGGCGGAGAATGCGCAACTACGTCCCGGCACGCTGGGCCGTGGCCGCTTGCCGCTGCCAGAGGTCGGGCACGGTGAAACTGCCGAGCGGCGAGGCCACCAGCTCGGCCTCGGCATGACTATTCGGATCGCGATGCGCCCGGCGACCCTCGAGCCAAATCGGCCGGATGGCACGGGAAGACCGCGCGAATAATCGGAGCGAGATCGGCAACCTCCACGGAACAGCCATTCGCCTACGGATTCACCACCACCCGGAAGAAACCCGCGCTGGAGGTCGCTGCAGGCAGTGAGACGATGTGATCGGTGGCGTCTCCCGCAACCTCCGCCCCCACACTATCCCACGCATTCAGATTGGCTGAGGTCTGGACCTGATAGTGAAATGCCGATTTGGTGTGAAAACTTAATGACCGTCCGCCACCGGTGACCGCATTCAGGACCAGACGAGGCCCTTCCCCTGGCAAGGCCAGGCCCGCAAGGTAATATCTGGATAAAAAATCCGGGGAATCGACAATAGAGCCCGCGATTGTCCTGCCGTCGCGGCTTATAAGCGCCGGTGCATATGGGCTGGCACCTCCCAAATCCACGCCCCGGATGAGTTCGCTGAGCAAATAAACAGAGCCGGTTCGGTTCCAGACTACAGCGACATGGCTGAAGAATCCCTGCGCCAAGGCACCGAAAATAAGCTGCCCATCACCTGAGATCCCAGTGGTGAAACCTTGGCGGGCATCCACCCCGTTCAGAACGGTAGTCAGCATCACCAAGCCATCCTGCCGGGTCCAATAAGCCGGCTTGCCGGGCAGGTTAGGCGCGTCGGAAAGAAGCCCAACCCACGTCTCACCGGCCTCATCCATTGAGGCGGCGGTAAATCTCGCCGGAACTGGCGGACAACTCAAACCTCCGTCCGCCGTCCACTGGAACGGGTATTCCCTCGACTGAGGCCATTCGCCGGCTAAAAGAACACCGCATACCGTACCCGTATCGGAGATGCCAAACACGTCCGTTACAGAGTAATTGGTGCCCTGCAAATCGGGAGGGGGCTGGTCGGTGAAGCCGTCCATCAGCCTGATTCGGGACAGATGGAAATTGGCGTCCTTTTTTCCCACCACCCACCGACCGTTATAGCTCAGTTTCAACGGGTTTGGCATGGCGATGGGAGATTCTGTGAGGGAAGGAAATGACAATATTACCCCCTGATCTACGCCACCTACCCGTTTTTGAGCCAGAACGGAGGAGCCGTCAAAATTTAGATCGACGGAAAACCATTGGAGCACTTTTCCCGAGGGAGGCGAATTAAAATCATTATGAGTCAGCAGAGTTCGCTTTCCATCATGGAAAATATACTCATCATTGATAAAATTAACTCCGCCGTCTACTGCCGCACCTCCTAAAGCGGCCTTGCCGTCTCCCGACACCGCCAGCACATAGCCAGTGCCGGAAAAGCCTTCCTCCACCGTATTGGGGATAACGTAAAAAAAGCAGTCTGCCGGGTCCGGAGGAATTTCGTCCGCATACAGCCCACCAAAGGCACACCCCAGCAATACGACCCCGGCCAAAGCCAGAAGCGACACTTTCGTGTTAGATACGGACTTGTTCATGCAATTTTGGCTCGCAGTTTCTTCAATTCGCGCGGCTTGAAGATGCCATGCGGGGTGATGATGCCCGTGATGAGTTCCGGTGGCGTCACGTCAAAGCCCGGATTCCGCGCCGTGCTCGTCGGATTCGCGACCCGCACGTAAGTGCGCTTTTTGCTCCCCGCTCCCCGCTCCCCGCTCCGCGCTGGCACGCCCCACGCCCCCAGCACTTCCTCGCCGCTGCGTTCCTCGATCGGAATGTCGCGGCCCGAAGCCATCTGCCAGTCGATGGTCGAAAGCGGGATGGCCACGTAGAACGGGAGCTTGTGCCGGTGGGCGAGCACGGCCTTGGTGTAGGTGCCGATCTTGTTGGCAACCTCGCCGGTGCGGCCGAGCACGCGGTCGCTGCCGACAATCACGAGGTCGATCTCGCCACGTTGCATGAGATGGCCGGCGGCGTTGTCGGCGATGACGTTGTGCGAGATGCCCTGCTGGGCGAGTTCCCAGGCGGTCAGCGAGGCCCCCTGGCAACGCGGGCGGGTCTCGTCGCAAAAGACGTGGAACTTCCGACCCTGCGCCTGTGCAGCATAGAGCGGCGCGGTGGCGGTGCCGACATCCACAAAGGCCAGCCAGCCGGCGTTGCAGTGCGTGAGCACGCGCATGCCCTCGCGGATGAGCGGCGCGCCGTGCTTGCCCAGTTCGCGGCAGTGCGCGACATCCTCGTCGGCGAAACGCTCGGCAGCCGTAAGGGCCAGCTCCTGCTGTTCGCGCACCGTCTTGCCGGCGGTCATGGCGGCGCGGACGTCGATCATCGCATTCACCGGGTCCACGGCGGTGGGCCGTGCCTCCTTCAGCGTGTGCTGCACGAGATCGAGGTGCGCGGTGAACTTGGCCAGATCCGTGCCCTTGAAAGCCCGCGCGCCCTGGGCCAGGCCGTAAGCGGCTGTCGCCCCGATCGCACCTGCACCGCGTACGAGCATGTCGGTGATGGCCGCCGCCGTGGCACGGAAATCGCGGATGGGCACGACCTTGAACTCATGCGGCAGCAGCCGCTGCTCGATGAGCAGGACGGCATTCTTTTTCGCATCGAAAGCGACGGTGCGGAAGGGGCGGGAGCGCCCGCGGACAGTGACGTTCACGGCCCAAGCCTAAGAGTGCGTGTGGAAATTGGGAAGGATGCCGCGGCGGATGCCTAGTTTTTAACGTTCAACGTCCAACGCTGAACGTCCAACGTTCAAAGCCGGCAACCTCTGGTTGCCCGTGATCTGGATGCTTCCGCACGGACGGCTTCAAACTGAGATTGCTTCCTTTGGACGTTGAACGTTCAGCGTTGAACGTTGGTCGTTTCTCGCTGCGTACAGGGACATCGGCGCGGTCGGGACACAGCACCGCAGCCGGACCCGGCCGCACTCCGGCCGCGTTGCGGGATTCCATTCCTGCTCGCCTGATCCCGGAGGAGCGAACAACCTTCCCCTGCCCGGCATGAAACGCCACGACCTCAGTCCCTGGACCATCGCGTTCCTCGCGCTCCTCGCCCTGCTCTTTGCGGCATTTCTGTTTTACCCCGTCAGCTTCATGCTCCGGCGGGCGTTCGGCGCGGAGGGCGAGTTCACGCTGAAGTATTTCGTGATCCTGCTGGAAAGCCCGCTCCAACGGCAGGCGATTTTCAATTCCTGCGCGCTGGCCACGCTCACGGTCATCTTCTGCTCGCTGCTCGTGTTTCCGCTCGCGCACCTGCTCACGCGCTGGAGCTTCACCGGCCGCAGCCTGCTCACCTCGCTGCTGCTCGTGCCGATGATCATGCCGCCCTTTGTCGGTGCGATCGGTCTCAAGCAGCTCCTCGCCCGCTACGGCTCGCTCAACCTCGGGCTCATCAAGCTCGGGGTCATGGATGCCGCGCATCCGGTGGACTGGCTGGGAGCGGGCGGCTTCTGGGGCATCGTGATCCTGCAGGTGATGAATCTCTATCCGATCCTGTTCCTGAACGTGTCCGCCGCGATGGCCAATGTGGACCCGACGCTGCGGGAATCGGCCGCGAACCTCGGTGCGTCGGGTTGGCGGCTGTTCCGCACGGTGACGCTGCCGCTGATCGCGCCGGGCTGGTTTGCCGGGGCCATCATCGTGTGGATCTGGGCCTTCACAGACCTGGGCACGCCGCTGATCACGGGCTTCAACCGCGTGGTGCCGGTGCAGATTTTCGACGCCGTCAACGACCTCAACACGAATCCGCAGGGCTATGCACTCGTGCTGTTCGTGCTGCTGCTCACGGTCACTCTTTTCGTCACCTCGAAGCGCATTCTCGCCGGGAAAAGCCACGCCACGATCGCCCGTGGGCATACGGCGGCCGCGGAGCAGAAGGCCAGCCCGCGGCAGACGGCGCTGCTGTGGGCAGTCGGCCTGCTGGTAATCGCGTTTGCGCTCACCCCGCATGTCTCGGTGATCGTGGCGTCGTTCGCCGAGCGCTGGTTCTTCAGCGTGCTGCCCAATTCCTTCACCACCGCTAACTACGGCGAAGTCTTCGGCCACGGCCTCACCGGCTCGTCGATCCGCAACAGCCTTTTCTACTCCAGCGTGAGCGCGCTGATTGACCTCGTGCTCGGCGTGCTCATTGCGTGGCTGCTCACGCGCAAGAAGCTGCCGTTTGCCAGCGTGCTGGACGCGCTGGCCATGCTGCCGCTGGCCCTGCCGGGACTGGTGCTCGCCTTCGGCTACTTCGCCGGCTTTGACGTGAACGAGAAGCTGCATCCCCTGCTCGACAGCTTCCTTGATCCACGCACCAACCCGACCTTCCTGCTGATCGTGAGCTACAGCGTGCGCCGCCTGCCCTATATCGTGCGCTCGGCCTATGCGGGCTTCCAGCAGACGAGCGTGGTGCTGGAGGAGGCCAGCGCCAACCTGGGCGCGTCACCCCTCCGCACGTTGCGCCGCATCACCCTGCCGCTCGTCGCGGCCAACCTCGTCGCGGGCTGCATCCTCACCTTCTCCTTCGCGATGCTCGAAGTGAGCGACAGCCTCATCCTCGCCCAGCGCGACCAATTCTTCCCCATCACGAAACAGATCTGGCAGCTCATGGGCCGGATCGATCCCAGCGCGCCCTTCATCGCCAGCGCCCTCGGTGTGGTCGGCATGGCCATCCTGACCGCCAGCCTGGTGATCGCGGGCAAGCTCATGGGCAAGAAGATGGGACAATTGTTTAGAGCGTGATGAAATTTACGATTTACGATTTACGATTTGGAGGCGGCAACGGGAAGCCTTTGGTCATTCGCAATTCGTCATCGTCATTCGCAATTACCCTCATCTGGATCCGCGGGTGATCCAGCGGCTCAGATAGGGATCGAGGCGGGACAGGAGCCAGAAGGCGACCTGTTCCCGCAGCTTTTCCCACCAGGAACGGGAGTTCTTCCACATCGCCGGGTCGATCCGCCGCGAGTGGGACAGCAGCGCGGCGAAGAGTTCCCGAGCGCCGGACACCACCGCCGGATCGCTGAACGACAGCATGATCTCGTGGTTGAGGTGCAGGCTGCGCGTGTCGAGGTTCGAGGAGCCGGCATAGGCGACGCCATTCGCCAGGAACAGCTTCGCGTGCAGCACCTGCGGCTGGTATTCCCAGATCTCCACCCCGGCCCGCATCAGACCGGCATAGAGATAACGGGCGGCGCGTTGCGACATCGGCACATCCGATTTGCCAGGCACGATGACCTGCACCCTGGCTCCCCGACGGGCAATGCCGCGCAGCAGCCAGCGCATCCGGTAGCCGGGCAGAAAATAGGCCGAGACAAAGAGCGCCTCCCGGGAATGCGCGATATCGTGCCGCAGGAGTTTCTGGAAGGCGCTCGGCTTGCGGCCCGGTCCGCTCTCCAGCAGCTGCATCCGGGGGGCGAACTCCTCGGGCGGCGGGCGCTCACCCTTGCGCAGGCGCGCCGCCACCAGCCGCGGCTGCCGGTCGTCGCAGCGCGCCCACATGCGCTCGAAACTGCGGCCCAGCGCGGTCAGTGGCGCGCCGCTCAGGCTCATCCCGCAGTCGGCCCAGCCGGCGGTGACCCCGTCACCGGTGTACTCGTCGGCGATGTTGAAGCCGCCCAGGATGGCGGTCTCATCGTCCACCAGCAGCAGCTTGCGATGGTTGCGGACCATGAGCCGGCGCTGGGCCAGGGGATTGAAGGACTTTACCACGCCACCGGCGGTGGCCAGCGGTTCCCAAAATTCGCCGGGCAACTGGGCCGATCCCAGCGCATCGGTCAGCACCCGTACCGACACGCCGCGGGCAGCCGCGGCGACCAGCGCCGCCCGGACTTCCGTACCCGTGGCATCGGCGGCAAAGATGTACATCTCGAGCCGTACGGTATGCCGCGCGCGCTTCAGGGCTTCCAGCAGGCGGGCCCGGAACTCACCCCCGTGGTGCAACCAGCAAACGGTCGGGACCACGGAAGGTTTCACAGTTTCCCCAGCAGGGATTTGGCGCGGCGGATCCAGTCCCGGTCGCGGCCGCGTTGGAACCTCGGCGCGTGCTGGTCGTCGGTGATGGTCTCGTTCAGCTCCGTCCGCGCCCGGTCGCGTTCGCCCCGTGCGATCAGCAGCTCGGCGAACTGGACCTTGGCCCGGGCATAGCCGTGGTTCACCAGCACGCGCTGCCAGGAGGCAAAGGCGGCGTCCTTCTCACCCAGCGCCGTCTGCGTCTCCGCCAGCGCCATCAGGGTGTGACCGTAATCGTGCTTCGGGTCGGTGTAGATGACGTATTCCAGCAGCGGCTTCGCCTCCCCGGCCCGGTTCAGGCGCAACAGGCACTGGCCCAGATGGGCAATTGCGTCGATGTCTTTGGGATCGCGCTGGAGCGAGGCACGGTAGCCGGCCTCGGCCTTGGCGAGCTTGCCCTGGGAAAAATAGATGTCCGCGAGGTCCAGATGGTCCCGGGCCTTGTCAAGATGGTGGATGCGGCCCTCCAGCTCCCGGATGCGCCGCCGGTCCGCCGCGCCGGGCAGCTCAAAGCCGCGGGTAAGCCCGCCTCCACCGGCCGGCCCCATCTGCCGGTAAACCAGGAAGAAGTAGAGCAGCGCACTGATGATCGAGAAGAAGACGATGAAAGCCGCCCAGATCCATTCGCCGCGCCGCAGCGCGTCGATGAACATCCACAGCTGGAATGCCACGATGACCCAGGAAATTGGGTTCGAGAACAGATAACTCGGGTTGAGCAGTTCGCTAAACAGCGCAAGCATGGCGGGCAGGCTGGCGGGGTGGCGGGGCGATTTCAAGCGGCGGCGTCGGCCGGCAGAAAGGCATAATAATATCCCAAACCCGACGCTTACAGTTTCGCGGCGAACTTCTCGAGCCCGGTGGCAAATTTCGCGGGGTCAAAATCGGGCAGGACCTGGGCGAGCCGGAAAAGCTCCTTCAGTTCGGGTTCGAGCTTCACCTCCAGCGAGCGGTCCGAGGCGGCCAGCAGGCGGTCGAGGGCCAGCACCAGCCGCTCGGCCCGGCGGGCCTGCACCGACTGACGCGGGCCGATCGCGCGGAAATCCGGGGCGGAGCCGGCCAGGCGTTTCAGCACATCGCCGGTCTGCGCCGGCGTCCAGGCCAGCTTGGCGGCGGCTTGGGCGATGCTCTCGGCCACGGCCTGGGTTTTGGACGGTTCGACCTGGTTTTCCAGCACGCCAAGTTCGGTCGAGCCCAGCACTGGCGCGGCCTTTTGCACCACCCAGAGCAATCCCGCCTGCCGGTCCACCAGCCGTTCATCGGATTGGCCGGGCCGTTGAATTTGCCAGCTCGTCTCCCGCAACGCCACCGCCTGCCCCACCAGCCAGGCCTGCGCGCCGCTGAACGTCGCCGCTTCCTTCCAATGCTTCGGCTCGCTGAGCGACTGGCCGTCGAGTTCAAAGATCAGTTCGGGATGGCCCGCCTGCAAGAGGTCGTGATCCACGTTTTCGTGGCAGGCCACGCAGGTGTTGGCTCGGACGTAGAGGCTTTTCAGATCACGCATCCCGTCGGCCACCTTGTCCAGATAGGTGAACAGGTCGGGCGGCGTGCTGTTCGGGCTGTTGCGCCGGGTATGAGAACGGATCCACGGCTCGGCGGGCGCGTGGCAGCTTTCGCAGGACACCCCCTCGGAACGGTCCAGCACGGCAAGGCGTTGCGGGGCGGGGACCTCGGCAAACGGCGCGTGGCAGACGGTGCAACGGGTGTTATGAATCGGGTCGGCGATGCCGGCGGCGGCGGCGATCTGGGTTGAGCGGGCCATCGTCAGTGTCGCATGGGCGCGGCGATGGACGTCCTTGGCATTCCATTGCACACATTGGTCACGCTTTTCCCCGGCCCCACCGTGACAGGAGGAAGCGGCGCAGGAATTGGCGCCGACATAGCGGGCCAGCGGGGAATCGGCGGTGGCATCCCAGAAGAAAAGCGGCACCAGGCAGACCAACAATCCGGTGCGAAGACGGGCCGCCAGCGGGGAACAAAAACCGCAAAGGGATTTACTTCGCACAGCGAGGTTGATACTCAGGCGATGGCTTCGATGCAAACCCTTCTACTTCTTTCTCCGGAAGGCCTCGCGAGCAATCCCGGTCTGCTCATCGGGTTTGGTTTGCTCACGGCCGTGGCGGCGCAAACCGGGCTCGCCCTCTTCCGTTCGGCCAGGCGTCTGACCCAGCAGCAGCAGCGGTTCAACCTCGAGAAGGAACGGCTCCAGTATGAGGTGAAACTGGCCAAAAGCCGGTGGGACCTCGCCGAGCAGGAGAAGTCCTCGTGGAACGGCTGGAGGAAATTCCGCGTGCTGCAAAAAAGCTACGAGTGCGAGGATGTTTTCTCCTTCATGCTCCAGCCGCACGACGGCAAGCCGATCCCGGTTTTCCGTCCCGGTCAGTACCTGACTTTTGGCCTCGAGATTCCCGGCCGTGAAAAGCAGCTTATACGCTGCTACTCCCTGAGCTCGGCCCCGTCGGATCGCGAGTATTACCGGGTCACCATCAAGAAGGAGAAGGCTCCGCCCGACCGCCCGGACCTGCCTCACGGGGTCGGCTCCAGTTACTTTGTGGACCGGCTGAAGGAAGGTGACCTGCTCAATGTCAAGGCCCCGGCCGGACACTTCTATCTGGAGACGGACCGCGAGACGCCGGTGGTTCTGATCAGCGCGGGCGTCGGCATCACCCCGGTGCTCTCCATGGCTCGCGAAATTGCGGCGAGCGGGTCGAAGCGTGAGACCTGGTTTTTTTTCGTCTGCCGCAACCGCGCCGACTACATGCTCAAGGCCGAGGTGGATGCACTCGCATCCCGCGCGGACAACATCCGCGTGCATGTCTGCTACTCGCGTCCTGGCAAGGAGGATGTGAAGGGCCGCGATTTCCATGCGGAGGGCCGGCTGAACGCGGATGTGCTCAAGGCGGTGCTGCCCTCGAACAACTACGACTACTTCATGTGCGGCAACGGCTCGTTCATGAAATCCATGTACGAGGGTCTGATTGCCTGGGGCGTGCCCGAAGGGAAGATCCATTACGAGGCCTTCGGACCAGCCACGATCAAGAAGACGAGCGACACCGTGACGCTCAAGAAGGACGCCGCAATCACCACCGGCAAGGCGGTCAGCGTCAAGTTCGGGAAGTCCGGCAAGGTGCTCACCTGGAACCCGGCGCTGCTCAATCTCCTCGACTTTGCCCGGGCCAATGGCCTGCGGATCGATTCCGGCTGTTGCGCCGGCAGCTGCGGCTCCTGCTCGGTGGCGATCAAGGAGGGCGAAGTGGAATATCTCGTCCAAGGCGCAAGCCCGGAGGCGGGCTCCTGCCTCACCTGTGTCTGCCGCCCGAAGTCCGATCTCGTCCTCGATGCTTAGTCGTCGCCCATGGACACCATCCACCTGAAGATCGAACGCCCGGACCGCTGGGACAACGCGTTCGACCCGCAGTTCTCCGAGTGGGAATTGGATCGTGTGCTGTCATACGCCCCGTTCCGGGACATGCAGCCGGACAATTTCCCCAAGAAGCAGCCGCTGCGGGTGATCCTCCAGAATGATACCCGGCTCCGGCGCTTCAAACGCGGCGAAATCGTGGTCCGGGCCGGCGACTACGGCTCATCGGCCTTCATGATCATCCGCGGACAGGTCCGCGTGGTCCTGCCGCCCGGCCTGCCCGAGAGGTCACTGGGCCGCAAATCCGCCGGCAAGAAATCCGTCTTCCACGCCATCGCGCAACTGTGGTCGAACCGTCACACGCCCGAAGTGCGCACACCGGAGGAAATCCGCGGGGGCGACGTGGTGGGCGAAGGCACCGAGGCCCGCGTGTTCCTGCAGGATGTCCCCCGCGTCCTCGACCAGAACAAGACCGTCACGATCGGGGCCGGCGAATTCTTCGGCGAAATCGCCGCCCTCAGCCGGATGCCCCGCACCGCCACGATCTTTGCCGACAGCGACGACACTGAGCTGCTCGAAATCCGCTGGCAGGGACTGCGCGACCTTCTCCGGAGTGATCCCGCTTTGCGGACGCACATCGACGCGATCTACCGCAAGAACACCCTGTCGAACGCGCTCCGGGCCTTCCCGCTCTTCCGTCACCTGTCGGACGAGCAGCTCGAAAAAGTGAAGGCGCAGACGCAGTTCGGCACTTTCGGCGACTACGAGTGGTCGGGCGACTACAAGAAACTCGCCAAGGCCGGCACCCATTCCCCGGAAAAGGAAACCGCCATCGCCCAGGAGGGTGACTACCCGGATGGTGTCTACCTCATCCGGTCCGGCTTTGCCCGGCTTTCCCGCAAGTTCGGCACCGGCCAGCGCACGCTGAACTACATCGGAGCGGGGCGCTGGTTCGGCCTGCGTGAGATCCTGCACAACGCCCGGAACCCGTCGGCCAATATCCCCTACCAGTTTTCCCTGCGCGTCATCGGGTACACGCACACGCTGTTCATCCCGACGAAGGTCATGGAGGAGATCGTGCTGCCGGGGGCTCCGGCCGACGCCCTGCCCCGGGCGCTGACCGAGGACGAGCTCGACCATGATGACGATGATCCGCTGACGGAGGAGGGCGGCAGCGCCCTGCGGATCGGCCCCGAGCTGATGGAATTCCTCACCGCCGGGCGCTACTTCAACGGCACGGCCTCGATGGTCATCGATCTTCAGCGCTGCACCCGCTGCGATGACTGCGTACGGGCCTGCGCGTCGACCCACGACAACAATCCGCGCTTTCTCCGCCACGGCCCCAGTTCGGACGGTATCCAGGTCGCCCAGGCCTGCATGCACTGTGTGGACCCGGTGTGCATGATCGGCTGCCCCACCGGTGCGATCCACCGCGACGCCTCCGGCGGCAACGTCGTCATCAACCAGTCCACCTGCATCGGCTGCACCTCGTGCGCGACTAACTGCCCCTACGAGGCCATCCGCATGGTCGAGGCGCGTGACGAAGGCGGCGCGTTCGTGACCGACCAGGAGCTCAAGCCCATTCTCAAGGCCACCAAATGCGATCTCTGCATCGAACAGTATGGCGGCCCGGCGTGTGAACGGGCCTGCCCGCATGACGCGCTCAAACGGATCAACCTGAACCGCCTGGACGCCCTGGCCAACTGGCTGAAACGCTGATGGGATATTTCGCGAAACGACGGGTCATCGGGGTGCTGCTCCTGCTTATGGCGAGCGTCGCCGTCGTCTGGGGCCAGCTCCAGCTCGCGCCCGTGATGCGGCAGGTCGGTTTCCTTACGGGCTGGGCGCTGCTGGCGGCCTGTGTCTTTCTGGCCCTGTACAACCTCCGCAAGCGGCTGCCCTTCCTCCCCCTGGGCAGTTCCCGGACCTGGCTGCAGCTCCATGCCTACGTCGGCTACCTGTCCTTCGTGCTGTTCTTAGCGCACACAGGCTGGCGCTGGCCCGTCGGCTGGTTTGATGATGTGCTGGCCCTTCTGTTTCTTTCGGTGGCCCTGAGTGGCGTGTTCGGCCTCTTCTGGTCCCGCCTCATCCCGCTCCGGTTGACCGCCCGGGGCGGCGACGTGCCCTATGAGCGCATCCCGATCGTGCGCCGCCAGCTAGCGGACCGGGCCAAGTCGCTGGCGCTGGAATCGGTGACAGCGACCAAGACCACCACCATCGTCGATTTCTACAGCCAGCACCTGGTCGGTTTCCTCGGCACATCGGCCAATTTCTGGCGGCATCTGGTCGAATCCCGCGCCGTCCTGACCCGGCTGCAGGCGCGGATTGACGACCTGAACCGTTTCCTCAATGCCGACCAGCGCAGGGCGCTGGCCGAGCTGGCCGAAATCGCCCGCCAAAAGGACGGCCTCGACTACCAGCACGCGCTGCAGCTGAGCCTGCGGCTCTGGCTGTTCATCCACATTCCGCTCACCTACAGCCTGGTCATCTTCACCGTGCTGCACGTCGTGGTAGTGTTCAGTTTCTCGGCCGGTGTGCCCCCGTTCTGATGTCCGACCAGCTGCCATCTCCCGAGTTTGACCGCTCAAAATATGAGCGGCCCGATGATGCCTGGATCTGTGGCCATGCCTGCGAGGGCAAACCCTGCCGGCTCGGCCCGTCAAAAACCGGCGAGTGCCGCGTGACGGGTGAATGCAAACCGCAGCTCGACAAGCTCCCCGGGGAAGAGAAGGGCCGCTGGCGCTGCACCCGCCCCCCCGCCCACGGTGGTCCGTGTGCGGACGGTCCGCGCCCGGACGGCACCTGCGGCTGCCCGATTCCGCCCTGTGTGCCCCGGCGCAGCCTGCGGCGCATCCGCCAGCTGGTCTCGTTCATCGTCGTGACTCTCACGGCGGCCCTGTTGCTTCTGGGGATTGCCGGCACCTGGCGCCGCCAGCTGGTGAATCCGAACGCGGTCTCCCGTCCGCATCAGGGGGCCGCGTTCCTTGAACTGGCGCGCGTCCGACGCGAATCGGACAATGCCTGCGGCGCCTGCCACGAATCGCCCAGGGCAGGCCTGCGCAGCTGGGTTCACAACGCGCTGCACGCTAGTCCCGGCCCCTTCGGCCGCTCCCAGTTCCAGCTCCTGAACGCCGGAGTGGTGCCCATGACACAGCTGGACCGGAACTCCTGTGTCGCATGCCATAACCGGCACGAGTTCCACCAACCGAGCGTGGTCGAGGCCAGCTCCTGCTCCACCTGCCATGTGGAGCATCAGGGCCTGAAGATGCCGGCGCCGAACGATGCCAATTGCGCCCGCTGCCACGGGGAGCCGACCGTGATGGCCGCCGCCTCGATCAAGGGGAGCAGCATCCCGGCGGAGCATTTTGATGCGCCGGTGACGGCCGGGGTCCGCGCCTTCCGCACGCCGCGCCCCACCGGCGGGCGCACGAACCTCATCACCGGCTTCTGGCAGAACCACCCGAATTTCGGCGTGCTCGCCCAGGGCCTGAAGGATCCCGACACGCTCCGGTTCAACCACGCGGTTCATCTGGGCGACACCGTGCGGCTCAACGGCCAGCCGCTCGACTGCGCCCGTTGCCATGTGCCCGACGCGACGGGTCGCTACATGGCCCGCCTCAGCTACGCCCAGAACTGCGCCCCCTGCCACGACCTGCAGTTTGACCCCGTGAACCCGGAGCTGCGCGTGCCCCACGGGGAGGTCGCCGCCGTGCGCGCCAAGCTGCGCGGCCTGCCGCTGCTCTACGCCGAATTGAAAGCCCGACAGCTCGCCGCCGCCGGCCAGGCACCGGCACGGGAAAAGACCGAGGCTTTTGCCCGGGAAAACATGGCCCGCATGCGCCAGACTTTTGGCAGCGGTGAGCAGCTGGAGAAGCTGGTTCTCTTCACCGGCGACCCGCGGGAACAGCCCGGACTCAGCGCCGAACGGCGGGCGCACTACGCCGGCTGCGCCTACTGCCACGAGGTCGTGACCAGCCGTGAACAGCTGGCGGAAATCCGGCCGGTGTTCATTCCCGACCGCTGGCTGCTCAATGGCCGCTTCAATCACGCCAAGCACACCCAGCAGTCGTGCGAGACTTGCCATCAGGTCCGCGCGAGCCGCCTCACGGCCGACATCAATCTGCCGTCCCAGACGGTCTGCGCCGCGTGTCACCGGCCGGAAGGCAGCGGCGGGCCGAACTGCTCCGAGTGCCACACGTATCATCTCCGCACGTCGAACTGAGCCGGGGTGCAGGGATGCGGAGGTGCAGGGGTGGTGCAGGCTCTGATCTCCCCTGCTCCCTTTCTCCTCTGCTCTGCTTCCGTGCTCCGCGCTCCTCAGAGCCACGGTGCCAGCAGCTGGCGTTCGGCCGCGTGCAGCATGGCCGGATCAATCTTGCGGGCAAACCCACGCGCCGCCTCGCGCTGGTTGTTTTCCCCGAGCGCCACGACCGCCACCGCCTGCAGGCGGGGCGACAGTTCGCTCCAATGCGCCAGCTCCGGCTCGATTGCCGCCAGCGCCTCACTGGCATGTTCGGAACGCAGCTGGACCAGCGCCTGTAGGAAACGCCACTGCCGATCCTCGGGGCTCTTCGTCGCCATGTCCTTGGAAACCTGCCGGCCAAAATCGAGACCCTGACGCAGCATCACCTCATGCCAGGCCCGCTCGCCGGCCACGAACTCGTCGCCGGGAATGAAATCATTGAGGCGGCGCAGCGTGGCGAGCACCGTGGCGGTGTCTTCCATCGGCTGCAGCAGGCGCAGAATTTGCAGGGAGGCGCTGATCGTCTCTTCCGAATTGTCCAGCAGCCGCTGCCACGTCTGAATGGCCAGAAGGGGAAAGCCGGCGCGCTCGGTCTCATGGGCCAGATAGCGGAGCTGCGAAAGCGTGGCGGTCGGCTTCTCCAGTGCGGCGCGGAAGTGCGTCTCCGCTTCCGCCTGCCTTCCGCGCGCGAGTGCCAGCCTTCCCTGCAAGGCCTCGGTGAGAAACGGTCCGAGCGGGCTGGCCGGATCGTCCAACATGCCTTCCAGCTCGTTCCACTTTTCCGCATTGGCCAGGGCCAGCGCCCGCAGGGGGAGCAGCAGCGCATTGGTGCGGACCGTGGAAATCGGCAGCAGCTCCAGCAAGGTTGCGGAACCGCCGCGCAGGCCGGCCCACGAGCCCAGCGTCACCAGGTTGGTCGCATCCGCCTTTTGCCCCAGCTGGCGGATGGACTCGATGACGAGGGCATTGCTGCGGGCCGGTTCCAGGCGAAGCTTCAGGTCCACCATCGCCAGCTGGTCACGCAACCGGCCGCCCGGACGGGCCTGTAGCGACTTCAGCAGCAGCTCGCGCTCGCTGGAGGTCAACTCGGTGTTGGTCACCAGGATGTCGGTCGCCTGGTCGCCCAGTCGGCCATTGCCCAACGCCAACCCCCACAGCAGCCGGCGTCCCTCGGCCTGGAGTTTTGGCGGATTCCGCGGCTCCTGCAGGATGGAGCCGAGATCAAACTGCACCCGCTCGTCTTCGGGGTGGAGCGACAGCGCGTAACGGGCGGTACGGATCGCATGCTCCATGTCCCGGGCGCGATGCTGCTGCCGCACCAGCAGGTGCAGGGATTCCATGTCCTTGGGATTCTGCTTCAGCAGCAGGGTCAGCTCCTCCCCGGCCTTGTCGAGGCGGTTGAGCTCCAGCGCCAGTTCCGCGTAGTCCCGGCGGTCGTCCGGAGTGGCCGCTCCGGTGCTGATCAGCAGCGAATAGTACTCGAGGCCCTTGATGGACCGGCCGCTGGCGCAAAATTTCGCCGCCGCCCGCAGCACTTCGGGATCCTGTGGGGCAAACCGGAGGGCCATCTTGAGCTGCGCCGCCGCCCCCTTCAGGTCGCCGTGCCGCCACTGGCGGTTCATCTCCTCCGCGTAGTCGCGCCCGCGATGGACCTTGAAGACGGGATACACCTGCCGCCCGATGAGCGCCAGAATACCGGCAACCATGCCGGCGGCCATCAGGCGCCACATCCAGCGCGTCGCGGGAGAGCGACGGCGGGGCGGCCTCGGGCCGAAGGGGTTCGCCGGAGAATTGGCAGGGATGGTGGTCGGCGAGCTCATGGGAGTTCGGGCCGCAGTATCACTGTCCGCCCGCCGGCGGCGAGTGGTAATCGAACATGCCCGGCAGCACCGTGCGGAACACGGTGACGGGCGGAGCGACGTCGCCCCGGTACGGCAGGAAGAGCGACACGAGCTCCACGCCCATCAGATGGCGGGGACTGGGCACCGGACGATATTTTTCCGGCAGGGCGGTCAGCTTGTCCGAGTAGTCCATCTCCACCGGTTGACCGTTGCGCCAGACACCCCAGAGCTGCATCGCCTTCAGATCGCCGCGTTCGAAACGGAACAGCATCCACCGCAGTGGCTGGCCATCGAGCGGAATTTCCACCGTCTCCACGTCACCCACCTGCTTCCAGCCCGAACCGGGCATGCACACATCGGGCCGGTGGTGCAGCGCGGTCTTGCTCATGGGTGACGGCCGCCAGAACAGGTGGTAGGCATCGACGTAGCCTGCCGGGGAAAGTGCGGTCTTGTGGCGCATCTGCTCGCCCTCGTTGGCGCCCAGCCGGCCCCAGACCTGTTCGTCGAACTTCTGTTTCTCGTTGCCGTCCTCCGGCATGAACTTGGCGGCGAAGTAAGGCTCGGTCTGCGGTTTCACCTGGAGTTTGAGCACCAAGTACCAGCCATGCACGACCGCGAACATGACCAGCCCGACACCCAAAAGCGGCCTTAGATTGGGCACCGCCGGCCAGTTCAGGCGTGCCAGGCGGACCTTCCATGAGTCCCCGCCCTCGGGCCAAGGAGCCGGCTGCTTTGGCTCCAGCAGCTTCCCACCCACATAGATCAGCGCGTAGAGCGAGTACATGGCGATATTGCCCACCCGGTCATGCCAGTGGTGCATCGCCTCGTCGCCCTGGTTGTCCATGATCCAGCACAGAGTAAATGTGCGGATCAGGTTGCTCAGCAGGGCGAGAAAGACGCCCAAACTCACCAGCCCCACGCGACGCAGGCGGGTGAGCATGAGCAGCTCACCGACGGCCAGGCTCACCATCAGGCCCGACTGCAGGGAGCGGATGCCGCTGCACGCCTCGACGATGCCGACTGTGCCCTTGGTGAGATGCAGCACCGCGCCGTCCAGTTGCACGGGCCGGCCCATCCAAAGAAGGATTTCGCTCACGATCTGCGCCACATTGGTCATCAGCCCCTGCTGCACGGGTACGGCGATTTTCGCCGGCCACGGCACCGAGGTGAGGAAAAACAGCACCGGAAACGCCACCTGCAGCAACAGCCGACGGCCACCCAGCCACCACGCGCTCGCCAAGGTCAGCGCCACCGTGGCGAGGTTGATCACCCAGAGCACGATGCCGGACTGGTGATACTCGACGCGGTAAACCTCGATCGGGAACAGTGCCAGCGCCGGCACGGCCAGCAGCCACGGGCTCAGTCTCCGCCGTGCCCCGGTCGGGGCGCTGACCCAGAAGGCTTCCGGCTGGGTTCCCAGCCGCTTCCAGAGGTAGAAAACAAGGAGGAACGGCACGACCCACCCATAGGAGTAGTTCGGATCGGTCTCCCAAAAGAAGGCGTTGATGGCCACCGCCCAGGCCCAGAGCCCGCCGAGCAGGACGATCAGGGGCCAGTTCCAACGCGCCCTGACCGGCGCCTGCGAAGGAGCGCCGGCGGAGGTCTCAGCGACAGCAACAGCCATTGCGCATAGTGTGCGTCCCGGAGGGGTTGCGGTCAATGCGGGCAACGGATCGAACCAACTGGGTTAAACCGCTGATCCACACTGATCGGCACTGATAAAAAATTACGCCAAAAGCAGATTTATCAGCGCAAATTAGTGGAGATCAGCGGTTAAAACCACTCCCGCCCTTCCACTTCTGCAACACCCAATGTGTCGGCGTGTACACCACCAGCGCCAGCGCCGACATCCAGGCGGCGAGGTACCAGCCGGCCGGCAGCCATTTCTGCGGCTGGGCATCATCCAGGCCAAACACGTAGTTCACGTTCACCGGAAGCTTCGGGTCTGCGAGCACCGCACCTGCTGGCGGCAGCGCGAAAAAGGCGATCAGGCACAGCGCCCATCCCAGCAGCGTCCAGCTCTTCCAGGCGCGCCGGTCATAGCCGAGCCGGGCGACCAGATAGACCAGCAGGAAGGGCAGCCAACCGTGGAAGAGCGAAAGGCCGCGCAGGAACAGGCTGCGGTGAGAATCGAACATGTAGGCCGTCATGCCGGTGAGCTTGTGCCCGGTGAGCTGCACCGCGAAGTCGACGCACCACAGCGTCTGCGGCAGCAGGATGCCCACCGCCGACATCGATACGAGCAGCCGGCTTTCCCGCCAGATGCCGACCAGGGTCAGCAGCAGGGCGATGTCACAGAAGTAGAGGAAATTGGTCGGCCCGTAGTTCGCCCAATAGACCGGGATCAGCACCGCCATGAAGGCGGTGTAGGTGAGCTTGAGCCAGAGAGGTATCCGACTGGGAAGCCGGACGGCCGATTCGGTTTCAGTTTTGGTTTCGGAAGCAGTAGCGAGGTTTTGCATGACCCCTTTGTTGTGACGCAGAACCGCCTCCGCGCATGAATCGGTAAACTTTCGCCGTGCATTGAGGCGTTCGATTCTCGCCCCGGCTCCGGCTGGCGCGTTCAGTGCCGCGATTCAGCCGGACCGGCTTTCGCCCGGGCAGGCAGGTCGCCCTCACCGAGCTTGCGGTGGAAGAGCTCCAGCGCGAGGCCTTGGCACTTCAGAGCCAGTTCGGGATCGTAACGGTGCCCCTCGTCGCGCATGAAGGCGTGCTGGCCGTTGAATTCGTGCCACGTGAAATTCACGCCCGCGTCGGTGATCGCCTCGTAAATCTTGCAGCGGCCCTCGCGCGGCACATGCGGGTCCTGCCGTCCCCAGATCATCAGCAGTTCGCCCTGGATGTCCTTGGCCGATGCCAGCGTGTCGTCGCCCGTCTTGCTAAGGGAACCCTTGTGGATGTCGGTCGCGTAAAAGCAGACCGCCGCGCGCACGTCCGGGTTCTTCGCGGCCGCGCGGAAGCTCAGGTGCCCGCCGATGCAGATGCCGAGCGCGCCCAGCCTGCCAGTGCAGTTCGGATGCGCGTTGAGAAAATCGAGCACGGCCCTGGAATCGCCGTCGAGCCCGCGCAGTTCCTTCTCCAGCTTGAGCGCGTTGCCCCGGTCGGCTCCGGCCTGGTCGTAGGCCAGCGCACAGCCGGGCGCTTCGAACTCATGCCAGATTTCCGGCACCGCCACGACGTAGCCATGCCCCGCCAGCAGCGCCGCCGTGCGCCGGATCGGCGCCGTGACCTGGAAGATTTCCGAGTACAGCAGGATGCCCGGATAACGCCCCTCCGCCTGCGGGCGGAAGATGAAGGTGCGCATCGGCCCGGTGGGTGTGCTGAGTTCAACAACCTCGTTATCGCGGATGGTCATGGTTCGTCCATTATGGACGAAGAAACTGCGAACTACAAACTGCGAACAGCGGGCAATCGTCGGTCGCGAACGCTCCCGCTTGTTCACCGACTCACTGGCTTACTGGCTCACTCTCCCAGCTTCCCTGCATGCGTTTTCCCCTTCCCTGATCCCTTCCCCACAGGTTCCATGGCAGCGCCATCCCATGACCGAAGAAACTCCAGAACCCGCCTACCAAATCTGGGCCGTGGACGACGTGGTTTACGGGCCGGTGGACCTGACCACGCTGGTGGACTGGGTAGGCGATGAACGGGTTGTGGCCGGAACTTGGGTCTTTTCGCTCGTCAGCGAAACCTGGTCACGCGCGAGCGGGATTCCCGAACTGAAGATGTTTTTCGGGGAGGCCACACCGACCGCGACCGAACCAAAGGACAAGACGCCACTGGTGCCCGGCATCAGGCCCGGCACCCTGCGACGCGTGAAGATCTTCGCCAGCATGACCGACCAGCAGCTCGGCCGGTTCGCCCAGCTCATGCAGGTGGAGAGCGTGCCCGCCTTCAAGGAAATCGTGAAACGCGGCGGCCCGGGCGACGCGATGTTTGCGGTGCTCGAAGGCGAGGTCCGCGCCCGCATCCTCGTCGGTGGCAAGGAGACCACCCTCGCGACCTTTCAGGCCGGTGACATCTTCGGGGAAGTCACGCTGTTCGATGACGGCGCCCGCTCCGCTGATGTCATCGCCAACGTGGACTCCTCGCTGCTGAAGATTCCCGCCGAGAAGTTTGACCGGCTCTGCGCCGAGCAGCCCGACCTGGCCACCCCGCTGTTGCTGGCCTTGGGGAAGACGCTCACCGCACGCATCCGCAATGACAACCGGCGGCTGGGGGAGATGATCACGGTTGCACGTGCGGGGGAGTGAGAGCGGATTCCTGCTCTTACTCATAATCTTAATTTTAATCGCCGGGGACGGCATGACGACGATTATGATTAAGAGTAAGATTATGATTAGGATCCCGCCGTTGCCGGCCCATCAGAGCAGGTGGGCCACCTCGTGCCACACCCGCTCCGCGACGGTACCGGGATCGCCGTTCGCATCAATGATGCGTACCCGCTGCGGTTCCGCCGCCGCCAAGGCGGCATAAGCGCCCTCAACCCGCTCGAAGAACGCCTCCTTCTCGGCCTCGAAACGGTCGTCCAGTGACGGTGTGAGCGCGTTGCGTCCGGCCAATCGTTGCAAGGCGATCTCCCGGGGAACCCGCAGCCAAAGGGTCAGATCGGGATGCGTGTCGCCGACGGCAAAATCAATCACGGAGCAGACCGCCGCAGCATCCAGCCCACGGCCGCCGGCCTGATAGGCCGTCGTCGAATCGTAGAAGCGGTCGCACAACACCATTTCCCCGGCGGCGAGGGCGGGACGGATCGTCTGCCGTACCAGTTCGGCGCGGCTGGCGTTCATGAGGAGCAGTTCCGTTTCGGCGGCCATGCCGCGACCGTCGGGATCATGCTTGAGCAGGTGGCGGATTTTTTCACCCAGAGGGGTACCGCCCGGTTCACGCAATGCACGCACCACCAAGCCAGCCGAACGTAGCCGTTCGGACAACAGCCTTATCTGGGTGCTCTTCCCGCCCGCTTCGCCGCCCTCAAACGTGATCAGTCGGCCGCGCGCCATGCGGTTCAGAGCTTGGGCGCCACGGTGGGCTGCACCTGGACGGCCGGCGGGGCGGCGTGGATGCCGCCCGGCAGATTGATCTCCAGACGGAACTCACCATCCAGGTAATCCGTGAGCGACTTGATCTGATCCTCGGTCAGGATGCCGTGCTTGCTCAGCGCAAAGGCCGGCATCAACGAGCCTTCCCGACCGGAGGTGACCCACTGGGTCCAATAGCTGTGATCGGTCGGTTTGTTCAGGGCGCGGAGGTCAGGCACCATGGTGGCACGGTTCTGGCCGTCGTGGCAGATGCCGCAGGCCGTATCAAAGAGCGCCTTTCCCGTCTTGCCGATGGTCGGGGTGACGTGGCAGGTGGCGCAGTCGCCCCGGAACACGGCCTGCCGGTCGGCAGCCGCAACCTGGAGGTTCCGAGTGCGGTCACCCATGCCACGAGTGGCGGCGTCGGGCTGCGGAATCACGATCTTGACCATCAGGGGGATCTGACCGGCCGTGGAAGTGACGGTGGCCGTCTTGGTGATCGAACCAAACTTGCCCCGGAGATCCACCGTGACCCCGATCTCGCCGTTTTCGCCCGGGGCCACCACCCAGGGCTGATGCGGCAGCTTGGCCACGGTGCAACCGCAACTCGTATGCACGCCGGAAATGGTGACATCGGCCTTGGAAACGTTGGTCAGCGAAAACGTGAACTTTGCCTCGGTCTCACCCGGTTTCGCCTCGTAGTCCTTCGTCATCGAATCCCATTTGAGCGCGCCGGGATTGTCCACGGTCGCCGTCATCGCCGGCGGCACCGAAAAGTTATGAATGGTCGGACGGGCATTCGTCCGGGGGGCGATTGGCCGCACCTGGTTGGTCATCACCGTTCCAAACTGGTTGGTATAGACACGGATCGGCCGCTGTGAAGGGACCGGCGGCGCCGGTGGCAGGAGGTTGGGGTTGACCTCGGGCGTGGGCGAATCAATGGCGAGAAGGGCCAGGGGCATTGCCAGGATCATCCAAGCGAGCCGGCAGAGCGCGTGCGGTTTCATGCGACCCGAAACAGATAGCAGCACCCCGGAGGTTGCACGAGTGATTTTGTGTCTCAGCGTCGCTCGTAGAGCCGGCGCAACCGGTCCGGCGAAACCCCCAGATGCCAGCCCAGGTTGGTCACCGCCATCCGCCAATACGTGCGCAGTACACCACGCTCGCGGAAGCGCCGGGCGGAGGTCGTGACCGTCGTCTCGGCCAGAACCAGCCGCCCTTCGCGACGAAGCCGGCGACACAGCTCGTGTTCCTCCATCAGCGGCACCGCCGGCACGCCGCCGGCCCGGACCAGGACGTCGCGCCGCACGAACAGGGCCTGGTCGCCGTAGGCGAACTGCTGCGTCCGCATCCGCCACCAGCAGCGGAACCGCGACCCACGCATGAGCCAGTGCGGATCGCGGAAGGTCTTGTAGCACGCGCCGCCCACCACATGGGAATCCTGAAGGGCCGCCACGATAGCGGCTCCCGCACCTGACGGAAGCCATGTGTCGGCATGCAAAAACACCACCACGTCACCCTGCGCCTGATCTGCCCCCAGCCAAAGCTGATGCCCTCGGCCTCGTGCCCCGGTCATAATGCGGGCACCACATTTGGCGGCGCACTCCCGGGTGCCGTCCGTGCTGCCGCCGTCGCTGACGATGACTTCGCAGACTTCGGGCAGCGCGCGAACCCGCCGGAGTGTCTCCGGCAGCTCCGCCGCCTCGTTCAGCGTGGGGATGACGACGGAGATGTTCACGGGATGCGGCACCGCAGGCCCGGCGGCCAGGCCGCCCGCTCAGAACTTCGCGAGCTTCTCCAGTTCGCGCACGCGGCCGGCGATCTCGGCCTTGGTCACCTTTGTGGTGCGGTGCAAGCCAAACCCTTCGCAGCAGAACGACGCCACGACGCTGCCGTGGATGATCGCGCGTCGCAGGTTGCTCTCCACCGAGCCGGACTTCTGCGCGGCGAGGTAGCCAATGAGGCCGCCGACGAACGAGTCCCCAGCCCCCGTCGGATCGACTACCTTTTTCAGCGGATATGCCGGCGCGATGAACAGGCCCTTCGGGCCGGAAAGCAGCGAACCGTGTTCGCCCTTCTTGATGATGACGTAGCGCGGCCCCAGCTTGTGGATCTTGGCGAGCGCGGTCGGGACGTTGTCCTCCTCGACGAGCTGGCGGGCCTCACCGTCGTTGAGCACGAGGCAATCCACGCGCTTGAGCAGGCGCAGCAGGTCGGCGAGCGCGATGTTCATCCACAGATCCATCGTGTCCGCGATGACGAACTTCGGCTTGGACATCTGGTCGAGCACGGTGTGCTGCACGGCGGGCGACATGTTGGCGAGCAGCACGTAAGGGGTCGTCTCGTAGTCGCCGGGAAGCTTGGGCGACCAATGCTCGATCACGCCGAGCACGGTGCTGAGCGTGCGGCGGTTGTTCATGTTGACCTCGTATTCGCCGGACCAGTGGAACGACTGGCCATCCTTCACCTTCTCCAGACCCTTCAGGTCGAGCTTGTGCTTCTTGTAAAGCGCCACGTGCTTCGCCGGAAAATCGCCGCCAATCACGCCGACCAGCTTGGTAGGGGCGAAGAAGCTCGAGGCGACCGCCGCGTGACTGGCGGAACCGCCCAGCAGGCGCGGATTTTCAACCTTCGGGGTTTTGATCGAATCAAGGGCGGTGGTGCCAACAACTAGGACGCTCATGCAGGATGTGATGTGTGACGGTACAGATAAAACGGCCAACCGAGGCCGTCGCAAACGCGGGAAATCTAGCGAAAGCGGCCCCGACAGAGGAAGGGGATTGTGTCAGACAGGAAGAGTGGGGTGCTGGGTGCAGAGGAAAACCGCGCATCGAAGCAGCCCATAACGCCGCTTTCTAATCCTCGTTACGAGTCGGCAAGGAGGACACGGCTCCGGGTTTTTCGCCGACGGCGATCAGTTCGGAAATGTTGTCGTAGCTGAACCCCTGACGCAGGCCCAACGGACGCGCCTTTGTATGGTAAGGCTTCAAGAAGGGTTTTCGCTTTGCCGCAGCTTTCCTTGTCTTGGCGGCAATGTCCGGACCGAGAGTCACCGGCGTTCTCAGGCGGGCATCGTATGATTCAGAAAATGCGCGTCAATCAGTGCAAACCGGCACAACCACCTTGCTGGCTCCGTCAGTCAAAGTCCGAGCAGCTCATGAAGTACTGGCAGCGCGGGCAGCGGAGCTTGCACTTCTCGTTGTGCAGCTCGTGTCCGCAGCGCGGGCACCACCGCCAGTGCTCCCCCGGCGTGTCGGAAGCGGGTGCCGGATCGGCGCTCGTGCCGGTGGATGATGGCGGCTGGGATTCGGCTTCAGACACGCGCGTCGTTGTAGCGCACCCGCCGGAGACGGCAAGGCCGCCGGCGTACGGCGGCCCGAGAATCGTCTTCGTTGAAGGAGTCCGGCTTACAGCATCGCGGTACGGACCCAGGTCGCGAGGCTTTCCCAGGCGAGGAAGAATTGGCAGGTCACCAGTGCCAGCCACACGAGGCTGGCCGCGCTCACCGTCGCGACCGCGGCAAAGAGGGCCCGCTCGGCCAACGGGCTCTGCGCTGCACCCATCGTCACCTGCCACAGCGCGGGTTCAGCCGGCCGGGCTTCAGCGGTCGTACGCCGCGCGGGGGTGCGGGCGGCCTTGGTCCTCGGTGCCACAAAGGGCTGGGTGATCTGTTCGAGGAGGTTCTGGTTCGGGTTCATCGTCGTGTTCATCTTCAAAATTTCAGTTACGGGGACTGAACACGGCGGTCCGGCGAAATGTTTCAGGAAAAGGTTTTGCAAGTTGGGCACAATGAAACGCGGTAGCGTCCTGGACTGCGGGTGGCTTGCCACCGCTTTCGGACGCCGGATACGTTGACGAATTGCGGCCAAGGGTTGTCCGCTCCATCACTGGCGTCCGAAAGCGGCGGCTGCGCTCCACTCCTCCGCGCGCACCGCCAAGACACAGTCGCGCTCCCCCGCTCCCTTTCTCCCCCGCCCCCTGCTCCGCCCATTTCGCCGTCAGAAAAGTCATTCCCCACCTAGCCGGTACCCGTATGCTCCGCCCCATGAAACGCTACGATCTCTTCGTCAACGGCCTCTCCGTCCCCGCCGCCGATGGCCGGACCTTCCGCACCATCAACCCCGCCGACACCCGAGAGACTGTCGCAGAATATGCGCTGGGCGGGGCAGCGGATGTGACGGTCGCCGTGGCCGCAGCAAAAGCGGCCTTCCCCAAGTGGGCCGCCCAGACCTCGGTCGCGCGCGGTCGTATTCTCGCCAAGGCCTCGCAGCTCATCGAGGCCCGCAAGGGCGAGCTGGCCGAACTGCTAACCCGCGAGGAAGGCAAGACCCTCGCCGAGGCCACGGGCGAGGTGCAGCGCGCGGCGGACATCTTCCGCTTCTACGGCGGGCTCGGTTACCAGCTCGGCGGCCAGACGATCCCTCACGACCTGCCCGGCAACCTGATGTTCACGCGGCGCGAACCGCTCGGCGTGGTTGGCCTCATCACGCCGTGGAATTTCCCCATCGCCATCCCGGCCTGGAAAATGGCCCCCGCGCTCGTGTGCGGGAATGCCGTCGTGCTCAAGCCCGCTTCGCAGGCCCCGGCGATGGCGCTGGAACTGGCAAAAGTTCTCGCCGAAGCGGGTCTTCCGGCGGGCGTGTTGAACGTCATCACCGGCGACGGACGGCCCTTCGCCGCCGAGCTGGCCACAAACCCCGCCGTGCAAGGCGTGAGCTTCACGGGCTCCACGGCCGTCGGGAAAAGCATCTACCAGTCGCTCGCTCCGCGCATGGTTCGCGCGCAAATGGAAATGGGCGGCAAGAACCCCACGCTTGTGCTTGCCGACGCCGACCTCGATCTCGCGGCATCGCTGGTGGCACGGGCGGGCTTCGGTCTCACCGGCCAGGCCTGCACCGCGACCAGCCGCGTGATCGTCGAGCGGCCCGTGCTCGCCGCCTTCACCGAGAAGCTCATCGCGCAGGCCAAAGGTTGGAAGGTCGGCCCCGGTCTTGCCGCCGGGGTGCAGATGGGCCCCGCCGTGAGCGAGGCCGAGCTCAAGGGCAATCTGGACTACATCGGCATCGCGCAGGCCGAGGGCGCGAAGCTCCTTTGGGGCGGCGCCCGGCTCACGGAAGGCGACCTCGCCCATGGCTTCTTCATGCAACCGGCCGTCATCGGCGACGTCACCCCCACGATGCGGATCGCCCGCGAGGAAGTTTTCGGGCCGGTCGTCGCCGTGCTCGCCGTGGATTCCTTTGACGAGGCCCTCGCGGTCGCGAACAGCGTGGATGTGGGTCTGAGCGCGAGCCTGGTCACGCGCGACTTCAAGAAGGCCCTGCAGTACGCCGAGCGCATCGAGGCCGGCGTGGTGAAGGTGAACCAGATCAGCACCGGCCTGGCGTTGCAGGCGCCCTTCGGCGGCATGAAGAGCAGCAGCACCGACTCGTTCCGCGAACAGGGCGTGAACGCCCTCGATTTCTACACGCGCAGCAAGACGGTGTATCTCGATTATTCAGCGTAGCTCTACGTTGCGCCCATGCTTCTCACGCTGAGTACCACGCACCGTCCGGCGACGGATCTCGGCTACCTGCTGCGCAAGAATCCGGCGCGGCCCCAGTCCTTCGAGCTGACGTTCGGAAAGGCGCACGTCTTCTATCCCGAGGCCGGCGACGAGCGCTGCTCCGTTGCGCTGCTCGTGGAGGTGGACCCCATCGGCCTCGTCCGCAAGCGGCGCGGTCCCGGCGGCGAAGGCGGCCTGCTGGACCAGTACGTCAACGACCGGCCCTACGCCGCGTCGTCGTTTCTCAGCGTGGCCATCGCGGAGGTGTTCGGCAGCGCCCTCTCAGGCACGGAATGCAAGGATCGTCCAGGCCTCGCCGAGACGCCGCTGCCCCTCAGCGTGCAGATTCCCGCCCTGCCCTGCCGCGCCGGTGGTGAGGACTTCCTGCGCCAGCTTTTCGAGCCGCTCGGCTACCGCGTGACCGCGACCCGGCTGCCGTTGGATGCGCAGTTTCCCGAATGGGGCGAGAGCAGCCACTTCCGCGTGGAGCTCGCCGCCACGCTGCCGCTGCACCAGTTCCTCAGCCATCTCTATGTGCTCGTGCCCGTGCTCGACAACGACAAGCACTACTGGGTGGGCGACGACGAGGTGGCGAAGCTGCTCCGCCATGGCGAAGGCTGGCTGGCGACGCATCCGGAGCGCGAGGCCATCACCCGGCGCTACCTGAAGCACCAGCGCAGCCTCGTCACCGAGGCGCTCGCGCAGCTCGTGGACGAGAGCGACCCCGAACCCGACGAAACCGCTGCCGCCCAGGTGCAGGAGGAGGAGGCCGTCGAGCGCGTCCTGAGCCTGAACGAGCAGCGGCTTGGCACCGTGCTAGCCGCACTCCGGGCCAGCGGCGCGCCGTCCGTGCTCGATCTCGGCTGCGGCGAGGGGCGCCTCCTGCAGCTCCTGCTGAAGGAGCGCCAGTTCACCCGGATCGTCGGCGTGGACGTGTCGCATCGCGTCCTGGAAATGGCGGCGGAGAAGCTCCACTACGACCGCCTGCCGACGCTGCAAAAGGAGCGGCTCCGTCTGCTCCACGGCTCGCTCATGTACCGCGACGAACGCCTCGCCGGCTTCGACGCCGCCGCCGTCGTGGAAGTCATCGAGCATCTCGATCCGCCCCGGCTGGCCGCGTTCGAGCGCGTGCTCTTCGAGTGCGCCCGGCCCGCCACCGTGGTGCTCACCACGCCGAACAGCGAATACAACGTGAAGTGGCCGACCCTGCCCGCCGGCAAGTTCCGCCACCGCGACCACCGCTTCGAATGGACCCGTGCCGAGTTTCAGGAATGGGCCCAAGGTGTCGCATCGCGCTTCGGCTACACCGTGCGTTTCCTGCCTGTCGGCCCGGAGGATGCGGCGGTGGGTTCGCCCACGCAGATGGGGATTTTTGAAAGGAGCCAGCCGTGAGCGCTTACGAGGAACAGCTTGAACGGTTCCGCCAGGATCCTCGCTCCACGGCGGAGCTGATCGCCCTCGTCCTCACCAAGGATGCCGACGCCGACGACAACGGTTACTGGCACCCGGTTTGGATCCTCCAACAGCGTATGCCCGGGCTGTTCGACCGGATCCGGGAACTCGCGACCAGTCCCGAGGAAAAGGAACGCGAAATCGCCGCGACGCTGCTCGGGCAAAATGGCCGACCGGAGAAGGACCGGGTGATGGTGGAGGAATGTCTCGACCTGCTGCTGCTCATGCTTCGTCAAGAGACATCCCCCACCCTCCTCGAATCCATCGTCTATGCGATCGGGCATCTGCATTCACCCGGTAGAGTTGAAACGCTTGCCACGCTTGCGGCCCACCCCAACGGCGATGTTCGCTTCGCGGTGGTGCGCTCCCTGTGCGGAAGTGAGGAGGACCTCGCGATTCGCACCTTTATCAAGTTGACCACCGATCCGGACAGTGACGTGCGCGACTGGGCAACCTTCTCCTTGGGCTCGCAATCCGATCGGGACACCCCGGAAATCCGGGACGCCCTGCTTGCCCGCGTGAACGACACGGACGATGACACCCGCTGCGAAGCCCACGTCGGACTCGCCCAACGCGGCGACCCGCGCTTGGTCGCATCTTTCCTCCACGAGTTGAATTCAACCGCAACCGAGACCCTGCAGGATTGGAGCCTAGTCGGAGAAACCGCTGATTTTATCGCGGACCACGCCACCCGAACCGATGACCTCCAATGGCTGCCCGTGCTCGAACGGCTGAAGATCCTCGGGCTTGGGGATGTTACCAAAGTGCAAGCTGCCCTCGACCATTATCGGCAGTGACGCCGATCCGTCCGCAATGAAACTCACCATCCCCGAACTCTCGCTGGTCGTGCTCGTCGGCGTGTCCGGCTCGGGCAAGAGCAGCTTTGCCCGGCGGCACTTCAAGCCCACCGAGGTGCTGTCGTCCGATTTCTGCCGGGGACTCGTGTCGGACGATGAGAACAGCCAGGCCGCGACGAATGACGCCTTTGACGTGCTGCACTTCATCGCCCGCAAACGGCTCGCCGCCGCCAAGCTCACCGTGGTGGATGCCACCAATGTGCAGCCGGAGGCGCGCAAATCGCTGGTGGCACTCGCCCGCGAGTTTCACTGCCTGCCCGTGGCCATCGTGCTGGACCTCCCGGAGCGCCTCGCCCACGAGCGGAACCAGTCACGGCCGGACCGCGCCTTTGGTCCGCATGTCATCCGGCAGCAGGCCACGCAGCTGCACAAGTCGCTGGGCGGGCTGGAGCGCGAGGGCTTCCGGCACGTGCATATCCTGCGGTCACTGGCGGAGGTCGAGGCGGTGGAGATCGTCCGCGAGCCGCTCTGGAACAACCGCAAGACCGAGCACGGCCCCTTCGACATCATTGGCGACGTCCACGGCTGCTTCGACGAGCTGGTGGAGCTGCTCACCCGGCTGGGGTACGAGACCGGCCTCAGCGCCGGCGCGTGGCATCATCCGGCGGGGCGAAAGATGGTTTTCGTCGGTGACCTGGTGGATCGCGGGCCGAAGTCGCCCGAGGTGGTGCGGCTGGTCATGGACAGCGTGAGCTTCGGCAGCGCCTTCTGCGTGCCCGGCAATCACGACGTGAAGTTCATGCGCAAGATCCGGGGCAAGGACGTGCAGATCGCCCACGGCCTCTCCGAATCGCTCGCGCAGTTTGCCGCTTACGAGGAGCACTCTCACGGATTCAGCCGGGTGGCGGCCGACTTCATCGACAAGCTCGTGAGCCATTATGTCTTCGATGACGGCCAGCTCGTCGTCGCGCACGCGGGCCTAAAGGAATCCATGCACGGCCGCGGTTCGGGCGGCGTGCGCGAGTTCGCCCTGTTCGGCGAGACCACGGGCGAGACCGATGAGTTCGGCCTGCCGGTGCGGCACAACTGGGCGGCGGACTATCGCGGCGCGGCCACCGTGGTCTACGGCCACACGCCCGTACCGGTGCCGGAATGGCTCAACCGCACGATCAACATCGATACGGGCTGCGTCTTCGGCGGGAAGCTCACGGCGCTCCGCTATCCCGAGCGCGAGCTGGTCTCGGTGCCCGCCCACGAGCAGTACGCGGTGCCGCGGAAGCCCTTCCTCCCGCCCGAAACCCAGGTGCCGGCGCTCTCCGCCCAGCAGCAGCTCGATGACCTGCTCGACCTCGCCGACGTCACCGGCAAGCGGATCGTCGGCACGCGGCTGCTTGGCAACGTGACCATCCGTGAGGAGAACGCCACCGCCGCCCTCGAGGTGATGAGCCGCTTCGCGATCAATCCGAAGTGGCTGATCTACCTGCCGCCGACGATGTCGCCCAGCGGCACGAGCCTGCAGCCGGGCCTGCTGGAGCATCCGGCCGAGGCCTTTGCCTACTACCGTCAGGCCGGTGTGCCGCGCGTGGTGTGCGAGGAAAAGCACATGGGCTCGCGCGCGGTCGTGCTGGTCTGCCGCGACGAGGAGGCGGCGCGGAAGCGCTTCGGCGTGACCGAAGGCGGCTTCGGCATCTGCCACACCCGCACCGGCCGGCGCTTCTTCGACGACGCCGCGATGGAGACGGCTTTTCTCGCACGGGTCCGCGAGGCCGTGTCCCTCGCCGGTTTCTGGGAAGAATTCGCCACCGACTGGATCGCCCTCGACTGCGAGCTGATGCCCTGGTCGGCCAAGGCCCAGGCCCTGCTCAAGCAGCAATACGCCCCCGTGGGCACCGCCGCTACGGCCATGCTGGATGCGGCCGTCGCCCCGCTGGAGCAGGCCGCCGCCCGTGGTCTCGACGTGGCCGAGCTGCTCGCCCACACCCGCGCGCGCCAGGCGATGGCCACCGACTATGTCGCCGCCTACCGCCGCTACTGCTGGCCGGTGACCTCGGTGGACGATTATAAGCTCGCCCCCTTCCACCTGCTGGCGACCGAGGGCAAGGTCCACGTGGACCGGCCCAACGACTGGCACATGCAGACGCTAGCCCGGCTCGCGGGCGGAATCCTGATCGCGACGCCCTTCAAGGTCATCGACGTCACCGATGCCGCGAGCGAGGCCGGGGCGATCCGCTGGTGGGCGGAACTCACCGCGCGCGGCGGCGAGGGCATGGTCGTGAAGCCCCTCGATTTCATCGCGCAGGGAAAGCGCGGCCTGCTGCAGCCCGCCGTGAAATGCCGGGGCCGCGAATACCTCCGCATCATCTACGGCCCCGAATACACCGCCCCGGAAAACCTGGAGCGCCTGCGTTCACGCGGCCTGAACGCCAAGCGCTCCCTGGCACTGCGCGAATTTTCCCTCGGCATCGAGGCGCTGGAGCGCTTCGTCCGCCGCGAGCCCCTGCGCCGCGTCCACGAATGCGTCTTCGGCGTGCTCGCCCTGGAAAGCGAGCCGGTGGACCCACGGTTGTAATACCAGTTCCCGGAAAGAAACGGTACATTGGTAGGGATGGCGCGCTGCGCCGTCCCCGCCCTGTAGGGGCGGCAGAGGCGGGCGGAGACCGTAGGCATTCGTTCCGTCGCCTGACGCTGC
>CAIXUG010000054.1 GCA_903922605.1 uncultured Verrucomicrobiota bacterium
TCCCCGGCGCCTCCGGCCCGGTGGCCGCCTCCGCTCACTCCCACCTCAACCCCCTAAAACCAACCCCAACCTGTAACCCCAAAGACCAAAAGTGTTACCTATGTTCTGAACCAAGTGTGTTACCTATGTTTTGACTGCACCTAACCTCCCATCGACTCCTGACTCCTGTCTCCTCCCCCTATGACTTCCAGAAACCGCTGGCTCGTCGTCGTCATCTTCGCCCTCGCGATGGCCTGGGTTGAAAGCGCGGTCGTCTTTTATCTGCGGACGATGCTGAACCGCATCGATCCCTATCAACCCTACCCCCTGCCGCTGCTTCATGGCTTTGGCGAGGCCGAGCTGGTGCGGGAACTGGCCACGCTGATCATGCTCACGGCCGTCGGCTGGCTCGCGGGCACCAGCGTGCGGACCCGTTTCGCCTATTTCGTAATCGCCTTCGGCATGTGGGACCTGGGCTATTACGCCTTCCTGAAGGTGCTGACCGGCTGGCCCCACTCGTTGCTGGACTGGGACATCCTGTTCCTGCTGCCACTTCCGTGGTGGGGGCCCGTGCTCGCCCCCGCGTTGATCGCCACGCTGATGATCCTCTTCGGCACTCTTGTGACGCAGACCGGTCCCGGGCGGGTCCCGGCCTGGCCGCGCCGGACCGTATGGTGCCTCTGCGCCGTCGGCGCGCTGCTCGCGCTCTACGTCTTTATGGCCGACGCGCTGCGGGTCGCTCCCCAGGGCGCGAAGGCGTTGCGACACCTCCTGCCCGAGTTGTTCGACTGGCCGCTTTTCCTGCTGGCCATTGGCCTGATGGCCCTGCCGGTGCTGGCATTGCTCCGGCAGCCGTCGGAGTCGGGAACGCCGCCGGCCGAACCCGATGCCCGCCGCTGGCTGGACCATTTCGAGCGCAACCGCGCGAACCGTCCTGAGCCGGATTGGACGGCGCCCGTTACCGTGCGACCGGGGGCGCTACCGGCGGTCATTCGCTCGCTGGAACAGTTCCAACTGGGCGATGGGGGCGGACCGGCATCCCTGATCGCGATCAATGCGGACGGGTTTCGCAACCGCACTCCAGAGTTACGCGCGATCGTGAATCACTGGTTCCGGGAGGAGGCGGGGCATGCCCGATTACTGGCGTGCGCGGTGGATCGACTGGGAGGCCAACGCATCGACTCCCACTGGAGCTTCACCGCGTTCTGCCTGTGCCGGAAGTGGCTCGGCGTGCGCTTCGAACTCCAGATCCTCACGCTGACTGAACTGGTCAGCACGGCCTACTACCGGGTGCTCCAGCGCCATGTCGGAGACACACCCATCGTGGCCATGTGCGGGCTCATCCTGCGCGATGAAGCCGGCCATGTGGCATTCCATCGCAACCGGCTGGTATCCGAAGGCTGCTCGCCGCGCGGCTTTCTCGGGGAATTGTGGCGGACACAGTTTTGGGTGTGCGGCCACATCGCGGCGACGGTGCTGTGGATCAGCCACCGCGCCTGCCTCACCGGAATCGGCGGCTCGCGCGTGGAATATTATCAGGAAGTCCGCCGCGAACTGCGGCGGTTTGTCGGTGCCCTGGCCGCCGATGCGCAGAAGCGAATCATACGTTCTGGCAGGGGCGTTTGGCAGCGCGATGGCGGCCCGGACCTCGTGAATGAACGGAAGCCCATGCCGACGGTCTGAGATTTCGATTTTCCCATGCCTTCTCCTGCCGAATGCGCAGCCTCGCCCGTGCCCGCCCCCATGCGGTTTGCGCTGCCGGCACTGCTGCGGGGCGACGTGGCCGTGCTGGAGGGATGGTTGTTGGAACGCAGCACGCCACGGCTGATCGGTTGCCTGCTGGCGATCCTGCTGGGGGCAGGGCTCTATGGTGCTTCCATCGGTTACTGGCGTTCCCCAATGCAGGGCGCGTACACGGCGGCGAAGCTGCCGCTCATCCTGCTCCTTACGACGCTGGGTAACGCCCTGCTCAACGGGTTGCTGGCGCCTCTGCTGGGGCTGAACCTCACGCTGCGCCAGACCTCCCTCGCCATCCTGCTCAGCTTCACCATTCTCGCGCTGATCCTGGCGGCGTTCAGCCCGCTCGTGTTCTTCGCCGTGTGGAACCTTCCACCCATGGCTTCCGGGACGGCGCGCGGGACCGCCTATGCGCTGATCCAGGCGTCACAAGTAGGGGTGATCGCGTTTGCCGGACTGACAGCGAACGTGCGCCTGCTGCAACTCCTCCGCCAGCTGAGCGGCAGCCGGGCCGTTGCGTTCCGGGTGTTGTGCGCGTGGCTGGCCGGGAATCTCCTGCTCGGCACCCAGCTCACCTGGATCCTGCGCCCGTTTTTCGGGGCTCCGTCGCTGGCCGTGGAATTCCTGCGGCAGGATGCCCTGCGGGGTAATTTCTTCGAGGCCCTCGCCTACAGCCTCCGCGTCCTTTTCACCGACTGAACCACGCTGCCTGCGCCTATGAATGACTACAGTCCGAGTAATCCGCCGCCCTTGCCAATCACCGCTGCCACTGCCGGTGGTGATGTGCTCGAAGCCGAACCCAGCGCCGCCGAACTTGCGCCCATTGGCAGCCTCGGCGCCATGCTCGAAGCGCTGCTACGCCGCCCGCGCGGCGTGCTGCACCACCTCTCCGGTGCCGAGGCCGCGCGCCTTATCGGTCTGCTGCTTTTCATCGCGGCGGTCGGGGCGGCACTTTACGGAGTCGTGGTGGGCACTTTTTCCGGCGGTACGCAGCTCTGGGCCGCGCCGGTGAAGATCACGGCCGGCCTGTTTTTCTGCGGAGCCATCTGCCTGCCTAGTCTTTACGTGTTCGCCTGTCTCACCGGTTCGGTGGCCCGCATCAACGATGTCATCGGCATGGTGGCCGGACTGCTCGCCCTGATGACACTGTTGCTGTTCAGCTTTGCGCCGATCGCGTGGGTCTTCTCCCAGTCCACCGAATCCGTGGCGGCGATGGGCTCGATGCACCTGCTGTTCTGGCTGGTGGCCACGTACTTCGGGGCGCGCTTCCTGTACCATGGCATGGCCCGGCTGGGAGCCCGGTCGAAAGGCTCCTTTTATGTCTGGATGACCATCTTTGTGCTCGTGGCGCTCCAGATGACGACGGCGCTGCGCCCGCTTGTGGGCAAGGCCGACACCTTTCTGCCCAAAGAGAAGATGTTCTTCCTCCAGCACTGGGGTGAGGCGTTTTCGACGGATAAGTCGACAACCCCTAAGACTGACTGATCGGGTTACACCTCCCGCGAAACCGAACTGCTGATACTCAAATGAAGGGACCGTCCATGATCAGGCGAACGCCAGTCCGGCTGGCGCTCGGTGGGCTCGCATTGTTGCTGGGCCTCCTGCTATGGCTGCCCTGCGTTCATTGGGTATTCCGCCCGGCGCTGGGCGAGGTGCGGAGTGAATCGGGAATTCCTTTACGGGCGAAAGAACTGGCGGCCCGTCAGTTGCGGCTTTGGAACGATCCGGTGGCCCGCGGAGCCGAACTCGCGCGGATGCGCAGCACCAACCCGGAGTGGGATTTCATGGGGCGCACCTTTCTCGTGCTGGCATTGGCGGAGATGTCGCTGCGGGACCCCGCGTTGCAGGCCACGAACCTCGCGACCATGGATTTTGTGATCGAGGACACCCTCCGGCTCGAGCGTGAACGTTCGATGCATACCTTCCTCATGCCGTATTCCCGGAGCCGGCCCTTTGTGCGGCAGCCGGAACGGAGCCTGTTCATCGACTCTGAAATCGCGCTGATGCTCGGCGCCCGCCGGTTGGTGGCCGAGAAGCCGGGATTCGCGCCCCTGATGACGGAGCGCATCACGGCCATGGCGGAGCGGCTGCAGCAAAGCCCGGCGCTCGCAGTCGAGAGTTATCCGGATGAGTGCTGGCTGTTTGACCACGCAATGGCTCTGGCCGCGTTCCGCGTCGCGGATGTGCTCGATGGCACGGACCATCGCGCGCTGACCCAGGCATGGCTGGCAAACGCAAAGCGCACGCTCATTCATCCGCAAACCGGGATGCTGGTCTCCAATTACACGGCGAAGGGACAGCCGATGGTCGGGCCGGAGGGTTCCTCCATCTGGGTGGCGGTGCACTGCCTGCGGCTGGTGGACGAGGAGTTTGCCCGGGATCAGTACCGGCGCGCCCGTCGCGAACTGGGCCGCGAACTGCTGGGCTTCGGCTGGTCGCGCGAATGGCCGCTCTCCTGGCGGGATCATCCCAACGTGGATTCGGGCGTGGTCATTCCTGTGCTCGACGCCAGCGCCGGTGGCAGCGGGCTGGCCTTCGTGGCCGCAAGTTCGTTCCGGGATGATGACTTCCTCCTCAAACTGCATACCTCGCTGGAGTTCGCCGCCTTTCCGCAGCGTCGGGCCGGCGAAATGCGATATTGTGCCAGCAACCAGGTTGGGGACGCGGCGCTGCTGTATTCGCTCGTGATCGGGCCGATGTGGGATCGGCTGAAGGAGGGACGAAAATGAAAACTATCCGCTGGCCGCGCGACTTTGCGTTCAACTGCGCCGTAACCCTCCTGGTGATCTGGCTGGTACTGCACGCGCTCGGATGGCGCGAAAGTGTGTCAGTGCTCTCCGGAACCCTGCCAGCTGGTTGGAACCGCGAAGCCGCAGCCGGGTGCGCCTTCAGTTATCTGCTCGCCTATTTTGGGGTCGTGCTGGTGGCTCCGGCTCTGTTGTTGTCGGCCTTGTTTCGCTGGCTGATTGTCCGGTTCAAGCCCTGAGGGAGTGCCTCTTTGCCGGAGTTAAGCTGGTTTCTATCCGCCAACATCCCAGCACGCCTATCTGCGGTTGAAGTTTTGCCCTCTCTAAAACGTCAAGCTGCCTTCATGAACCACTCTGCCGTGCTTTTACGCCGCCTCCGCAACTGGACGTGGCTCATCATTGTCGGACTCGTGCTGAGCGGGCTGACAGCCATTCCCATCCAAGCCCTGTTTGACTGGCTGGCCAGCTGGCTGGGTTCGGATTTTGGTGGTGGCGGCATGGTTCCTGAGTTCGCCGCAAAGTGGCTGGCCCACGCCTATGTCGGCGTCAGCGTCACCAGTCGGAGCGCACCCTTTGTCTGGTATGGCACGGACTGGCTGGCGTTCGGTCACTTCGTGATCGCGCTCTCGTTTGTCGGGGCGCTGCGGGATCCAGTGCGCAACCGCTGGCTCTACCAGTTCGCGATGCTGGCCTGTGTCGCCGTGGTGCCGTGGGCGATGGTGTTCGGCGCGGTGCGCGGGATTCCACTTTGGTGGCGGCTGGTGGACTCCTCGTTCGGCGTGCTGGGTTTCGTGCCCGCGTGGCGTTGCTGGGGTTGGAGCGGTGAACTGGAAAAACTGAACGCAACCGAACCGGCTCCGGTAACGCCGCCGCAACCGTAGCCCCACATTCATCCGTAAGCGGGAGGCCCGGATTTCCGTTCGCACCGTGCCTCCGCCTTTTGCACACTGACGGCCATGAACATCAACGTCGGCATGGTGGGCACGGGCTTCATGGCCGTGGCGCATCTCAAGGCCTGGGCCAAGGTTCCGGGAGTGCGGATTGCCGCCCTTTGCAATCCCAGCGGGCGCAACTTGGACGGCAATTTTGCCGGAGTCGGTGGGAACGTGGGCGACGGCGAGGGTTTCCGTCTCGACATGACGGGCGTGAAGACGTTTCGCGATCCGGCCCTGCTCTTTGCCGATCCCGACATCCAGATCGTCGATATCACCACGCCGACGAAGACGCACGAGTCGCTCACGATCGCGGCGCTGGCCGCCGGCAAGCACACGCTGATCGAAAAGCCCGTGGCGGGGACGGCGATTGAAGCCCGGCGCATTGCGTCAGCGGCGGCCGAGGCCGCCAAGCAGGGTGTCTTTCTGATGCCGGCCCACTGTCTGCGGTTCTGGCCCGAATGGACGTGGGTGCGCGCGGCGATTGCCGATGGCCGCTATGGCCGGGTGCTGAGCGCGCGCTTCCGCCGGGTCGCGCAACCGCCCGGATGGGGACGCGCACATTTTCTGGAGGGTGCGACGAGCGGTGGGGCGCTCTTTGACCTGCATATCCACGACGCGGATTTCGTCCAGTTTTGCTTCGGCAAGCCGCGTGCCGTGTTTGCCTCCGGGCACACCAAGGTCAGCGGGGCGATCGACCACGTGCTCGCCGTCTATCAGGTCGAGGGCGGCGCGACCGTCAGCGCGGAAGGCAGCTGGGCGATGAGCGACGGCTTCGGCTTCAAAATGTCCTACACGGTGAATTTCGAGCGGGCCACGGCCGATTATGACGGCGGACGGGGTCCGGAGGCGCTGAAGCTGTTTGTGCCGGGCCAGAAGCCAGAGGTGCTGCACCCCGCCGGAGGCGATGGCTACATCGGCGAACTCAGCTACTTCGCCGACTGCGTCCGCACCGGCCGCGCGCCAAGTATTGTCACCGCCAATGATGGCGCCGATGCGGTGGCGCTGTGCGAGGCGGAGGCAGAATCCATCCGGTCGGGACGGTTGGTGACGGTAGCCTGATTTGGCCATGGAACTTCGTCCTGGCTTTCGTCCGCATTCCCGGCTCACACACGTCGTCTTCGACTGGGACGGCACGCTTTCGCTCATCCGCGCAGGCTGGGGTGAGGTGATGATGGCGCAATGGCTGGCACTGATTCCCCGGCTGCCCGGCGAGTCGGCGGAACAGCTCCGGCACCTTGCGCATGACGACATCTGGCGGCTGAACGGCAAGCCTTCCATCCATCAGGCCGCCCAACTGGCTGAGCGCATCCAGGAACGCGGTGGGCAGCCTCTTTCCGCCGTGGACTACGAGAATGACTACCAGCGCCGCCTGGGCGAAGTGGTCGGGGCGCGGCTGGCGGCGGTGCGCTCCGGGGCCGTCGCAACCGATGCCTGGCTCGTGACGGCTGCCCGCCGAGCTATCGAGACCTTCGCCGGACGCGGCCTGACGCTGCATGTGGTGAGCGGGACGCAGCGGCGTTTCGTCGTCGAGGAGGCGGAGGCGTTGGAGGTGGCGCAACATTTTGGCCGGCGCATTCATGGACCGACGAGTGAGCATGACACGGCCTATTCCAAGCGCGGGGTCATCAACGCGATTCTGCGGGACCATGCGATCGGCGGCGAACAGCTCCTGGCGTTTGGCGATGGACATGTCGAGATCGAGCAGACGAAGCTCGTTGGTGGCTTGGCCGTCGCGGTGGCCACCGATGAGTCCCAGTTTCATTCCGGCCGGATCGACGCCCCGAAGCGCGACCGGCTGATGGGGATGGGCGCGGATATCTGCATCCCGGATTTCCGCGAACTGGACGCGCTGCTGCCAGTGCTGTTTCCCTAGTGCCCATGCCACCGCTGGACCTCAGCCGCCTGAAGGTGCTTCCGCTCGCCAGCCGGAAGAGCCTCACCCGCGTCGAAGACATTCTCGTCGCGCCGGATTCGGCCCCGAAACCCGTGACGCCCGAGCTCGCCACTTCCATCCGTGAGGCGGCGGCGCGCATCCGTACCGCCCGGGAACGGGATGCGCAGGTGATCCTCATGTATGGCGCACACCTGCTGCGCAACGGCGCGGCGCAGATCGTGGGCGAGCTGATGCGGCGCGGCTTTGTCACGCATCTGGCCACCAATGGCGCGGGAACCATCCACGACTGGGAATATGCCTGGATGGGCAGCTCCACCGAGAGCGTGGAGGAGAATGTCGCCACGGGCACGTTCGGCACCTGGGATGAGACCGGCCGCAACATCCATCTCGCGCTGCTGACGGGGGCGCTGCTCGGCCTCGGTTACGGCCGCGCGCTCGGCAAGTTCATTGATGAGGATGGCTGCGACGTGCCTTCCGTGCGGATGCTCACGCATCTGGTGACCGAGTTCATCGGCGATCCGATGGCGGCGGCCGGCTGTGAACTGCTGGCCACTATGCAGCGTTTCGGAATCGAGCCGGGCCGCATCCATATCCCGCACGGCTGGAAGCAGGGCAGCATCCTGGCCCAGGCCTTCCAGTGCAGCGTGCCGGTGACGGTTCATCCGGGCATCGGCTACGACATCATCTCGTGCCACCCGATGTTCAATGGCGCGGCGATTGGCCGGGCGGCGGCGGAAGATTTCCGGCTGTTTGCCGGAGCGGTCGAGGGGCTGGACGATGGGGTGGTGCTGTCGGTTGGTTCGGCGATCATGGCCCCGCAGGTCTTCGAGAAGAGCCTGAGCTGCGTCCACAATCTGCGCTTCCAAACCAATCGCCCGCCCGTCCACGGCCACAGCATCTACGTGGTGGATTTGCAGGATGGCGGTGGCTGGGACTGGTCACAGGGCGAACCGCCGAAGACCAACCCGGCGTACTACCTGCGCTTCTGCAAGAGCTTCTCCCGGATGGGCGGCGCGATGAACTACCTGCAATGCGACAACGTGACCTTCGTCCACCACCTCTTCCACGAGCTGATCCGAGGGTAGGCGTCCGGGGCAGATCAGAGCGGCTTGGCCATCTTCGCGGCCAGCCGGGCGGTGAAGGATTCGGCGGCGTTGTAGCCGGAGAGCTTCAGTTTGGTCTGCAACGCGGCGATCTCGATCAGGTTGGCGAGGTCACGACCGGGCCGGACCGGGATCGTCATGCGCGGAATCTGCTGGCCGAGCAGTTCGGTGGTTGCCTGTTCCAGTCCGAGGCGGTCCACCTCCTCCGAGTCGTTCCAGTGCTGGAGGGTGATGAGCAGGTTGATGCTCTTCTCGTGGCGGATGGCGCCGACCCCGAACATCGCGGCCACGTCGATGATGCCGATACCGCGCACTTCCATGAGATTGCGCCCGATGTCCTTGGAGGTGCCCATGACATCCAGGCCGTCCTCGAGCCGGAGGAGCACTACATCGTCCGCGACGAGGCTGTGGCCGCGTTCCAGCAGGCCGAGCACCGCCTCGCTTTTGCCGATGCCGCTGACGCCCTGGATGACCACCCCGACGCCCTGGATATCCACCATGCAGCCGTGCAGCTGGCCGCGCGGGGCGAAGAGGTTCTCCAGCGCGAGCGTGGCGCGGCTGATGAACTTCATCGTGATCAGCCCGGTGGTGAAGAGCGGCACGTCATGCCGCTCGGCCGCCTCGATGAAGAGCCGGCCCGGCTTCAGGTCGCGGCAGAGCACCATGCAGGGGATGTGATGCTTGAACAGCTCGTCCACCCGCCCGCGCTGGACCTCGGTGTCCAGGGAACGGAGGTAGGCGGTCTCGACATTTCCCACGACCTGCACGCGCTTGGGGGCGAAGTAGCGCTTGAAGCCGGCGAGCGCCAGGCCGGGGCGGTTGACGGTCGGCTCCCGGATGATGCGCTTGAGCCCGGCCGCGCCGGCGACGAGCTGCAACCCCAGCTCGATCGCGTGCCGGGTGTAAAACTGTTCGACCGTGAGGTTGGTGGCGGACATGGCGGGGGCAAAGTCAGATCAATTCCAGTTCCGTCGCAAGCTTGTGTCGCAGGGCGGACAATTGAAGGGGCGGCATGAAACCCAGCCTTTGGATCAGCTTTGGCAACGAAACGGGTTGTACCTGCTGGAGGTGGAAGACGCCCTGTTTCAAGAAAGCCAGGTCAGCGTTAAACTCCCAGCGGTTGTGGCGCACGGCAGTGGTGTGAGGGACGATCAGGACCAAGGCCAGCTCATCATCACCAGGGTAACGGCTCAAAAGCAGGACTGGGCGTGTCTTGGCGGCATAACCCAGATCTGCGAGCCATATTTCACCGGGACTCGGCCGTGGCATCTTGGGCCTCCAGGTGGTCGAGCAGTCTGAAGTTCTCCGCTGCGGCGCGATCGCAGTCGTCCAACGTTCGCCGGTCCTCCTCCAGGTCGAAGATGAGGCGGGCAATGTGCCGCCGTTCCGAATGAGAGAGCTTCGGCAGTTCGGCGGCGATCTCGCTGGCGCTCATGAGTTGACTTGTAGCTGGAGTGTGGCGCTTTGGCAAAGCGCGGTTTCAGACGTTAAAATCCGGTCCGAGGTAGATGTCGCGAGCCTTGGGATTGTTGGCCAGATAGTCAGCAGTGCCCTCGATCATGACCTTGCCCTTCACGATGATGTAGCCACGGTCGATGAGCTTGAGCATTTCCCGCGCGCTGTGGTCGGTGATCAGGATGCCCAGGCCGCGGTCGCGCAGGCGGCGGATGATCTTTTGCACCTCGTAAACGGCGATGGGGTCGATGCCGGCGAAAGGCTCGTCGAGCAGCAGAAGCTTGGGGCTGGTGACGAGCGCGCGGGTGATTTCGAGGCGCCGCTTCTCGCCGCCGCTGAGCTGGTAGGCGTAGCTCTTGGCCAGCGAAGTGAGATCCAGTTCGCCCAGCAGATGGCGCAGGCGGATGGCGCGTTCCTGCCGGCTGCCCTCGCAGGTTTCCAAGATGGCGAGGATGTTCTGCTCGACCGTGAGCTTGCGAAAGACGCTCGGCTCCTGCGTGAGGTAGCCGATGCCCAGCCGGGCCCGCTCATGCATGGGCAGCCCGGTGATGTCCTGCCCGTTGAACTGCACGCCGCCCTCATCAGGCCGTACCAGCCCGACCGCCATGTTGAAGCTGGTGGTCTTGCCGGCGCCGTTCGGCCCGAGCAGGCCGACAATCTCGCCGGCGTTCACATGCACCGACACGCCATCCACCACCCGCCGCCCCTTGTAGGCCTTGGCGAGGGAGTCGAGCGTGAGCAGACGCTGGGATTCGTTCGGCATCGGGGCGGGTCGAAAAAAGGCGGAAAATCAGCGAGCCGCAGGCGAATTCGTCCGGGGGCCGAACAGGGAGGAGTTTCTGAGTACGCTGGCCTTCAGGCTGAGATGGAAACCCTGCTCGCCTTTGAATCCGCCGGAAATGCGGTCATAAGTCAGGATGGCGGCAGTGATGACGCCTTCCGGCGTCTCGTAACGTGGTTGGCCGGTCTCGGGCGAGCCGGTCAGCCGCACCGTGTTGTTATTGCCGTTAAAAACGGCCTGAAAGGCCAGGGCGCGGTTGGTGGAAAAAAGCTGGCCGCCAGAAGCGGGCTGGATGGTGAGCAGCACCACGTTGGTGGTCGCGATGATCTGGTCAACGACGCGCTTGCCGAGGGAATTGGTGCCCTGCTGGAACACGAAATCATCACAGCGGAGATCGAGCACGCCGGGTTGGACGAGATGGACGTTGCCCCAGACATGGCCGCTGCCGGTCTTTTGCTCGTAGGTGCCCTGATCGCCGGTCAGGTCAATATCGCTGGCCGAGGTGTCCTCCGCGTGGAGCACGGCCGGAAGCAGGGCGAGAAGCAGGGGCAGGAGGAAACGGAGGTTCATGGAGCGCTACGGTTTGGCTGCAGGGGAAGGAGTCGTGGTGGCGGTGCCCAGGGAGCCGGAACGGAAGGTCAGGTGAAGCTTGTTCGAGATCGTGAGCCGTCCGGACTCATGGTCCCAGCGGAAGCCCTCGCCACGAAGACTGAGCTGGCCATCAGCCTGGAGCACGGTCAGGGGGCCGCTGGAGGTGGCGACTTTGGCCGCCGCATCCAAAGTGCATTGCGGCGCCGTGCCGACCAATTCGGGCGTGCCATCCTCACGGGCGGTTTCCACCCGGAATTGCTCGACGTTCACTATCGTGGGCTGCGCAAAACTGACCGGCTTGAACGCCGCCCCTTTGAACCAGGTGCGCACGACCCCGTTCTTGTCCCGGATCGGGAAACTGTAGCCGGTGGTGGCGGCGGTCGGGCTTTGCGCCAGGGCCCGGAAAGCTATCAGCAACGTCACGGCGGCAAGGGCCGAGACGGCGGCCAGCTGGGCAATCGGAACGCGCTTCACAGAGGGCAGTCTGGCGGCGGGCGGGCGCGGTTAGGAAGCGAATTTCACCAGCAGCGGTTCCCACTGATTCTGGGCGCGCAGGATCAGGTCCACCACCTCGCGCACCGCTCCGTGACCGCCGGCTGCCTGGGTCACGTAGTGTGCCAGCGACTTCGCCTCGGTGATCGCGTCGCCGGGCACGGCGGCAAAACCCGCGCGTTTGAGAGCGCCCAGATCCACCACATCGTCGCCCATGTAGCTGATGTCGTCCCAGGTGAGGCCGGTCTGGGCCAGCAGGCCGGCAATGGCCTCGACCTTGGGACCGGACGCCTGGTGCAGAAAATCGACTTTCAGGTCGTTGGCCCGCTCGGTGGTCGCGGGGGAGGGTCGGGCTGAGACCCAGCCGACCTTGATGCCCGCCTGCTGGAGCAGGCGCAGGCCGAGCCCGTCGCGGATGTTGAAGCGCTTGAATTCGCCGCCCGCTCCCATGAACACCGACGAGTCCGTCAGCACGCCATCCACGTCGCAGAGGAAAAGCTTCACGGCCTGGAGCCGGGGCAGAAGTTCAGCGGGCACAGTCATGCGGGGGAAGGGAAGCAATTTGCCGGAGGCAGCTCCAGCCTCAGAAGTAATTTTTCAGGCGCCGTGAAACGCCCCCCAATGTGCTGCCGGCATCTTGCCGGCAGGGGCCACCCTAAGCCCGCAGCGCGAAACTTACCCCGGAATGACGCCCGGCCCTTGGATGCGCCGCTGCCAGCGGGACGCTGGCAGCACATTGCCCTGGGCTTCGTCGTTACGCTCCGTTTGGTGGTCTTTCCCGTCGCTGGTTTCGATAACCGTTACCAAAGAAAAAGCCGGCGGGCATAGGCCAGCCGGCTGGGATGGGCGGGAACAGCCCGACGGTTACTTCGTGTTCCCCATCGAGAGCAGGAACATGATGTTGTTCGGGGTCTTCTTGAGCTTGTTGAGCAGCAGCTCCATGCCTTCCACGGGCGGCACGCCGGTGAGCGCGCGGCGCAGCACCGTGATGCGACCGTATTCGTCGGGGTGATAGAGCAGCTCCTCCTTGCGGGTGCCGGAGCGCTCGATGTTGATCGAGGGGAAGATACGGCGATCCACCAGCGCGCGGTCGAGGTGGATTTCCATGTTACCGGTACCCTTGAACTCCTCGAAGATGACTTCGTCCATGCGGCTGCCGGTGTCCACGAGGGCGGTGGCCATGATGGTCAGCGAGCCGCCCTCCTCGATGTTGCGCGCCGCGCCAAAGAAGCGCTTGGGCTTGTGCAGCGCGTTGGCGTCCACGCCGCCGGACAGGATCTTGCCGGAGTGCGGCTGCACGGTGTTGTAGGCGCGGGCGAGACGGGTGATCGAGTCGAGGAGGATGATGACATCCTTCTTGTGCTCGACCATGCGGCGGGCCTTCTCGATGACCATTTCGGCCACCTGTACGTGCCGCTCGGGCGGTTCGTCGAAGGTCGAGCTGACGACTTCCGCGCCCCGGCAGGAGCGCTCCATGTCCGTGACTTCCTCGGGGCGCTCGTCGATCAGCAGGATGATGAGGTGCGACTCCGGGTTGTTCTTCAGCATCGCGTTGGCGAGCTTCTGCATCAGCACGGTCTTGCCTGTGCGGGGCGGGGCGACGATCAGCCCGCGGGTGCCCTTGCCGACGGGGCAGACCAGGTCCACGACGCGCGTGGACAGCTCGTCCATCGCGGTCTCGAGCAGGAAGCGCTTGTTCGGGAAGAGCGGCGTGAGGTTGTCGAAGTGCGTCTTTTCCTTCGCCTTGTCGGGATCGATGCCGGCGACCTTCTCGACCTTCAGCAGCGCGTAGAATTTCTCCTTTTCCTTCGGCGGACGCACCTGGCCCTCGACATCGTCACCGGTGCCGAGGTCGAAGCGGCGGATCTGCGACGGCGAGACGTAGATGTCCTCGGGACAGGGCAGGTAGTTGAAGGCGGGCGAACGCAGGAAACCGAAGCCTTCGGGCATGACTTCCAGGATGCCGCGGGTGTTGATCGTGCCGCCGGCCGCCAAATTGCGCTGGACGATCTGGAAGATGATCTCCTGGCGCTTGAGCGTGCCGTAGTTGTCCACGCCGAACTCATTCGCGACTTCCGCGAGGGGACCGATGGGCATCGGCTGCAGTTCATGCAGGTTGAGATTGCGCGGGGTGACGATGAAGGCGGGCTTCTGCGGAACATCCGGCTCGTAAACCGGGGTGTCTTCGTTGGGCTCCTCCATGCGCTCGCGCACGACGGGGACAGACTTCACCACCAGCGGCTCATCGTCGTGGGGATCATGGGCTGGCTCGAGGGCGGGAGCTGACGTAGGCGCTGCCTCTTCGGGCTCAGGGTGGACTGCCTCTTCGGGAGCGATGAGCTCTTTTTCGGCGGCGGGCTTCTTCTTGACCACGCGGGGCTTCTTGGGCGCTGCGGGGTCTTTTGGTGGACGTGGCATAACGGCAAAACTTTGTGAAATTTCCACACGCCGGGGATTTTGAACTCACAACGCTCTCGGGCCGGCAGGTGTGCGAATGGCACACGGAGGTTTCAACCGGCTGGGGGAAAGCTTGGGGGATTACCTTTTGGGGATTCCCTGACGTGCTACGGGTGCAAAATGGCCGGGTCTGCCGCAGGTGCAAGGGATTTTCTTCACCACAACTGGTGATCGGGCATCAGCCGCTCCCCCTGCCGGTCTGAGTCGGAGGACGCTGATACAGGACAAGACCTACTTAATATTGGGTGTTCCGTATGAAAACAACGCGGCAAATCAGCGAAATTCACCGTCGCAAGGCGGGTAAAACCGGGTGGAAACCCAATTTGACGCGACCTCGAAAAGGGCGGGTATTCCACTGATTGAGCTGTGGCGGAGGGGGATCTCCCTGATCCGCCAGGAAACTTAAGACCTATTCGTACGCAGATGAAGTTCGGTGAAACGGCTCCAAGGCTGGGAATTTCCCAGCCTTGGGAGAGCCGGAAGCCGCCAAGGGGCTCACCACTTCAGCGCCTGGATGCGTTGGGCGACTTCCTCGGCGTTGGCGCGACTGTTAAAGGCGCTCACGCGGAACCAGCCCTCTCCCTTCGAGCCGAAACCGCTGCCGGGCGTGATGACCACGTTGGCGTCGTTCAGAATCTTGTCGAAGGCCTGCCAGCTCGTGTAGCCAGCCGGCGTGCCCACCCAGATGTAGGGCGCATTGACCCCGCCGAAAACTGTCAGCCCGGCCGCCTTGGCGCCCGCGACGAGGATTTTGGCATTGCCCATATAGTGCTCGATCAGCGCGCGGACCTGCTCCTTGCCCTCCGGCGAATAGAGCGCCTCGGCGGCGCGCTGGACGATGTAGGACACGCCGTTGAACTTGGTGCTCATGCGGCGGTTCCAGAGCGGGTGCAGCGGCTTCAGTTCGCCGCCACCCGTGCTCGCCAACAAGGTCTTGGGCACGACCGTGAAGGCGCAGCGCGTGCCGGTGAACCCGCCGTTCTTGGAGAAGCTGCGGAACTCGATCGCGCAGTCGCGGGCACCCGGGATCTCGTAGATTGAGTGCGGGATGCCCGGCTCGGAGATGTAGGCCTCGTAGGCGGCGTCGAAGAGGATAATAGCCTTTTGCGCCAGGGCATACTTCACCCACGCCTCCAACTGCGCCCGTGTTGCCGCCGCCCCGGTCGGGTTGTTGGGTGAGCAGAGGTAGATGACGTCCGCGTGCTCCTTCGGTGGCTCGGGGATGAACCCGTTCTGCGCGGTGCAGGGCAGATAGACCAGCCCGGCGTAGGCGCCCGCCGCGTCGGCGTCGCCGGTGTGGCCGACCATGACGTTGGTGTCCACATAGACGGGATAAACCGGGTCGCTGATGGCCACGACGTTGCGATGGCCGAGGATGTCGAGGATCGCGCCGCAGTCGCACTTTGAGCCGTCACTGACGAAGATCTCGTCGTCGGCTACGTCGAGGCCATGGGCGCGATAGTCGTTCTGCGCGATGGCCGCACGGAGGAAGTCGTAGCCCTGTTCGGGGCCGTAGCCGCGGAACGTGGCCCGGCTGGCCATCTCATCGACGGACTTGTGCAGGGCGGCGATGACGGCCGGCGGCAGGGGTTCGGTCACGTCGCCAATACCGCAGCGGATGAGCCGCTTGGCCGCGTCGGGATTCGCCTCGGTGAACGCCTTCACGCGGCGGCCAATCTCGGGAAAGAGGTAACCGGCCTTGAGCTTCAGATAATTGTCGTTAAGGAACGCCATAGAAAGAAGCGCGGACGGTAGGGAACGGCGACTCGTGAGGCAAGCGACCGGAGCGGAAGGCTCGGAAGGCAGGAAAAACGGGGGAGAAGAGAGGCTGCAAGGGCAATTTATCGCTTTAACGGCCTATAACCGCAGCCAAATCGCCGGCTCAGATGGTTTCGGATCCGGCCGACGAGTCCTTGAGCCAGGGATAATATTTGGCCAGGAAGGAATGGCAGGATTTACGGTTTCTCTGGCATTTGTGTCGAGACAGCTCACGCACCTGTTTAGCGAAATCTTCAGGTGGCGCGCCGAGTTCGAGGAGATACTTGATGGCACAAGTGGCTCCGAAGGCGATCCAGTTGCAGAACTCGTTATCCTCCCGCAGCCCTGGATGGGACCAGAGGGCCTCAAGGTGGGCGAGCAGTGTCGGTTTTGCCTTGGGGTGCCTCGTCTGCGCAATCCCTTGGGAAATGTTGGCGGCTGCGACGCCAAGCTCGGTCGCTTGGAGGGCGGTCAACAGCAGGCCAAAAGCCTCGTCTTGCGGAAGATGCATCGCGATCGGGAGGGCAACGGCCGACCAATCACAAAAATCTCCGCCCTGCATGACGTAGCGGAGAATTTCTGGAAAGTCTTCCTGCTCTTTGAGCCACGAACAGGCGTTGCAAAAGTCGTGACGCTCTCGGGTAGTCCATGAGCCCCAATCACGTTCCAACTCCGGAAAAGTAATTGCGGCAGAGCCGTCCATGAACCGGGAAATGACATACCCCCGCTGGTTGTCCTCTGTGTGGTAATGGCGTTGCCAGCGGGTTTCGGAAGCCAGCATGTACCTCACGCCGTCGGAGATGAGGGCTGCAGGATACTCTTTCCCGTAGTCGTCGTTCATGGATTTGAGAACCCGTAAGCTCACCCTGAATCTTTGTCAGGCTGTAAATTCCGACAGCATGGCGCGAGCGGACTCGAAGTCATCAGGGAAGGAGCATGCGACCGCCAGAGTCATCAGGCCGGAGACAGTTCACGAAGCTTGGCTCTTACCCGCGCGAAGTAATCCTCTGGCATGGGATGATGCGGTCCGTTGACCGCTTCCAGCAGGGAGGCTTTGAGTTCGGGCGGGCAGAAACCAGAATCGGAAGCATCAGCCGCGTCTGCCTGATGATGGCGCTGATATTCCTGTAGGGCCTCCACCACCAACTGGGAGGGCTCGCTCAAGCCGCGAGCTTTCGTCTCACGAAGCAGAAACTCGCTCCAAGGTTGGGGAACCGTGACGGTCATGGTGGTAAGATGCGGGAAACTGGACGCCGTTCAACGCTCAAGCGCGCGCTGGCCCCCGGTTACTTACGTTGCCTGGCAGGCTGGGCCGGTCTCGATATCCGGCAGCAGCACGGTGAGAATGCCAATGAGCGGCAAAAACGCGCAGAGTCCAAACACGAACTCGATGCTGGTGTGGTCGGCCAGGATACCCAGGGCGGCCGACCCGATTCCGGCAATGCCGAAGGCGAGGCCGAAGAACAGGCCGGCAATCATCCCTACTTTTCCGGGCACGAGTTCCTGCGCGTACACGAGGATCGCCGAGAAGGCGGACGCCAAAATCCCGCCGATAAAAACCGTAAGGATGGCGGTCGCCGCCAGGCCCACGTGGGGCAGGAGCAGCGAGAACGGGGCAACTCCCAGGATTGAGCCCCAAATGACGCGCTTGCGTCCGATGCGATCGCCCACCGGGCCGCCGATGATCGTGCCGAGCGCGACCGAAAAGAGGAACACGAAGAGCAGCATCTGCGCGGACTGCACCGACACGTGGAACCTGTGGATCAGGTAGAACGTGTAGTAGGTCGCCATGCTCGTGAGGTATACGTATTTAGAGAAGATGAGGGCCACCAGCACGGCCAGGGCGCCCACGAGCTTTCCCCGCGCCAATCGTGCCGAGGGATGTCCCGCCGAGTGCTTCGCCGCGATCCGATGAAGGTTGCGCGCCTGCCAGGAGCCGATTTTCCACAGGATGATCGCGCCGAAGAACGCCAGCACGGCGAACCACGCGATGTGGGCCTGGCCACGCGACACGACGATGAGGGCCGCCAACAAAGGCCCGAGTGAGGTGCCGGCATTTCCGCCGAGCTGGAACAGCGACTGCGCAAAGCCCCGGCGGGTTCCGGCCGCCATGTGCGCCACCCGTGATGCCTCCGGGTGGAAAATGGCCGAACCCAGGCCGACCATCGCCGCCGCCATGAGGATGTGCACATAGCTGTCCGCAAACGCGAGCGCCAGCAGTCCGACGAGGGTGAAGCCCATGCCCACTGACAAGGCGCGGGGCATTGGTTTCCGATCCGAGAGCCAACCCACCACCGGCTGAAATAGCGAGGCGGTGCATTGGAAGGTGAACGTGATCCAGCCCAGTTGCGCGAAAGTCAGCTGGAATGAGTCCTTCAGGATGGGATAAATCGAAGGCAGGAGCGCCTGGATCGTGTCGTTGAGCAGGTGGGAAAAGCTGATGGCAAACAGCACCGCGAGCACCGTGGTGGGCGGAGCGGCACTTCGAGCGGCGGCGGCCTCGGAAGAGGCGGCAGACATGTTTTGAGGACCATCCTTGCGCCCGTCCAGAGCGCCGGGAGATTCAGGCCTAGGAGACATTGAATTCAGACAAACTTACACACCGAACGCCTTGCGCAACAGCTTGATGCTCTTGGGCACGGCGAGATCGGGGTTCTCCTTTCCTTCCATTTCCAACGAGACCCAGCCGGAATAGCCGGCCTGGGCGAGAATCTTTGCGATGCGCGGATAGTCGAGGTCGAGCGTGTACCATTCGCCACCGCCGAAGTAGGTCTTGGCTTGCACGTAAACGGTCTTGGACGCGACCTGAACCAGTTTGTCGTAGGGATCTTCGAGGAAGTTGCCGGTGTCCATCAGCACGCCAAACCAGGGTGACTGGATTTCCTTCGAGAGGCGCAGCAGGCCTTCGGGCGTGCGGGTGAGGCCCCAGTGATTTTCCACCGCCAGCGTCACGCCACATTCCTCGGCCTTGGGCAGGCACTGGGTGATGCACTCCGCGCACCACTTGAAGGCGTCGTCCTCGGTGTAGCCGGGCAGGGCGGGCTCGATACCGCGAGCCTTCATGAGGTCGTCGAAGTCCTTGATCGTGTTCCAGCGGCCCGAGTTGATCCGCACGATGCCGGCCCTGAGCGCGTAGGCGATCTCGATGCACTTCTTGGTGTGCTCGATCTGGGTCTGGAGATAGGCCGGGTCGGGGCTGACGAAGTTCTGATGGATGCTCAGGCAGCAATAGCTCACGCCATGCCGCGCCCCGTGACGCCGGAGGCGGGCCAGGTAGCCACGGTGCTCGGCCGTGAGCGGCTCCTTTTCCGGCAGATCCATCTGGCGATGCAGCACGTCCACGCCGGCGACTCCCAGTGCAGCGGTCTTTTCGACGACCTGCTCGATGGTCACCTTGGGGTCGCGGAAGTGCCAGTAGCTGTAGCTGGCGATGCCCAGTTGCACCTGGCTGCGCGGCTGAGGTTCGGCGGCGGCAACAGCGAGTGGGGAGACGGCAGCCGAACCGGCGGCGAGCGCGGCGGATGCGAGGAAAGCGCCGCGGGAGGTCTTCATGGGCGCTATCGAATTACGATTTACGACTTACGATTTACGAATTGAGAACGGCGGGCGGGTCCTTGAGCCAGGGGAAATATTTGCCAAGATGGGTGGGGCAAAATTCTCGGTTGTTGGTGCAGACATGCCGTGAAAGGGCTCGCACCTGCTCCTCGAACTCATGGGGAGGCGCTCCCACTTCAATGAGGTGGTTGATGCTGCACATTGCCGCGAAAGCGATGTCATTACAGAATTTATCATCCTCCCAGAGTCGTGGGTCGGCCCATAAGGCCATCAGGTGGGTCCGCAAAAGCGGCTCGGCTTGGGGGTGTTTCGTCAGGCAGATGCCTTGGGCAATGTTGGGGCTGGCTTCCAAACCTCCTGCCTGAAGCACGTTCGACAAACGGCTGAACGCTTCCTCCTGTGGAAGGTGGGTGGCAACGGACAGCGCAATGGCCGACCAAGTACAACAATCTCCGTGCCGCATGAGGTAACGGAGAATCTGAGGGAAGTCTTTCTCCTTGTGAAGCCACGAGCAGGCGCTGCAAAAACTCTGACGCTCCCGGTCGTCCCATGAATCCCAATCGCGCGCCAGCTCGGAAAAAGTGATGGCGGCGGAACCATCCATGAACCGCGAAATCACCCGCCACCGCTTCTTGCTTTCGTCGCCGTAGCGACGTTCCCACCGGGTTTCGGAGGCAAGCTCAAACCTTCCACCGTCGTCGACGATCGCTGCAGGATACTCCGCTCCAAAGTGGCTTTTCATAGCGGTGAGGGTCCGTAAACCCAACTTGGATTTTTGTCAGCCCACAAACCATTGCATCACCGCGCCAAACGTGAAGCCCCTGTTTTCTTCACGTGACGCCGGCCGATCCGGATAACCCGATGCATGGCGTTTCTCAGTGATTTGCCACAATTCTTTCCATGCACCACGCGAACCATGAGAACCTTCTACATTCAAGATCGTAGGTTAGCCTACACGGATCGTCGCGACGCCAGAACGGCGATTGAGACTATTAAAGCAAGGACGCATAGGCTGGGGATGAAGCCCATCAACCTGTTTTCAACGCCAACTTCCGCTGCCTCGACTGCTGCCCCATCGATCTGTAGCTGGTAAGGAAAGCGACCATCATGCACGCGTCCCCAGGCAAGAACGGCTTGGTGGTCCGAATTGCCGTCCCTGAACTTCACGGATTGTGAACCGGTGACTTTGAACTGGCCTCCCGTACGGAGAACGCATTGTTCGCCCAAAAACACATCAATGGACGCGGTCGTCCAGAGGAAGCGGGGCACGAGCCTGGCTCGCACCCTGATTACTTTGCCCTGCGAGGAACTCATAGGGGATGATGGGCGGGTACTTCACCCTGTAAACTCCAGCACCGCCGCGCCAAACGTGAAGCCACCGCCGAAGGCGCAGAGGCCGGCCTTGCCCTTGGGCTGCTCGCGGAGCAGTTCGGCCAGCACGACCGGGATCGTGCTGCTGCTCGTGTTGCCGCTGTTTTTCACGCGGTTCACGAGGCGGCCCTTCCGCATCTTCAGCCGCTGGTCCACCGCGTCGAGGATGCGTCCGTTGGCCTGGTGCGGGATGATGTAGTCGAGATCCTCGGCCGCGAGTTCGTTAGCGGCGCACGCCTGCTTGAGCAGCGCGAGGAGCTGGCGCACGGCCATGGGGAAGACCTTCATGCCGTCCATGTTCACGTTCGGGTGCTCGCGCCGGCCATGGTTCAGGATCGTGCCATCTTCGCCGCGGGCGCTCAGCAGCGGGCGGTGGAGCAGGGCGCGGGCACCGGCGAACTTCGCCGATTGCGGCCCGTGCACCAGCGTCGCCGTCGCTGCGTCGGCAAATACGATGGCAGTGTCGAAATCCTCCGGGTCGGTGAACGTGCTCATGGCCTCGGCCGTGACCACGAGGATGTTGGCGGCCGGGCGCGACTGGCAGAAATCAAAGGCCGCCTGCAAGGCGTACAGGTAGCCGGTACAGGCCGCGAGAATGTCGCTGGCGGGCACGTCCTTGGCCGCGCCGTCCTTGCCCAGCTCGTGATGGAGCAGGCAGGCCATGCTCGGGCTCAGCGAGATCGGCGAGCTGGTGCTGACGAAGATGGCGTCCAGGTCCGACAGCGTCAGACCGGACTCACGTAGGGCGGAGCGTGCCGCCGCTGACGCTAAGGTGAGCACCGTCTCGCCCTCAGCGAGGAGGTGGCGCGACTCGATGCCGGTACGCTGGACAATGTCGTTCGCGGTACGGTTGGGGAAGCGGAGCACCAGTTCCTCATTGGTAACGATACGGCCGCCCTGGACGGCGGCGATGCTCGAGAGGCCGACGACCGAACGGAGAGGACGAAAAAGGGGCCACGAGTCGGCGGAAAGGCCGTGGTGGCCATTGTTACGCAAGGCCGCGTCGGGAAGAGAATGGAAGACGGGCGAGCCGCCCGTCCTACTTTCGGGACGCCGCTTCACCAGCGGCTTCGGTTCGGCGGGGATGCGCTTGGGCGTCGCCGGAGCGGCGATGGAGGTGAGAATCTTGGCGAGCGGGCTGCCGACGGGGACTTTTTCATCCGTCGGGAGCAGTTCGCGGATGACACCGCCGACCGGGGCGCGCAGCTCAAACGTCGCTTTTTCGGCTTCGCAGTCCGCAATGAAGTCGCCGGCCTTGATGGTGTCGCCGACGCGCACTTTCCATTCGATGACGGTGACATTCTGGTCGGCGGGACTGGAACCAACCGCTTCGAGCACGAACACGCCGGCATCACCGACGGCCTCGGCCTCCCAGCCCAGGTCCAGTTCGCAGAGCGCAGCGGCGGCTTCGAGGATGCGTTTGAGGCTCGGGAGCACTTCGAGCTGGTTGGCGTAGTTGCACGGCACGTAGGTGTCGGGCCGGGTGACCCGGCGCGACTTCACCGGCGAGGTGGCGTGCTCGGCCACGGTCGCAAGAACTTCCGCGCCGAAGCCGCAGGTCAGGTTGTCCTCGTGGACGACGATGAGCCGTCCCGTGCGGCTGGCGCTGGTGCAGACGGCTTCAGTATCCCAAGGACTCAGGCTGCGCAGGTCGATGAGCTCGGCGTGGACTCCGGCGGCTTCAAGTGCCGCGACCGCACGGGCACAGAGCGGCACGGTCCCACCCCAGGTCACAATGGTAAGATCATCCCCCCGGGAGACGAAGCGCGCCTTGCCGGGCAGAACGAGCTGCTTGGTGATATCTGCACTCGTACTGAGCGCGGGATCGTTCAGGCAGACCTTCGGATAGAGGAAGACGGTGGGCCGACCGCTGGCGAATGCGGCGTTGAGCAGGCCGGCAGCGTCAGCCGCCGTGCTGGGCATGACGACATCTACCCCGGGTACGTGGGCGATGATGCTTTCGAACGTCTGCGCGTGGAAGGGTCCAAGGCCGGGCCGATAGCCGCCGCAAGGCGTCATCACGATGACCGGCGCCTGCCAGCCACCATGGGTCCGCCAGTGCATGGAGCCAAGTTCGCTGGCGATCTGGTTGAACGCGATGGGCAGGAAGTCGGCGAACTGGATGCACGCCACGGGCTGTCCGCCCGCGAGAGCCCGGCCCACGCTCACGCCGGCGATCGTGCTCTCGGCCAGGGGCGCATTCTTCACCTGGGTGGGGAAGCTGGTCGAAAGCCCGCGCGTGAGACCGAACACATCGCCCTTCGGATCCTCAATGTCCTGACCGAACATGGAGACGCGGGCGTTCGCGGAAAGGTGGTGCCGCAGGACCTCGCGCATGGCCTCCATCATCGAGAGGCGTGGGGCCGAATCGTCGCCGCGATATTCCTTCAGCGCGGCCAACTGCATCGGTAACGCCGGGCGGGCGTCGAGATTGGCGACCGGATTGGCCGTGGCCAACGTGCGGTCGGCGGCGGCGCGGACTTCGCGTTCGGTGTCGGCTTCCAGTTCTTCAAGCTCCGTGGGCGGAACGCCAAATTCCAACAGCTGGGAGCGCAGTTTGGCCAGCGGATCGGCCTGGGCGCGCACCTGCGAAATTTCGCCTTCCTTGCGGTAGCGTGTCTCGTCATCGGCGTTGGTGTGATGCGTGAGCCGTTCGACGTTGAACACGACGATGGCCGGGCCGTGAGACTCCCGGAGACCGCGCACGATCGGGCCGAGCGCCTGGTCGCAGGCCAGCGGATCGCGGCCATCGAGCCGGTGGATGGGCAGGCCGTAGAACTCCGCCGCATCGCCCTGTGGAAGCTGGTAAAAGGTGTTGCCGCGCGTGTGCGTCGAGATCGCGAGGCCATTGTCCTCGATCCAGAAGAGCACGGGCAGCCGGGCGCGGACGGCCTCGGCGACGGCTTCGAGGAACTCGCCTTGCTGGCTGGTGCCATCACCCACGGCACAGACAACTAGAGCGTGCGCGGTCGGGGAGCCGTTGAGTCCCTGCCGGCTGACCAGCTCATGCGCCACACCGACGGCTTGGAGGGCGTTGTTGCCGACGGGACCGACGAGGCTGAGCACCTTCAGCTCGGGGGCGCTGAGGTGCGCGCTCATCTGGCGGCCGGCGGAATGGCTGGCCCCGGTGCAGAGCGAGCTGTGGAAAAACTGCTCCGCCGGGATGCCGCGGGCGAGCATGAGCGCCTTGTCGCGGTAATGCAGATGCAGCCAGTCCTCGGGCGTGAGGTGGAAGTTCAGCGCCGCGCAGGCTTCATGCCCGGCCCCGCCCACGTGAAAGAAGGCCTCGCCCCGGTTCACGAGTTCCATTTCGACACGGTCCACGGCCCGCGAGGTGACCATGGCGCGGTAAAGCGTCACGGCCCGGGCGATGTCCGGACGTGAGGGGGCAGATGGATGACCGTTGCGGGCAACGGTCGCATCGGCACGGGTTGCTACGACTGAATCCACGGGTAGCAGGGTGGCTGATTTCGGAGGGGAGCGAAAGGCGAAAGGTTGGAGCGGGTGACGGGAATCGAACCCGCGTGGCTAGTTTGGAAGACTAGAACTCTACCATTGAGCTACACCCGCCCAGAGCCCCTTCATCATGGGGCAGGGGAGCTGCCAGCGTCAAGCCGGAGGGGATTTACGATTTTCGAATTTCGAATTACGAACGGCGGCAAATGGGCGGCTTGCGCGGTATTCTGATCACTCCCGCCCGACACGATTACGATTAGGAGGAAGATTAGGATGAGGACAGGACTGTCGTCCCTGCCGCTCCTCATCGAAATCGTCCTCTTACTCGTCATCATAGGAAGCCTCTCCCGCTTGCCCCACCGGGCCGGGCGCGGGTAGCGTCCGTGCCGATGAGTGACCTTCTTCTCGTGGGTGGCCGGGTGATTGATCCGGCTTCCGGCTATGACCAGACCGCCGATGTACTGCTGCGCGATGGCCGGGTCGCGGCGATCGGTACCGCCATGGCGGGCGAAAATGCCGAGAAGATCGATGTGTCCGGCAAGGTCGTGTGTCCTGGGCTGATCGACCTGCACGTCCATTTCCGGGAGCCGGGCCAGACCAAGAAGGAGGATATCCTGAGCGGAGCGCAATGCGCCGCCCGGGGCGGCTTCACGACCGTGGTCTGCATGCCCAACACGGCCCCCTCCATCGACAATGCCGGGACGGTGGCGCTGATTCAGGAACGCGCCCGTGCGGCGGCGGTGAGGGTGGAAATCACCGGGGCCTTGACCAAGGGCATCGCCGGCGAGGAACTGGCCCCCATCGGTTCGCTGGCCAAGGCCGGCGTCGTCGCGCTCACGGATGATGGCAAGTGCATCCAGAACAACGAGCTGATGCGTCGCGCCTGCGAATATGCGCTGATGTTCGGCCTGCCGATCATGGATCACTGCCAGGATTACGGCCTCGTTACCGATGGCGTGATGCATGAGGGGTATTACTCCGCCGTGCTCGGCTTGCGCGGCTGGCCGTCGGCGGGTGAGGAAATGATCGTGGCGCGCAACATCCTCCTGGCGGAACAGACCGGCACCCACATTCACTGCCAGCATCTCAGCAGTGCGGGCAGTGTGCGGCTGTTGCGCGAGGCCAAGTCCCGGGGGGTGCCCATCTCCGGTGAGGGCTGTGCCCATCACTTCACCCTGTCGGACGCCTGCCTGGCGGGCAGCGAGGAATTCTGGAAGGCGGACGGTGCCGAATGGGCAAACCTGTACTTTGGCGACCGCCCGTTGCCGACCTGGCCCGCGTACCACACGCATTTCAAAATGAACCCGCCCCTGCGGTCGGCGGCAGATGTTGCCGCCATCCGGGACGGAATTGCCGATGGCACGCTGGAGATTATTTCCAGTGACCATGCGCCGCATACTGAGACAGAAAAAGACGTGGAGTTCGATTATGCACCGTTCGGCATCGTGGGTTTGGAGGTGGAACTGGCGCTCTCCCTGATGAATTTTTACCACAACGGGCGGCTGACGCTGCCCCAGTTGCTGGCAAAGCTGACCTGCAATCCGGCGAAGCTGCTCCGCTTCTCCGATGGCCGAGGGGAATTGAAGGTCGGTAGCGTGGCGGATGTGACGGTGTTCGACCCCGATGTCGAATGGACCAGCCGCCGGGAGGAAACCGCGAGCAAGTCACGCAATAACCCGTTCCACGACTGGGTGATGAAGGGGAAAACCAGCCTCACCATCGTGGGTGGGAAGGTGGTCTGGAGGGCCTGAAGGAGCGGGAATGCCCGTGGGCTTTCGTTCCATCGCCTGACTCTTCGCCCGGCGACGGGGATGCGTGGCACGCCATCCCTACCCGAGCTGGTCTGTCGTCCGAACTGATTAAGCCCGGGCGAGTTCCGGGACAAACAGGCTGTGGTGCAGGGACTGGATCTTGGCCACGGCGGCGGCCAGATCCTCGACCACGAAGTCGTGGTGATCGTCGCCGATCCACGGCGACCGGAGCATGACGCTGGTGCAACCGGCGATCTGTGCGGCTTTGGCATCCGGCCACTTGTCCGAGATGACGAAGGAACGGTCGAGGTCGAGACTCCACTTGAAGGCCGCTTCCAAGAACATGCCTGGCTGGGGCTTATGACACGGATGGTCCGTGTCATCGTACGGGCAGAGCATGACGTCATCCAGGGTCAGCTTGCGCCGGAGGACGGCATGCATGAGGTCCAGCTCGTTGCGGGTCAGCTCGCCCCGCGAGACGGCCGGCTGGTTGGTGGTGGCGATCAATATGAAACCGGCCTGCTTGAGCTGCGTGAGCAGCGCCGCAGCGGCCGGGTTGATCTTGAACTGCTCCAGCCGCAGGGGCGCGGTTTGGGCACCATGCTGGACCTCGCAGAGATTCAGCACTCCATCGCGCTCGAAGAACACAGCAGCTTTCATATTGGAGATGAGAAGAGCATCTGCTTTGCCAGACGCAGCGGAAATCGTCGGAGTTACGTTATCTCCTCCGATATTTCTCACCTCCGTTACCTTTGTGGCTCAAGGCACAACGCCAATTTGCAGAAGTGGGAAACGCATCTCCCAGGGCAGGCCAAGAGCCGCCGGAGGCCTAATCGTTGAGGTCTTTGGCCGCTCCGACCCGCAGTTCCATCTCCCGCACGATGGGCAGCACGCGGGCCACAACGTTGGCTTCGGTCTGTCCCAAGAAGGGTTTCAGGAAGAATTTCACCACGCCAACGGTCTCACCATTACGGTCGTGCAACGGCGCGGTCACGATCTGGTCGTTGTCCGCCTTGCCCAAGTAGCTCTGGTTCTCCGTGAATGCTTTCAGCTCCGTTTCCTCGGCTTTCATCCCGTTTTCCGTCGCAATTTTGCTGGCAATGACGTGCAGCTCAGGCTGCGCCGTGGTTTTCCCATAGATGCGAAGGTTCTTCAGCCGTGATTGGTGGGCGATCGTCTCGCGGACAAGGCTCGTGGCCAGTGATTCCAGCGGACGGTACTCCACCTTGGCCTCGCTGAAGTAGGCGACGGAGTCCGATTTGGTCATGAAGCCCACCTTTCCGAGGAGGAAGGAATTGTCGGTCAGCTCGGGAATGGCCTCCTTGCCGTCGAACCGGACCAGGATGCGGTTACCGCTGCAGGTCACGGAAAGCTCATGCCAGACGCCTTTGGTCACGGCCATGGAGTTGCCGATGGGCGCGGACCGTTCGCCATTGATGAACTTGTAGAAGCGCACATTGCCGTCCTGGGCATTCGCACGGACCACATAGAAATTCTTCTCGTCCTGCAGGCGGAAGACGACGCCGGCCATCTGCTCCACTGCGCCGCCCACAATCTTGAAGCGGGTTGTCAAGGTCAGGTCGCCATAGACATCGCCGTCGTACAGCAGCACCGGGAACCGCTCGTCTGCCGGATCACGCGACACCTGTGCCAGCACGGGCAGGCGGTTGGCGGCGGCGGCGTTGGTGCTCCGCGGCTTGAATTCGGTGGGAATGTCATCCAACACGATCTGCCAGTCGCCTGGCTTGCCGATGCCGGCCCGGAAAGAGCGGAAGCCTTCGGGTGTTTCACCCACCTTGGTCTGGCTGAAATCGAAGGCCCGTTCCGCTGCCTGGGCGGCAGCAAACCCGAGGATCGTGGACAGGAGGACTGGCAGGCGGAGTCGCATGTGTGGGCCAAGGCTAACAGAGGCCCATGCCACAGCAAGAGCGCCCGAATGCGGGGAAGTGCCACTTGTGGCAAACCGTGCGGCTGATGGTCCGTGCAGCGATTCCATTTTCCACCGTGCCTGTGCCATGCCTATCGTCCTTGCGTGCCATCACTTCCCCACCCTGAGGTCATTCTCACGCATGAGAGTGACCTTGACGGACTGGTTGCCGGCCTGCTCTTGAAAAAGCTGGCCCGGCATCTCTTCGCCACCGACGTGCCCTTGCAGGCCTGGAACTACCAGGGGTGGAAGAATCGTCCGATGAATGAGCGGTCGGCCTGGGTCACCGACCTGAGCTTTGAGCCACGCCTGGACCGGCCCAACTGGCTCGTGGTTGACCACCACGCCCTGACCGGCCAGCCCCGGCAGGCCCAGCTCATCCACGACCTGAACCGGTGTGCCGCGCTGCTGTGCTACGATTTGTGCCGCGAACAGGGACTGGGAACGCCGGCGCTCGACCGGCTCGTCCACCTGACCAACATTGGCGACCTCTGGCTGGCCGATGACCCCGATTTTGACCTCGCTTGCGACTACGCCAGCCTGGTGAAGACCTACGGCTTCTGGAATCTCCACGCCGTGATCAAAGGCGAGCCGGAGCGGCTGCTGGATCATCCCTTGCTCCAGGTCATGACGACCAAGCGGAGCATCGAGGACCCGATCGGCTACGAATGGAGCCGGGAACATGTGCTGGAAATCAGCCCGGAAGTGGGGCTGGTTCGCACCACGATCGGCAATACCAACCTGATCGTGCATCAGCTGCTCGAACAGCGCGCCACGCCGTACAAGGTGCTCGCGACTCTTTTCCCCAAGTCGAACCGCACCATCGTGGTGAGCTTCCGCAGCCAGAACGGGGAGGCCTTGCCGATCGCGACGAAGCTGCAAGGGGGAGGCCACGCAAACGCCGCCGGCACCACCCTGCCCAAATCAGTCACCGACCCCGAGATCGCCCTCGACTACCTGCGCCAGGTGCTGAATCCCACGGTGCCGTTGCAGGCGGACTTCAACAGCCCCTTCGCGGGACTCAAACTCTGACGGGGAGCGGCGATGCAAATCACGCGGGCCGTTCCGGACGATGCGGCCGATCTTACCCGCATCGCCCAAGCGGCCAAGCGGCATTGGGGCTATCCCGACGAATGGATCACCCGCTGGGCTCCTACGCTGACGGTCACGCCCGAATTCATCACGGCCCATCCGACGGTGGTGGCCCGCATGGAAGCGGACGCGATCGGTTTCGCCGCCCTGACCGGCCTTGGCCGACAGCTCCGGCTGGAGCATCTGTGGGTGCTGCCTGAGTTCATGGGGCGGGGCATCGGCCGGGGGCTGTTTCAGGAAATTGCCCGGGTTGGTCGTGCTGCCGGTTGGTCATCAGTGCAGGTCATCTCCGATCCTCACGCCGAAGGCTTTTATCTGCGGCTCGGTGCTCGCCGGGTTGGCGAGCAAATCTCCGATCTGGAGGGCCATCGCCGGGCCTTGCCCGTGTTGCTGGTGAATTTGCCGCCGGCCGGCTAAGGTTGCCCCGCGATGCCGGACATCCTCCTCGCCACACTCAACGCCAAGTACATCCACGCGGCGTTTGGTCTGCGTTACCTGCTGGCGAACATGGGCGACCTTCAGTCCCGCACCGCGTTGGTTGAATTCGACATCAACCAGAAGGCTATCGATGTCGCCGAGGTCATCCTCGCGCAGTCGCCAGGCATCCTCGGGCTGGGTGTCTATATCTGGAACGTCGGGCTGACCACCGAACTGGTCGGCATTCTCAAACGCGCCCGTCCGGAGCTGACGATCATCCTCGGTGGGCCGGAGGTGAGCTTCGAATGCGACCAGCAGGAGATTGTCCGTCTGGCCGACCATACCATCACTGGCGAGGCCGACCTGAAATTTGCCGAAGTCTGCCGGTCACTGCTGGCAGCCGGTGCGCAGGCTATGTCCAGTCCCACGGTTTGGCCCAAGGTCATCCCCGCCGAACTCCCCGACCTGACGCGGCTGGAGCTGCCCTACGACCTTTACGACGAACGCGACGCGGCCCACCGCGTCATTTACGTGGAGGCTTCGCGCGGATGCCCCTTCACCTGCGAATTTTGTCTCTCTTCGCTGGACGTGCCGGTGCGGCAATTTCCGCTCGACCGCTTTCTTGCCGCGATGCAGCGGTTGCTCGACCGGGGCGTGCGCCAGTTCAAGTTCGTGGATCGCACCTTCAACCTCCATCTGCCCACGAGCACAGCGATCCTGCGCTTCTTCCGGGAACGGTGGGTGCCCGGTCTTTTCGTGCATTTCGAGATGGTGCCGGACCGCCTGCCGGAGGCGCTCCGCGAGCTGATCGCGCAGTTCCCGCCGGGCGCGCTCCAGTTCGAGGTCGGTATCCAGACCTTCAACCCCGCCGTGGAACAGCTCATCAGCCGACGGCAGAACCACGAGCGCCTCGCCGACAACTTCCACTGGCTGCGGGAGCACAGCGGCGTCCATGTCCATGCGGACCTGATTGCCGGACTGCCGGGCGAATCCCTGGACAGTTTTGCGGCCGGTTTTGACCAGTTGGTCGCGCTGCGGCCACAGGAAATCCAGGTCGGCATCCTGAAGCGGTTGCGAGGCACACCCATCATGCGTCATGACCGTGAATGGAAAATGGTTTACAGCCCGCAGCCGCCCTACGAGGTGCTGCAAACCCGTCTGCTCGACTTCGCCACGCTCGGTCGGCTTCGGCGCTTCGCGAAGTTCTGGGACATTTTTGGCAACAGCGGGAATTTTACCGAATCGCTGCCGTTGCTCTGGAACCAAGTCCAAGTAGGACGGGCGGCCCGCCCGTCTTCTGATACCTTTTCGTCTTTGGCCAATCCGGCACCACTGGAAGAAAGAATGGAAGACGGCCGGGCCGCCCGTCCTACTTTTGGGTCGCCTTTTTGGGCCTGTCTGGCCTTCGGCGACTGGCTCCATGGGCGCGGGGTGAAAACCAGCGGCATCGCGCTCACCCGCCAGTACGAGCTGCTGTGGGACTATTTCACCTCGGCGGCCGCCTTGGCGCCGGCTGAAACGGCGGCCGTGTTGGCCCGTGATTACGCGCGCGGGGGGCGCACCGACGCACCGGATTTCCTGCGCGCCCATTTGCCGAAGGAGACCGCTGGCAGGCCGGATCGGAAGGCGCTGTTGCCCAAACGGCAGGCCCGGCATGCCGCACCGATGGCGTGACTGAAGCGGTGGATGGTCCGGTACTGCTAGGCCGGGCGTATCGGACTTATTCTCCCGGTGGGCCACCGGGGCCCAGGTCGAAGAAGAACTGGCCCAAAGTCAGGCCGATAATCCTCAAAAGCATGAGGCCCAGCCCGGCCGCGACCACCAAGCCCACCAGAAAGGCGGCGAGTTTCAGGTGAGGCCTGACATCGTCGCGTCGTCTCACCAGCAGGGCAGCCAGAGTCCAAGCCGGCGGCAGCCACAGGAGCCAGATCCCTTGCACCGCCCAAAACGCGGCCAACCCGGAATACCCTTCCGTTCCATGAATTGTCCGGCCGAGCTTCAGGGCGGTGGCACCGAAGAGCACGCTGAGCGTGACCAGAGTGGTCTGCAACAGGGCCACAAGCACCGTGTTGCGGACCGAGTACGCGACGGTTGCAGGATTGGCGCGGTCTTTTTTCATGGCAGTTTGTATTCGGTCCGGTTGATCTGAAGTGGCCCTTCCGCGTAACCGTCAACTTGGACCGTCACCATCCGGTAACCGCATGAGAAATCTATGAGCAGCGTCAGCAATTTCTTCGTCCGCCTCGCGAATTTTTTCCTGCTGGCCGTGGTTGCCTCCTGCATGTCTGCCGAGGACCTGACCCGCGAGGCCGTGCAGGAGAGCACGCTGAAGCCTTACACCGGGCCGAGCCTGCACGAGGTGGATACCAGCAAGCTCACCGGCAAGGTGATGTGCGGCTATCAGGGCTGGTTCAATGCCGTGGGCGACGGAGCAGAGCGCGGCTGGGTCCACTGGACCAAGCGGGGCGGCCCGCTCGCCCCTGGCAGCGCAAAGATCGACTTCTGGCCGGATGTCTCGGAGCTCGGCACGGATGAGCGTTTCGCCACGGGTTTCACCAATGCCGCCGGGCAGGTGAAGGAAGTGTTCAGTCCCTACAAGCAGGCGACTGTGCTGCGGCATTTCGAGTGGATGCGCGACTACGGCATCGATGGGGCCTTTGTGCAGCGCTTCATCACCGACCTGCGCGACGCGCGGGCGCTGCGGCACAACAACACCGTGCTGGACCATTGCCGCGAGGGGGCGAACCGCAGCGGGCGCGCCTATGCCGTGATGTACGACCTGAGCGGCCTCGGCACCAACCGCATCCAGGAGGTCATCGACGATTGGAAGGCCTTGCGGACACGAATGTACATCACCGAAGACCCGGCGTACCTGCGGCATCATGGGCATCCACTCGTCGCCGTGTGGGGCGTGGGCTTCAACGACAACCGCCGCTACACGCTGGAGGATTGCCGTCGGCTGGTGGAGTTCCTGAAAAAGGACGGCTGCTCAGTGATGCTCGGTGTGCCCACGGGTTTCCGCGAACAGAACCGCGATGCGGTCAAAGATCCCGAACTGCACGATGTTCTGAAGCTCGCCGATGTGATCAGTCCGTGGACTGTCGGCCGCTATGGCAAACCCGCCGAGGCGGCGCGTCAGGGCGAGAAAGTTTGGCAGCCCGACATCGCGTGGTGCGCGGAGCGAAAGGCCGATTTTCTGCCGGTGGTGTTTCCGGGGTTTAGTTGGTTCAACATGACGGGACGGCAGTTCGACGCCATCCCGCGCCTAAAGGGCGAGTTCCTGTGGTCGCAGTTCGTCGCGGCGAAACGGGCCGGGGCCTCGATGATCTACGTGGCGATGTTTGACGAGGTGGACGAGGGCACGGCGATTTTCAAATGCACGAATGACACACCGGTGGGAGAGGGCGTGAAGTTCCTGAACTACGAGGGCCTGCCCAGCGACTTTTACCTGCGGCTTACCGGTGCCGGCGCCAAGCTGCTGCGCGACGAACTGCCGGTGACGGACGTACTGCCGGAGGCGCTAGCCCGTTGACACAGTGGCAAAAGCTTCAAATTCAAAGCTCAAAGCTCAAAGGAGCGGCTTCGAGGCAGTTCTATTTTTGAGCTTTGAGCTTTGAATTTGGAGCTTTGAATTCTCCCCTGATCCGGCTTGGTGTCGCATCGTTCTCGTCGCTATAACCTAGCCATGCAGTTTGCCACGCTCCTTGCCGCCGCCGACGCCACGAATGCCGTTGCGGCGGTCGCGGCCTCGGCCCGCCAGGCGACGGCGACCGGCGGTTATGGGCTGGTGTTCTGGTTTCTGGTGCTGCTTTGCGGGGTGGCCATCGCGGTGATTGCCGAGCGCGTGCTGCTGTACCGGCGCGAGCAGATCGACTCGGCGCAGTTCCTCGCGGGCGTCCGCAACGTCATCAAGCGCGACAATGTCCTGGAGGCCCTTTCCATCTGCGACGCCACGCCCGGGCCGGTGGCGCGGATGGTGAAGGCGGCGATCCTGGCCCGCGACGGCGGGCGCGAGCGCATCCAGGAGTCGCTGGAGGAAACCGGCTCACAGGAAGTCCCGCGCCTGGAGGCCCGGCTGGCCCTCATCGCGACGCTCGCGCAGATCGGACCGCTGATGGGCGTGCTGGGCACATTGCTCGGCTTTGCCGGCGTGTTCCGCGAACTGCGCCGGCCCGACGGGTCGGCCTTTGGCTACGCCGCCCCGGGGGAAATGTTCGACGGCCTGATGCAGGCGCTCTATTGCGCTGCCCTCGGGGTGGGGCTAGCGATCCTCTGCTACGCGGCATACAACTACCTGGTCACCCGGGTGAACGTGCTCGTGGCCGACATGGAGCGGGCGGGCATCGAGGCGGTGAAGCTCGTCAGCGGCGATGGCAACGGCGGGAACGGGAACGGCAAGACGCCATGAAGTTTGCCCGTACCACCCGCCTCATTTCTGGACGGCCCGACGCCGCGCCCTGGCTCTGCCTCATGATACCGATCGCCATCGCGGCGATGTTCCACGAATTCCTCGTGCTGCCGCGCGGGCTGCGCATTGAACTCCCGACCGCTGATGCACCGGTCGTGGCCGCACCGGGCGAACGCTTCCTGCTGGTTGCGGTGGATGCAAGCGAACGTCTCTACTTCGAAAACCAGCTCACCAGCTTGGCTGACTTGCAGGCCGGTCTCGCCCAGCGGGCGGCCCAGACCAATGCGCCCAAGACGCTGCTGGTGCAGGCCGACAAGGCCGTGTCCGCCGGCCGGCTCGGGGAGCTTTCCGGGGCGGCCAAGGCGGCGGGTCTGCACGACGTCATTTTCTTTTACCGTCCTGCCCGGCCATGAGCGTGACCGTCACCACGCGACTCCCGGTCTGGTCAAACGCCCGCTGGCTGACGGTGGTGCTGCTGGTGACTGCGATTCAGGCCGGGCTGGTGATCAGCCTGACGCGCTGGCCCAGCCTGCCAACTCCCGACGCAATGCCGAACGCGCGCGTTCACCTGCTCAACGAATCGGGGACCACACTGGGGGAAGCCGGGGCACTGCTGCCAGATCCGCTGCTGTTCATCCGGGATGATCCGCGCGGGTTTTCCGGCGTGGCGGCGCGGTCGCTGCCGCGCTCGGACTACGAGGTGGCGGAATTTACCGAGGCTCCGCGCTGGCTCGCGCTGGATTCCCTGGGCCGCCGGGCCGGAAAGGCCCCGCCGCCGAAGGTCTCAGTCGCCTATCGGCCGCCGGAGATCACCGTAGCGGTTTCGACCGGAGGAGCGATTGCGCCGCTGCTCGAAGCGGCTTCGCAGGTGAGTCTGCGCGGCAAACTGGCGCAACGCCCATTGGCGGAGCCGTTAAATCCCCCGGTGATGAAATCACCCGAGGTGCTGCCGGCGAGCGTGGTCGAGGTTGCGGTGACAGGGGCAGGGGAAGTGCTGATGGCGCGGCTGGTTTCCTCAAGCGGGCTCCCGGTCGCCGATGACACCGCGCTGGATCTCGCCCGTCGCGCCCGCTTTATGCCGCTGGAGGGCGATCGGCGCGATCCGGCGCTCGCCGTCGCTGATGCGGAATGGGGCGAGATCGTGTTCACCTGGCGCACGGAGCCGTAAGGAACCACCACCATGCCTCCGGAAACTTTTCTCGCATTGCTGGTGCTCGGTCTCGTGGCCGCGCTGGGCGCTCTGGCTGTGCTGGATGAGCTGCGGCAGCGGCGCATCCGCTCGGCGCGGGCCGCTGACAACATCTTCCGCTGCGGCAAGTGCAGCCTGGTGTACACGGACGATCCCGAGGTCGACCGCTCGCGCTGCCCGCAATGCGGCCTGACCAACGGCGTGTTCCAGTTTTAGCCGTGCGGGCTATTCCGTGCGCTGAGTGCCGGCCTTGATTTCCACGACATCGTGTGGGGCCGCCTCGCGCAGGCCCGCCGGGCTCACGCGGATATAGCGGGCCCGGGCGCGCAATGCGTCCAGATCGCGAGCGCCGAGATACCCCATGCCCGACTGGACACCGCCCACGAGCTGCGCGAGCACGCTGTCCACCGAGCCGGACACTTCCTTCAGGGCCTCGACGCCCTCCGCCGCCGCCTTGCGGCTCGTATCCGCCGCGACGTGGCCATAGCGCGCGGCCGAACCGGCCTTCATGGCCGAAAGGCTGCCCATGCCGCGGTACTGCTTATACAGCTTCCCGTTGATCTCCATGATCTGGCCCGGAGCCTCGGGACAGCCGGCGAGGATGCCGCCGCAGATGACCGCATGCGAAAGTGTGAGCGCCTTCACGACGTCGCCCGACTTCGTGATGCCGCCGTCGGCGATGATGGTGACGCCCTTTTTCGCCGCCGCGCGCGAGGCCACAAACAGCGCCGTGAGCTGCGGAATGCCGACTCCGGCCACGATGCGCGTGGTGCAGATGGAACCCGGCCCCTGGCCGATCTTGATGACGTTGGCACCGGCTTCCGCGAGGAATTCCACGCCGGAACCGCTGGTCACATTGCCGGCGATGATGGGCAGTTTCGGATGGTCGTCCCGCACGAGCCGGACCGTCTCGCCGACGCCCTGGCTGTGACCGTGCGCGGTGGAGACGGCGACGACGTCCACCCCGCGTTCCACCAGTGCGGCGACGTGATTCAGGATGCGTTCGCGGTCCAGCGAACCGTCGGCTTTGCGCGAGGTCGAGAGCGCTGCGCCGCAGAGCAGCCGGAAATTTTTGTCCCGGGCGGGCTTCAGCCACGCGCCCTTTTCAGCGGTGATGCGCTCGATGTCGCTCAGGGTGAAAAGGCCGCGCAGGCAGTCGTTTTCATCGACCACGAGCAGCTTGTGGATGCCGGCATGATCGGTGAAGAAGCGGTCGGCGCGGGCGATGGGATCGCTCCCCAGCTCCTTCACGCTCACCGTGTAGACCTGCGAACGCGGCTGCAGGGATTCGGCGACCTTGCGCTTGGCGTAGCGCGGCTTCACGACGTGGCCGGGTAGCAGGCCCAGCAGCTTGCCGGCGGCATCCACGACCGGAAAGGTGGAGAAGGTGAAGCGCTTGCGCTCGATCACTTCCAGCACGTCACCGATGAGCTGGTCGGGCGATACTTTGATCGGCTCCTGGATGAGCCCATGGACGTGGTATTTGACGCGGCTGACCTCCGCGAGTTGCTCCTTCTCCGGCAGATTGTAGTGGATGAGCCCAAGCCCGCCGTTCAGCGCCATGGCGATGGCCATGCGGGCCTCGGTCACGGTGTCCATGTCGGCGGAGATGATCGGAATGTTCAGCTCCAGCCCCTCGGCCAGGGAGGTGTGCAGCTGCGCCTCGCGGGGAAGCACATCGGAGAGGAGCGTCGCCAGCGTGACGTCGTCGTAAGTGAGCGCCGTGGACTGCTGCGCGCGGAAAAAGGTGTCGGCGCCCTGGTAAAACTCGGCGTCAATCGTGGACTCAGAAAAGGCGTCTGCCATGAGCGAAAATCAGGCACCGGGCCAATCGTGGCAAGCCGGAAACCGGCGGTGTTTCGGGGCTATCGCCAGTGATCAGTAATCAGTGAATCAGTAAACAGTGAGTCAGCAAACAGTGAGTCAGAGAAAAAACGGGGCTCACTTGTCGGAGAACTGAATACTGCTTCACTGATCACTGATTCACTGGCTCGGCGACTACGGCTTGACGATGACCGTCGGCACCACCGCGTCGCTGCCGTCCTTGGGCAGGAAGGCCTGTATCAGCTTCAGTTGCTGGTCCTGCATTGCCTTGTAGCGCGTGAACTGGTCGTCCGTGAGCACCCCCTTCATCGCTTCGAGCTTCTGATCCAACATCGCCTGCGGGTCGAAACCTTTCGCGCCGGTGCCGTCGGTCATACCGGCCATCTGATGCTCGCTCTGGGCGTAGAGTGCCTGGAAGACCTTGTCCTGCTGCTCCTGGCTGAGGCCGAGGGCCCCCTGCATCTGCAGCAGTTCGGAGTTGGCCATCAGGCGGGCGTTGTTGTGCTGCTCCTCCTGCTGCACCTCGGTGTAGGCGGTCTGCTGTTCGGGGCTGAGCACCGCTTTGATCTGCGACTCGGGATTGGCCGCCTGTTTTCCGGCGTCGGCCATCTCCTCCTTGCTGAGCTTGCCCGACAACATCTTCTGCGCCATCGCGCTGCCTGCGCCGAACTGCTGTTCCATGATCGCCCGGATCTGCGCCTCCTGGTCAGCGCTCAGGTTCAGCTTGTCCTTCATCCGGCCGAGCTTGCCTTCCATCTGCTGTTTCATGGCCGCCTCCATCATGCCCTTCATCGCCTTGCCGGACTCGCTGTCCTCATCCCCGAACATGGCGGCCAGCGGGTTTGCGGACTTGTCTTTGCCGGCCTTGGCGACGCCCGGCTTCTGCTTCATCAGCTCCTGGACCTTGGTGGCCAGCTTGAGGTTGTCGGCCTCCGCCTTCTGGGCGCGCGTCGTGGCGGCCGTCAGCTGCTCGCCCAGCTCCGCGACCTGGTTGGTGGCGGCGCCGATCTCGGCCTGCAGGCGTTCGTGTTCGGCGGTGACTTCCGGAGAATGGGACCGCGTGGTCAACACCAGCGCGGTGGCACCCACGCCCACCGCTAATCCGACCACGAAGGCAACGACCTTGGACTTCATATTGAAGGCTTAACAAAGCCACCGTGTCTCCGCAATGGCCGGTTTCAACAAAGCGGTGAAACCGGGGAGGGCGCCTGAAGCAGACGGCAACTTGCCTTGCAGCGCTATTTCCGGTGGCGGCACGAAGCGCTCTTGCTGATGTAGCAGCCGACGTGAGGAGGCTCAATTTCTCGTTCCCAGTCAGAGCCACCTCACGTCGGCTGCTACGAGATCGGAAAAGCCCTCCGTCCTGCGGAGGCAAAGCAGCCGTTTCAATGCGTCTTCAGAAAGCCACTGTCGTCCATCCACTCCTCGAAGCGGGTGAGCCATTGCGCGACCGGCCGTGTGTTTTTCGCGCGCAGGCCGAAGCCGTGGCCGCCGCTGCCATAGATGTGCAGCTCCGCCGGCACGCCCGCCCGCTTGTAGCGGAGGTACACCTCGGCCAAGCCTTCACCGATGTCCTTGCGGTCGTTGTAGGCGCAGGCGAGGAAGGCCGGGGGCGAATTGGTCTCCGGCTGGATGTCGCCCGAACGGCCCGGATAGATGAAGCCGAGAAAATCCGGTCGCGACGGCTGCCGCTCGATCACGTCCGAGGCATCCGGCTTGCCGCTGTCGAAATGCGAACTGGCCAGCCAGACGAGCTCACCGCCCGCCGAGAAGCCGATGGCGCCGACCCGGGCAGGATCAATGCCCCATTCGGTGGCGCGGCTGCGAATGAGCCGAATGGCCCGCTGCGTGTCCGCGAGGGCGTGGACGGCAATCTCGTAGGTCGAGTTGGTCTCCCGCGCGAGGCGGTAGGTGAGGACAAACGCCGCCGTGCCGTGCTCGCTCAGCGCGCGGGCCGGATTGTAGCCCTCGTGATCCATCCACAGTTCCCGATGGCCCCCGCCGGGGATCACGAGCACCGCCGTGCCGTTCGCCTTGTCCTTCGATGGAAGATAAGGCGTGAGCGAAGGCTGATGCACGCCGGTCACCACATGGTCGCCGCCCTCGGTCACGCGCACATGTGCCGGCTCGGTCTTGCCCTCGGAACCGGGTGCGCCCTTCGGCCAGAGCAGGATTTCCTTGGGCTCGCCGGCGAGCAGCGCAAAGGAAAGGAGTGAAACGGCGACAAGCGCTCGGCGGAGCAGGGCGGGGAGGTGCATCGGGGAAGCATCCCCAAGGTGCTGCCGGTTGGCAATCGGCTCCGACGTCAGAGCAATGGCCGGTTCACTTGTCTATGGGCGGTTGGGCATTTTCCTTCCGAGTTTGTACTTTGCGGAGTTCGTAGAAGGTCACCCCGCTGTTTTCAGTGGCTTCAAAGCTTTTCGGCGGCGTTTCGGGATCTCCCGTGGCCAAGGTCAGTACCCCGTCATTGATCTTGAAGATGGCCACGACAACTTTGCCGATGCTGTCACCCGATGGTGGCGGACAATCTTTGATGGTGGCGTGCAACTGCTGCGGGTCTGTCCCTGGAGGCAGTGTGATGGTTGTCTCAAACCAAAATTTTGCGTCCCGGTGAAAATGCAATGAATGGCCGGTGATCGTGACGGTGATTTTGGCGAGCGACTTATCACCCACCGCAGCTCCCTCCCAGGTTCCTTGGAGAGGTTGCAGTTCGGCGGCGACGGTTTGGCTGGCAGTGCCTTTGCCTTCGGCAGCGGGCGGTTCGCCAGCCTTGGCGGTGAAAGCCGCGACGAGGCCGACAAGGGTGATGATCTGTCGGAATGGTTTCATGGCTGCAAGTGGCAGGTCTGGTGACAGCGGCTCACCCAAGGCCAGAGTGAGACTGATCACCTCGTGTCCTTCTCGCACGAGGAAAACTGACTGTCTCCTCACTTCCCGTCCACCGGTTCGATTCCGAGGAGGTGGAGCACAGTTTCCGTGCTTTACCACCAAAGCGAGTGACCGCACGTTGGCCCGATGCTTCCCCGAAGATCAGGCCGTGCGGCTGTCGTGCCGGCGGCCGCGTTCACGCTGATCGAATTGCTGGTGGTCATCGCCATCATCGCAATCCTCGCCGGGATGCTGCTGCCGGCGCTGGCGCGGGCGAAGTCCAAGGCGCAGCAGATCAAGTGCGTGGCGAACAACAAGCAGGTCATCCTCGCATTCCAGCTTTATACGGATGACTACCGCGACAGCTATCCGCTCTGCACCGACTGGAATTCCGCCGGCGGCACCAACGGCACGTACGACAGCTTCACCGCGATGACGAACCGGCCGCTCTACCGCTATCAGGGCACGCCAGAGATCTTCCACTGCCCGAGCGACAAGGGGGACATCTTTTACGAGCGCAACTTCGGCAAGAAGGCCACCAACTGCTACGTCCAGTATGGCACGAGCTACCTGATGGAGTGGGCGGTTGACTTCGCGCGCACCCGGCGGGTCACCGGGGACGTGGGCGCATCGCCCGGCTCCGACTCGGGCCACGGCATCAAGTCCAGCGAGATTGCCCTCAGCGCGGCGAACAAGGTGGTGCAGGGCGACTGGCCGTGGCATCCGAACCGCGGCTTGGACGACCGGAAAAGCCAGTGGCACAATTACAGGGGCAAGAGCCTGTCGGTGATGTGCTTCGGCGATGGCCACGCGGAGGCGTTCAAGTTCCCGACGATCAAGGACACCGACGTCTATTGGACCAAGGCACCGGACTCAACCCAGCTGTGGTGGTGAGCGGGCAGGCGCAGGGGAACAATTCCCCCCGGCCGATGCCAGGCTTCCCGTCGAATTCGAGATCCCAAGTTCGCGCCCGCAGGGAAGCTTCGGGGCGAGGATGACGTCGGCCACGAACCTGTTGTGATGCCACCCGAGTTCCGGTGTGAATGGCTGAAAGCAGACAGACGAAGTCGCAGAATCGCTGGGCAGGGTTGTGGGACGCGCTGTACCGCCGCCTTACCAGAGGCAGTTCACACCAAACGCGCGGAATGGCGGATCGGGTGAGATGAACTGAAAACCTTCCACCAACGCCTGGGCTGCTAGCAGTCGGTCAAAGGGATCAAGATGTGTCGGAGGAAGTTCGCCGCATGTGAAAAGCGCTGACAATGAGATGCGGACGGGCTGGAGCTGGAAGAACTCCGTCTGTTTCGGAATCCAAAGGCGCGGCGTTTCGGGCAGCGGCAGCTTTCCGGCGGTATGCTTGAGCACGATTTCCCAAACGCTCGTGTCACTGAGAAACAGTTCGTTTTGGGGATCATTGATCGCCGCAGTGGCGGCAGCCGACAAACGGCCCGGTTGGCCGGCCAGCCAGAGGAAAGTGCAGGTGTCCAACAGGAGCCTCATAGCCCCCACCGCTTCAACTCCTCAGGCGTCATGGGGGCGAGCGCCGCCGACACATCGAAAGGCGGCGAAGCGAGTTCGCCCACCTTGGGACGGACCCCGACCGGCTTGGCCACGAAAGGCACCAGGCGGGCCACCGGTTTCAGGCCACGGGCGATGACGAATTCCTCGCCAGCCTCCACCGAGACCAGGAAATGCGTGAGGTTGGACTCCGCCTCGTGAGTGGAAATCACTTGCATGACGTTAAAGTGGCCGAAGCGGGCGATGTCGGCAATGGGCGAGATAAAGGTGCCGCCGGACGAGTTTACCGAACGCCGCCTGGCAATCAGGGGCTGCGCCGTCGCGGAGGAGCTGCTGGTCCGTCGTGTCGTTCACTGTCCCCTGTTAATCGAAGACAGGCAAAGCGGACCGACGAAGTCGTGCGGGAAACGTCGATTCCCCGTTTCGCCTTTTGCCGGTTCGGTGTTTGCTCTCACCTCCATGTCGAAGGACTTTTTGCGCCTGCGGGGTGCGCGACAGCACAACCTCAAGAACCTGTCGGTGGACATCCCACGCGACCGGCTGGTGGTCATCACCGGGCCGAGCGGTTCGGGGAAGTCGTCGCTCGCCTTCGACACCATCTTCGCGGAGGGGCAGCGCAAGTACGTGGAATCGCTCTCCGCCTACGCCCGGCAGTTTCTCGACCAACTGCAGAAGCCCGACCTCGACCACATCGAGGGGCTGTCGCCGGCCATCGCCATCGAGCAGCGCACCAGCGGCGCGAACCCGCGCTCGACCATCGCGACGACGACAGAGATTTACGACTACCTTCGCCTGCTCTACGCCAACCTCGGCCAGGCGCATGATCCGGAGACGGGCACGCCCATCACCCACCAGACCACGAGCGACATCGTGGACCGGATCCTCACGCTGCCCCCGAAAACGCGCCTGATGCTGCTTGCACCGGTGGTCGAGGATCAGCGCGGCGAATTCCGCGACGTGCTGGAACGGCTGGCCCGTGAGGGTTTCGTGCGCGCCCGGGTGGATGGCGAACTGGTCGAGCTGGTGGCCAATAAGCCGGTGCGGCTCGATGCCAAGGCAGCTCACCGCATTGATGTGGTGGTGGACCGCATCGTGATCGCGGAGGGCGTCCGCACGCGGCTGACCGATTCGGTGGAGACGGCGCTGAAGTGGGGCGAGGGGAGGGTGGTGGTGTTGCACCAGTCGGCGGACGCGGTGCCGGGGGCGAGTAATCCGTCGTCAGTGATCAGTAATCAGTCCACGGGTGCCAGCCGTGGATCAGGGCTGGCGACAACGGCCGCACCGCCGTCGTCATCCGGTTTCTGGACGGAGACATTGCACTCGAACCGGATGTATTCACCGGCGACGGGCAAGTCGTTCGACACGCCCACACCGCAGCATTTCTCGTTCAACTCGCCGCGTGGCGCGTGTCCCGTCTGTCACGGGCTGGGGCAGAAGCTGGTCTTCGATCCCGCACTGATCGTGCCGGATGAGACCAAGTCGCTCGAAGATGGCGCGGTACGTCCCTACCGGGGGCTCGGCGGCAAGAAAATGGCCGTTTACTACAAGGGGCTCATCAAGGGCGTCGCCAAGCATTACGGGGCGCCGATGGAGGTGCCGTGGAAGGATCTACCTGCGGCCTTCAAGGCGAAGCTGCTGCACGGCACCGCGCCGGAGGAGATCGAGTTTTACTTCATGCACGCGGGCGCGCCGCGCAAGACGAGCAAGGTGTTCGAAGGCGTGCTGCCCAATCTGGAACGGCTCTATCATGAGAGCGAGAGCGAGTTCACGAGCAACCGCCTCAAGGCCTACATGAGCCCGCAGCCCTGCGATGCGTGCGGCGGACGCCGGCTCAAACCCGAGGTGCTGGCGATCACGCTGGGCAACGACCCAAAGGGCAGTGGGGTGGCCAAAACAAAAGTGCCGGGGCTGAGCATCGCCGGCTTCTGCGCCCTTTCGATCACTGACGCGGATGATTTTCTGGCGTCACTGCCGCTGACCGACCTGCAGCGGAAGATTGGAGTGGAACTCATCAGCGAGATCCGCAAACGGCTGGGTTTCATGCGCGAGGTGGGGCTGGGCTATCTCACGCTGGACCGCGAGAGCGGCACCCTGAGCGGTGGGGAGGCACAGCGCATCCGGCTCGCGACGCAGATAGGTGCCGGGTTGGTCGGCGTGCTCTACATCCTGGACGAGCCGAGCATCGGTCTGCATCAGCGCGACAACGAGCGCCTGCTCGACACGCTCCGGCGCCTGCGCGAGCTGGGCAACACCGTGCTCGTGGTCGAGCACGATGAGGACACCATCCGGGCGGCCGATCATGTGCTGGATCTTGGTCCCGGTGCCGGAGTGCATGGGGGTGAGATCGTCGCGCAGGGCACGGTGGCCGAGGTGCTCGCCAACCCCAAATCCCTGACGGGCCGGTATCTTTCGGGCGACTTGGAAATCCCCGTCCCCAAGACGCGCATCAAACCGCGCGAGGACAAGGGCTGGATCGAGATCATCGGCGCGCGGGAGAACAACCTGAAGAATGTGACCGCGCGCATCCCGCTCGGCACGTTGACCTGTGTGACCGGAGTCAGCGGCAGCGGCAAGAGCACGCTGATTGATGACATCCTACGCCGGACGATCTTTCGCAAATGGTACGGTTCGAAGGAGTCGCCAGGCGCGCACATGGATATCCGGGGGCTCGAGCTCCTGGAGAAGTGCGTCGTGGTGGATCAGTCGCCCATCGGGCGCACGCCCCGCAGCAATCCGGCGACCTTCACCGGGATGTTCAACGAGATCCGCGAACTTTTCTCGTCCCTCCCGACGGCGCGGGTGCGCGGTTACGACGCTGGCCGTTTCAGCTTCAACGTGAAGGGCGGCCGCTGCGAGAAGTGCGAGGGCGACGGCGTGCTGAAGATCGAGATGCACTTCCTGCCGCCGGTCTATGTCACCTGTGAGGCTTGCGGTGGCAAGCGCTACAACCGGGAGACGCTGGAGATCACCTACAAGGGCCTGAACATCGCCGATGTGCTGCAGCTCACCGTGGACGAGGCGGTCAATTTCTTCCGGGCCGTGCCGAAGCTGCACGCGCCCTGCCTGACGCTGGCGGAGGTCGGCCTCGGTTACGTGCGGCTGGGCCAGTCCGCCACGACACTCTCAGGGGGCGAGGCGCAGCGGCTCAAGCTGGCGGCGGAGCTTTCGCGGCGGCAGAACGGGCGCGTGCTCTACCTGCTCGACGAGCCGACGACGGGCCTGCATTTCGCGGATGTGGCGAAACTGCTCGAAGTGCTCTTCAAGCTCCGTGAGTCCGGCAACACCCTGGTGGTCATTGAGCACAACCTCGATGTGATCAAGACGGCGGACTGGGTGATTGATCTCGGTCCGGAAGGCGGCGCCGGCGGTGGGCGCATCGTGGCCGAGGGACCCCCGGAGGTGATCGCGGCGAGCCCGGGCAGCCACACCGGGACGTTTTTGAGTCGAATCCTGAAGCCACGCAGGGGAACCTGAGGCCATCAAAAGCTGTCTGCGAATGAAACCAAAGCTCCCATGCAGCCATCGGTCGATGGCGGCGGGTTTCCGCTGGCTGAGGCTGCTGGCACTGCTCTGCTGCGGCGGGCTGCTGCTGCCAGTGCTGCACGCCCAGAACCGGTCGGCGGACCGGCTGGCGTTTGAGGCGGCCTCGCGGGACTTCAACTCGCAGCAATGGGACCGGGCGGTGAAGGAGTTATCCGACTTTGAGTCCAAGTTCGCCAAGTCGCCGCTGCGCGGCGAAGCCGGCCAGCTACGCCTGTTCGCGCAGGCCGAGGCGACGGCGGCGCATGGCGATCTGGCGGCGTCGGGCGATCTGTTCGCGCAGTTCCAGCGCAGCTTCCCGGCTGCGGCCCAGGCCGCCCATGCCGCGTTGCGGGAGGCCACGGTGCGGCTGAAACTGGGTGATTCCAAGGCGGCGGTATCCGTGCTCTCCGCGACTAACAGCCCATTTATGCGGGCTGTTGCGGAAGGCAAGGATGCGGAACTGATTTTCGGCGGCCTGCTGCTGAAGGCGGAGGCCCTGGTGGCGGCGAAGGAACTGACGCTGGCGGAAGTGGCCCTGATCCAGGCCTCCGGCAGTGCCAAGTCGTCCCGGGACGAGTGGGAACGCCTGCGCCTCCTGGTCGAGGTTCAGGATGCCGCCGGACGACCGTTGGACGCGGCGCAGACAGCGCAAAAGCTGAAGGCGGTCGCCGAGCAGGATACGGCTCTGGCCGGACGTCGGGCGGAGGCGGTCGCGCTGACCGGCCGGCTGTGGCTGCGCCAGGGCGACACCAACCGCGCGATTGCCGAATATCAGGCGAACACGGTTCCCGGCACCCCGGCCGACTACCTGCGTGAAGCCACTTTCTCGCTCGCCGACGCCTACCTGAGCCGGGGTGAGCTCGCCAAGGCGCGTGACCGTTTGGAGGCCTTCGTGACCGCGCAGCCGGCCGATGCGGAGCTGAACCGGGCGCGCCTGCTGCTGGGACAGACCCAGTTCCGGCAATATCAGGAGGCCGTGGCGGCGAAGCAGACGGCGGCCGCCTCGACGCTGCTGACGCTTGCGGCGACCCAGTATCAGTCGGCGCTGACCAACCAGCCGGCGGCGGAACTGCTGGGGCCGTTGCTGTTGGCGCGGGGGTGGACGCTCTGGGAGGAAGGCCTGACCGGTGGCATCCCGGACCGGGTGCGTGAGGCGGGCAGCAATTTTCTGGCGGCCGCCACCGCGCTGCCCCACGGAGGAGACCAGGCGGTGGCACGCTTCAAGGCGGCCGACTGCCAGTTCCAACTCGGCTATGTGGCGAGCTCACTGACGAACTATCTGGCCGTGCTGGATGGCTACGCGGACGCGCCCGCAGTGGCGGAACTCATCGAGCCGGCGGCGAGCCAGGCCGTGCTGGCCGCCACCCAATCGGGCAGCCGCGAGTCCGCTGAACGGGCGATGGCGCGGTTGCTGACGGTCAACCCGGGCGGTACGGCGGCGGCGCGCGGGGCGCTGCTGCTGGGGCAGTCACTGGCCAAAACCGGCGACATCGCGCGGGCACGTGAGACACTGGCCGGCTTTTTGGCGAAGTTCCCGGAAACTTCCCTGAGGCCTGAGGTGGAACTGATGCTGGGCACAGTCGAGCTGCGGGCACGTAACTGGACGAACGCGCTGGAGGCGCTCGGGAACTGGCTGAAGGCGAACCCGAACCACCCGCAGGTGCCCCGGGCGGAATTTGACCGGGCCTGGGCGGCGGCGCAGGCGGGCCAGACCACCAATGCGACGGCGGAATTTGCCCGGCTGGCCGCGCGTTTCCCCACCAACACCCTGGCCCCAACCGCCCAGCTTTGGCTGGCGGACAACTATTTCCGGCAGGGCGATTATACCGGTGCGGAGCAGGCGTGCAATGCGTTGGTCACCAACACGGCCTGGACCGGCTCGGACGCCTGGCACCGGGCGCGATTCTGGGCGGCGGAGGCGGCCCGCAAACGGCAGAGCTTCGGCAGCGCCAGCAAGCAGCTGCTCGACATCCTGAATGACAAGAGCACCCCGAACAACTGGGTCGTGGCGGCTTATTTTGCGCTGGGTGAACTCCGGCTGGAGCAGCCGGCGGATGATCCGGCCCGGCCGCTGGGCAACGTAAGCCTGGCCCTGGAGGCCTTCACGGCGGTGGCCCAGCTGACCAATGCGCCACAGGCCGCGCCGGCGCTGGGCAAGATGGCCGACTGTCACCTGCAGCTGGCCGCCCTGAACACCAACAGCTACACGCGGGCGGCGGAGCTGTATCAGCGGGCCCTGGAGTTTCCCGGTGCCGATCTGGCGGTGCGGTGCAAGGCGGCGGTGGGCCTGGGAATCGTGCAGGAAAAACTCGCCCAGCGGGCCGGCGCGGATGCCGGGCCTTTCTGGGAGGCGGCGCTGAACCGCTATCTGGATGTGGCGCACGGCAAGCTGTGCCGGCCGGGAGAGGTCATGGACCCGTGGTGGGTGAAAGAGGCCGGACGCGATGCGGGGCAGGTGCTGGAACTGACGGGCAAATGGCGCGAGGCCGCCTTGCTTTACGACTGGCTGGCCGGCGAACTGCCGGCCCAACAGGCGGCCTGGCGGGCCCGGGCTGTCCAGGCACGCCAGCAGGCAGGTGGTTGACACGACGTGGAAAACGGCGGCGGCAACTAGGGCCTATTAACACTATTTGACCCGAAGGGTTGGAAGAGGGTACGCTCCGGGGAATGGAACTCACCGAGGAGCAGTACCTGCGGATTGCCGACTGCCTGCCGCGCCAGCGTGGCAATGTGAGCCTGAGCAACCTGCGGTTGCTCAACGCCCTGCTGTATGTTTTGGAGAACGGCTGCAAATGGCGTGGGCTGCCGCCGCACTTCGGCAACTGGCACACCATTTACACGCGAATGAACCGCTGGAGCAAAGCCGGGGGTGCTGGACCGCGTCTTTGCCCGGCTGCAGCAGGAACAGATCCTGTCGCTGCGCCTCGAACAGGTGTGCCTGGACAGCACGGTCGTCAAAGTTCATCCCGACGGGACCGGCGCCCTAAAAAAGCCGCCCACAAGCCCTCGGGCGCTCCCGCGGAGGCTGCACCACCAAGATTCATCTGGTTGCCGCGGATGCTCGGTGCGCCCTGATGATCAAACTCTCCCCGGGCTAGAGCATTTTAAATAATGTTGTAGCCACAGGAGGCGAACCAGTTGAGGGCGTCCCGGGCGGTGATGGTCAGGAGGGCGGCGGCGATGGCGGCGAGGAGGGTTTCACGGGTGCGGGCCTCCGCCCCACGGAGGAAGGTCTTCACCTTGCTCCA
>CAIXUG010000055.1 GCA_903922605.1 uncultured Verrucomicrobiota bacterium
CTGGAGCGCCGGTCTCCGACCCGGCGCGAATTGATATTTGAGCAAAACTCGCCGGGTCGGAGACCGGCGCTCCAATCCCTTTGCTCACGACTTGATGTCGCGCACCTGAAACGCCGCCGCGCCGACCACGAAGAAGGTCACGTTGAACCCGGTCAGCAGGCACAGCGACTCCGCCATGCGCGTCCATGGCACGGGCTGGAGAAAGACCCATTGCCAGAGGTTCAGGTGGTGCGTGATGAACCACTCCTTGTACTCCGCAAACCACGGGTTGATCATGAGAATCACGTTCGCGAAGAGCACTGACAGCGAAAGGATCGTGGCGGCAGCCGGCTTCATGTTGAAGCAGGAGAACATGAACGCGAGGCCCATGACACTCATCGCCTTCGAGGTGAGCAGCACGTTCGCCAGCGCATAGCGCCAGAGGCCATCTGCCGGTGCGAAGACGCTGTAGCCGCCCCCGCCCCCCAGCTCGACCTGAACTGCGAAGAGCCCGCCCTGCGGAAACCAGAGTGAGGAAAAGAGGAGGCCGAACACGCCGAGACTCACCGACAGCACCAGTGAAAAGATCAGCCCGGCGAGCCACTTCAGGGCCAGCAGCCGCAGCCGGGAGACCGGCCGGGCCAGGATCATCCGCAGGGTGCCGTCCTCGGCCTCCTTCGCCACGAGGTCACCGCCCACGAGCGCGACGTATAGCGGCAGGAGCAGGTACGCGACGGGGATCACGACCTGCGTGGCCACGGTCTCGGCGGTGATGAAGTCCGCCACCGGATAACCGCCGCCCTCGAGCGGGCGCTTGATGAGATTCGAGAAATTGCTGAAGCGGAACATCAGCACGAGGATGTTCTGCGCGAGCAGGAACACCCCGAAGCCGATGTAGGTGCGCTTCTTCCCAAAAAGCTTCCAGAGCTCGTGCTTCAGTTGCGTGAAAAACATGCGCGGGAAAAAAGGGGTTTTGGGTGATGTCTTCGCCGGTTCATTTTGCAGCTTCCGGCCCGCGCATCAGCGACAGGTAGAAATCTTCCAGGGTCTGCTTCTCCGGTGCGATTTCATGGATTGGGAAGCTTAGCTCGACCAGCCGGCGGACTAGGTCGGCCACCACGACGCCTGGTGTCAGAGCGATAAACTCGCCGTCGCGATCGGCGTTGATCAGTCCGGCGGCGCGGAGTTCGCGGACCGCCGAGGCAAAGTCATTGGTCCCCAGGCGCACCCAGCTCTGGCCGTGCCGGGCTTCGGCCAGCGTGCCGTCAAAGACCTTGCGCCCCTGGTTCAGCACCGCGATGCGGCCGCAGAGCTGCTCCACCTCGCTGAGCAGGTGCGAGGAGAGCAGGATGGTGAGGCCCAGCTCGGCGTGCAGGCGGCGGATGGTCTCGCGCATCTCGTGGATGCCCTCGGGATCAAGGCCGTTGGTGGGCTCGTCCAGGATCAGCAGCTCCGGCCCGGGCAGCAGCGCCTGCGCGAGTGCGAGCCGCGCCCGCATGCCGTGCGAATAGGTGCGCACCTTCGACTGCTCCCTGCCCGTCAGGCCGACCCACGCAACCACCTCGCGGATACGCGTCGCCGGCGTCGGTGCGGTGTAGCCGGACAGAATTTCGAGGTTCCGCCAGCCGCTCAGGTAGTCGTAAAAGACGGGTGTCTCGAAGATCGCCCCGACCTTCGCCAAGGCCTGCGCGCGGTCCCGGGTGACGTCGTGGCCGCATACGCGCATCTCGCCGGCAGTCGGCCACACCTGCCCAAGCAGCATGCCGATGGTGGTGCTCTTGCCGGCACCATTGTGGCCCAGCAGGCCGAAGATTTCGCCACGCGGCACGTGCAGGTCGAGCGCATCCACCGCCACGCGCTCGCCAAACATTTTCCGCAACTGGGTGAGCCGGATCATGCGGGGTTCAGGGTGTGGGCGGTTCCAGTTCCACCGTGGAGAAGGTCTTCACGGCGCCATCGGCGTAGAGATAATTCTTGCCCTTGCCCGGACCACGGGCGACGTGGAATTCGAGCTGGTCGGCGAACAGGGCGATGCCGTTTTCCTTCACCGGTCGCCCCATGACGCGCAAGGAGTCGGCTGGCTGGCCGTTGAGCAGGAAGTTCCAGAAATAGCTGGAACCGGTGTCCTCGAAATATCGCTGGCGGTCACTGGGGCAGCGGAGAACCTGCGGATTGCCGAGCTGACGTCCCAGCACATCGGCAATGGTGTTGGTGACGACGAGGTTCGTGCCCCGGCTGCGGTTCTGCATTACCGGCATCCGGTTGCCGTTCTCATCGAGATAGAGCCGCAGCGCCACGCCCATCTGCTTGAGGTTCGAGAGGCAGGCGGTGGATCGGGCCCGCTCGGTCGCCTGCCCCAGCGTGGGCAGCAGCAGGGCGGCCAGCAGCGCGATCACGACAATGACCACGAGCAGTTCGATGAGCGTGAAGGCGCGGCGTGACATCGCGTTACGGGCGGATTCGGCGCATCTCGCGGAACAGTTTCCCGCTCTCCATCGACTGCTGCATCTCCTCCAGCATGGGGGCCAGCTCCGCCTTCATCTGCGGGGAACCGCTGTCGTAAAAGGTCTTCAGGCCCAGCTGCACCGCTTTCTCGCGCAGTTCGGGCGACAATTCGGGCGGGCGGTTCGTATCGGCCGTGGCAAGTTCCTCCGGTTCGCCCTGCTCCCGCTTTTCCCGCTCCTCGCGCATCCGGCGCACGGAGTCCTCGACGGCTTTGCGCCGCTTCTCGGGGGTCATCTGCTCGAAGGCGGTCATCATCTGCCGGAAACCCGTCGGCATCGTCGCCTCCATGAATCCACCCTTCTCTTCGTCGGTCATGGCGGCAAACCAGAGGGCCATTTCGCCATCCGCCCGCACTTCCCGGCGCTCCTCCAGGGTGAGCGAATTGAGCATGGCAGCCAGTTTACGGAGGGCTTGGGCGCGCTCGGGACCGGTCAGGTGCGAAAAATCCACCGCGTGCAGATAGGCCCGTACTTTCTCCGGCGTGACCTTGAGATGCCGGGCGAGGCCAAAACCCGCAAACGCCAATGCCCACGCCACGCCAAGCACGGCCAAACCGATGAGCAGAGGGCGGTTACGTGCGGACATGGACATAGGCTAGCGGCCCCCGTTCCAACATGCCAACCTGAGTCTGGCAGAAAAATCCCTTGCACCGAAGGCTCCGGTTCTTATGCTGCGCGCTCTTTTACGTCGAAATCGAAGGTTCATTATGCGTCGCCCGAAGGGAATCAAAACTAAGAAATCCGTGATCAAGCGGTTCAAAATCACCGCCAGCGGCAAGGTGATGGCTCGCCATGCCGGCATGCGCCACCTTCTGTCCAGCAAGAATGCCAGCCGCCGTCGGCGCCTGGGCAAGGATTTCCAGATCGACAAGACCCAGGTCTACAAGATCACCCAGAACCTGCCCTTCCACTGAACGGACCGGGCACCACCGCCTCACTCACAATTTAATTTCAACGATTTAACGAACCATGCGCGTAACCAACGCAGTTGCTTCCCGCCGTCGTCGCAAACGGATGCTGGAGATGGCCAAGGGCTATCGCCTCAAGCGCAGCAAACTCTACCGCTATGCGAGCGATGCCGTCGACCACGGCCTCCAGTACGCCTACCGCGATCGCAAGACCAAGAAGCGGAACTACCGCATGCTCTGGCAGATCCGCATCAATGCGGCCGCCCGCGCCGGTGGCATCACCTACAGCCGCTTCATCGAGGGCCTGAAGGCTGCCCAGATCACCTTGGACCGCAAGGTCCTGGCCGATCTCGCCGCGACCGACGCCGCCGCGTTCACGAAGCTGGTCGAGCTCTCCCAGAACGCGCTGAAGGCCAAGGCCTCGGCCGCCCCAGCCGCTGCCGCTCCGGTTGCCGCCTGAGCTGAGTTTGCAGCCAAGTTTTATCACGGGCGACCTTCACCGGCCGCCCGTTTTTGTTTCCCAGACCCATCTGTTACCGTTTGCCGCCGTTCTGCTGGCTTCTGCCGGCTGTCTGCTGAATCCTTTCCCGCCATGTCCCTGCTCGACCGCATCGAGTCCGTAAAACAGGCCGCGCTCAATGAGCTGCGCGCCGCCAAGGAACTGCCCTCGCTCGAACGCGCCAAGGGCGCCTTTCTCGGCGGCGAAGGGCAGTTCACGGCGCTGATGAAGGAACTGGGCACCCTGGCCAAGGAGGTCCGTCCGCTCGCCGGCAAAGCCATCAATGCCGCCAAGCAGGAGCTGGAAGCCATCGTCGCTGAAAAGCGCGCCGAGCTGGAGCTGCGGGCCGCGCTGCCCAAAGAGCCGACCGATTTCACCCTGCCCGGCCGTCGCCGTTCTCTGGGCAAGCTCCATCCGCTCACGCAGGTCACTGACGACATCGTGAAGGCCTTTCGCCGGCTGGGCTTCGCGGTCGCCGACGGACCCGAGATCGAGGACGAGTACCACTGCTTCGACGCCCTGAACACGCCCGCCGACCATCCGGCCCGCGACGCGCAGGACACCTTCTTCCTGGATGTGCCCAGCAAGCCGCTGCTCCGCACGCACACCTCATCCGTGCAGATCCGCGTGATGAAGTCGCAGCCGCCGCCCATCCGCATCATCGTGCCGGGCCGCGTCTATCGCCGCGACAATGCCGACGCCACGCACAACCCGACCTTCCACCAGATCGAGGGCCTCTACGTGAACAAGGGCGTCACCGTGGGCGACCTCAAGGGCACGGTCGAGGCGGTGTTTCAGGAGCTGCTCGGCAAGGACGTGAAGCTGCGCTTCCGGCCGCACTACTTCAGCTACACCGAGCCCAGCCTGGAAATTGACTTCACCAACGCGCTGGTGAAAAAGCTGGGCAAGGACTGGCTCGAGATCGCCGGCTGCGGGATGGTGCATCCGCAGGTGTTCGAGAACGTGGGCTACGATCCCGAGGTGTGGAGCGGATGGGCCTTCGGCTTCGGCATCGAGCGCATCGCGATGCTGCGCTACGGCATCACGGACATCCGGCTGTTCTACGAGAACGACGCGCGGTTTTTGAAGCAGTTCTGAAGCCCGATGATCTCCCCGAAGATCAAACGGTATCGCGGACGTTCCTTGACCAAGGAACAGGCTGCCGTCGCTGCGGTTCTTGCTGAGGCAATCAGCAATTACAGCGAGGATCTTTATTGCGCCAGCTGGCTGAGCGGCATCGAGCACGAATTGTGGGAAAGCATGTTCGTCCGCAAACCCGATGCCTACGAACGCGCCGTGCGAAAGCTTTATGCGGCAGCGAAAAAGCCTCGTCCCTCCTTTGGCAAAACCTCCGCGGAATTTCTCTCCGGCCTAAAATTGCTAGCCGAACGCTTTCAGGTCTGGATCGTTTATCAAGAGGACAAAACCGCGATTAATCTCCAAGACTGGCTGTCACTCCATGAGCTGTGGCACGAGAGCAAAAAGCAACAGCGCCCCAGTTTGGAGGAGGTCTGGCAGCAGATTCACCAGCCATTTCCCTTTTCGAAATCCAACGCGCCGGCCGTGATCCCGCCGATGCCGAAACTGAAATAGGATGTCCCTCAAGGTTTACATCGAGACCACGATTCCAAGTGCGTACCACGAAAACAGGCGCGACACGGACAGCGTATTTCGCCGCCAGCACACACGGGCATGGTGGGATGGGTACGCCGCGCACTACAGCCTCGTGACCAGCGAAGCAGTCTTTCAGGAACTGCGTCAGCCCAGCTATCCGGCGGCGAAGCGTGCCGCGTGCCTGGCCTTGATGAATTCCGTGCCGCTTGTCCCCATTACTGATGCCGTCGTGACGGCGGCGGAGGTCTATGCCCGTGAATTCGTGATGCCCAATCAGCCGTCCTTGGATGCGCTGCATCTCTCGCTCGCTTCCTTTCACGAATGTGACATTTTGCTGACGTGGAACTGCGAGCATTTGGCGAACGCCAACAAGTTGGGGCACATCCGGAAGGTCAACCGGCGCCTGAAGCTTTCGACACCGCTTCTGATAACTCCGTTGCAACTGATGAAAGCTGACACATGAAAAACCACCCCGATCCGCTCATCACTCAGGCACGCTCCGCACGCATGGAACTCTCAGCCCGATTTGGTCATGACTTCCGCCAACTCTGCACCTTCCTTCGTAAGGAGGAACAGAAGCACACCGAGCGTTTGGCCAAAGGCACCCCCTCGCCTCGTGGTCGTCGTCAACCGACTGCCGCCTGAGCGGCGCCGCTGTCAGGCTACGGTCTATTCTCGAAATTTAGCTCAATGAAGGTCACCCTTAACTGGCTCAAGCGATACGTCGCGTTCGACTGGTCGCCCGAAGAACTCACGGAACGGCTCACCATGCTCGGCCTGGAGGTCGAAGGGGTGCAGAAGCTCGGGGGCGAGTTCACGGGCATCGTCGTCGCGCAGGTGCTCTCGCGCGACAAGCATCCCAATGCCGACAAGCTCTCCGTCTGCCGCGTGGCCGATGGCACCGGCGAGCGGCAGATCGTCTGCGGCGCACAGAATTTCCAGGCGGGCGACATGGTGCCGCTGATCCTGCCGGGCGCCTCCCTGCCCCTGAAGCCGGGCGACAAGGAGCCCTTCACCATCAAGGTCGGCAAGATCCGCGGCGTCGAATCGCACGGCATGCTCTGCTCGCCCGCCGAACTCGGCCTGCCCGACCAGGTGGACGGTCTGCTGATCCTCCGGCCAGACGCCCCCGTCGGACAGCCCTTCGCCGAATATCTCGGCCGCGCCGGCAGTGATGTGGTGTACGACCTCGAAGTCACCCCCAATCGCCCGGACCTGAACTCGGTCATCGGCATCGCGCGCGAAATCGCGGCGGTGACAGGGAATCCGCTGCAAGTGCCAGTGATCAGTGATCAGTTGTCAGTGATCAGTGGGGAGAAGGCGGCGGACCTCGTGGCGGTGCGGTTGGAGGCGGCGGATCTGTGTCCGCGATATACGGCGCGAGTGGTCAAGGGTGTGAAGATCGGGCCGAGTCCGGATTGGCTGCGGTCGGCCCTGGAACGGGTCGGCGTTCGCAGCATCAACAACGTCGTGGACGTCTCGAACTTCGTGATGCTGGAGACCGGCCAGCCGTTGCACACGTTTGACTATCATCTCATTGGTGAGGCCAGCGACGAACGTCCGACCATTGTCGTTCGCCGGGCTGCGGCTGGGGAAAAGTTCGTCACGCTGGATGGCAAGGAGCACACGCTCACGACGGAGAACCTGCTCATCGCCGACTATGCCAAAGGGATCGCTCTCGCGGGTGTGATGGGTGGCCAGAACACCGAGATCAATAACGCGACGGTGGATGTGCTCATCGAGTCCGCCTACTTCACACCGACGAATATCCGCCGCACGAGCAAGGCGCTCGGGCTGCGTACGGATGCCAGTTACCGCTTCGAGCGCGGCGCGGACATCAATGCCTGCGACTACGCCAGCCGGCGTTGTGCGCAGCTCATCCTGGAAACCGCCGGCGGCACGCTCGCCCAAGGGGTGGTGGATGCGTATCCGGAGCCGGCCAAGGTGAAGCAGATCTCCTTGCGGCACGAAAAGACGGCGGCCTTACTGGGCGTCGACATCCCGGCCGAAACGCAGGGCAAGATGCTCGCGAGCCTGGGACTGACGCAGCAAACCGGCAGCACCGAGGCGGGCGCCAGCAGCTGGTCCGTCCCCTCGTGGCGCGTGGACATGAAACGCGAGGCCGACCTGATCGAGGAGATCGCCCGCCTCTTCGGCGTGGACAAGATCCCTTCGACCGTACCGCGCGGTGCGACCGGTTCGCATCCGTTCGACGCAGTGGTGGACCAGTTCGCCGAAGTCCGCCGCATCCTCACCGGCCTCGGCCTGAACGAGGCGCAGGGCCAGACGCTCATCAACGACGCGGCGGCGAAGCTGGTCACACCGGACCTCGTGATGCTGGCGAACCCGCTCAGCAGCGAAATGAACGCCCTGCGTCCTTCTCTGCTGCCCGGCCTGCTCGACACGCTGCACCACAATCTCGCCCGCAAGAACGGCGACGTGCAGCTCTTCGAGATCGGCCGCGTCTTCACCCAGGTAAACGGCCAGCCGAAAGAAGGCTGGCGGGTCGCCGTCGCCTTGACGGGCTCACGCGTCCCCGGCTTCTGGACCGGTGAAGAGCGCGGCGCGAAGTGCGACCTCTACGACCTGAAGGGCACCCTGGAAGAATTCTTCGAGCAAGTGGGCCTGCGGGGCATTGCCTACGGAAAGCGGCCGGACAGCACGACGCTATTCCTCGAATCCGCCAACGTCGCCCTCGGCGGCAAACTGGAGTTGGGCCAGCTCGGACAGCTCCTGCCGCGATTGGCGAAGCAGTACGACCTGCGCGACGCCGCGGTGCTGGCCGAGCTGAATCTCGACCTGATCCTGGCGAAGCGGAACGCAAACAAATCGTTCAAGCCGCTGCCGCAGTTCCCGGCCATCGGCCGCGACCTCGCGATGATCGTGCCCGAAGCCACCACCCACGACGCGGTGCTGCAGGTGATCCGGCAGACCAAGCCGGCGAACCTGGAAACCGTCGAGCTGTTCGACGTGTTCCGCGGCAAGCATGTGCCGGCGGGCGAGAAGAGCCTGGCGTATGCCTTCACCTATCGTGCGGCCGACCGCACGCTGAAAGATGAAGAGGTCACCGCCGCCCACGCCCGGCTGGTCGAGGCCTTCAAGCTGTCGCTCAAGGCCTCCCTGCGGGATTGACCGGCGGGAACGCCGGAACCGCGTGTGAACTCAGTGCTGCGGCTGGGAGTCCGATTCATTGCCCAGCCAGCAGCAATGGAGCAGGGTCACAAAGGTGACCACGAGGGCGACGCATAAACCGAAGACGAGAAAACTGGCAAGCATGGTGTGATATCGTTGATGTCCCGCCGGTCCCGGCGACCGCATCCGCGACCGCCGTCCGACGCGACCATCACACCTGCTCGCCCGCTCCCGCGCTCACCCTGGTTTGCTGGAGATTTGCCAGGATTTGCCATCGTCCACGCCACCGGAACTACTTTTTGCCCGCTTTGCTGCTCCGCGGCTGGCTGCCGCGTTCCGCCGTTTTGACAGAAGCGCGCGGGGCCGACACCCGCGGGGCTTCGCGACGGATATCGGTTCGGGTCGCTTTTCCGCCGGAATCACGTGCACCCAAGTGTTCGCGCGGGGCGAGCGGATGCTTGCTGGGAAGGGCCGTGGCGGTGGCCTTTTTGGCCAAGACGGGGGTAAGCGGCTCAGAGGTGGGAACCGACAGAAGACCTTTTTTAGCTTTCACCACGGCACCATCCGCCTTCTTCGGTCGAACCGCCACGAGGACTTTGGCGAAGATGAGCCTTTTTTTGAAGTCCGTTCCCGGTGCGAAAGGACTTATGGCGCGGATGGAACCACGCCCCATGAGGTTGGCTCAGATGTCGAACATCAGGTGCTTGCCCGTGCCCGCTTCCAGGATCTGCTGGAACGTGATCGCCATTGCCTCGTTTTCCACGGCGGCTCGCAGCCGGTTCCAGCAGTCGCGGAGTTCCGGCGGGCAGGTGTCGTCGGTAAAGGCGGGCGAATCGAACAGCTGGCCGTGAATGCTGCGGAGCACGTCGCCAAAGGTGATCTGTGCCGGCGGCCTGGCCAGCAGGTAGCCGCCCTCCTTGCCGCGCACGCTTTTCACAATCCCGCCGGATTTCAGCTCGATCAGGATCTGCACCAGATAGTTGGGCGGGGTGCTGTTTTCCTCGGCGATGACGTCAATCCGCGTGACCTCTTCCCGGCCATAACGGCGGGCAAGGGACAGCACGGCCCGGGCGGCGTAGTCGCTTTTGACGGAGAGCTTCAAGTTCGGCGCAGAGTGTGGCGGAAGCGGAACCGCCGACAAGGCGCATGTGCCGAGGAGGGGCCGGAGCAAGTTTGACGGCCCCGTGCCATGCCTGTTACACCAGCCCGTGCCGATGACGAAGAAAGCCAGCGCCAAGCCCGTACCCAAATACCGCCGCATCCTCCTCAAGCTGAGTGGTGAGGCGCTCGGGGGCGAAGCCGGGTTTGGAATCAACCCCGAGGCTGTCCATGATATGGCCCGGCAGGTGAAGGAAGTGCAGGAACTGGCCGTCGAAGTGGTCATCGTGGTCGGCGGCGGCAACATCTTTCGCGGCCTCGCTGGCAGCGAGCGCGGCATTGAGCGCGCCACCGGCGACTACATGGGCATGCTGGCCACGGTCATCAACGCCCTCGCCCTGCAGGACGCGCTGGAAAAGCAGAACGTCCACACCCGCGTGCTGAGCGCGATCACCATGACGCAGATCGCCGAGCCGTTCATCCGCCGTCGCGCCGTGCGCCACCTGGAAAAGGGTCGCGTGGTCATTTTCGCCGCCGGCACCGGCAATCCCTTCTTCTCGACCGACACCGCCGCCGCCCTCCGGGCCAACGAGATCAACGCCGAAGTGGTACTGAAAGCGACGAAGGTGGATGGCATCTACGACAAGGATCCGAAGAAGTTCAAGGATGCCAAACGTTTCACGCAGATCACCTTTGGCGAAGCCCTGCAAAAGCAGCTCAAGGTGATGGATGCCGCCGCCTTCGCGCTCTGCCAGGACAACAAGATGCCGATCATCGTGTTCGACTTCTTCAAGGCCCACAACCTCATGAGGGTCGTCATGGGCGAAGCCATCGGAACCGTTGTCACGGGCTGATTCCCGATTTTCACACCGTTAACCCCCTTTCCCCACCCGCCATGGCCATTGACGAAATCCTGTTGGATACCGAAGAAAAAATGCTCAAGACCGAGGAGCATGTCGTGCATCAGTTCTCCGGCGTGCGCACCGGCAAGGCCTCGCCCTCGCTCATCGAGAACGTGATGGTCGAGGCCTACGGCTCGCACATGCGGCTCAAGGAGCTCGCCACCATCAGCGCGCCCGAATCGCGGATGCTCATGGTGCAGCCCTTTGACATCAGCAACGTGAAGGCCATCGAAAAGGGCATTCAGGCCGCCAACCTGGGATTGAACCCCGCCACCCAGGGCAAGTTCATCCGCATCGTGCTGCCCGACCTGAGCGCCGAGCGCCGGCAGGAGTTCGTGAAGATCTGCAAAAAGATGGCCGAGGACGGCCGGGTGGCGATCCGTAACGAACGGCGTCACGCGATGGACCTGCTCAAAAAGGCCAAGGCCGACGGTACTTCCGAGGATGACGTGAAGGGCGGCGAAACCGACGTGCAGAAACTCACCGACGAGTACATCAGCAAGCTCGACGGCCATCTCGCCCACAAGGAAAAGGAAATCCTGACGGTGTAGGGCGCGGGAATTACGAATTTCGATTTACGAATTACGATTTGGGGGAGGAGCGCCGGAGTCCCGGTCGCATGTCCGGCAGTCGAAAGCGGTGGCAAGCCACCCGCACTCCAAGACGCCACGGCGTTCGCCATAGCCGACCTAACCTAGATGCAGTCCGCCATCCGTGGCCGTCCGGTCCCGCAAGCCAGCCGGGTCAGGGTCAGGGTGCGGGCATACGACTATTTTTGACGGTTTGGCCAGCGAGGCGTTGCACGCCGTGAGGCGCGGGTGAAATGCTGGGGCCGCAGCAGTCATCGCCCCCTATCCGAGCATTCCATGCATCTGACCTGGTTCGACTGGTCCGTCATTGCGGCCTACTTCCTCATCAACCTGCTCATCGGGCTCTGGTACCGGAAGCGGGCTACCGGCTCCACGGATGAGTTTTTCGTCGGCGGACGCAGCGTCTCCTGGTGGCTCGCCGGCACCAGCATGGTGGCCACCACCTTCGCCGCCGATACCCCGCTGGCCGTCACCGGTCTGGTCGCGGCCAACGGCATCGCCGGCAACTGGGTGTGGTGGAACATGCTCCTCAGCGCCATGCTTACCGTCTTCTTTTTCGCGCGGCTGTGGCGACGCGCCGGCGTGCTGACCGATGTGGAATTCACGGAAATCCGATATGGCGGCAAACCGGCGGCCTTCCTTCGCGGCTTCCGGGCGCTCTACCTGGGGCTGCCGATCAACTGCATCATCCTTGGCTGGGTGAACCTCGCAATGGTGAAGATCCTCACGATCATTTTCCCCGAGCTTTCACTCACTGCCCTCGGGATCACCGATCCCAAAGTGGCCGCCCTGGTCATCGTCTTCGGCATCATGGTCGTCACGTCTCTGATCTCGACGCTGTCGGGCCTGTGGGGCGTGCTGGTGACGGACCTGTTCCAGTTCGTGCTGAAGATGGGCATGGTCATCGTGCTCGCCTATTACGCGGTCAAGGCCGTCGGCGGCATGGGCGAAATGAAGGCCAAACTGCTGGCCATGGATGCCGCCAAGGGCGGCGGCTCCATCCTGTCGTTCACACCGGACCTGAACTCGGCCTGGATGCCCATGATCACCTTCTGCGTGTATCTCGGCGTGACCTGGTGGTCCACCTGGTACCCCAGCGCGGAACCCGGCGGCGGCGGCTACGTGGCGCAGCGGATGTTCAGCGCGAAGGACGAGCGGCATTCGCTGCTGGCCACGCTGTGGTTCACCATCGCGAACTACGCCATCCGGCCCTGGCCGTGGATCCTCACCGCCCTCGCGTCCCTCATTCTGTATCCGACGCTCCAGGACAAGGAGTCCGGCTTTGTGAAGGTCATCGTGGACCCGGCCGTGTTCCCGCCCGCGCTGGCGGGCCTCATGGTCGCCGCCTTCGCGGCCGCCTACATGTCCACCGTGGCCACCCAGCTCAACTGGGGCGCCTCGTACCTGGTGAGCGATTTCTACCGGCGCTTCGTCTCGCCCGGGCGCACCGATGCCCACTACGTCCGCGCCGCCCAGGTCGCCACGCTGCTGCTGATGGTGGTGTCGTCCGTCGTGACCTATTTCCAGAGTTCGATCTCGGGCGCGTGGCAGTTCCTCATGGCCATTGGCGCCGGCACCGGCACCGTGCTCATCCTCCGGTGGTTCTGGTGGCGCATCAACGCCTGGAGCGAAGTCTCCGCCATGGTCACGTCGTTCGTCGTGTCCATGTTCCTGAAGTTCGGGCTGAACTGGGACACTTCGAACCCCAGGGAGTTCGCCTATACGATGCTCGTCACGGTCGCGTGCTCCAACATCGTGTGGCCCATCGTGACCCTGCTCACCCAGCCGGAGTCGCGGGAGACGCTGCTCGCCTTCTATCGTCGTGTGCGGCCCGGTCCCCTGCTCTGGGGTGACATCGCCCGGGAAGCCAGCGAGGTGAAATCCAGCGGCGACGGCATGCTCAACCTCCGCGACTGGATTGCGGGTTGCGTGATGGTCTATCTCACGCTGTTCGGCACCGGCAAAATCATCTTCGGCGAGCTGGGAATGGGACTGGCGTTGCTGGCCGGTGCCGTCTGTGCCGGCGCACTCGTCTATTGGGATCTGAGCAGCCGCGGCTGGAAGGTCCTGGACGACAAATAGCACGCCGCGCAACGCGCGCTGCTTCAAGGCTGGGAAGGTTCTCAGCCGTCAATTCCCCGCGCTGGTGACGGCGGGAGCGTTCGTTAACGGGCGAGCCACAAACTTGATCCAAGTGTTGTGGGAGCCGCCCCAGATCGGATCGCCCAGCCAGGATTGGGTGGTCAGATCGCCCATGCGGCTGCGCCCCTGATCCCACTCCACCGGGGGCGGCATCACGGGCCACCCGGGTGTATCCCGCTGCTCGATGAAAGCCCGGAGCTGGTCCGTTCTCTCCTCGTAGCTCCAGCGACCGTCCCTCAGGCTGCTGCCAAAGGACGAAGCCTTTTCCGTGATCATGCCGGCCACGCCCAGAAACGTGGCCCCGCCCCACCGGACCGGATTGCTGGCCACATTGAAAACCAGCCAGTCGTCCTCTTTCACCGTGATGTTGATCCGCTCCAAAGTGGCGCCAAAGACATCCCCAATGAGCTGGCACTTGCTTTCGGGCACACGTTGGCCGTTATGCCAGACTGCGGGCATCACCTCGTCCACGACGATGACGACGAAGGCGGCAATTTCCCGCTTCGGAGGAGCGGGGGCTTGCGCGGGCTCGGTTGGTTTCGCCACTGCCCGCGACGGGGGGACCTGCTTTGAGGGGCGGAAAAAGGCCCAGCAAAAAACGCCGGCCAGGAGCAGGAAAACGACCAGGCGGAAAAGCCAGACCGTAGCAGCGGAAACTCGACCCATTGGCACGGGCTCATCTTCGGTGTCTTCCGCCACTGATTTCGTGGCCTTGGAATCGCCGGCCGGCGCTCCTGTCTCAACCTCTTCCGATTCAACCGATTCGCCCGCCTGGATGCGCTGGCGGATGATCAGCTGGTAGGCGTCATTGATCGACCGCAGGGTTTCGTCAGCGACGCGCTGTTCCTCGTGATTGCCGGCGAACTGGTCAGGATGCCAGCGCTTTACCAGCTCGCGGTAATGCCGGCGCAGATCGTGCGTGGGGATTTCCGGCGGAACACCGAGCACCTCGTAAGCTTGGCCAAGTTTGTCCATGAAGGGTGCGGCGCAGGCCGGACCTGCACGATGACGCGGGGAATCCCGGCCGGAGTCAATGCACGGCTACGGCTCTTCCAGCCAGCGGGCAAAGCCGGGGGACTGGCGCTCTTCGATTTTCACATCCGGACGGCGGAGCGCCAAGACTTCCACACCGGGAAACGCCTTGAGCCGGGGAAAGCCCCGCTCTGGGCCGAGTACGCTGACCACTTTGGAGAGCGCGTCGGCGGTAATGCCGGCGGGAGCGACCATCGTCACCAAGCTGTGATCGGTCAGGCCCAGCCCCGTGTGAGGGTTCACGATGTGCGAGTAACGCACGCCGCCAATCTCGGCCCGCTGGAACACGTCGCCGGAGGTGGCGAGCGCGTAATTGCGGAGCGACACAAAGCGGGGCGCGGGCGCATTGGTCGTGTCGAAGACGCCGACTTCGACCCGCCAGCCGCGCTGCCCAGGAGGCGCTTCGCCGGCGACCATATCGCCGCCGCCGCTGACCAGGAACCGGCTCACCCCGTGCGCCCGCAGCACCTTCGCCGCCTCATCGAGCGCGTAGCCCTTGGCGATGCCGCCCGGATCCAGCCGCATGTGCGGCACGCGCAAAAGGGCGGTGTGCCGGCCCGCATCCAGCTCGACGAACCGCCAGCCGACCGCTGCCCGCGCCACCTCGATCTGGTTGGTCGTCGGCAGTTCGCGCTGCCGGCGGGCGCGCTTCCAGAGCTGCACGAACGGACCCACTGTCAGGTCAAACGCGCCGTCGCTCGCCCGTGAAACCTCCGCCGCCTTCGCCAGCACCTTCCACAAATCTGGACTGACCGGCACCGCCAGCCCGCTGCCGCTGCTCCGCGAGAGCCGGCTGAGTTCGGACCCTTCCTCGTAGTCACTCAGGATCGAATTCAGCTCCGCGATGCGGGCAAAGGCGGCTTCGGCGGCATTCGTGGCCGTGGTGCCATCGGCGGCATGGAGCACGATCCGGAACGGCAGGCCCATTTCCGGGCGTTGGAACTCGAAGCGCTGAAGGGCCACCGGATCCGTAACGCAACCGATGAATAAAACGGCAATCAAGGCGATGACAAGGAGGGTGTATCGTTTCATCGCTCGCGGCTGGTCAAGATCGCTTTGGCCATGATGGAAAGCGCTGCTGACGAACGAAAGAAAAACCGGTGGCGCGAGCGTCCCCGCGAGCCGTCATGGCTTGGAACCGGGGTTGCCCGGCTCGCGGGGACGGCATGTGCTCAGCGCATGGGTAACACTTTATGCTCAGCGCATGGGTGACACTTCTGAGGCGGTATGCCTTGGAAAACTGAGAGTGCGGCGCGACAGCGGTGGGAGTTTGTGCGGGAGCATCTGGCTGGCAAAAGCAGCCTGAAGCGGCTCTGCGGACAGTGGCGGATCAGCCGGAAAA
>CAIXUG010000056.1 GCA_903922605.1 uncultured Verrucomicrobiota bacterium
GCCACCGCCGCCTGGGTGGCCTCACCCTGGTCGTATGCCGCCAGAATCCGTTCCCGCAAATCCACCGACAGAGTGCGCATGCCCAAACCCTGCCAGAACCCCCACAAAATAGCTACAGTTTTATTTAAAACGCTCTAGGCCAAGGCAAGCGAGGGACGAGCGCTGCCTTGGGTTGGTAGGACCAAATCCGTCAGCCCCAACGGGGCGGTACATCCATCCTGACGCATGCGTTGTGCCGCCCCTTTGGGGCTTGGCCCGTCATTCACGCGATGAACCCAGGGCGGCGCGGACTCCGTCCGGCTTGCCCTGGGCTGGCTTGTGGCCGGGCTTTTGGCCCTTCCGACAGCGGGACGGGGCGCTGCGCTACACCTTCTATAACTTCCTCAGAATCTCGCCGTCAGCGTCACCCTCGCAGCGAGCGGTTCCACGGGATGGAAGTGGATATCGTTTACCCCGTCGGCTGGCTCGCCGGGCAGGCGTGAGGCATAGAGATACTCGATGTCGCTATCCTTCCGGTTGAGCAGGTTGAACACATCCACCGCGAGCGACCAGGTGCGGTTAAAGCGGTAGCCCGCCTGGGCGTTGAGCAAGAGGGTCTGATTGCTGCGCACCGAATCATCCTCCACCAGCGGGCGCGGACCGAAGTAGCGCAGGCGCAGGCTGCCGAAAAACCCGTGCTCCGGATTGGGATCATGCAGGCTGACACCGGCCGCCAGGACAGTCTCAATGCTACCGGGGATTTGTTGGCCGATGGGGCTCCCCGTGATCGGGTCGTAATTCTGCGTTCGGAAGCGCGCATGCGACCAGCTGAAGTCGGCATCGAAGGTCAGCCATTTGTTCGGTGTGTAGTAATTGGCGAACTCAACGCCATAGCGCCGGCTGGGCCGGCTGGCCTCGGTGTCGCCGCCATCCCCGGAGAAGACCAGTTCCGAATCCAGATCCAGCCACCAGATCGACACGGTGCTTTGCAGGTCGGGAAGAACCAGGGTGCGAACTCCCACCTCCGCGCCATAGGTGCGCACCAGCGGGTCGACCGGACTGATGGCCGTGGTGGGATCATTGGGCAGGACGTGCGTGGTCGCGCCCCGGCCGTCGTTGCTGTGAAAGCCCAGACCGCCGCTCAGGTACAGTTCGGTTTTTGCCCAGGGCCCGAACACCAGGCTGCCCTTCGGGCTGACCAGCGTGCTGTCGCGCTCGCCGCTGTTGAGCGGCTGGTTGCTCGCCACGTCAAAATGATAGTAATCGGCCCGCAGGCCCAGCGTGCTGCGAAACCAGTCCGTCCACTTGGTCTTGTGCTCCGCATAGGGTGACACGCTGATCTGCCCCACGTTGTCCTCGCGGGTGGTGGACAGATAATTTCGGGCCTCGGTGTGGTTGAGCCCGTTGCTGATGTCATCGCCCCGCACCTGCACGCCCACGGTGCTTTCGGAATCCATCCCCAGCAGATCATAGTGCCACGTATGATGCGCCTTGAGGCCGCCGAAGCCCCGCTGGTCGTGCTGCTCGAACTGGTCGCCGTGGACCGGTTCGTCGAGGAAGTAGGTGAAGTTCGAAAACAGATCGAGGTCGTAGTACACCCCGTAAAGCTGGACTTCCGTGTGGCCGTTCTCCGTTTCCCGATGCCATTCGGCGCTCAGGCTGAAGCGGTGGGAATCGCCGCCATCGGTCGGATCAATCTCCCCGAAACGTCCGCCCGCCAGCGAAGGCACGGCGCGTTCGGCGATCTGGTCGGTCGAGTTCCAATTCCCGGCATAGGCCATGGCGGTGACATTGAAGCCGGTATCGCCCTGCTGCTGGCTATAACGCAGCACACCGTTGATCTTCTGGTAATCCTCCGGCTGCTGCCAGGGACCGTCGTCGTGCGACAATTCCACCGCATAGAGCAGGTCGCCCGGACCGGCCTTCGACGAATTGGCGAACAGCGCGCGGGCGTAGCCAAAGCTGCCGGCTTCCAGCTGGGCCAGACCGCGATCCAGGGTGTTGGCGTAGCTCAGGTCCGCTGCGCCCGCCGAGCCGAAGTCACCCACATCCGCGTAATACGGCCCCTTGCGGTAGTGGACTGTCTCCACCAGTTCTGGGATGAGGAAGTTCAGGTCCGTGTAGCCCTGGCCGTGCGCATGCGAGGGCAGGTTCACGGGAACCCCATCCACGCTGGTGGCGAAGTCGGTGCCGTGATCGAGGTTGAAGCCGCGCAGGAAGTACTGGTTCGCCTTCCCCGAGCCGCTGTGCTGCGTGACGATCACGCCGGGGATTGTTTCCAGCACCTCGCCGGGACGGAGGAACGGGCGGTATTCCAGATGATCTTCCCCAACGTAGCCCTCGCTCGCGGCGTCAGCGACATTGAGCAGGGAGTCGGCGCGACCGGTGATGGTGGTCTTCTCCATCAGCTCCGGCTCATGGGCCTGTGCCAGGCCAGGGACAAGCAGGCCGGTGAGGCTGGCGGTGAGACCGAGGAAAACGGAGTGACGCGTGTACATGGCTGCCCAAGCCGGTCGTTTCCACGCGGACCGGCGACGCTGGTTTTTCAACGTGCGGGCAGCAAAAAGCCGCCCGTTCGACAGCTACGGAAGACTTCCCTCCGCCATTGCTGCCCCGGGTGGCTGAAAAACTCATGGCCCCAAACATCCGGCCGGGCAAGCAGCATCTCCAACGCTGCGGGAGACGCTTGTTAAACGTGTCCCACGGCCAGCCGGATGCAGCGATCGGTGATTGAAGGCCGTTGACCGTTTATGGGACGGCAGGCGTCAGCCCTTGGTCGCGGCCAATTCGCGGAAGGCCTCGTAGGCGAGGCTGCGAAGGCGGCTGCTGGAAACCCGCAGCCCCAGGGTGCCGCGCCAGAAGGGCTGTTCCGCGAGCAGACGGGTGTGGATGGTTTCGATGGCGTCCTCGAACTGGGAGTGATTCCGGGCCTGCGCGACGAAGCGCAGCACTTCGCGGTCGGCGCGGAAGATTTCCGGCCGGCGACGGAGGAGCAGCCAGACCAAAGGCCATTTCCAGGGGCCAACCCCGCGGCAGAAGAGATACCGTTGGGCGGCCTCCTCGGAGAGGCCACGCTGGGAGGCGAGACACGAAAGGAGAGTCGGTTGGTTCATGGGGTTAAGAACCGGAAACCATCTAGCTGTCCGCCCCGTAATTCCGTCAAGGGCCGTGCCAATCCCGAAAAAGATTTAGCCCAACTGGCACATGGTTGTTGCCGAGGAAGTTGTCAGGCCCGCTTCGGCGGCAGATGCGACGGACGCAATGCGGTTGGCGCGGACAATCATGGCTGAACAACAACGCACATTCGGACCGCACGGATGCAATAAAATCCTTGGCGAACTTCCGGACCGGCGCGACAACACTTCGCATGGAAGTCAGCCCTCCAAAGCACATGCCGCGTACGTGGTGGAACTCGACCGGCCGGTTCGTGGTGTTCCTGCTCGCCGCCTCGTCCATAGCGTGCCTGCTGCTGGATTTTTACAAGGTCTGCCCGATGCGGACTTTCACCTTTTTCCTGTTCCTGCCCGCGCTGGTCGTGCTGACGGTCCTCGCGATCGCGGACCGGCTGCGCGGCGATCGCCAGCTGTGGAATGCGGTGCTCATCGGTGTGCTGGGCGGCTTCATTGCGGCGGTCGCCTATGATGTTTTCCGGCTGCCGTTCGTCTTCGCGAAGGACTGGGGACTGATTGCCGTGGTGCCGCCGATGCCGCTCTTCAAGGTGTTCCCCCGTTTTGGCGCCATGATCCTGGGCGAACCCATCGAGCAGTCGTCCTACTCCCTCACCGCCCAACTGCTGGGCTGGGCGTATCACTTCAGCAACGGCTGCACTTTCGGCGTGATGTATCTCGCCATGGTCGGCAACGGCGCACGCCGTCACTGGGCCTGGGCCGTGGTCATGGCCGTCGGGCTGGAGCTGGGGATGCTGTTCACGCCGTATCCGCAGACGTTCGGCATCAATGTCACCCCGCGTTTCGTGGTCGTGACCCTGGTTGCGCACCTGATCTTCGGCGTCGGCCTCGGGTTATCCGCGCGCTGGCTGGCCCGGCGGAAGGCTTTCGCGACGCCCGCTTGTCCGCAGCTGGTGCCGGCCTGAAACCGGGATCGCCGCCCTGCTTGGTTTCCCATGAGACAGCGACGGTCAGCGATTTGGGTGTGCGGCTTGCTCCTGCTGGTCGGCGCGCTCAGGGCGGCGGCTGCCAGCGAGGAAGCGGCGGCCAAGCGCGTGGCCCAGAACGCCCGTGAAGAGGCGAAGCGGACGGGTTTCAAGCTGGAATACGGGGAATTGCTGCCGGTGCTTACGCCGGAGGAGCAAAGCCGCGCGGCGGTGATCACCAATGCCGGCTTCGCGCTCCGACCGCTCCGCCTCACCCAGAGTCTCAAATGGATGGAGCCGATGGCGCGCGGCGCGGCGCGCTGTGGCTGGCAGAGCGAGGGGAAGTGGAACGAAGTCGCCGGTGAACTGGAAACGATCGCGGCGCCGCTCGACGCGGCGGCTGAGATTCTGCAGGCGGACCGCCCGCTCCGTTTCGTGGTAGGGCCCTCCTTGCTACTGCCTCATCTCGCCGGGCTGAAGTCGCTCGCCAATGCTTTCACGGCCCGGATGGCCCTGGCCCTGCGTGACGGCAACACCGCCGAGGCCTGGACCAATCTGCTCGCCGTGACCGCGCTGGCGATCCGCTACGATCCGGAACCGGCCGAGGTTTCCCATCTGGTGCGGGCGGGACTGGTCCAACAGGCGTTCGTCGCGACCTGGGAGGCGTTGCAGACCAATGTCTGGACGGACACCCAGCTTGGGGACCTGAGCGGGCAATGGGCCCGTGTGGATGTGTTTCGTGGGGTGCCGGACACGGCCATGCTGCAGGCCGCCCAACTGCTGACCTATACCGCCGCGGTCCGCGGCGAATACCTGACCAACCACGTGGTGACGCCGGAGCTTTCCCGCCTGGGCCGCAGTAGTCTTACGGAGCCGGGCAGGGCCTGGAACGAATTCAGGGACCTGGTCCACTACGCGGCCAGCCAGAAAGATTATGCGCGGAAGGGCAGCTATCTCGACGAGGTTCTCATCATCCGGTTTTATCAGAAACGGGCCGGTGAACTCCGCCGGGCCATTGGACAGACCAACTGGCTCGCGATGCGCCCCCTTCCCGGGGTGACCAACCATAATTTTCTCAGCCTGACGACGAACACCCCTTCACACCTCCAGTCGTTGGTGAACAGTCGGGAAATAATGATGGCCACTTCGCTCTATGCCAGTGGCGGCGGTGCGAATACCGCTCTCGGCCGGCTGGTGGAAACGGAAGCCCGGCGGCGGGTGCTGCTCACGGCGCTGGCCGTCCAACGTGAACACTTGCGTCAGGGGCAGCCGCCCAAGTCACTGGCGGATGTGCCCGGCGCAGTGCGTGACTTCATCACCGGCGATCCCCTGCGCTATCGCGTGGAAACCAACGGCAGCGTGGTGCTTTATTCACCGGGCGTGGATACGGAGGACAATGGCGGTGAAATGTTGCCGACGAAGATTGGGGAAATCAGATCCGCTGCAAAAGCCGACCTCGTCTGGCCCCGGATGGCCACGGCCACGGATAGTATGAGACTGGGCCGTGACCGTGGATCAGCTCCGGACATCGACCCCGTGTCCGGCAATTTCCGGCCGGCGGTGCAATCGACTCCCGAGCCGGATGACAACGACCCCGATGATCCGCCGTGAGGCCCGGCGCTAACAGCGCCCGGCGGGTGGTTCAATTGCCGCCCGATCCGGTCGGGGTGCCTGTCTTGTGCTGGACCTGATGCTGTGCCTCCCAGGCGCTGAAGTCGCCGTCGTCGCTGCGATGCACCTCGCTGTGACCGTCGGCGAAGCCGTAGGTCCGCATCCAGCCGCCCTTGGGGTTCTGCCAGGCAGTGCGTTCGCGCAGGACGATGGCGGCGGAGGGATTGGCGATGTCGAGGAGCGAGCCCGAAAACAGGAGCTCGAAATCGTCCGTTTGCAGCGCCGACAACACTTCCGCCTGGTCGGCAAAATCCCGGTTGGTTTTGACCTGGGCCAGGGCGGTCTCCAATGAATCGGGAAACCGGTCGTGGTGGTCGTTGGCAAACAGGAGGAAGCCCAGGACAAGCAGCTTGGCCTCGGTCATCCGGCGGATCGCAAAGGTCTTGGGAATCTCCTCCTCCTCTTCAGCGGATTGGCCCGGAGCCGCCGCCGCTTTGCCCGTCGGCGAAGCCGCCCGATTGGCAGTGCCGACCTGTTTTCGCAGCTGGGCGACCTCGCCCCGGAGGCGCAGCAGCTCCGTCTGCGGCTGGCGGAGGCGGGCCAGTTCCTCGGCATTCTGCGCCGCAATCCGGCGGGCGGCCTGTGCGTCCTCGGTCAGTTGGGCGATCTGCTGGCGCAGTGCGGTGTTTTCGGCGTGCTGCCGTTGCAGCGAGCGGTGCTGCAGGACAACCGCGGTTCCGGTGAGGGCGAGCAACAGCACGCCGGCGGTGAGTTTGAGCTTGGTGGCGGCCATAAACGTGAAGAGTCCAAACGTGGAAGTGGTGGTGACCGCCGCAGCCAAGGCGGCGGTGGTGACAGCGGATGTCAAAGCCGCGGGGGCCGCCGTGACGGCCTGCCCGGACAGCGCGACCGCGAGCGCGGCGGCGGTCGAGGTCACGCCGCGTTTCGCCAGTTTCGCGTGCAACTTGTCCAGCGCACGGTCCACGCGCATCCGGGCGGCATTTTCACTCAGGCCGAGCCGCGCGCCGACCTCGGCGAGCGGGCGCTGTTCGAAGTGGCGCAGCAGCACAGCCAGGCGGTCGGTTTCTCCGAGATCGTGCATCGCGGCATCGAGCACCGGGCGGAGCCGCGTCCAGTCGGGTGGCGGTTCGGCCGCGGGTTCCTGAAGCAGTTCCTGCATGGCGTGCGCCTCCTGTTCGCGCCGCTGGCGGCGGGTTTCATTGCGGACGTTGCGGGCGGCCATCCGGTGGGTGGTGGTATAGAGCCAGCCGGCGAGGGCCGGGTGGCGCGCAAGCCGGTCGGCCTGCCGCGCCAGCTCGGTGAAAACGCCCTGCGTAACATCCACCGCTGAGGCGGTGTTGCCGCCGACCTGCCGGAGAGCGGCAGAATGAACGAGACCGATATGACGGCGCACGAGTTCCGCGAACGCTTCCTCGGCCCGCTCCCCGGCGTAGCGGCGGAGCAGCGTGGCATCATCGGTGGTGGTGGTGGCGGCCAGCGTCATGTTCATCAGGCAATGCCCGGCGCGGGCAAAAGCGCACAGGAAAAATTGAGCGTTCTTAATCTTAATCTTCTTCGTAATCGTAATCGCGGGAAGCTCGGTGATTACGAAGAAGATTAGGATTAAGAGCTGCCCAGGCAGCTCAGTTTTCCGGCGGGCGGTCCGTCTGATCCAGTTCCGCGACGACGGCGGCCACCGACAGCGGCGAGCAGCCCTCAAACTTGTTGCCGAAATGGGCGAACAGCGGCACGCCGCGCCGACTGGCCTCACGAATCATCCGAACCGCCGCCGTCCGGGCCTCGGGGAATGGTTCACGTAAGCGGTCGAAGGGCACCATCTGCCGTTCACGTTCCTCATAATCGGTTCCGGGCCGCGTGAGCAGCCGTGCGCCGGCAAAAATGGTGGTCCAGCAGCCGGGCAGCTCCAGTTGCCGGTCCAGTGCGGTGCCATCCGACCACTGGTTGAAAAGATAGGCCACACCCCGCGCCGCGAGCCGGGCGAAGAATTCCGGGTGCAGCAGGTTCCGGTTGCGGACCTCGACGCCGTACCGCCAGCCCGGCGGCAGCTCGCCCAGGACGCGGTCCAGCGCGTCCACGAAATCCCTGCCGCGCGCGAAATCCGGTGCGTGGAAGCGGGAGAACTCGAACATCACCAGCCCGACCTGCTCACGGATCGCCTCCAGAGGACGCAGGAATTCGCGGACGCACAGGTCGGCGATGAGGAAATTGGGATTGGGCAGGCCACCACGCTCGGCATGGCGGGGCAGGGGCGGGAAGCGCTTCGCAGTGATCTCGTCCGTCACCTTGAACGAGAAACGGAAATCCGCCGGCACCTGCGCGGCCAGCTCGCGGAGGGATTTTTCGGTGGGAAAGTGGTAATAGGTGGCGTCCACGCCGACGGCCTTGAACGTCTGCGCGTATTCCGTGAGGCAATGCTGCTGAAAGCGCGTTTCAGAAAACCGGCCCCGGAACTCATACCGCGACTGCGTGTAAAGGTGGCCGATCCAGCCCGGATATTTCCACGACGAGGTGCCCAGATAGATGCCTTGCAAGGCCAGCGCGGCCAGCCGCTCGCGGAGGGGCTGAAGCGGGTCCTCTTCGGGCGGCAACAGGTTGCCAAAGTCATTTTCCATCCGTGCGAGGCGAACCTCCCGATTGGATACGCTTGCGGCCAGCAGGAATCGGCGGGCGGGACGAGGAGAAAGCGGGAGGTTGTCGCCTGCACCATTCGCGCAACTGCCAGCCGAGGAAGACCATTCCAAGGCCGCTGAAGGAAAAAAGCGCCGAGGTATATACGACATGAGTCATGTTGGGACCGGCCTCGAGCACGGAATCGACCGGGCTCCCCGGCCGGTAATGAACCTCAACCGTTGAACCGGCGGGATATGTTCGGGGCACCGCTTCCACAGCGTAAGGCTCCATGACATTGCCGGCAGTCACATGGTCTCCCTCCCAGTTCGTCCCTTCGGCGATAAAGGCATAACGGATGCGCATCTGTAATCGGCTGCTTTTTCCCGTCCCTTCCCAGCCCGATTCGGAGCTCAGCACTCTGCCTTGGACGACAGGCCATTGGGCGGAGGACAGGGCTGTCCTGAAGCATCTCGCCTCTGGGACCCCAAAGCCCAGTGCGGCCAGCGTAAATCCGGCAGCCGCGATGACGATGAGTACGGGTTGCCTCGCATTTTGCGGCTGTGTCACGGCGCGGGTATATCGGGTGCAACATTCGTTACCGAAGGGAAAAGCGTACCGGAATTCCATCCATGTCCTGTCCTTGACGTCCTATTCCCGAACCGCGCGCGCGTCTTCTGACTTTTCTCGTCAAAGCCGGACGGGTCACTTTTGCGGGAACGGGCGCATCGGAGAAACAATCAGAGGACGGGCGGGACGCGCCGTCCTACGACTGAGCATTGCCGCGCTCCTTTTGCGTGACGGCGGAGGAATGCTCTCGCAACGTCGCCGCCATGTTCCTCCGGTTGCTCACTTGTCTGCTGGGGCTGGGTGTACTCGCGGCCCGCGCGGAATCGTTTCCCGTCGCCATCCGCGTCGATGCCGCCAAGCCACTCGGCGAACTGAAGCCGATCTGGCGCTTCTTCGGGGCGGACGAGCCCAACTACGCCACGCAGCCCGACGGTCGGAAGCTGCTCGGCCAGCTCGGCCGGCTCGATCCCGGCACGCCCGTCTTTTTCCGCACGCACAACCTGTTCACCTCGGGCGACGGCACGGCGGCGCTCAAGTGGGGTTCTACCGGCGTGTATGGTGAGGATGGCCGCGGACGGGCGATCTTCGACTGGTCCACGCTGGATGTGATCTTCGACGCCTATCGGCAACAGGGGCTGCGGCCCTACGTGCAGCTCGGGTTCATGCCGGAGGCCATGTCGGTGCATCCGTATCCTTACCGGCACCATTGGAAGCCCGGTGACAACTACGGCGACATCTACACCGGCTGGGCGTACCCGCCGAAGGACTACGTGAAGTGGGAGGAGTTGAATTATCAGATGGCGCGCCGCTATCTCGGTCGCTACGGCAACGCGGAGATCGACCAGTGGTGGTGGGAGGTCTGGAATGAGCCGAACATTCCCTACTGGAAGGGCACGCCGGAGGAGTATTACCGGCTCTACGACTACGCAGTCGCCGGCGTGCGGCGGGCCTTGCCGAACGCGCGGGTGGGCGGACCCGAATCAACCAGCCCGCGTGGCGCTGGCGCGGCGAAATTCCTCCGGGACTTCCTGGAGCACTGCCTGCGCGGGACCAACTACGCCACCGGCAAGGTCGGTTCACCGATCGACTTCATTGCTTTCCACGCCAAGGGCGCTCCGACGGTGCAGGAAGGCCACGTGCGCATGGGGCTCTCCGCCCAATTGCAGGATTTTGACGCCGGCTTCGGGCTCGTCGCCAGTTTCCCAGAGCTGAAGTCGCTGCCCATCGTCATCGGCGAGTCCGATCCCGACGGCTGCGCGGCCTGTTCCTCGGAGGTGTACCCGCAGAACGCCTACCGCAACGGCGCGCTCTACGCCAGCTACACGGCAGCGAGTTTCGCCCGGGCGCATGACCTGGCCGCGAAGCACGGCGTCAATCTGGCCGGCGCGCTCACGTGGGCATTTGAGTTCGAGGGACAACCTTGGTTCGCCGGCTTCCGCGCCCTCGCCAGCCGGGGCGTGGAGCTGCCCGTGCTGAACACCTTCCGCATGATGGCCAAGCTGCACGGTCAACGCCTGACGGTCGAAAGCCCTTCGGCACTGGCGCTGCCCGACGTGGTGCAAAGCGGCGTGCGCGGCACACCGGATGTCTCGGCCCTCGCCGCCCGTGACGGCGATACCGTGTCCGCGCTGGTCTGGCATTATCACGATGACGATGTAGTGGGGCCGGAGGCGGAAGTGACCGTCTCCATTGCCGGGCTCACGCCCAACGGCCGCCTGAAACTCCGCCACTACCGCGTGGACGAAACGCACAGCAACGCCTTCACGGTCTGGCAGAAGCAGGGTTCGCCGCAGCAGCCCACGCCTCCGCAGCTTGCCGAGCTGATCAAGGCCGCCGCACTGGCGGAGCTGGAGAGTTCCTTGGTCACAGTTGCGGCGGATGGCACGGTGCCGGTCCATTTTCTCCTGCCGCGTCAGGGCCTTTCGCTGCTGGTGCTTCAGCCCGCACCGGAAGCGCCGGCCGGGGCGACCCCGAATCGGCCCTGATGGAGGAAAATAGGGCCAGCTATTCATCGGGAATAGAGGGACAGCCACGATTGGTAGGGCTGAAAGCTCGTCCGAATGATGCCTGGGGTGGCGCGAGCCGCGCGAGCGCAGCCCCAGGTTAACCAGGCCAAAGCAGTCGAGCGCTGTAAGCGCGTCCGAGAGCAGTGGTGGCCTTCGGCTCAGGCCTTCAGCCCTCAGACCGGTCCAAAGGAGCTTGTCCCTGGGGCTCCGCTCACGGTGTTCGCTCCACCCCAGGCATTACTCACATGCGCTTTCAGCGCTGGGCCCAGTAGACACTTGGGAGGTTCATGGGCAGGAGTGGGGTGAAAAGTGAGGGTTCTCGGGGTCCATACTCACGCCTGTTGCCCAAGCGCCCGTCCATCCGCTAGGCTCGCCGGACCGAGATGAGCGAGATTCCGAAGGCCTACGAGCCGCAGTCCGTTGAGACGAAGTGGTATGACTTCTGGCTGGAGCACCAATGCTTCACGGCCGATCCCGCCCGTGTATCCGCCACGCGCCCGGCGTATTCCATCGTCATCCCGCCGCCCAACGTGACCGGCGTGCTCACGATGGGGCACGTGCTCAACAACACCATCCAGGACATCCTGGCCCGCAAGGCGCGCATGGAGGGCAAGGAAGTGCTCTGGCTGCCCGGCACCGACCACGCGGGCATCGCCACGCAGAATGTCGTCGAGAAGACGCTGAAGAAGGCCGGCGAGATCAAGCACCGCGACGACCTCGGCCGCGAGGCGCTCGTGGCGAAGATCTGGGAATGGAAGGAGAAGTACGGCGGGATCATCCTCAAGCAGCTCCGCGCGCTCGGCGCGTCCTGCGACTGGACCCGCACGCGCTTCACCATGGACCCGGAGTATTCCCGTTGCGTCCAGAAGGTGTTCGTCGATCTCTACAAGAAGGGCCTGATCTATCGCGGCAAGCGCATGGTCAACTGGTGCCCCGCCTCGCTCACCGCGCTTTCCGACGAAGAAGTGGTGATGAAGGAGCAGAAGGGGTTCATGTATCACTTCCGCGTGGAAGTGGTGGAGCTGCCCGGCACTTTCCTGACGATTGCCACGACCCGGCCGGAAACCATTCCGGCCGATACCGCCGTGGCCGTGAACCCCAACGACCCGCGGTATCAGCATCTCGTGGGCAATCACGTGTATCGCGCGCTGCCGCTGGATGTGCCGAAGGAACAGCGGATCATCCCGATCATCGCGGATGAGCACGTCACGTTCGACTTCGGCACCGGCGTGCTGAAGGTCACGCCCGCTCATGACAAGGCGGATTATGAGATCGGTTTGCGCCACAAGCTGCCGGTGATCGATATCCTCACTCCTGACGGGAAGATGACCGCCGAAGCCGGCGTGGATCTGGCCGGCCTCGATCGCTTCGTGGCGCGGAAAAAGGCGCACGAAATCCTCGAAGCCGCCGGGACTCTGGAGAAGGCCGAACCCTACGTGAACAACGTGGGCTTCAGCGAGCGTGCCGACGTGCCCATCGAGCCGCGCCTGAGCGAGCAGTGGTTCCTGAAGTATCCGAGCGTGGAGGAATCGAAGGCATGTGTGGCACAGCCCGAGGAGCGGAGCGCCGGTCTCCGACCCGGCGCCGTGGGCGAGATGGATGATTCACGCCGGATCGGAGATCGGCGCTCCGAGATGCGCTTCTATCCCGACCGCTGGGCCAAGGTTTATGACCACTGGATGACCGGCATTCAGGACTGGTGCATCAGCCGCCAGCTCTGGTGGGGGCATCGGATTCCGGTGTGGCAAAATTCGGGCGAGATGAGCCTTCGTGAAGTCTACCGCCATCTGCTGACGGCAGTTTTGGAGGCCGATAACTATGGCATAGAAAACCAGGCCGAGTTCTCAATCCGTGTCGATGGTTCACTGATCGTGACCGATGCGAACGATTTTCTGGGGAAAATCGAATCGGATGACAAAGCATTGGATGTGCGAGATTTCCATCAGGTCACGGTTTGCACGGCGCACGAAAATGCGGCCGCCTGTCTGGAGAATATTGGCTTCACCCAGGACCCCGACGTCCTCGACACCTGGTTCAGCTCCTGGCTCTGGCCGTTCGCCACGATGGGGTGGACGGACGACAAGGCCACCGATGCCAAGAACCCGACGCTGAAGGCGTTCTACCCCACGACGGACCTCGTCACCGGGCCGGACATCATCTTCTTCTGGGTGGCCCGCATGATCATGGCGGGTTACGAGTACATGGGCGACCTGCCGTTCCGGAATGTCTATTTCACGGGCATCATCCGCGACAAGCAGGGGCGCAAGATGTCGAAGTCGCTCGGCAACTCGCCCGACCCGCTGGACCTCATCGCCAAGTACGGCGCCGACGCCCTGCGCTTCGGCGTGATGCGCGCCGCGCCGCTCGGTCAGGACGTGCTCTTTGATGAGCAGTCCGTCGAGCTGGGCCGCAACTTCTGCAACAAGCTGTGGAACGCCTGCCGCTTCCGCCAGATGGTGGGAACGGCCGACAGTGTCATCGAAGGTGAAATCAATCCGGCGCTGCTTACCTCGGACGACCAGTGGATCCTGCTACGGCTCGACCAGGCGATCCGTGAGGTCACGCAGGCCTTCACCGAATACAAGTTCAGCGACGCCACGGCCACGCTCTACCGCTGCTTCTGGGGCGAGTATTGCGACTGGTACGTGGAGGCGTCGAAGGCAGCCTTCCCCAACGCGGAGCGGGGAACGCGGAGCGCGGAGCAGGAGCGGCTCGCGGTGAACAAGCTCGCCGTGATGGACTTCGTGCTGGGGAACTTGCTGCGGCTGTTCCATCCGTTCCTGCCCTTCATCACCGAGGAGCTGTGGCACGGCATGGGGTATGCACAGGACCTGCCTGATGATCGCGGCGGTAAGACGCTCATGTTCGCCACCTGGCCCAAGGCCTTCAGCGACGACGAGAAGGCGTACTTCGGCCTCGATGAGACCGCCGACCGGGTGGCTCAGGCGAAGTATGATCTTGTATCCCTCGGCCGCACCTTGCGCCGCGAGCTGAAGCTCGATCCGGCGAAGAAGCTGAAGTTCATCCTCAAGCCCGCCGGCGAACTGCCCCCGGCCGAGGTCGAGGTGCTCAAACTGCTGCTCAACGCGGAAGCCGTGGAGCTGGTCGCCCCGGACTGGACCCCCGCCAAGGGCACGCCGAGCGCGGGTAACCTGCTGGGTGAACTCTACCTGCCCACGACCGGCCTGATCGATTTCGGTGCCGAGCGGGCGCGCCTCACGAAGGAGCTGGAAACCATCCGCGCCGAAATCGCGAAAGTGGAAACGAAGCTGGCGAACCCGGCCTTTGCCCAAAAAGTCCCGGCCAAGGTGCTCGAAGAGCACCGCCAGCGTCTGGTCGACTGGCAGGCGAAGGAGAAGCAGGCGCAGACGGGTTTGGAAAACCTGCCTACCTAAGCCGGAACGCTGGAGTTGAAAAGGAGCGCGGACGGTCACGTCCGCGTGAACTGGGCCTAAACGACCCGATGTTCTGTTCGGCTGAGGGACTCACTCAACCGGGAAACGTCGGGGTGAAGCTTCCGAGGTTGCGCGAGCCCGCGGGCCCGACTGGCGGACCAGACGGTCCGCGCTTGTAGCTGCATTGTTCCGGTTAAGGGCCTGCTAAGAAGATCAGGCAGGCAGGAATGGCGGTGGCGAATCCCATTGCCCTCGGTAAATTAGAGTGTCCTCATGTTGACGCCCCCCTACAGAAGCTTTTGAAGAGGCTGCCATGAGGCGGCTTTATAAAAAAAATGCGCAGTCTGGTCACGAGACTCTGCCCTATCCAGTGGCTTAGGCGCGGCTCAGTGACTTAAGGGCAGCCGGTGTCGATGGCCTCACCAACACCGACCACGCCGCCGGCTACTTCGTTTAAAACAGGTTTGCCTCCTCCATTCTCACGCTTTGCAGGTCGGATACCTGCGATACGGCAGATTGACAATCTGCGCTGCCTCCGGGGACTCCGGCGGCTGGATGTTCATCCGGCAGCGCCTCCGTCGAGTCGTGGCGTTCGATACGCTTCGTCCGCCCGCAGCCACAAGGAAAAATGCGCCCGAGACGAAATCTCGGCCTCTAGCCGTGGCATCACCGGGCATTCTGAGATAAAATGTCTTGCCTAAACGGCCGCTTATTGCCGGCGGGTCGGTATGGATCGGCGGTGCTCAGGGTGGCATCATTATTTTTGTCCTCTTGTGACTGATATTTTCCCCGCTATATTTCGCGCGCATGAAGAACGATCCACTGAAAGCTTTTGTTAACCTCCGTGACAGTCTGTTGAAGCGCAAGGGCGAGCTGGAAGCCGAACTGGCCCAGATTGACCGGGTCCTGTCCCTGTCCCCCAAGGGTTCGGTTGCCTCGGCCCCGAAAGCCGTCACCAGCACCGGCCGGGCGAAGCGGGCCAAGAACGAGCTGTCCCTCAAGGAAGCCGTCCTCTCGGTTACCAAGGGCAAGACCCTTTCCAAGCCCGACATCCTCGACGCCATCGCCAAGATCGGCTACAAGTTCACCGCCAAGAGCCCCATGAATTCGCTGAACACGCTGCTCTACAGCGACAAGGCGTTCAAGAACAGCGACGGCAAGTTCGGTCCGGCTTGACCCTTTAACAGTATCCTGAAAGTTTTTGAGCCCGCCGCCATCGGCGGGCTTTTTTGTCCCCATCGTTCAGCCATTTTTTCGCATGTTAGCGCGCCGGGTCATTCCTTGTCTGGATGTGCATGACGGTAAGGTCACGCGTGGTGTCAGCTTTGGCCGGGCCGAGGCGGGCGAACTGAAAAACGTGGGCGATCCCGTCGAACTGGCGGTGCGCTACAATGACCAGGGGGCGGATGAGATGGTGTTCTTCGACATCACCGCCAGCGCCCACGGTCGCGCCAGCATGGTGGAGGTCATTGAGCGCGCGGCGGATCGCTGCTTCATGCCGCTGACGGTTGGCGGCGGCATCCGCGCGGTCGAGGACATGAGTACCATGCTCAAGGCCGGCGCGGACAAGGTGAGCATCAACTCCAGCGCCCTGGCCAATCCCGACCTGATCCGGGCCGGCGCGGAGAAGTTCGGCAGCCAGTGCATCGTGGTGTCGATCGACGCGAAGAAAGTCGCCCCGGACCGTTGGGAAGTGTTCGCGCAGGGCGGTCGCAAGCCGACCGGCCTGGAGGCTGTGGCCTGGGCGCAGCGGGCGGTGGAGCTGGGCGCGGGCGAGATCGTGCTGAACTCGATCGACGCCGACGGCACCAAGGCGGGGTTTGACCTGGTGATTACCCGGCGCATCAGCGAGTCCGTGGGCGTACCCGTGGTGGCCAGTGGCGGCGCGGGCACGTTGGAACACATGGCGGAAGTGCTGCTGGAAGGCCGCGCGGATGCCGTGCTCGCGGCGAGCATCTTCCACTTCGGCACGTTCACTGTCGGCCAAGTGAAGGATTACCTGGTCGCGCGGGGCCTCCCGATCCGCCGCATCTGATTTTTCCCCATGGAACGAATTGCCCAAACCGTCTGGTTTCCGTTCGTCGCGCTGTTCGTGAGCAACGTCTTCATGACGTTTGCGTGGTACCGCCACCTGAAGTTCAAGGAGCACCAGCCCCTCTGGATCGCCATCTTGGCGAGCTGGGGCATCGCGTTCTTCGAGTATCTGGTGATGGTGCCGGCCAACCGCTACGGTTCAGCCCGTTTCTCGCTGTTCCAGCTCAAGCTGAGCCAGGAGGTCATCACGCTGGTGGTCTTCACCGGGTTCGCGTTCTTCTACTTTGGCACGAAGCCGCAGTGGAACCACGTGGCCGCCTTTGTCTGCATCCTCGCCGCCGTGGGGTTCGCTTTCCTGCCCGGAAAGTGAATCTTGCCGCCGCCGCCCGCCAAACCGAGATTCGCCAAAACATGTCGTTCTACGATCAGCTGAAATTTAACGCCGATGGCCTGATCCCGGCCATCATTCAGGAACAGAAGACCGGCCGGGTGCTCATGATGGCCTGGATGAACCGGACCTCGCTGGAGAAGACGGTGGAGACCCGGCGGACCTTCTTTTGGAGCCGCTCCCGGCAGAAGTTCTGGATGAAGGGCGAATCCAGCGGCCACGTGCAGGTCGTGAAGGACATCGCCTTTGACTGTGATGGCGACACGTTGCTGATCCAGGTCGAGCAGATCGGGGCCGCCTGTCACGAAGGCTACCAGTCGTGCTTCTTCCGCAGCCTCGAGGGCGACGGCGCCACGTTCAAGGTCACCGAGGCGCAGCTCGAGACCCCGGAGCAAATCTACGGGAAAAAGTGATCCCGTGGTCCGGCTCGATGATTTTGTGGCGTTTGGCAGCCGTCCCTGGCTGTTGCTGACCGGGCTGATTCTCTTTGGGCGGAGCTGCGACCTGGTCTCCACCCGGATCGCGACGCCGAACCTGGTGCTGGAGGGCAATCCGGTGGCGCGGCGGCTCGGCTGGAAGTACGGTGTGCCGCTCAACCTCGCGATCGGCCTGGCGATCGGCTGCTGGCCGTTGCCGGCGGTGGCGGTCACGACCACGAGCCTGCTGGTGGCCGCCCGTAACCTGCAATCCGCCTGGCTGATGCGCACCATGGGTGAGAACCATTACCGCGCGTGGATGGCGGACCGCCTGGTGGAAAGCCCACGCGGGCTCGCCTGGGCCTGCTTTCTCGGCGAGGCCGCGCTTTTTTCCGTCGTGGGCGTGGCGCTGATGTGGTTCACCCGTTGGGAGCTCGTGCCCTTCGGCGTGGGGCTGGGCATGACCGCCTACGGGTTTGCCGTGGCGGTCTTCACCAGTCTCAGCCTGTGGCGGCTGCGCCGCTGAGCGAGCTGCGGTCAGTGCTTCAGCAACGCGTACTCCATCGAGTCCACCAGCGCCTGTAGCGACGCGGTGATGATGTTCTCGCTGACGCCGACGGTGCCCCATTCGCGCTTGCCGTCGGTGGACTGGATCAGCACGCGCGTTTTGGCGGCGGTGCCGGCCACCCCATCGAGGATGCGGACCTTGTAGTCGGTTAGCGCGATCTTCTTCAGTGACGGAAACGACTTGGCAAGCGCGGCGCGCAGCGCTCCATCGAGCGCGTTCACCGGGCCGTCGCCTTCCGCGACCGTGTGATGCACCTGCTTGCCGACGCGAACCTTGACTGTGGCCTCGCAGACGGAGCTGGTGCCATTGCCCCGCATGGAAACGTGATAGGAATCCACCGTGAACAGCAGTTCCGGGTTCTGATCCAGCACGCCGCGGATGAGCAGCGCGAGCGAAGCCTCAGCGGCCTCGTATTCGTAGCCGGCCGATTCTAGCTCCTTGACCCGGGTGGTGATGGCACGTGCTTCCGGCGCGTCGGGCGTGAGCTTGAAACCCAGTTCGGCGGCCTTGAGCAGGATGTTCGTCCGGCCCGACATGTCGCTTACGAGCACCCGGCGATGGTTGCCGACGGATTCGGGCACGATGTGCTCGTAACTCCGGGCCACCCGCTCGATGGCGTGGACATGGATGCCACCCTTGTGGGCAAAGGCCGTCTGGCCAACCCACGGCTGGCGCGTGTCGTGACGGACGTTGGCGATCTCGTCCACGAACTCCGAAAGCTCCTTCAGCTTCGGCAGCGATTTCACCGGCACCCCAACGCGGCCCATCTTGAAATGGACGGTGGGGATGACGCTGGTGAGGTTGCAGTTGCCGGTGCGCTCGCCATAGCCATTGATCGTGCCCTGGATGTGGTCGGCCCCGGCCTCCAGCGCCGCGATGCCATTCGCCACGCCGAAACCGCAGTCGTTATGGGTGTGGATGCCGATCCGGGCGTTCAGTTTGCCCCGGGCAAAGGTGACGATGCGGCTGACCTCGCTGGGCAGCGCGCCGCCGTTCGTTTCGCAGAGACAGATGACGTCGGCTCCGGCCTTTTCGGCGGCCTGCCAGGTGGCGAGGGCGTATTCGGGCTCGTCCTTGAAGCCGTCAAAGCTGTGCTCGGCGTCATAGACCACGATTTTCCCCTGGTCCTTCAGGTAACGGATGGTGTCGCCGATCATGCCCAGGTTTTCCTCGGGTTTGACGCGCAGCACTTCGGTGACGTGCAGCAGCCACGTCTTGCCGACGATGGTCACGACCGGCGTCTTGGCGTCGAGGAGCATGCGGACCTGCGGATCATCCTCCACGGGAACACCCTTTTTCCGGGTGAAGCCGAAACTGGCGATCTGGGCATGTTTCCACCGGCGTTTGGCGGCCTGCTGGAAGAATTCCATGTCCTTGGGGTTGGAGCCCGGCCAGCCGCCCTCGATGTAATGCACGCCAAACTGGTCGAGCCGCTCGGCGATGCGGAGCTTGTCGGCCAGGGAAAAGTTGATCCCCTCGGCCTGGGCGCCGTCGCGGAGGGTGGTGTCGTATATTTCTACTTTGCTCGGCTTCATGGGTGGATGGTGTCGGAGTGCGTTGTGGATTGGAAAAAAGAAAAACCCCGCTCTGCATCGCAGAACGGGGTTTGGGGAAAAGGGAAACTCGTTCAGCGATGCTGTGGGGGCCGAATAATCGGGCTAATGGGGCAAATCGAGATGACCGGTCCGGCTTCCGAAGAACGGAAGAAGCCAGTTGACGAACTCGTTGTGCCAAGCACCATGGCCGTGAGGCTAGCGTGCAGATTTGCGGGGGCAACTCCGAATTTTTGCAAGGTCTTGAATCTCACGGCCCGGCGGGAACCAAATGAAGGGGAAATTGGCGTTGACTTTCCGGGTCCAATATCTAATTTGACGGCGTTCGAAAAATCAAATCTCAAAGGCTTTACCATGAACATGTTTGGCAGCTTTACTCGGTCGGTCAGTCTGTTGGCTGCATCCACGCTCGTTTCGGGCGCGTTGATGGCAGCGGCAAAAACCGGTCAGGCGGAATTCAAGAAGGTTGAAGGCTCTGTCTGGCTGGACTCTGCGGCCGCCAAGGTGGGCGATATCGCCACGCCCGGTGCCACCGTCAAGACGGAGGCTGCTTCCAAGGCATCCCTTTACCTCGGCATCAACGGGCCCTACGTCAACCTCAAGGAGTCGAGCGCGCTGACGATCACCGACCTGACGTACGATGACGGCGGGGCTGAACAGGTTTCCCATACTGCGCTGACTCTGAAGTCGGGCGGCATGGAAGGTGACGTGGTGAAGAAGTCTTCGCAGTCCACCTATGTCGTGACCACGCCGACCGCAACGGCAGCGATCCGCGGCACGAAGTTCGCGGTGACGCCGAAGGGTCAGATTGTCGTTTTCGAGGGCTGCGTGGACGTCTCGTACAAGGGCAAGGACTTCAACGTCTGCAAGGGCCAGTACTTTGATCCCACCGTCGGTGACGCCGGCGGAGTGGCCGACTTTACTGCCGGCCAGTTCGAGGAACCTGACTTCACCAACTTGGGTGACGATACCGGCTTCGACAACCAGCCGACCGGCCCCGAAGTCTTCGTTTCTCCGAAGCGGAACTGATTTCAGCCTATAATTTCAGCCCAGAGCGACTATCGTTGCTCTGGGCTTTTTCGTTTCTGTGAACCTGCTGGCCAAACTGTTTCAACGCCGGGCGACGCTCTGGGTGTCGTTGTCGGCAGCATTGGTCGGCGGGCTGATGTTTGGCGCTTCGGCCTGGCTGGAAAGGGAGTTCCTGCGCTCACGCACCCTTGGCCGGGCGGAAACGCTTTGGGCCAAGACCCTGGAGTCGGCCAGCAAATACGACCTCTTTCACAGCCTGGAACTGACCCTGTTCGACTGGCGGGTTCGCCAGGCAGCCCGAACGGCTCCGCCGCTGGCTCCGCAACTTGGGCTGATTGTTGCCCAAGATACCACGGTGGAAAACTTGGCGCTGGGTTATCCGCTGGGAGAGGATATGGGGCTGCTGTTCCCCCGCAAGGTCTACGGCCGCGTGGTGCGGGAACTGACCGCCCAAGGGAGCAAGGCGATCGCCTTTGACGTGCTGCTGGGGGATCTGCGCCCGGATCAGCCGCCCATGCCGTTGGCGGGCACGACCAACGTGATCAAATCGGACACCTTTTTCGCGCAGCAGTTGGAGGAAAATGGCAGGGTCATTCTGGCCTCCCTGCCCGATCAACCGCCGGCCACCCCATTTCGCCGGGCCGCTTTCAGTCTGGGGGAAGTAGATTCGCCGCGCGATGTAGATGGTTCGGCCCGCCGCATCCGGGCCTTCAATGACTGCCGCTTCCTTGGCAGCGACCTGGTCGGCTTCGTCACCACCAAGCTGAAACAGATCGTCGAGTTCGGCACCAACAACACCATTCGCGTGCGGGATCCCCGCAAGGGCGAATCGCGCCTCCTGCCAATCGATGCCGATGGCAATGTGGAGCTGGATGTCGGGAAGCTGAGCTATACCATGGCCGCCTACGAGGAACGCCGGGTCTGGCATATGGGCATTGTGATGGCGGCGGTGGAACTGGGCCTGGACCTTGATCATGCCGAGATCAGTCCGCACCAGATTGTGCTGCACAGCACGAACGACCTGAGCATCCGGCGGGTGCTGCCGATCGAGGCCGGTCGCATGCTGCCGGTGGACTGGAGCGTCTCCATGGACGGGCTGAACCAGTTGAAGCGCGTGCAGCTGATGGAGCACGTGTTGGAAGAGGATGTCGAACGCCAGGCGAATCCTCAGGCGGCGCGCACGAATCATTTCTGGAAGGACAAGCTCGTGCTCATCGGTTCCAGCGCCAAGGGCAACAACCTCTCCGATTTGGGGCCCACGCCGCTAGCGACGCAGGACTTCCTGGTCACGACGTACATCAACGTGGCCAACGGCATCCTGCAGGACCGTTTTGTTCACCGGCTGCCGTTCCCGGTGGAGCTGGCCATCCAGCTGGTGCTTTCGCTGGCGGGCGGCCTGCTCACCTGGCGGCTGCGGACCAGCCTGGCCGGGATCAGCGTGGCCGCCATCGCGCTGGGATACGGCGGGATCGCCTCGCTGGCGTACGTGGAAAGCCGGCTGTGGTTGCCCATCGTGCATCCGCTCCTCACCGGATTGCTGCTGAACCACGCCGTCATGATCACATGGCGCGTGCTCTTCGAGCAGAAGGAGCGGCAACGGGTGCGTTCGGTGTTCGCCAAGATCGTCTCTCCGGACGTCGTGCAGGAACTGCTCAAAGCCGAAAAAGTTGGCCTCGGCGGCGCCCGGCGCAAGCTCACCGTGTTCTTTGCGGACGTGCGCGGTTTCACCGAGATGACCGACCGTTATCAGGTGGCCGCCGAGGAATACGTGCGGACGCATCAGCTTTCTGAAACCGAAGCCGAGGTGTACTTCGAACAGCAGGCGGGCGAGGTGCTGGCAACGGTGAATCTCTACCTCGCCACCATCGCCGATGTCGTCAAGTCACACGGTGGCACCCTCGACAAATACATCGGCGACTGCGTGATGGCGTTCTGGGGTGCGCCGACCCTTGACCCCAAGCACGCGGTCAACTGCGTGCTTGCCGCCATCGACGCGCAACGCGCCATCGAGCGGCTCAACGGGGTGCGGGGCGTGGAAAACGCCCGGCGTGAGGAGGAAAACAAGGCCCGCACCGCCGCCGGACAGCCATTGCTGCCCCTGCTCACGCAGCTTGAGCTCGGCACCGGCATCAATTCCGGCACCATGACCGTCGGCCTGATGGGCAGCGATGCCCACATCCTCAATTACACCGTCTTTGGCCGTGAGGTGAACCTGGCCTCCCGGCTCGAAAGCGTTTCCGGCCGCAGCCGCATCATCATCGGCCAGGAAACGTATGCGGAACTGACCAAGCATACTCCAGATCTCGCCAGTTCCTGCGTGGAGCAAGAGCCACGAACCGTGAAAGGCTTCCGCCAGGAAGTACGGAACTACGAGGTGCCCTGGCGGCAGGCCTGATCGGCGGCTGCCTCATCGGCCGCGGTTGTCGCCATCAAGCAGGTTCCCCAGCCCGCCGAGGATTGAACCCTCTTCGCGCCCGCCTTTGCCGGTGATACGCGACGCCTGCACGATGCGGTCGGCCATGCGGCTGAACGGCAGCGATTGCAGCCAGACCCGGCCCGGACCGCGCAGGGTGGCGAAGAACAGGCCTTCGCCACCGAACACCGCCGTCTTGATGCCGCCGACGAACTGGATGTCGAAATCCACGCCCGGCGTGAAGCCGACGATGCAGCCCGTATCCACCCGCAGCACCTCGCCTGGCGCGAGATCCCGGCACATCATGGTGCCGCCCGCGTGGATGAACGCCCAGCCGTCGCCGGTGAGCCGTTCCATGATGAAACCTTCGCCGCCGAACAGGCCGGCGCCGATGCGCTTGTTGAAGGCGATGCCCACGCTCACGCCCTTGGCCGCGCACAGGAACGCGTCCTTTTGCGCGATCAGTTCGCCGCCGATCTCGCTCAGGCGCACGGGAATGATCTTGCCGGGATACGGTGCGCCAAACGCCACCTTGGATTTGGCCATGCTCCGGTTCTGGAACACGGTCATGAACAGCGATTCACCGACAAGCAGGCGCTTCCCCGCGCCCAGCAGCGAACCGAGAAAGCCGCTGTTCTGCTGCGAGCCGTCGCCGAAGATCGTCTCCATGGCGATGCCGTTCTCCATGTACATCATGCCGCCGGCCTCGGCGACGACGGCCTCCTGCGGGTCCAGCTCGACTTCGACAAACTGCATGTCGTCGCCGTAAATCTTGTAATCAATCTCGTGCATCGTGGGCATGGTCAGGGTCTCCGGGTGGTGTGTGTTTCTGTTATGGGATATACCCGCCAGCGCGGGTTTGGTTTCAGCAACCGATGACTAGAAACCACAAAATCCGTCCGCGCGGCAAGTGGACGAATGCGGTCTTGGTTCCAATGGGGAGTGTTTGGTCGCGCACGGACGGTGATGACCGTTCTACCGCCAGCCACAGCGCTGAAAGCGTGTCCGAGGAATGCTTGGGGTGGAGCGAACGCAGTGAGAGCAGCCCCAGGTACCGGCTTTCCCACTCGACCTGAGGGCTGAAGGCCCGACCCCCACGGGCTGCCGACCTTTTGGGACGCGCTTACAGCGCTCGATTTCCTTTGCGTAGCTAACCTGGGGCTACGCTCGCATGGCTCGCTGCACCCCAAGCATTCCTTGGACGGGCTTTCAGCCCTGCCGATGCACCCCACTCAGGGAATCTTCGTGACCTTCAGATCATCAAAGCGAATCGGCGTGCCGGCAAAAGGCATGCCCCAGGCCCCGGCCTTGCCCGCCGGGACAGCCTGTGGCTCGGTGAGGGTGATCGTGGGCTCCTTGGGCTCCTCGCTGCCGGTGTTCCAGGCCTTGCCTTCCACCTTGAACTCATCGTCCTTCACCTTGCGGATCTGGAGGCGCAGTTGAGTCCATTCACCGCTCTTCCAGTCAAAGGGCGCGTTCGTCACCACGGTTTCGCCCTTGAAGAGCTCGATCGACTTCTTGGCCGGGGACACCTGCAACCGATAGCCACTCGCACCGCACAGGCCGACGCCGAAGGTGGGGAATTTGCGGCCCTGTTTGGTGCTGAAGATCCGCGCCGAAGCCTGCACATCGCTCGCTGCGCTCGGGCCGAACAGGAAGCCGTAGCTTTCCAGCGGCGCGCCGGGCAGCTCGAAGAACCGGTTGCCATCGGCCTCCTGCACCGCGAACTGCCCGTCCAGGATCAGCAGCTCGTCCGGCTGCGAACCGACGTCAGCCTTGGTGAAATCCTGCTGATAGACCGCCTCCGCGCGGGCGACCGGCAGGCAGGCGAGCATGAAAACGGTGGCGAAGGACGGCAGGAATCGGTTCATGGCGACGAAGTTAAGCGGCGGATCGACGCGTCGCAATGGCGTCGCATTCGGGACGAATTGTGAGGGAGAACGGTGGTGGCTGGTGTTTGCCGGCGGCCCCGCCATAGTTTGGCCATGCGTTTTCTCGTCGCCATCACCGGCGCCAGCGGCTCGCTCTATGCGCAGCGGCTGCTCGACCGGCTGGATCCGGCGGAACACGAGGTCCACGTCATCCTCAGCCAGTACGCGGCGCAGGTCATCGCCACCGAGCTGCCCGGCGGGCTGCGCCTGAGCGAGGGTGTGCAGCAGCATTCGCTGCGCTCGATGAACCTGCCGTTTGCCAGCGGCTCCAACCCGCCGGATGCGATGGTGGTCATCCCGTGCAGCATGGGCACGGTCGGCCGTATCGCCCACGGGCTCAGTTCCGATTCGCTGCTGCGCTGCGCCGACGTGATGCTGAAGGAGCGGAAGAAGCTCATCCTCGTGCCGCGCGAAACGCCGCTGTCGCTCGTCCATGTGAAGAATCTCGAACTGCTGATCCTGGCGGGCGCGCAGATCCTGCCGGCCAACCCATCGTTTTACACGCTGCCGCAGACCGTGGAGCAGGTGGTCGACACGGTGGTGGCCCGGGTGCTCGATCATCTCGGCGTGAAGCATGACCTTGTTGCCCGGTGGCAGGAGGAGCCAGAATAGACGCGATGTTTGGTACGCTCTCCAAGTGGGCCTCGTTTGTTAAGGTCAGCCACACGATTTTTGCGCTGCCATTCGCCCTGGCCTCCATGGTGGTGGCGGCGCGGGAGACCCGGGGCTGGCCAGGCTGGCGGGTGTTCGGGCTGATCTTGCTCGCCATGGTCTGCGCACGTACCTGCGCAATGGCCTTCAACCGCATCGTGGATCGCCGGTTCGACGCGGCCAACCCGCGTACGGCCAAACGGCACCTCGTCACCGGGGAAATCTCGCTCACGAGCGCCATCGCCCTTTGCCTGCTCAGCGGGGCGGGGCTGATCGTGGCGGCGGGCCTATTGAATCCGCTGTGCCTGTGGCTCTCGCCGGTGGCGCTGTTCTTCGTCTGCTTCTATTCGCTGACCAAGCGGTTCACCGACTTCACCCACATCTGGCTGGGCATCGCGCTGGCGATCGCGCCGATTGGCGCGTGGCTGGCGGTCGTGGGCCGGGTCTCCTTTTTGCCCGCAGTGGAGGGAAGCGGGGGGCTGGAGGCGCTGAAATTTGGCGCGACTGTCCCGCTCGTGCTCGCGCTGGCGGTCGTGCTCTGGCTGGTTGGCTTCGACATCATTTACGCGACGCAGGACTATGAGTTCGACCGCAGTTTCGGGCTGCATTCGCTGGTGGTCCGCTGGGGGCTGAAGAATTCGCTCGGAGTGGCCTTCCTCGCGCACATCTTCATGTGGGGGCTGCTGGTGGTGTTTGGCGTGCTGAACGGCTTCCGGTTCGCCTACTGGATCGGGCTGGTGCTCATCCTCGGCCTGCTGGTGTTCGAGCACGTCATCGCGCGCAAGCGCAGCCTGAGCTGGATCAACCTGGCGTTTTTCAAGCTGAACGCGGTCATCAGCATGATTTTCGTGTCAGTCACCACGGTGGAGGTGGTGTTTCCGTGGTTTCGGATGCACTGGTACTGAGCGGGTCCCCGAGCATTGCTGAGTCCGGCCAAGGACGTTTCCCTTCTGCCATTCCTGCTCTTGCTCATACTCTTGCTCTTGCTTACTTCGACAGTCCGAAGGATCGAAAGGGAAAGGAGCAAGAGCACGAGCAAGAGCACGATGGGACGGTCAACCCGCACTTGCGTTTCTGGGGCCGGCACGGCATTCCCGCATTCCCTTTTATGGAAGATCAGGAAGTTCCGATGGAGCAGGTTGACGAAGACATCCACCGCCACCGCCATGGCCACGGCCATGGCGAAGGGCGGCCGGACTGGACCTTGGGCGTGGCGCTGACGACCGCGCTGCTGGCGGTGCTGGCTGCCATTGGTGCCCTGGCCTCGGGTCACTATGCGAACGAAGGCATGCTGGAGCAGATGGAGGCCGCCAACCAGTGGAGTTACTACCAGGCGAAGAGCTTGAAAGAGAACGTCCTGCGCTCGAAACTCGACCTGCTGGAGGCCTTCGGCAAACCCACGGCGGACAAGGACCGCGAAAAGTTGACGCAGTACAAGCAGGAGCAGGAGGAGATCCGGACCGAGGCCGACAAGCTCGTCAAGACCTCCGCCCATCACATGCACCTGCACACCCGCCTGGCCCGGAGCGTCACGCTGTTCCAGGTGGCCATCGGCGTCTCCGCCATCGCCGTGCTGACCAAGCGACGGCTGTTCTGGTACGCCGGCATCGCTTCCGGCATCGCCGGTCTGGTGCTGCTCGCCGTGGCTTTTATCGGGGCGTAAGCAGCCGGCGCAAATGGCTGGGCTGGAAAACCATAGGGGCGGTGCCTTGCGGCACCGCCCCGTTCAGGTTCAGCTTGGTTGGCCGCCAGCGAAGGTGCCAGCGGGAAATTGGTTTGCGTCTTGGAAATTGGAAAACCCGGCGGCCTGTGGAACAAGCCGCCGGGCCAGGTTCATGAGGTCTCACGGCCAGCCTGTTCGCCAGCCGCGTTTGGAGTGGAAGGAAGGAAGGGTGTCCCAGCCGTGATAGCCAGGACGGAGGGTAACACTCTCATTCGCATTGCGTTTGTTAGTGCTCTTTCCACGGATTGACGTCCTGCATTAGGGATGCCAACTCGGTATTCTTGTTCATAATTGTGGTTAAGGTGACTAATTATCAACAAAGCCGACGGAGCTGCGTGTTTTTGGCCATTTCGATGCGCAATTCGGCACGAACTTCAAATCCCTCTCGCCGTTTCGAAGGCCTCCGTTAGCTTTGTCCCGACATGACGAACACGTCTTCCACCGTCCAGATCTCCGAAGTGCTCGGGGATGTGCGGTCCCTTGCCGAACAGGTGGGCCGCGCCGACGAGCGGGCGGTCGTGCCAGCGACCAGCAGTTGGGCGACGTGCCGGACGGTTCTGGCTTTGCAGGCCACATTGACCGCTCACAGCCGGGAAGTGCTGTCCGCACAAGAATGGCCCGTGATCGTGCGCGCCTTCGAACTGGCACGGGCCGGCCAGGCCCGTGAACTGATCGCCCTCGACCGCGAATGGGGCACGAGCGCCGCCCAGAGGAGTTTTTCCGAGGCCAGTTTCCGCGTCGGCCAGCGCCAGTTGAACCGCCTGCGTCCGCTCCGCGACCAGCGCGTGGTGCAGAAGTATCTCGCTGCGATCGACGCCGGGGAGGCGAACGGATGGCATCCGCTGGTCTATGGGGTGGTGCTGGCCATATTTAACCTGCCGCTCCGGCAGGGCTTGATGAACTTTGCGACGCAGACGCTCGGGGGCTTCGTGGACGGGGCCATCCAGGAACATGGCCTGCCGGAAGCGGAGTGCATACGGCTGCTGGACGAAGTTTGCGCCGGCCTCCCGGCCAGCCTGCCGCCTCTGCCGAACGCCGCCCTGTTTGCCGCCGCGTGAGCCCGCTTCTCATCCTCGGCTGTGTCGCGCTCTACTTTGCGCTGCTGCTCAGCGTCGCCTGGATCACCGGCCGGCGTGCCGACGCGGCGGGTTACTATCTCGGCAATAAAAACTCGCCGTGGCTGGTGGTCGCATTCGGCCTGATCGGTGATTCGCTTTCGGGAGTCACCTACATCTCCGTGCCGGGGCAGGTGGGAACCGCGAAGTTCGCCTATCTCCAGGTCGTGCTCGGTTATGTGCTGGGCTACGTGATCATCGCCGAGGTCCTGCTGCCGCTCTACTACCGGCTGAACCTCACGAGCATTTACTCCTACCTCGGCCAGCGCTTCGGTCTCGCGGCGCAGCGCACCGGCTCGGCGTTCTTTCTGCTCTCCCGGCTGCTGGGGGCGGCGGCGCGGCTCTACCTCGCGGCGAATGTGTTTCAGACCTTTGTGTTCGACCGGATGGGCGTGCCCTTTGCGGTCACGGTCGCGGTCATCATCGGGCTGATCCTGGTTTACACGCTGCGCGGCGGCATCAAGACGCTCGTGTGGACCGACAGCCTGCAAAGCGGCTTCCTCGTGCTGGGCGTCCTGCTCTCCATCGCCGCCGTCGGGGCCGATCTGCACCTCGGGCTGGGCGGCCTGTGGGCGGCGGTGAAAGCCAGCCCGCTGACGCAGACCTTCTTCTTCGATGACTGGCGGGCGCCGGAATACTTCTGGAAGCAGTTCTTCTCTGGCGCGGCCATCGCCGTCGTGATGACCGGGCTCGACCAGAATGCGATGCAGAAGAACCTGAGCTGCCGTTCCCTGGGAGACGCGAAGAAGAATCTCTACGCCTTCACCGTGGTGATGGTGCTGGTGAACGCCGCCTTTCTCGCGCTGGGCGCGCTGCTGTTCCACTACGCCGAGGCCAAGGGCATCGCCATTCCGGCACAGACCGACCAGCTCTTCCCATTGCTGGCGCTGCAGCACCTCGGCGCGTTTGCCGCGCTGGTCTTCGTGATCGGCCTCACCGCCGCGACCTTCAACAGCGCCGACTCGGTGCTCACGACGCTCACGACGAGCTTCTGCATCGACTTCCTCGGCTTCGGCACGCGCCGCGACCTCGACGAAACCACGCAGACGAAATGGCGACGGCTCATCCACCTCGGCTTCGCGGTCGTGCTGCTCGGGGCGATCCTGGCGTTCAAGGCGCGCAACAACGGCGCGGTCATCAAGCTCGTGCTGGATCTCGCGGGCTACACCTACGGGCCGCTGCTCGGCCTGTTTACCCTGGGCCTGTTCACCAAGGTGCGCGCGGGCGGATGGATGGTGCCGGTGGTGTGCGTCATTTCCCCGTTGCTCTGCTGTGTGCTCAGCCATTACTCGATGGCTTGGTTTGGCGGCTACCGGTTCGGCTTCGAGCTGCTGCTGCTGAACGGCCTGCTTACGGCGCTTGGTGTAGTTGCATTTGCTCGTCCGGCGATTGCGAAAGCGACAGCTTAGGCGCTCCCTGACTCATCGGCTTACTGATTCACTGTTTACTGTTTCACCGACTTACTTCGCCATGGCGCCACCGGGTGGCGTGTGGTCGATGAGTTTGTCAGCCCAGCGGAGGAAATGCTTCATGTTCGACCGGTCTTCGTGGCCGCCATTGTGCTGGCGCCAGGCGAGCTCACCGTCGAGCAGGTCCGTCTGCATCGGAGGCATCATCGCGGTGCGATAATCTTCCTTCACGCCGAGATCGTGTGCACCCAACAGACGAAAGACCGGGCCGGCGGCGACCGTGGCCATGTAGCTGCCCTGCTGGTCGAGCCAGTTGGCATCGCCCCGAGCCGGAATGCCGTAGCTGATGAACGTGGGCCGGGGCGCACACAGGGCGATCAGCTCATGGGCATCCACCGGGAGGTCATTGGCATTCATGCTGCCGAAGGTCGCGTCGGAAGCGCCGTATTTGATGAAGTTGCCGGCCATCCAATGATACTCGCCAGAGCCAGTGAGGCTCTCCACCGCCTCGCCGAAATTGCGGCGGTGCAGCTTGGCGCCACCTTCGCCGGAGGAACCGACCAGCGCGAAGGCGAAGTGCGGCTCAAAGGCGAGCGTGACCAGCGCTGCCTTGCCGTATCGGGACACGCCCTCGATGCCGACGTGCTTGGCGTCCACCGTGTGCTCGGTTGCCAGGTAGTCGAGCCCGCGCGCTGCGCCCCAGGCCCACGCGCGGAGCGAACCCCAATCGTCGGGCTTGCGCGGCTGGCCGTGGTTGACGAGGCCGATGATGCCCTTGGTCAGGCCGGCCCCATTGTCCGCCTGCACGCTGCCGGGATTGATGATGGCGTAGCCCCAGCCATCGGGGATGAGCTGCTCAGTCGAGGGCGGATCGGCATAAGGCCCGCCGAATTCCGGCATTTTGTTGGTTGAGACGTAACCTGCCGGCTTCGGCATTCCGTCCCCGCCGAAGAAGCCACCGAACATCATCAGCACGGGCACGCGCCCCTTGGCATTCGCCGGGGTGACGAGCGTCATGGCGATGTCCACCTTGATGGATGGGCACGCCGAGTTGTCCACGTGGCCCACCAGCTTCTTGGCGAAGACGGGCATGGTGCCGACGACGCCATCCGTCATCTGCGTGACCACGGTCCAGGTCACCTTGGGTACGTGCAGGGGCACGCGTCCGATCACCTCACGTTCGAAATCCTCGACGATCTCCGGGCGTCGCTGCTTCCACCACATCGTGGCGGAGGTGACCTTCTGACCATTCTTCAGCGTGAGCACGTCGGGCAGGTTCGGGTACGGATTGGCTTTTGCCGGGTCGTAATTTGCCTCGTTCGTCGCACCCGGTTTGCCGCTCGGGCCCGGACGGAGCGCCCGGATGCCGAGCTGCTCCATCATGTTCTTGTGATCCTGCTGGGCGGTCCAATTCATTGGCTCCGCTGCGGGAGCGGTCTCGCCACGAAGAACGCCCGAGGTGAGCAGCAGAGTGGTGCCGAGGGTGAGCAGACTGGAGACAAGGTTCCGCCGACAATGGGTGCTTGGCATAGGCTTAGAGCTGGGCACGCGAAAGGCCAATGGCGTGACGCGTCCCGCAGCAATGGAGTGAATGACGCGACCTTGGCGGAACAGCCGCACGCCGTCCAGCGTCAGTCCGCGACCGGAGCCTCGGTCGATCCGGTAAATTGACTGGCGCGACGGCATGATCCGCAGTGAGGTAAACCCATGTCCCGTTTCTCCCGCGATTGCTCCCGGATCGTCGCCGGCGGCTTCCTAGCCAACGCCTGGCTGGCTTCGGCCCTGGTGGCGGCGGAAGTCAGCCCGATGGCGATCCAACCGGTGCCGCGCACGGATGCCAATTCACAGGCCGCGCACGTGCAATTGCTGGAAAAGGCACGCAAGGGCGGCATCGATGTCTATTTCGAGGGCGATTCCATCACGCGCCGCTGGGGAACGAGCGATACGCAGTACCGCGACTTCCTGGCCAACTGGACGCAGAATTTCTATGGCTGGAATGCGGCGGACTTCGGCTGGGGCGGTGACACGGTCCAGAACATCCTCTGGCGGCTGCAGAATGGCGAGTTGGACGGGGTTAACCCCAAGGTGATCGTCCTGCTGGCCGGCACCAACAATCTGGGCGGCAAGCCTGCGCCGGATGGATCGGCGGCCAAGGTGGAGGAAGTGGTGGGAGGCATCCGCGCGATCTTGGATGTGATGCGTCAGAAGGCCCCGCAGGCCGCGATCATCCTCCTGGGCATTACCCCGCGGAACGGGGAGGGCATGGCCCCAATCATTCGCCAGATTAACGTTCGCCTGGCTGGACTGGCCGATGGCAAAATCATCCGTTACCTCGACCTGAACGACCGCCTGGCGAGCCCTGAAGGAAGTCCGATCGAGGGTGTGACGGTGGACGGCCTGCACCTCTCGCTGAAAGGCTACCAAATCTGGGCCGACGCGCTGAAACCGGTACTCACGGAACTTCTCGGCCCGCCGGCGAAGACCGACCACGCGCCACCGCCCACCGGCGACCCGAAAGCGGTGAAACCGGCCGCCAGCACGGTGGGCAAATGAAACGATTCCTCCGTTGTTCGATGCAAACCGACTTCGGTCCTTCAGTCCGGAAAACCATTTCATTTATTTCGGTTGGACACAGCAGAAGGTTGGGCGTGAAGTTTCGTTGGCAGTGCCAAGCCCAATTCACCCTCTCGAATCTATGAAACGCGTATCGAATCATTTCGGACTTTTTGCCGGCCTTGGCGCGGCAATTCTGTTCACGGCGGGTTGCCAAAGTTCGGGGCCTGCATCTTCGATGCCGGCGCAGGCTTCCGTTGCCGGCGCAACCGCCTCACCCTCCACGAAGGAATCGCAGGCGGCCATGACGCCGTCGCAGGCGCTGGCGGAATTGCGGGCGGGCAACGCGCGTTTCGTCTCGTCCCAGCCGCGAGTCCGCCAGCCGGCAGCGGATGTAAAAGCGACCGCCCCCGGCCAATATCCTTTTGCCGTGGTCCTGAGCTGCCTGGATTCCCGCCAGCCCATCGAACTGGTTTTGGATCAGGGTATCGGTGACATTTTCAGCGCCCGCGTCGCCGGCAACGTGCTGAACGACGACATTCTCGGAAGCATGGAGTTCGCCTGCAAAGTCTCGGGCGCAAAACTGATCGCGGTGATCGGCCACTCCAACTGCGGTGCGATCAAAGGCGCGGCGGACCATGTCGAGTTGGGCAATCTCACCGGCTTGCTCGCCCGGGTTAAGCCCGCCATTGACCAGGTTCCTGATGATGGTCAGCCGCGGAACGCGAAAAACTACGCGTTTGTCGCCAAAGTGGCCGAAGCAAATGTCCGGCTGGCCCTGCAACAGATTCGCGAACGCAGCCCGATTTTGCGGGAGATGCTCGATCAGGGGAAAATCGGGCTGGTCGGTGGCATGTATGACCTTTCTACCGGCGAGATTCATTTCTACGACAAATAGGTCCGGTGAAATGGGCAGGTGATCCTTCGCCGCTTCTGGCCCGCGCCATTTCTGTGCAGGAGCCGGTTTTGGCGTTAGTTTCCTCCCGTGCAGTTCATCGTGAGACATAGCGGGCTCGCCGATCTGGCCGCCAAGGTCGAAGCGGGCGAACGCCTGACCGAGGCCGATGCGGAGCGTCTGTTTGCCACCAAGGACCTCAACGCCCTCGGGGCATTGGCGGATTTGGCCAATCAGCGCCGCAACGGCAAGCGCGCCAGCTACATCGTCAACCGCTACATCAATTACTCGAACTACTGCATCCTCAGCTGCCAGTTCTGCGCCTTCTCCAAGAAGAAGCGCGATGCGGACGGTTTTCAGCTCACCGCCGAGCAGATGGTCGCCAAGGCGCGCGAGGCGCTTGCGCTCGGCATCACCGAGCTGCACATTGTTGGCGGGCTGCACCCGTCGCTGCCGTTCGACTACTACACCGGCTTCCTGCGCGAGCTGAAAGCGTTGGATTCGCGGTTGCAACTGAAGTGCTTCACCGCCATCGAGATTCTTCATCTCGCGTGGCTCGCCAAGAAGTCGGTGCGCGACACGCTGCTGGAGCTGAAGGCGGCCGGCCTGGAATCACTCACCGGTGGTGGCGCGGAAATCTTCCGCAAGGAGGTCCGCAGCGCCATCGCCAAGGGCAAGGAGAGCGCCGCCGAATATCTCGACGTCCACCGCACCTGGCACCAGCTCGGCGGACGCAGTACCTGCACGATGCTTTTCGGACACGTCGAGAGCCTGGCCGACCGCGTGGACCATCTGCGGCAGCTCCGTGCGCTGCAGGATGAGACCCACGGTTTCACCGGCTTCATTCCGCTGCCCTACCAGCCGGACAACAACGGCATTCCCGTGGAGCATCCACCGACCGGCTTCGACCTGCTCCGTACCGTCGCGGTCGCGCGGCTCTACCTCGACAACTTCCCGCACATCACCGCCTACTGGGTCGGCATGGGGATGAAGATGGCGCAGGTCGCCCTCAGCTACGGCGCGGACGACATTCACGGCACCATCGTCGAGGAACACATTTTCCACATGGCCGGCGCAAAATCGCCACAGCTCCAGACGGAAAAGGAGTTGGTGAAGGCGATCCGCGAGGCCGGCCGCACGCCGGTCCAGCGGAATACGTTCTACGAGCCGATCAAGGTGTGGGAGGAGACGCAGGCGGCGGCGGTGGCAAAGGCCGAAGTGGGTGGGGATGCGAACGAGGCGCGCACGCTTGAGACAAACTTGGCGATATGAATGTCTTTGTTGCACATTTTGTACGTTATCGCCTGACGTTTATCGTAGTCGCGATCTTCGCGGCGCGCGTCGAATCCTGCGCCCAACAGAGTGAGCCAGTCATGGACGCGGCATCCGCTTCAGCAGCGCCCTCGTCGTTCGCCAGCGTCATTAAGCAAAACTTCACCCGGTGGGACCGCGATGGCGATGGCACGCTCTCGAGGGAGGAGATTGAAGCCGCAGTGGCGAGTCCCAAGTTTCGTGACGAAGCCGCTGCCGCGATAGCCGCGATCGAGAAGGTTGTGCGCAATCCCAAGTACAGTCTTCCGCCCATTACAAAGGACTACCTTGCCTCCAGCCCACTGCGCGAGCCGGCCGCCGTTGATGAGCAGGAAGATTCGACGGATGATGTTTCCAAACCGGGAAAACTCGACCGTCCGCCTTCGTTTCAGAAGCGCTACCTTAGCGCCATCCGGAAGCTGCGCGGCACCTCACGCGAACTCTTTCCGCAGTCTTTGCCATTGTTTGAGGCTGTCCATCAAGGGGCTCTGGGCGATTGTCCTTTCGTCTCAACCGTAGGCGCGATGGTTTATCGCGACCCTGCCGCTGTTAAGGCGATGTTCTCGCAAGCTGCCAATGGCTCAACCACCGTTTCTTTCGGCAATGGACAAAGTCTCAGGATCAGCCGTCTCACGGATGCGGACATTGCAATCTGGTCGAGTGCCGGCACCAACGGATTGTGGTTAACGATACTGGAGAAAGCTTATCGAAGAGCCCTTGTTGCGACCGAAGGGCTTGGTGCGAAACCCCCGGCCAGCATTTACGAGAAATTCGGCAGCACCCGTACCATTGAAATCCTTGGAGGACATCAAACCCGCAGGGTCCTTCTCCGAGAGATTCAGCCCGGCAGTCCGCGGTTCTCCGACTTGCGTCGGGAGCTGGATGCTGGCCGGCGTGAACATCGGTTGATGAAAACCGGAACGCCTTCTGGCACCAAGAAACTGGCTCCCGGAATCACGGGCGACCATGCCTATGCGATCCTCGGCTACAACGATGCCACCGGGCTGGTGCGGGTCTGGAATCCTCACGGCAACGACTTCACACCCAAGGGACCTGACGGATTGCAAAATGGATATGCCACGAGAGGCGGCGAATTTGAGATTCCATTGAAAGACATGCTCCAGCTTTTCACCGACATAGTCTTCGAAACCCGAAATCCTTACAGACCACCCTCGAAGTGATCTCAGACTGGAGCTGCGTTGGGTCTTATGCGCCAAGTCTTCGGTGCCGGCTCAGCATAAGGAGCCCAGTGCTTCCCAACCTCGGCAGGCATTTCCTGGAATCGCTGCTACTAGAAGCAAATCTCGCCAACCCCCGAAAACGGGTTAGAATTACCAGCATGAGCAGCCTCGTCAGTCCTTTGCAGCGAACCATCAAGGCAGTTGTCCGTTCGGGCAACGAGTCTGGTTACGTCGCCGAGTGCGTTGAGATTGCGGTCGTGACGCAGGGCGTAACGCTTGATGAAGTCACGGCCAATCTGCGCGAGGCGGTGAGCCTGCATCTTGAGGGCGAGGATCTGGCCGCGCTGGGGCTGGCCCCGAATCCAACGCTGGTCGTCACGATGGAGCTTGAACCGGCATATGCCTAAGCTCCGCCGTCTCTCCGGCCCGGAGGTGGTGAGGATTCTGGGACTGTTCGGTTTTGCGCCGCACTCGCAACGCGGCAGCCATGTGAAGCTCAAACGCCGTTCAGGGGCCGGCGAAAGCCAGACACTGACCGTGCCGAACCATCGCGAACTCGATACCGGAACCTGCCACGGAATCTTCAGGCAGGCGACCCGCTATATCGCGTCCGATGACCTTCGTCCTCATTTCTTCACCGACTGACGTCGCGCTCTACCGCTGTCAGAAAGTCGGAAATCAACTCATGGAAGCCTCCCTCTACGACCGCCTCGGCGGGCGCCCCGCGCTCGACCGGTTGGTATCCATCTTCTACGGCGACGCGCAGAATGACCCCGTGCTTGGCCCGGTGTTCGCCACTCAGGTGCATGACTGGCCGTCGCATCTGGTGACGGTGGCCGATTTCTGGAGCACGCAGACCGGCGGGCCCAGGCTCTATCGCGGCGGCATGGGCAAGCACATCCGGCTGGGCCTGCAGCCGGAGCATTTCAACCGCTGGCTGGCGCTATGGGAGCAGACGGCGCGAAGGTTGTTCGGCGACGATCTGGCGGCGGAGCTGATGGCTATCGCGCGCCTCGTAGCGGAACGATTACAGGAGATGGCCACCGGCTTTTCCGGACTGCGGATCGGTTAGGTGTTCGTCCTCCGTTAGCGGAGGCAGATCTCCGTCACTTCGCGACGGGCTCGGGGGCGGCCAGCTTGGGAGCGGCGGCCGTCAGTTCCAGGCCGGCTTCCTTGCGCAGGCGCTCGGCGTAGGCCGGCAACTGCTGCTGGACGGCCTTGTCGATGAGTTCCTCGCGGATACGCGGGGCCACCTCCTCGAGTGGCGGACTCAACGACGCGGTCTTTTCGAGCAGCTTGATCAGGTGATAGCCGTACTGCGTGGTGACGATGTCACTCATCTGCCCGGGCTTCATGCTGAAGGTGGCCGCTTCAAACTCGATCACCATCTGCCCGCGCTGGAACAGGTATTCGCCCCCCCGGCTTTTGGAGGTGGAGTCCTCGCTGTACTGCTTGATGAGCGTCACAAAATCCTCGCCTTTAAGGATGCGGTCGCGGAGTCCCTGGATGATCTTGAGCTTTTCCTTCCTGGCCTCCTCCGGCAGTTCCGCACCGCCGACCGGCTCGCGGGTGGAGATGAGCAGGTGGTTGACCCGCGCGGTTTCCGGCCGGATCCAGCGCTCGGGATGTTCCTCGTAGGCCTTTTTGACCTCCTCGTCGGAGACGGTGACCTTTGATTTTATCTCCCGGTCCACGACGACGGCGGTGAGCGCCTCCAGGAACTTGTCCTTGAGGAAGCGCTCCTCGGTGTAGCCGGCGCGGAGGAGCTGGCGCTGATAGGCCTCATCGCTCGCGGCGCTGTCGCGCAGGCCGCGGGTGAAGGCGTCGGCCTCGAATTTGGCGCGGACGCGATCCTTGTCGGTGGCGCGGGCCTCGCACAGTTTCAGGAAGATGATCTGGTTGAGCACCTGCGCCTGGATCTGGTCACGGCGGTCCGCCGGCATCAGCTGGCCGACGTTCATCAGGCTGGTCTGGAGGCGGAGGTAAGGCTCTTCGAGGTCGCGCCGGCGGATGACGATGTTGGTGCCGCGGGCAAGGATTTCCTCCGGGTCGGCGGAGACCAGTTCGGCGGCCGTTGGCGCGGGTACGGTCTGGGCGTGCAGGGCCGGGCCCGGCAGCAGGGCCAGGGCGGCCGCGCAGACGAGTTGCAGTTGGCGAAGGGTGACTCGCATGTAGCGAAAATGTAGCGCGGGCACGGGGTACAAAGCAACGCCGCCTTGGTTTCGGGACACAGGCGCGCTACCAGTGCGGGATGAAACCAATGGAAGAGTCCATCCTCGGCGCGCTGCGGGACCTGGAGGCGGCGGTCACCTCGCTGCGCACGGTGAAACCGGCGCCCGATCTGCGTCCGCACCTCGCCCGCTTGCAGGAGCTGACGCGCCAGCTTCCCCGCGATGCCGATCCCACGCTGCTGCACTACCTGCACAAGCAGAGCTGGGAAAAAGCGCGCCTGTTTTTGGAAGGCAACGACGCGGCCAACGCGGCGGGCAACTGCGGCCACGTCTGACCCATGCTGACCGATACCATCGCCGCCATCGCGACGCCGCTGGGGGAAGGCGGGCTGGCCGTCGTGCGCATCTCCGGGCGGGATGCGCTGGGGGTGGCCGACCGTGTCTTCGTGCCGGTGGGCAAGGCGGCGGTGAAACCTTCCGAGGCGGCCAGCCACACCGTCCAGTACGGGCATGTCGTGCGCGAAGGCCGCCGGATTGACGAGGTGCTGCTCACCGTGCTGTGTGCCCCACGCACCTTTACGCGGGAGGATACCGCCGAGATTTCCTGTCACGGCGGATTGCTGGTCACGCGGCTGGTGCTGGAGGCGGTGTTGGCGGCCGGGGCGCGGGCGGCGGAGCCGGGCGAGTTCACCCAGCGTGCCTTTCTGAATGGCCGGCTGGATCTGGCCCAGGCCGAGGCCGTGGCCGACCTGATTCACGCCCGTACGGAGCTGGCCCTGGGAGCGGCGGGTGAGCAGCTCGCCGGGAAGCTGTCGGCGCGCATCCACGAGCTTCGGGATGAGCTGATGCGCACGCTGGCCCACGTCGAGGCGCACATTGATTTTCCGGACGAGGACATTTCGCCCGACACGCGCGGAGCACTCCTGGAACGCCTGCACCGGGGCATCGCCTTCATGGACGGGCTGCTGCGGACGGCCCACGAGGGGCAGATTCTGCGGCGCGGCGTCCGGGCGGCGATCGTGGGCCGGCCCAACGCGGGCAAATCCTCCCTGCTGAACCAGCTGCTCGGTCACGAGCGGGCCATCGTGTCGCCGGTGGCCGGCACCACGCGTGACACGGTAGAGGAGACGGCCAACGTGCGCGGCATCCCGGTGGTGTTCATCGACACGGCGGGTCTGCGCGACACGGAAAATGCGGTCGAAGCCGAGGGCGTGCGCCGGAGCCGCTCCGCCCTGGAGCGGGCGGAACTGCTGCTGCATGTGTTCGACGTCTCGGAGCCGTGGAGGCCGGAAGACGCGCAACTGCTGGAAGAAATGGCCGGTCGGCCACGCGTGTTGGTCCTGAACAAGGCCGATCTGCCGCACCGCCTGGAACTGCTGCCGCCTCACGCCGGGCTGGCGGTCTGCTGCACGACGGGCGAGGGCATCGAGGCGCTGAAAGATGAGATCGAGCGAGTGGTGTGGTCCGGGCGCGTGAGCGGCGAACCGCTGCAGGTCACCGTAAACGCCCGGCACGCGGAGGCCTTGCGGCGCGCACGCGAGGCCACCGAACGGGCGGCCAATGGCCTGAGCGCGAATGAATCGCTGGAGCTGACCGCGCTGGAGCTGCGTATTGCCGCACAGGCGGTGGGCGAAGTGGTCGGCAAGACCACCACCGATGATCTGCTGGATGCGATCTTCTCGCAGTTCTGCCTCGGCAAGTGAAGGTAGAACCACGGATTGCACCGATGGCACGGATTTTTGCGGAACGCCAAACGTAGCCGCCTGGTAATGTATCCTTTTTCGAAACAACGAGGGGCTGCGCGCGCCGGGCGGAGCGTCCACAAGCAGGTTGGGCCGCTGGCCCGACACCGTACGGCGGGCTGCCCGCCCGCCGCACCTGTCAGGCTGGCAGCCTGACCTACCGCGGCAGGGACGATCCCCGGCATGCTGTTCCTACCAACCGGGAATTCCAGCAAACGGATACACTGCCAGCCGCCCGGGTTTAATCCCAAAATGGCCTGGCCATCCTGAGCCAGGCCAGAAACGGAAAAAGCCCGCCGTTGTCACGGCGGGCTGGTTGCGGAAAAGAGAGAATCAGGGACCGAAGTCGCCGATGGCTTCCACGGGGCAGCCTTCCTTGGCTTCCTTGCACGCGGCTTCTTCCTCGGGGGAGGTCGGCTGCTTCTTCACGTAGCTGTAACCGCCGTCGTCGTAGCGGGTGAAATTTTGGGGGGCGGTTTCGCGGCAGAGGTCGCAGTCAATGCACTGATTGTCCACGAAGTACTTGCCGGCGACATTCTGTTCGTAGCGGTTTGCTAGGTCGGCCATAGTTCAGTTCTGGTTTTCGTTAAAAATTTGCGGGCGGATATATGGTGCCCGTTGCCCGTGCCCGCAAGCGGGTTTTTACTGTCCCGACTCAATCCAACGGGTTGAGCTCCACAATCTCGCCGGGAAAAGCCTTAAAGCCGGGAGGCAGGCTGACCACAATTGGCAGGCCATATTCCACCGCGCCATTGACCGTCTTGGCGGGCAGCAGCTCGGGGAGGATCACCTCCATCTGTCCGCCGACAGAGAGGATACGGCCCTGGCCCGAGTTACGCCGATTCGAGCGGGATCGGATTTCCACAGGCTGGTCGATCCGCGGCTCGACATTGAGCGGTTGGCGCAGGTAGGCGATGATGCGGTCGGATTTTACGGAGCTGAGCACGATGATGGGTTCGCCGGCGATGACGTTTTCCCCCTCGCGGTGCGTGATGGAGGAGACGAAGCCGTCCATGGGCGCGGTGAAGATGACCGGGGCGAGTTGCATTTCCAGCAGATGGAGCTCCTGTTCCTGCACCGCGATGGCGGTCCGGATGGCGCTGGGAATTTCTTCGGCGAGCTTGGCCTCATCGGGGCTCATCTGCGTCATGCTCAGCTCGATGTCCTCGATCAGCTTGGTGCGTTCGGTGATCTGGGCCTCGGCCTGGGCCAGTGCCCCCTGGGCGGACTGAAAAGCGGCAAAACTGCCGTAGCCGAGGGAGTTCGTATCGGTCAGGCTGCCAATCTGGTTCGTGCCCAGACCAAGATAGCTGCGGCGGGTGCGGTCCAGCTCGCCCGCCAGGTAGTTGGTGCGGGCCTGGGTGGCGGCCAGCTCGATCTTCTGGCTGAGCCAGTCCAGGCGGAGCTTCGCGTAGCCGATCCGGTTGTTTTGCTGGCGGACTTTGTAATCGATGCCGTCACGCAGGAAGGAGATGCGCGTCCGGCTCAGGGAGAGCTGGGCGGCGATCATCTTGAGATCCGCCGGGAGCACCTGCAGGAGCGGGTCGCCCGCCTTCACATGTTGCAGCAGGGTGACTTTCATCTGCGTCACCCGGCCGGGCTGGGCGCTCGCCACGATGGAACGCACGGTCTCCACCTCGCCCACAACCGTCGAGGGGCCGACATAGGTGCGCCACAGGATGATCGTCAGTATTAGGACGATCACGAAGGCGACGATGGGCACGGCGGTGACGCGGAACTCGCGCCAGACGGTGCCGGAAGGGCTGGGAATACGGGGTAATTTGTCCATCGGATCAGACTTCGGATTCGTCCTCCGCCTTGAGGCTGGTCACACGCGACACCCCGGGGAATGACTTCAGTTCGGTCACCAGTTCTTCCACCCGCCCGGAATCACGAAGCAGGAGGCGGTAGCTGATGTCGGTGCCCTCGTAGCCCACGTTGCTGCGCTGGCTGGCGACCTGGAGGCGGCGGGCATGGCGGTCCAGCAGTTCGGACAGCTCGGGCACCTCGCCCAAGGGCCGGGCCCAGTGCAGGTTCAGGATGAGATCATAGCGGTGGCGGGCGCCAAACTGCGTCCAGTGCAGGTACAGCATCAGCGCCGCAAACATGCAGGTGGCGATGGCGGCGGTGGAAAACTTCTTGGTGCCACAGGCCATGCCGACCGAGATCGAGGCCAGGATGTAGGTCGTGTCCAGCGTGTCGCGCAGCACGTTGCGGAAGCGCACGATGGCAAACACCGCCATCAGCCCGAAGGCGATGAGGATGTTGTTGGCCATCACGAACATCACCACCGAGACGATGATGCAGAGCACGATCAGCGCGTTGACGAACGAGCGCGAGTAGCTCAGGCCGTTGTGGCAGGCCATGTACACCCACGCGATGAGGTGCCCGCACAGGAAGGCGAGCATCAGCCCGAGAAACATCCCGCTCAAATCGTCGGGGGCGGTGCCGTAATCACCGCGAAGAAGCCAGTTAGACATTTAGGAGATCCGTGTTTATGCGGCCTGGGCGAGGAGGTTGTCGAGTCTGGCGAGGCGTGCCCGGCGGTTGGCCACCGAGTCCGGGTCCGCGTCGCGCCAGGCGGTGACGCCGTGCGGATAGAAAAAATGCTCGCCCTTGAGCGCGATTCCGTCGGCATATTTCGAGGCGGCCTCCTGCTTCAGGTTGAAGATCCGCACCAGTTCCTTGAACCAGTCGGGGAAGCGACCGGTGAACTTGAGCTCCAATACAACCAGCGGGCCGAAAACGCAGGTGGGATCATCCATCTGCGAGGTAAAGCGGGGGGTGAATTCCGGTGAGATCAGGACCCTGCGGTCCATGGTCACGCGTACCGAGTTGTCGGTCGGGCTGATCCAGGCCTCGCGCTCATAGCGCACGTGAGCCACCGGCACCGCGCAATGATTGGTGGCAAGCTCGACAAAGCGTTGCACCGCCACCAGTTGGCGTGCATCGCCGGAAATCAGGTCCGCGGCCGAGGGCAGCTGCCCGCCCAGCACGCTGTCCACGGCCCCGCGTTTCACGCCGCCGCGCTGCTTGAGGATGGCGTCGTTCATCCGCCGCTTGATCTCGAAAAAGACCGGCGCGGACGGGTTATCCTCGTAGAAGCGCAGGCGCAGCTTGTAGCGGTTCTTGCTTCCGTTGATCGTGCCCCAGTAGATGGCCAGGTCGCCCGAATCGAGGTACAGGTTGTGGATCGTGTAGCTCAGGTCGTCCCGTTTCGCCCCGTATTCGTCCAGCTCAAGGTACGACCGTACGAACTCGCGCACTGCCAGCGCGAGCTCCTCAGGGATGATGTACTTCAGCTCCCACCGCTGGAGCTGCATCTTATCTTCGGTCATGTATCAGGCGGCGTGGGCGTTTCCGGGGTCCAGCCGGGCAAACGTCACGCTAAGTTAACCGGATTGTCAAAAACTGACTCCCGCAAATCTGCCGGCTGCCGCAGTGATCGGGTTCGGGGCTTCCAAAGCAACCGCAATGCCGAAAATGGGCCAGAGGACAATTATTGTTGGCCCAAGGCCGGCACACGATCGGATGAATGTTTTGACCCCGCCGGCGTCTTCCGACAGCTTTGCCTGTCATTTTATTTAATCGCATGAAACTCAACCACCTTATTGTCCCGTCAGTGCTGTTCGTGGCCACGGCGTCCCTGCTGGCCGCCGATGTGGATGTCAGCAAGCTTCCGCCCGCCGCCAAGCAGGCGGGAGTGACTTACGACAAGGACATCAAGCCGGTGTTCGAAAAGTCCTGTTTCAAGTGCCACGGTCCCGAGAAGCAGAAGGGCAAGCTGCGGCTGGATTCGCTGTTGGCCGCCATCAAGGGCGGCGAAAACGCCCCGGACATCGTCGTCAAGGACAGCGCCAAGAGCCCGCTCATCTGGTCCGTGGCCCGCATCGGCGACGAGGACGATGCCATGCCGCCCAAGGGCAAGGGCGAACCGCTGACGAGCGAGCAGGTTGCCCTGATCCGGGCATGGATCGACCAGGGAGCGAAGTAATTCCTTCTCGTGCAGGGTTAACGTCGCCAAGTCAGGCGTGTTTTCCCTGCGGTGGGAAACACGCCTTTTGCCTGCCCGGTCAAGTGGGCTGTTCGCTCTCGGGCGGCAGGGCAAGCGCGGGGAATTCCTCGGTGGCCGGCGCGTCCGCAGTCACCACTTCGGGCGCTTCCGAAGTGGCCGGGGCCGCCGTTTCGGCAAGGGTGGCAACGGGTTCCGGGCCGCCTTCCTTCGCCAGCGCGACCAGGATGCGGCGCACGGGCTGCCCCTGGTAGGTGTAGCCGCAGGCGATCGTGGCGGCGATCACGGAGCCGGCCGCCGGCTCCTGCCCGTCGGGAGTCTGATGCGCGCGCAGGTCGAACATTTCGCCCGGACGGGCCTCGTGCGGAATGATCCCGAGCCGGCGGACGGTATCGAGGCAGGCCGACCGGAACTGGCCAATCTGGTGGGTCAGTTGCGGTTGTCCTGAGCGGATGCTGGCCTGAAACAGGGCATAAACGTGATCGAGCAGGTGGACGAGGATCTGCAAGAATTCGGCCTCATTCCGCCGCAGCTTCTCCAGCTCCAGCCGGGAGGCGGCCTTTTCCTGCGAGTCGGCGCGCTGGAAGAATTCGGTCAGCCCCTTGGCTTCGGCGGCGATGCGCCGGCCGGTTTCGTCGGCAATGCCGGCGGTTTTGGCGGCGGTTTCCTGCACGGACTGCCAGTGGGTGGTCGCGGCGGAAATCTGGTTGGCAATGGTGACCAGCTGGTCGAGCTGCTGGGCGGCCTCGGCCAGGTTGGTCTGCTCCCACAGTTTTACCGCGGCGCTGTGTTCCCGGAGGAAGGGCAGGATGGCCACGACCGCACCGAAGGCGACCAGCCCGCACGTCAGCGCGGTGTCGGCGAAGGTCCAATGCCCGGTCTCTTTCCAGATCAACGTCCCCACGGACGCCAGGACCAGGGCATCGCCCAGCAGGAACGGCCATTTTGCTAATTTGGGAGCTTCCGCAATCGGCATGGCGGCAGACTGCGGAAAACCGGCGCGGGTTGGGAAGGGTTTTTCCGGCTACCCTGCTCGGGGGCTTTTTATCATGATGATGGCCTGGAAACGATGAGGTGCGGGCTGGGACTGCGGCCGGTGGACGAGCGTCCTCGCGAGCCGCGGCAGCCTGTTGGGCTGGGGCGGCGGCTCGCGAGGACGCTCGCCCCACCAAGTTTTCCAAAGGCCCGGCAGGCTCTCGGAGAAGCCAAGCGACCGCCTTCAAACGCCATCTCCGGCAGGGAGGCTTCAGGAACTGGCGCTCGTATAATGGCGCAGCGACCAGCGCCAGAGCAGTTCGCTGGCGACAAAGCAGCCCAGGCCCATGCCGGCCAGCAGGACCAGCTCCCACGGCGAGTCGAGCTTGTGGGCGAGCGTTTTCACGGGGACGTTCGACACCAGCAGCATCGGCAGGCCAAAGGTGAAGAACGCCTTGAACGCCCCGCGCGGAAAGGCGGCATCCGGCAGGCGCGCGATATTGAAGAGGTTGTAGTAGCCGTAGGTGATCCCCTGCGCCCGCACCGTCCAGAACGCGACCGTGGACAGCAGGAACATCAGCGAATAGTGCACCAGCAGTCCCGCCAGCGCCATCAGGGCGAAGCCCGCGAACTGCAGCCAGGACGGGCTGAGGTGCAGCCGGTGCCCGGCGTAGGCCATCACCACGAGGGCGCACGCCGAGTTGATGTAGGCGCCGAGGTCCACCTTGCGGAGGGACACCAGGAAGCGGGTGTTCACCGGCAGCAGCAGCATGAAGTCGAGCTTGCCGGTGCGGATGTGCTCCGAGATCTCGGTCAGGTTGGTCAGGAAGAACGCGGTGAACAGCTGCTGGATGAAATTGGAGCTGCCGACCAGCAGCACCACCTCCCATTTGGTCCAGCCCGCGATGCTGTCCGTGTGCGAATAGAGCACCGACATGAACGTGAGCTGCAGGCCGAACCACAGCAGTTCCACGATGATCCAGAGGAGGAAGTTGGCCTTGAACGACATTTCCCGCGTGACGCTGTTGCGCCACAGCGCGCCATAGAGTGAGAGATAGCGGCGGAAAGTGGTCATTTCCGGAAACTCCAAGGAGCAAACTCCAAGCCCCAGAGAACCCCCAAAGGTTCAATGGCCAGTCCATCCGTTGCGCAACTTTTGACGCTGCTCACGGCCCACTTATCACACTGGGTAGGGACGGTGCGCCGCGCCGTCCCCGTCGCCGAGCGAAGCGTCAGGCGACGGAACGATCGCCCATGATTAAGGCACAATTCTGCCGGTGGGTTTGCGGCGTATAGTAGGTCGGGCCGCTGGCCCGACATCGTACGACGGGCTGCCAGCCCGTCGAAGGCTTTGCGGCGGGCTGGCAGCCCGCCGTACTTGTCAGGCTGGCAGCCTGACCTGCTGCGGGGACGGCGCAGCGCACCGTCCCTACCCAGTCTTTCAGCGCCTGATGTTTCTCTGGAGCTTTGAGCTTTGAACTTTGAGCTTCTCATCAGATCAGCCCCCCACCGCCGAGTACTTCTTAATTCCCCGGCTCCAGACGAGGCGTGCGAGCCCGTAGCCCAGCACAACCCACAGGATCTGCATGGCCAGCCCCTGCCAGAGTTCCGGGCCGGTCGCGCGCCCGAGATAGACCGAGATGGGGAAGTAGCAGAGGTAGGGATACGGCGTGAGCTTGAGCAGTTGCGCGAGCCAGCCCGGCAGGATGTCGAGCGGGAAGAGGTGGCCGCTGGCGAGGTATTCAAACGCGAACTGGATGAAGATGAACGTGCTCACATCCAGCACCCAGAACGCGAGCAGGGCCATCACATAGGCAAGGAAGAACTGGAGCAGTCCCGCGAGCACCACCGAGAGGGCGAAGATGCCGGCGGTCATCGGATCGCTCGGCAGCGTGAAATCCGCCCGCAGCCAGAAGGTGAACAGCGCCACGGGCACGATCGCGAAGACGGTGTAGATGGCCCGGCCCGAAACGTAGAGACACATCCGGTAGGCGAGGTAATCCAGCGGTTTGAGGAGGAACTGGCTGATGTTGCCGTCCTTGATGTCGGCGGCGATCTGCCAGTCGTCCTCGGCGACGGCGGTGAGCGCGTCCACGAAATTGACGAGCAGGTAATAGCTCACCATCCCGCTCAGCGTATAGGCACCGATGTTCGCGCCGGCCGGTTTGTCGGCGTAGATGGCGCGCCAGACGAAGAGCGTGCCGGCCAGCGGAATGAGACCAAACGCGGCCCGGAAGAAGAAGTTCACGCGGTAAACCAGCGTGTTCTGGATACCGATGGCGAAAACGTGCAGGTACTTCCGCATGGGCGGGGCTCAGGCGGGACGACGACCGGGGCTGAGCAGCCGGGCCGGCAGATAAAGCACTGCCTTGAGGAGGGCGAAAACCGCCCCGACCACAATGCCCGCGAGCCGGAAGGGCAGGGCAATGAGCCACACCAGGGGAAACAGCACCAGCGCCAGCAGCGCGAGCGGCCAGCACACGACCAGCAGCAGGCACCAGGCGATGAGGCAGAGGAACAGTTTCATGGCGGCAGGAGGGTTGGGACGGCAACGAGGTCAGGTTTTTGGCGGTGTGACGGCGGGCGGATTGGCGGGGGCTTCCGGCTGGCCGGTCGCCTGTGCCTCGATGACCTCCACAAAGGCCATGCGGGTGAAGTTCAGTGAATGGGTGAGCAGGCGGGTTTCCTCGGCGGAGAGATTGCCCTTGGTCTTGGCCTCCAGCATTTCGAGCTGGTCGATGAACATTTTGGCCGCCTCGGCGTTGACTTCGTCCGGCTTGCCGGTCTGAGGATTCGGCAAGCGGCCCAGAAACGTCAGCGTCATCTGGGCGTGGCCGGTCACCAGCTGTTCAAACAGGGCGGAATGGATTTCCGCCGGGCTGGCGTCCTTCAGCGCGTCTTCGTCCAAGGGAGGGGTTGATGCGGTCATGGCTGGGAACTCTTTTCGGCCCGGGCGATTTCGCCCAGCATGAAGTGCACGAGATGTTTGAGTCGCTCCTCGATGTCCACGCTCTGCAGGATCACCTGCCGGGCGAGCCCATCGGTGAGCAGCATGGTCGCGACGAAATCGGCCAGCGCGCCAGGATCCTCGATGCTGCGCAAAGTCTTGAGGCAGGCGGCGACATCCAGCTTGTCCTTCGTCACTCCGCCGGCGAGCTGCTGCAGCAGGGCCAACGGCAGCCGCGTGCCGAGCTGCAGGCGGGCCTCGACGAGATCGAGCACGCGCGCCACCAGCGCATCCACCACAAGGCTGTCCGGCGCTTCGGATTCCAGCGGCTCAATCAGATGCTTGCGGTAGGGTTTGTATTGCACGGCCTTGCCCAGCCGCACGCGGATCAGCCCCTGCAAGACCAGATTGGAGGTGCCGTTCTCGTTCAGCACGGAGGCGCGGACGAGGCCGAGACCGGCGACCTGACAGGGTGTCTCCCGGGAAACCCCCGGCTTCTGCATCGCCAGGCAGAACATCCGGTCCGTATGGAGCGCCTCGGCCAGCATGGTCCGATAGCGCGGTTCGAAGATGAACAGCGGGAACAGGGACTGGGGAAACAGGTTGCAGCCGCCGAGGATCATCACCCCCGTGCGGTCGGGAATTTCCATGAATGCAGGCTAGCTTTTGTGGGTCCGACCGCAAGCCGGCAGGACATCAGAACGGCGGTGTTCGGCAAAACCATGGTCAGCAAAACCAATGAGGCCGGCCAAGTTGCAGAGATGTTGAAGCCGCCCTTGCCAAGGGCGGAGGACGGAAGCAGTGTTACCCTGACTTATGAATGCTAAAACATTCGGCATTGTGTTGTTGCTCGTCGCGCTCGGACTGGGCGTGGGCTGGTTCATGACGAGCAAGCAGGCCGCGGAGGACCGGACCGTCGCCGCGAACACCATCGGTTCCATCTCGAACAAGCTGGTCAGCACGGAGTCGTTTCTCGCCGAGCAGAAGACGGTGAACGTCAAGCTCAGCACGAACATCGTCGAGCGCGAGAGCGAGCTGCTCCAGTTCTCGAACAAGTGGACCTCCGTCACCGCTGACCTCGCCAAAACGGAGGCCGATGCCAAGGCCGCCGCCGAAAAGGCCAAGGCCGACATCGAGGAGCGCAACGCCAAGATCACCGAGCTGGAAGGCCAGAAGGACGACCTGACCAAGAAGATGGACGGGCTCAACACGCAGATCGGCAGCCTCGGCGACCTGATCAAGGAGACCGAACGCAAGCTCGCCGCCAGCGAGGGCGACCGCGAACTGTTGCAGAAGGAGCTCAAACGGCTCCTCGCCGAGAAGGCCGACCTGGAACGCAAGTTCAACGACCTCGCGGTGCTGCGGGATCAGGTCCGTAAGCTCAAGGAGGAGCTGAGCATTGCCAACCGCCTCGACTTCATCCGCCGCGGCCTCTATGGCTTCGACAAGAAAGGCGCGCAGGTCCTGAACGAGGGCATCCATTCGCCCGGTCCCCGCACGACCAACGCCGTGGGCGCGCAGATCAACGCCGAGATCGGCAACGACGGCTCCACCAAGGTCAACGCCACGACCAACGCGCCCGCCGCGCCGCCGAAGTGAGTCCGGAGAGGCTTGGTGCGGGGGTAGCGCAGAGTTGTACTCTGCTGTATCGCCGACTTGCAGTCGGCAGGGCGTCACCTGTTTCGGAACTTCCGGGAAATCCCCACCCCGCGCAGGTTGAAAACCTGCGATACAGCAGAGTGCAACTCTGCGCTACCTTGCGCGGAGATACATGACAGCGGCGCTGTTGCAGGATTCCCACGGCCGGGTGATGCGTGACCTCCGGGTCAGCATCACCGACCGCTGCAATTTCCGCTGCCTCTACTGCCTCCCGGAGACCGAGGAGGCGGCCAATTTCTACCGCAGCCGCCACGACGCCCTGCGGAATCCGCAGCCGGTCGCGCTCACGCCGATCCGCTACGAATGGAAGCCCAAGGCGCACCTGCTGAGCTTCGAGGAGATCGAGCGTCTGGTGCGCATCGCTGTCGGGTTGGGCGTGGAAAAGATCCGGGTCACCGGTGGCGAACCGCTGCTGCGCCGGGATGTGCCGCAACTGATCGCGAAGCTCGCGGTGATCCCGGGCGTGCGTGACCTGGCCATGACGACGAACGGTTTCCTTTTCGCCCGCCATGCCGAGGCGCTGCGGACCGCCGGCCTGCGGCGCGTGAGCTTCAGCATGGATTCGCTCGATCCGGTGAACTTCCGCAAGATGACCGGTCGCGACGGGCTGGCGGAGGTGCTGGCCGGCATCGCGCAGGCACAGGCGCTGGGCTTCGCCCCGGTGAAGGTCAATGCCGTGGTCATCCGCGGGCTCAACGACCACGAACTGGTCCCGCTGGCCGCGTTCGCGCGCGAACGCGACCTGAGCCTGCGGTTCATCGAGTTCATGCCGCTGGATTCCGGCCATGCGTGGAAGCGCGACCTCGTCGTGCCCGGGCGGGAAATTCTGGCGCGGCTGAGCGAGAGCTTTGAGCTGCTCCCGGTCGATCAGTCAGGCAATCCCGCTGAGACCGCGCGCCGCTGGAAATTTGCCGGCGGTCGCGGCGAGGTGGGCATCATCGCGCCGGTCACGGAACCTTTCTGCGGCCATTGCAACCGGCTCCGGGTCACCGCCGATGGCAAGCTCCGCACCTGCCTCTTCAGCGTCGGTGAGCACGACCTCAAGCCGCTGCTGCGGGGCGGGGCCGATGACGCGGCGATCGCGCAGCGCCTGGGCGGGCTGGTCGCGGACAAGGAGGCCGGCCATCGCATCGGGCAGCCGGACTTTGTGCAGCCCGCACGCACCATGAGCTGCATCGGGGGGTAAGCTTCCGCTTTCGGGCCGGAGCGCCGGTCTCCGACCCGGCGCGTCGCTCCGCGTTCCTCGCACAGCCGTTGCGTCCCAACAAACGATCCGCCTTGCGAATCAGCACGCGCCGGGTCGGAGACCGGCGCTCCGCAGGCTTGTCGCTCCGCGCTCCGCGCTCAAGTGGCTGGGGATCTGGGGTTCACCAGCACCAGCGTGGGTTCGGCCGCGTAATCGTGCTCGGCGGTGGCGCTCAGCAGCTCGGCGGTGAGGATGTGCCCCTCCGGTCGGGGCAGCCCCAGGGAGACCAGTTCGGCGGCCAGCTCATCGGCGCACTGCGGACGTTCGTCCGGATTCTTCGCCAACAGCCAGTGGACGAGCGCACACAGACGGGGCGGCAGCGGCACGGGACTCACGGACTGGAGGCGGCGCGGCTCCTCCTCCTGCTGCGCCTGCATCGTCTCGTGGACATCGGTGGTCGCGAAGACATGCTCGCCCGTCAGCAGAAACCAGGCGACACAGCCGAGTGCATAGAGGTCGGCGCGACCGTCGATATCCTCGTCGCCGCGGGCCTGTTCGGGGGCCATGAAGTGCGGCGAGCCGGTGATGGTGCCGGAATCCGCCAGACTGGAAGGCGACGGGCCGTGCCGGCGGCGGGTAAGGGCGAGACCGAAATCCAGCAGCTTCACGATTTCCTGATGCGCGCCCTGGTGGCAGAGGAAGATGTTCGCCGGCTTCAGGTCCCGGTGGACGAGCCCGAGCGAATGCGCCTCCGACAGGGAATCGCAGAGCTGCTTCAGCCAGTGGACCACGCGTTCGGGCGGCAGCGGCCCCCGTGTCTTCACCACGCGCGCGAGATCGGCCCCTTGCAGCAGTTCCATCACGTAATAGAGCTGGCCGTCCTCGGCGCGCCCGTAGTCATACACCTGCACGGTGTGGGAGGAGGTGAGCCGCGCCGTGACCTTGGCCTCCTGGAGGAAGCGCCCGAGGTAACGTTCGACATCCGCCGGGTTGGCAGCCTGTTCGAGCAGGAACTTCGAGCTGATGAGCTTGATCGCCGCCGGTCGCGCCAGGATGCGGTGTGTGGCCTGCCAGACCTCGCCCATGCCGCCCACGCCAAGCCGGCGTTCGAGCGCGTAGGCGCCCAGTTCCTTGAGCTTGCCGCGCGCGGAGTGGAGCTGCTCGGCGAGCACGCGCCAGCGGCGGCGCTCGCGGTCGCGGTGCAGCGCGATGGCCGCGCCGACAATGATGCAGATCCACGTCGGCAGCAGGGAGACAACCATGCGCTGGATGAGGACTGCCGGGGGGTGCGGATGTGGAAAGTCGGCGGTCTTGCCCAGCAGCAGCCACACGGTGGTCGAGCACGGGGTGACCAGGGCCATGAAGGCCAGCAGCCCGAAGTGGTAGATGAGCGGGCCGGGCACCAGCAGCACGAACACGAGCAGCACGATGGCGCTCCAGGAGGGCCGCAGGACCACCGCCGCATCGCCGGCCAGGTAGGCGACGTGATACTGCGCGAACACGAAACCGAGCAGCACATAGAGCCCGGCGGCGGCCACCAGGCTTTCGGTGGACTGCCGGCGGAACGCGGCGTGCGCGGCGACCCCGAGGCACAGGAACACCAGCGCCTCCGTGTAGAGCCCGTTGCCGGCCAGTCCGAGCTGCGCGTCGATCAGCTCGCCCAGCCAGAACCGGTGGATGGCAACGCCCAGTGCGGTCAGGCCCAGAATGCTGGCGGCGATGACCGCGAACCGGATGACCCCGCTGACCGCGTCATCGGCGCGCGAGGCGTGCGTGAGCTGGCCCAGCGTGGAATCAAACAGGACCGCGTCCGACGAGGGGTCGTCGGCCTGGCTGCCAGCAGACGGTGTGACGGGCGAACTCATGCTGAGGGCGCCAGCATGGCCGATTCGGCCGGAGATTCCTGCAAATTAATGCCCATCCTGATGGATTTTCGTGAGGGCCAAGTTCACCAGCCGGCGCGTCTCCAGATCGGCTGTCCGGATTGCTCGCAGCTCGGGCTCGGCGGCCGCAGCGGGAGGCCCAATTTCGATCAGAGCACAAATCGCCAGTTCTCGGACCGGAGGGTCCGGTACCCGCAGGACAGCCCGCAAAACAGGAAGCACCTTTTCGGCCTGGTGAGCGATCCGCCAATGCCCCCAGGCCGCCAGAACTCTCAGCTGCTCATGCTCATCGTCAAAGCAGGCTTCCAGAGAGGGCAGAACCGGTGCTGCGGACGGGCCCATTTCGCCGGCAAACCAGCACGCCATCCCCCGCGAGCCAAGGGGATAAACGACGTGGTCGTCTAATAGGGGAAAGCTAATGTCGTAAGGAGTGCCGAAGGATCGGTGCGCTTCCAAGGCCCGTTGGAAACTGGGCAGAACGGCGGTAGGTTCACCGCGCAGACTGGCGATGGTGGCTTCGGCCAGCAGGCGGGTCACCGGATTGGTCGCGGTCAGGTAAGGCTCAACGCGCGGCAAAGTAATGGCGGCTCCCGGACCGATGCGGCGCAGGCCATCCAAAATCCGCAGATCCATGCTTTCCGTGCCCCCCAGCAACGCTGCCAGTTCCTCGGCGGCCGGTGCCGCTGGCGGCCCCATGGCGAGCATGACAGAAAGGGCATTTCCTTTTCCGGCGTGGAACAGCGTTCGCACGGTTGGCAGCGCGTTGGAAGCAGCCGCTCCGTATTGGGTCAAAGCCAGCAGCTCATTGTCGGTCCCGCCCGGGTCGGCGATGAGCTTTCGGAGCAGGATCGGTGGCGCTTCCGGATAGGTGCAGTGCGCCTCCTGAAAGTAGTAGGAGGCAAGGAGCGAGTTCGAGCTCAGCCAGGCCAGTTCCAGCGCACGAACTTCCGGATCGTGCGGTGCAATCTTCAACAGGGCGATCCGGGCGTGCTGTCCGGTACCCATGAAATCAACCCGGGCCAGACGTAGGAGTGTAGGCACGGCATTGGAAGCCTCGGGGCCGAGGTTGCCGAGCAACAGCATCACCTTGGCCGATCGGTTGGGGTCAGCCGTGATCCAGCGGCCGGTCGCCTTTCGAAGGGCAGGGGGCAGATGGTTTTGCCAGTTTTGCCAGAGCTGGAAAAAGCGAAGTTCAAGCGGTGACAGACCCTGTTCAGCTACCCGCACCAAAACGGGCACTGCGCTCCCGCCCGCGCGAGCCAGCGTCGCTTGGGCCGCCGTATCCGGCTCCAAGTAGGGGTTATCCAACAGCCAACGGCTGAGCGATTCCGAGCCGACACGGGGTTCGCCCAGTTCGCGTTGCGCCACATGTGAACGCCATAACCGATCGCATAACCCAGCCAGCAGGGCCAGGATGACGACAAATACAAACAGCTGGCCAACTAATCTGCGCATGCGGACTTACGGCACCTTCGCACCCTCCACGAGGGTCTTGCGGCGGTATACCTTGTCGCTGCTGCACACGTAGAGGTAGCTGCGGCCGGGGCCGGCGAAGGCGCAGCTCACGGTGCCCTTTTCCTGCGGGCGCGACACGATGCCGCCCATGCGACCGTTGGCGTCGAACATCTGGATGCCCAGGTTGCTGGTGATCCAGGCGCGGCCCTGGGCGTCGGTGGTGAGGCCGTCGCCGCCGCTCTCGGTCTTTCCGACCTGGGCGCGCAGTTCCATGTTCTTCTCGCCGCCGCGCAGGGAGCCGTTGTCCGCGATCAGGAAGGTCCATGCGTTGGTGCCGCCGTACTCGCTGACGACAAGCTGGCGCTGGTCGGGCGTGAGGCCGATGCCGTTGGGCTTGTTGATGCCGCCCGCGACGGGGTGCGGACGGTTCAGGTTGCGCGCGCTCGTGGGCAAGCCGACGACTTCCCCTGCGCCCGTATCGGTAAAGTAGATCCAGCCGCCCTTGGAGACGATGAGGTCGTTCGGCTGCACATCCGTGGCGACGGTCTCGATCTGCTTCGTGGCAGGATCAATGACGATGATGCGCTTCACGTTGTTGGTGCCCGTGCCCTGCACGCAGGCGTACATCTTGCCGTCCGGACCGAACTTGAGGCCGCTGATTTTCGGCCCGCCTTCGAGCCAGACGGTGGGCTTGGTCTCATTGGCACCCACGCGGTAGAGCAATGATTTGCCGAGATCGCTGAAGTAGAAGTTGCCCTCGGCGTCACCGCACGCCGCATCCGTGAAGCCATAGCCCTCGCCGACGAGTTCCCAGTCGCCGGGTTTGCCGCCATCGGCGAGCACCTTGGAGAGGGCCTCGTCGCCGCCGAGGTTGTCCTTCGTCAGGGGCTTGGGCAGTTCGGCCAGCGCGGGCCGCCAGAGCCAGCGGAGCGTGTCGGGCAGGATCACGCCGCCGTGCGTGCCGCTATGGCTGCCGGTGCCGAGCACGAACTGGTAGTCGTAGCCCATGAAGCCGAGCGCGCTGGCCATCTCCTGGTTCGCGAGCGGCCAGTTGCCATGGAGGTTGTTGAGGTCATTCGAACCATCCTGCAGGAACACGCGGATGGGCTTGCGTTCCGTCTTGCGGATCCACGAGGGATAGACGTTGCCGCCCCGGATGTTGGTGAAACTGCCGATCTGCGAGAGCACCTTGCGGAACTGGTCGGGCCGCTCCCACGCGACCGTGAAGGCGCAGATCGCGCCGCTGCTCATGCCGCAGGTGGCGCGCAGCTCGGGATCGTCGGTGATTTTCACACCGTACTTCTGCGTGACGTAGGGCAGGAACTCGCTGATGAGAAACTTCGCATAAGCACCGCCGAGCGAGTCGTACTCGAAGCTGCGGTTGCTCCGGTTGTTCGCCCCGGCCGCGGAAGAATCGGGCGCGGTGCGCACGCCCGGGTCGATGAAGACACCGATGGTCACCGGCATCTCGCCCTTGGCGATCAGGTTGTCGAAGACGATGGGCACGCGCTGGCCGCCCGTCTCGCTCACGTAACCGCCACCATCCTGAAAGACCATGAGCGCGGCGGGCTTGAAGCCGTCGTACTGCGCGGGGATGTAGATCCAGCAGTTGCGCGTCGTGTCGGGAAAGACCTTCGACTCCGTGTACTGGAACTTCTCGACGCGGCCCTTGGGCACGCCGGGGGCGCGCTCGGTGGATTCGGGGCCGAGCTTGTATTCTTCGGCGTTCAAGGCGCCGGCGGTGAGGACGGAAAGGAAGATGAAGGCGAGGCGAAGCGGCGCTGTGTTCATAATTCGAGGGACAAAGGAGAACGTGTTTCGCCGACGCGGCAAACGCGACTCAAATTCAACGCGCGGAATCCGGAGCCGACACCGGTTCGACCACCCAGTGGGGCAGGGTACGCTGCTCGCGGGTGAATTTCAGTCCGAGCTGATCTTCCGTCGCCTTCATGAGCTTGGCCGGGTCCGGGGCAAAACGTTGCGCGACGGGCTTGAGCAATTCGGCGCGCGCCACGGCCGCCTGTTCGCGCTCCGCTGGCGAAAGCAAGGCAGCCTCGGTTTCCGACAGCGTTCCGTGCACGAAATCCACAAACCGCCGCGCTTCCGGGTTCATTTTCGCAGCCTGTTCAGGTGGCAGATCGCCGGTGAGGGACATCAGGGCCCGACGATCACACTCGACCACCAACCGCTCCGCCGCCGACAGCTCCCATTTCAGCCGGATGTCGAAGCGGTTGGTCAGGCCTGTCTCATCCAGCACGGGCATATGAACCCGGTCGGCGAGAAAGGCGGCGACCGACTTCACCTCGCTCCGGTGATAGTTCAATTCCCCCCACCCATCGCTCCCGGTACCGGGGGCTGAGGGATTCACGTCGGCCAAACCGGGACCGGTGGGGCCGGGGCTCCGGAGGACCAGAACCTCCTGCTCGAGGTTGGTGCGGGTGACGGTCAGGCCAAAAGTGGATCGCAGCAGTTCGGTGAAGGCCGCTTCCAGCCGGGCGGCATGGCCGGGTGGAGCGCGAAAAACGAAGTCATACTCGCCCTTCGGCATCGCGCCATGCACCAGCAGGCGCTGGGCCGGGATGCCGAAGACCCGGTTGATGGCCGTCTCGACACTGGCCCATCGGCCGATCAGGTCACAGCGATCGTCCGAGAGTTGCCACGCATTGAAACCCCTTCCGGGCGGAAGGGGGCCCGAACGGCGGACGGAGACTTCGAAGAGCGCCGGCGCATCGGTGAGCGGAAGCGTCTGGGCCACGGCGGACGCGGGCGGTATCGAAGGGGGCGGAGGCAGCGAGCATTTCCCCGAGGTGAGCACCTCTTCGATATGCTCCGCCTGCAATCCTCCGGGATGCGTGATCGCCGCGATCATGCCCTCGCGGCTGATCAGAAAGAGGGTGGGGATACCGGTGACACCATAGCTATCGCGCACGGACTGGCCCACGCCATCCAGCCCGATCCACGTGTGGGCTGGTCGGCGTTTGAGAAAGGCGCGGACGACCTGCTCGTTTTCATCCGTGAGCGCGAGGAACTTCACCGGCCGGTCGCGAAACTGGTCGGCCAGTTCGTTGAGGTGGGGAATGGACTCGACGCAGGGGCCGCACCAAGTGGCCCAAAATTCAAGGACGAGCACCGAGCCGTGGAAATCCGCCAGCCGGGTGGGCGCATTCGTGGGCGCTTGGAGCAGCTTTTCCAATTGGAACGGCGGGGCCGGTTCGCCGAGGGAGGGGAGGGCCGCTTTGGCCGGCAAGACCAACGACAGGCAGAGAGCTGACCACGCCAGCCTCCGGAGCAGACCTTGGCGCCCGGGGAATTTCATGCCTCCAAACCAACATGGGCCGAGGCAAATGAAAAGGCCGGAAACATTCCGGCCGGACTTCAACCCACCGCCGGTGCCGGAGTCACCGGCACGGCATGGTCCTGAAACGAACGGACCGCCAGCACCAGGGCAACGACCGTCACTACCGACGAGAGGATAAAGGCTACGCCGGGCAGATGGGCCGGGGCGCTGGGCCCGATGAACCAGCCGAAGAGGTTCGTGGACACGAGCGGGGCGATGATCTGCGCCAGGCTGGAGAGGCTGGTCAACGCGCCTTGGACCGCGCCCTGTTCGTTCGCGGGCACGTTGCGAGAGATGAGCCCCTGTGTGGCCGGTCCGCCGATGCCCGCAAGGCAGCCGAAGGCGAGCACGATGTAGATGACCCAGCCATACGGCGCGAACGCATAGCCGAGGTAGCACACCGATGAGATGCTGAAACCGATCAGAATTGCCCGGCGTTCGCCCAGTTTGGGCATGATCCGACGGGTGAGCCCGCCCTGCACCAGCGCGGTCATCAGGCCGACGAAGGCGAGCGAAAGCCCGACCTGTTTGGGCGACCAGCTGTAGCGGTAGGCGGTGTAGAGCGCCCAGGTACTGTGCAGCATGAATTGGGCGATGTTGATCAGGAAGAGGGACACCGCGAGCCGCAGCACGAGCGGATAGTGACCGAGCGCGGTCAGCGAACCGACCGGGTTGGCCCGCTTCCAGGAAAACGCGCGGCGGTTTTCCGGCGCGAGCGATTCGGGCAGCACGAAGTAGCCGTAGAGCCAGTTGGCAAAGGTCAGCCCGGCCGCCACGAAGAACGGCAGACGCAGGTTGTACTCGCCCAGCCAGCCGCCCAGCGCCGGCCCAAGGATGAAGCCCACGCCAAACGCCGCCCCGATGATCCCAAAGTTGGCCGCCCGCTTTTCCGGCGGGCTGATATCGGCGATGTAGGCCGTGGCGGTGGTGATGTTGGCGCCGCTGATCCCGTTGATGACGCGGCCGATGAAGAACCACGGCACGTTCGGCGCGAGCGCCATGAACAGGAAGTCCACCGCCGAGCCGAACAGCGACACCAGGATGACCGGCCGGCGGCCGAAGCGGTCCGACAGGCTCCCGAGCACCGAGGCGCACAGGAACTGCATCAGCGCATACACGCCGGTGAGCGCGCCGTACAGGTGCGCGGCCGAGGAGGTGTTGCCGCCCTGCAACTGCTCGATGAGCTTCGGGAGGATCGGGATGACCAGCCCGAAGCCGAGGATGTCGAGCAGCAGCGTGATGAAGATGAAGCCGAGGGCGGGTTTGCGGGTCTGCATCCTGGGGAAATTTGATTTCGGGAACTGAAATTTTAAAAGCGCCCCGGTTTTTTAATTCGGCACGCGGAAATTAAAATTGTTTTTAATCACAAAAAACGGCGGCCCGTGACCGGACCGCCGTTTGCATCAGATTGTCACCGGTGGCTTACAGCCCCTTGGCGATGATGAGCCGCAGCAGGTCGCCGACGCGGTTGCTGTAGCCCCACTCGTTGTCGTACCAGCTCACGAGCTTGAAGAAGCGGCTGTTCAGCCCGACGCCGGAGCCGGCGTCATAGATGGAGCTGTGCTTGTCGTGGATGAAATCGCTGCTGACGACCTCGTCGGTGGTGTAGTCGAGGATGCCCTTGAGGTAGGTCTCGCTGGCCTTCTTCATCGCCGCGTTGATCTCGGCGAGGGAGGTTTCCTTCACGGTGCGGACCGTGAGGTCCACCACGGAGACGGTGGGCACCGGCACGCGGAAGGCGACACCGGTGAGCTTGCCCTTTACCTCGGGGCAGACCAGCGCCGTGGCCTTGGCCGCGCCGGTGGTGCTGGGGATGACATTCTGCGCCGCAGTGCGGCCGCCCTTCCAATCCTTCTTGCTCGGGCCGTCCACGGTCTTCTGCGTGGCGGTGTAGGCATGGACGGTGGTCATGAGGCCTTCCTCGATGCCGAAGCCTTCCTTCAGGAGCACATGCACGACCGGCGCGAGGCAGTTCGTGGTGCAGCTCGCGTTGGAGATGATGTGGTGGGCCGCCGCGTCGTACTTGCTGTCATTGACGCCCATCACGATCGTGATGTCCTCGTTCTTCGCGGGCGCGGAAATGATGACCTTCTTGGCGCCGGCGACGATGTGGCCGTAGGCGCTCTTGGGGTTGGTCTTGTCGGCGTCGGTGAAGAGGCCGGTGGACTCGATCACGATGTCCACGCCGAACTTGGCCCAGGGCAGTTCCGCCGGGCTCTTCGCGCTGACCACGTGGATCTCGGCGCCGTTGACCACGAGCACGTCGTCCTCGGCCTTGTCGACCGCGGACTTCTTGCTGCTCACCGTGCCGGCGAAGCGGCCCTGGGTGGAGTCGTACTTGAGGAGATAGGCGAGGTTGTCCGCCGGGACGATATCGCCAACGGCGACGACTTCGATGTCCTTGCCGACGAGGCCCTGCTCGACCAGCGCGCGGAACACCAGACGGCCGATGCGGCCGAAACCATTGATAGCTACTTTGACTGCCATAGGATTGTTTTCGTTAATCAGTTACCAAATCAATTCGCAATAAACGCGCGGAGCCTAATGGCGGCAGTCGGGGGGTCAACGGATGATTTTAACCCGGCCGGAAGCCGGGCCCATCTTTCCAGGGTGGTTGGCCTGTGGACCGAGGGCTTGGTAGGGCGAGCGTCCTCGCGAGCCGTGCCGCCTCAAACCTGGGTGGCCCCGGCTCGCGAGGACGCTCGTCCCACCGGGATTTTTGGTCTGCCAACGGTTTGGTCCGGCCCTCAGAACGACCGGGAGAACTTCAGCCCGCCGGAAACTGCGAACGAAGCCGGGCGACGCACCGAGTCGCGGAAGGAGTCCAGGGTGTTGGGACTGTAAAAGCGCAGACCATCGGACTTGCTGAAGAGCGGGTCCACGACGCCGGTAAGCAGCGAAATCCAAGGGGAGGTGATCCAGCGCGACTGGTCACAGTTATTCCAGTCGGCGAGCAGCCGGTTGCTGCGGACGGAGGCAGGGGTGGAATCAAAGCCGGTATTTTCCACCGTCAGCGGGGAGGGCGCGGAAACCTCCGCCACATCGTGGACCGTAACCGACAAGGAGAGGGCGGGCTTCGTTTCGGGCGCGTTGGTTGCCGATTGCGAGGCATAATCAAGCGCCAGCCAGCTCAGGCCGACGATCCCCAACAGCGCCACCCAACGCCTCATCATTCTGTGCTTTGCCAACATGATGCCGTCATAGACGACTATCCGGGGGCACATGTTCAAGATGAAGCAGCTTTAAAAGCTCCAGAGGAAGAAAAACTGATCGAGCAGGCAGAACGGGTTCCGTTGGTTGATGGCGTTGATAAGGCCGCCGCCGACCTTGGTATGGCCCAACGGGTACGATTGGGCCTCCGGGAAGACAAAATACATGGCGCGATTGACGGGTATCTCCTCGAGGTGCGCGCGTTCCAGCCGGGCCGCATCCTGGGCCGTCCAGTCGGCCCGGATTTTCTCCATCTGTTTCTCCATGAGCACTGAGCCGGAGTAGGAGGACGAGTGGGTGCCGGTGGATAATTCGGTTCCCAACGAGACGCCCGCCGGTTCCAGGGACAGGCGGGGTGGAGGGTGGTTTGCCGTCAGCTCCGTGAGGTAGATCGCCGTCTCCGGTTCTGCCGCCGTGACGGCGGCGGTGACTGGGTGCGCCTACAGGATGGGAGTTCGGAAATCCTCCAGGCGACTGCGCGACGATTCGTCGGCAAGAAGCGGTGCGGTGGTCAGAATCAGCAGGCAGACCGGGCCGGTAAGTTTGCGTTTCATGGTTAATTCGCCTCCATGAACGAGCCCACTTAAGCCGGCCCGGCTCCGCCTGTCACGGCTTCAATGCGTCGCCGCCCAGCCGCGGACGAAGCCGACGCACTGCGCGATGTCGGGCACCGAGTTGTCCCAGTTGTACTCGTACTCGACGCTGATGTTGCCGACGAAGTTCTGGCGCTTCAGCTCCGCCAGCACGCCGGCCATGTCCGAGCCACCCGCGCCAAACGGCACGTCATGCTGGCCGGGGCCGAGGGCCGGGCGTTCCTTGCCGTGCATCGAGATGATGTGGCCTTCGAGGATCTTGAGGCAGTCCACCGGCTTCAGGCCGCTGGTCTGCCAGTGGCCGATGTCGGCGCAGGAGCCGACGCGCGGGTCGCGATCCTTCACGAGCGCGAGGATGTAGTTCGGGTCCCAGACCTTGTAGTTCGGGTTGTTCGCCTGGCGCGGGTGGTTGTGGTAGCCGACGCGGATGTCATACTCCTTCACCAGCTTGTCGATGATGTCGATGGACTCCGTGGATTCGGTCGTGATGCCGTAGAGCTCCATCTTCTTGGCGAACTCGAAAACCTTCCGGGCGCCCGCCTCGTCACTGGGGATGCCCACGACGCCGTAGTTCACGCCACGGATGCCGTGCTTCGCGAGCTTGGCCTTCACCTGCGCGATCACCTCGTCGCTGGCGTTGTGGTCCCACTTGATGGTGCGCTGGTCGGGGCTGAGGGCCTGGCCGGGGAAGAACTCAATGACCTTGCTGCCGGTCTGCTCGGTCTTTTCGATGGCCTCGAAGAGGGTGAACCGGTTGAAGCTGTAGGCCTGGCAGCCGATGGCGATGCCGCCGATGCGGTTCTCCGCCGGGATGGGGGCGGCGCTGAGGGCAAGGGTGGCCAAGGTCGCCGCGGCGACCATGAGGGTACGGAATGACGGGAGGTATTTCATGCAATGTCGGAAGTGCGCGGGAACCGACGCGACTCGGCAAGGCGGAATTCAGCGGCCCTGAGGCAGGAGGGCGATTTCATCGGGCCATCCCAGTACCCTGGCTGCGGACGGTCAGTGTCTTAATCCTGCTCATGCTCCTGCTCCTGCTCCTGCTCTGTTTCGCGCGAGCAAGAGCAAGAGCATGAGCAGGCAAGTGTCGCGAAGGCACCACCTGCCCCTGGCTAACTTGCCGGGGTCTGGAACGAGAGGTCGTGCAGCTTGCGGTAAACGCCGTTGCGCGCCAGCAGTTCGGCGTGGCGGCCGGTCTCGACGATGCGTCCCTGATCCATGACGACGATCACATCCGCGTGCTGGATGGTGGACAGGCGGTGGGCGATGCACAGCGTGGTGCGTCCCTGCATGAGCTGGTCGAACTGCCCCTGCACGGCCCGCTCCGACTCGTTGTCGAGCGCGCTGGTGGCCTCGTCCAGCACCAGGATCGGCGCATTGCGCAGGATGGCGCGGGCGATGGCGATGCGCTGCCGCTGGCCGCCGGAAAGGGTGACGCCTTTTTCGCCGACGACGAAGTCATAGCCTTCCTGGTTTTCCAGGATGAACTCGTGGGCGTGCGCCTGCCGGGCCGCCTGTTCGATCTCGGCCGCCGTGGCACCCGCGCGCCCATAGCCGATGTTCTGCCGGATGCTCTCGTTGAAGAGCACCACCTCCTGCGAGACGACCGCGACCTGCGAGCGCAGATCATGCTGTGCGACCTCCCGCAGATCGACTCCGCCAATGCGGACGGAGCCCTTCGCCGGATCCATGAACCGCAGGAGCAGGTTGGTGACCGTCGTCTTGCCGGAACCGCTCTGGCCCACCAACGCGACGACCTGGCCGGCCTTGATCGTGAGGTTGAACTCCGTGAGCGCCGCCTTCTCGCCGTAGCTGAAGCTCACGTGGTCAAACACGATGTCTGCGCCTGCTGCTTTCAGCGGTTTCGGTGTGGCGGGGTCCGCGACCGTGGGCCGGGTGTTCAGCAGCGCGAAAATGCGGTCACCGGCCGACCGGGCGCGCTGCAGGTCGCCCTGGAGGCGGGAAAGCAGCTTGATCGGCTGGTACAGCAGGAAGAGCGACCCGACAAAGGAGATGAAGTCGCCGGCCTTCATGGGCGCCTTCGTTTCGCGGGCGATGATCAGGAACACAATCGCCACGCCGATGGCCCCGAAGGTTTCGATGATGGGGCCGGGCAGTTCGGCCGCCCGGATCGCGCGCATCCAGAAACCGAAATAGCGGCCGGCGACCCGGCGGAACCGCGATCCCACCTCCGCCTCCATGTTGTAGGCCTTGACCACGCGGTTGGCCGTGAAGGCTTCCTGCATGACGTTCGAGAGCTGCGCCATCTCGTCGCTGATGCCCTCGGCGCTCCGCCGGATTTTCCGGCTGTAAATGGTCATCGGCACGATGCAGAGCGGCAGCACCGTCATGGAAATGAGGGTGAGCCGGGGCTGCTGGCTGACGAGGAAGATGACCAGCGAGATGATCTCGATGGGCTTGGTGATGATGATTCCCAGCGAGGTGCTGAGCACCATGCTCATTTGGAGGGTGTCGTTGGAGATGCGCGACACCAGCTCGCCGGTGCTGGAGCGGTTGAAGAAGTCGAACGACAGCGTGTGGAGGTGGTCGAACAGGCGCGTCCGCAGGTCATTGATGGCCCGGATGGCCGCCCAGTTGAGCAGGTAGGCGTTGAGGTAGTTGGCCGCGCCGCGCACCAGCATCACCAGCGGGATGAGCGTGATGGCGAGCGCCACCAGGCCGGGATCAGGCCGGTGCTCCGCGTGGGGCATCAGCGAATCCAACCAGGCCATCAAAGGCTGGAGAAAGCCCGGCAGCCGGACGCCCATGCCGGAAACCGGCGCCGCCTCGGACGGGAAGAGCAGGTTGAAGCACAGCCGGACCGTCATCATCAGCGCCGGGCTCATCAGGCCCGCAACCACGCCAAAAAACACTCCGAGGATGAGCCGCCGGCGGTACGGGGCCCCCAGTCGGAGCAGGCGCAAGAGGAAGTCCGTCATGTGTGCGCTACGATTCCACGCGGGCAAAGCAACCCGCCAGCCCAATTCGTCGGCGACGTATTGGACACGCTCTGTCGGGTTCCGTTCAGCGGGCGAACTGGCGCCGCACCATTGCCCAGAGGTTTTTCCAGTTCCGCGAGGCATAGCGCACCGTGAAGCGTTTCAGGGCCAGGCGGTCGGTGCCGGGTTCGTTTATCCCCGCTTGCGTGATCACCGCAGTCTCGTAGCCGGCCCCGGCGACGAGTTCGCGCACGGCCGGATTCCAGTCGCCGTAGGGGTAGCAGAAGTGCAGCACCGGCACGCCGAAGATGTCTTCCAGCTTTTTCCGACTCGCGGTGATTTCCTCCCGGGCCTGGTCCAGCGGAATCTGCGTGAGCTGCGGGTGGGTGCAGGTATGGGCACCGATGTCGTGACCGGCCTGCATCCACTCGCGCACCTGGGCCGGGTTCATCAGCCGCTCGCTGACTTCGCCTTCGCGCTGCTCCCACTCGTTGGTTTTCCCGAGCAGATCGGCCACGAGATACTGGATGGCGGTGAACCTGTGTTCCCGCATCAGGGGGATTCCGTATCGCAGGACGTTCTCAAACCCGTCGTCAAACGTGAGCACCACCCGCTTCTGCGGGTTGCCGAGCTGTCCACCCACATCCGTTACCGGAGCCGGGCGGAATCCCGCTGCCGTCCATTCCTGCAATTGGCGGCGAAACATGCTTTCGCTTGCGTAGAGCCCTTTGAGCCGCACGCCGCGTGGTCGCGGCCCCAGCTTGTGATACATCAGAACGGGCACGCCTGCGGCAAACCAGCTTTCGAAGCCGTGCAGGGAGCTGTAGGCGCCGGGTGATCCGTTCATCGCCCCGGTCCTCCGGCCAGCAGTTCTCGGTAGGCGTCCGCGGTGCGTTCGGCCAGACGGCGAAGTGAAAAGGCCGCGTCCAGCTTGGCATGAAAGCCTTCGCGCGCGACCAATGGGAGGGGCGGGCGGCTGGCCTCCTGCACCATGGCTTCCGCCAGGATGCCGACGTCCTCCGGTACCACCAACTGGCCGAGAGCCGCCGCGCTGAAGGCTTCCGGGATGCCATCCAGCGCGGAGGCGATCACCGGCCGGCCGCAGGCGTGGGCTTCCAGCACCACACCGGGAAACGCCTCGGTGCCAATCTGGGGATGCACCAGGCAGTCGATCGCGTTCATCGCGGCCGGCATGTCGGCGCAATGCCCGGTGAGCTGGGCGATGCCGGCAAGGCCGAGCTGGCGGATGTCCGCGCGAAGGGTGGCCTCGAGATCGCCCTGGCCAATGACCAGAAAACGGGTGTTGGGCAGGCGTTTGCTGGCCAGCGCGGCGGCCCGGAGGAATTCCCGGTGCCCCTTGCCGCGCGGAGCATAAAAGGCGCCCACAATCGCAAAGGCAAACTCGCCGCCAGTCAACCCCCAGGACTTTCGTAACGCCGCGACGGCCTCGTCATCGCGCGGCCGGAACCGCGCCGTGTCGATGCCGCCATGGATCACGCGCAGCTTGGAAAAATCTCCGTGCATCGGCGGTCGCCAATGGCGCTCCGCCTCGGGCGACGCGGGGTCATGGTCGCCTTCGCGCACCACGTGGGCGACGAACTCCGAAACGCAGATCATGCGGTCGATCTGCCCCAGCAGGAACCGCTTGCTGAACCCCGAACTGGGGCTTTTGGCCAGATGCCGGGTGAGCACGATCTTGGGCCGGCGACCACTGAAGCGGGCCGCGAAGACGGTGGACCAAAGGTCGCGTCCATGGTGTCCGTGGACGATATCATGACCGCCCTGGCGGATGACTTTCGCCGCCGCAAAGATGAGCCGGAGCTTCGCCGGGCCTTCCCGGTTGATGACATGGAGCGGCACGCCCGAGTCGCGCACGATGCCGCCGAAGTGCCGGTAATCCGGCCCGGCGATTTCCGCGCCGATTCCCAACTGTCGCAACCCTTGCACGAGGCGCACGCATTGATCATCCGTGCCGCCCGTGGCGAGGACGGAATTGAGATGGAGGACGACCGGGCTCATGCCGTGGGCCGGACGATGCGGATGTTTTGCATGGGATACAGGATGCCACGCCTGGCCCCGGCACTCCATAGCCGAAGGCGATTTTGCGAAGGAGCGGGCGGACCGAACCAGCTCACTTATCCTTCAGGCAGGCTTCGCGCAGCTTGGCATATTTCAGGAAGGAGAGCAGAGCCGTCATCCAGGCGATGACAAATCCCTGCCATCCGTCGAGGAAGCCGAGGCGGAGCACGTAGCCGCGGAAAAAGCGCCAGGGCGGACGGACCACCAGATCGGTCAACGGGGCCTTGCGCCCGGCCTTCCGGGAGAGGCGGACAAAGATGTCGCTGTAAAATTGGATTTTCGTGAGGTGATGCCGCAGGTCTTCATAGCTGTAGTGCTGTATGTCGCCCTTGAGCCGGCCAACCGTGCCTTCGACCAGCACATAATTGTGCGGGTCTTCGCCATGCCAGCCCCCCTGGCCGTGCCGCCACAGCCGGGTTTTGCGGTCCGGATACCAATCGCCATGGCGGATCCAACGTCCGGCATAGAAAGTCATTCGCGGCATCGAAAAACCGGCGTGACGCGGGGAGCCCGCCTCAGCCGCGAGTGCTGCCTGGATCTCCTGCTTCAGGGCGGGGGTGATTACCTCGTCCGCATCCAGCCCCAGTATCCAGGGCTGGGTCCCCTTGGCGGCCGCCGAGTTGGCCTGGGCGATGTGCCCCCGCCATGGCTCTCGGAAGACGCGGGCGCCATATTGCCGGCAGATTTCCTCCGTGCCGTCCGCAACCTCCTCATTGAGAACGACGTTCAGCTCGGCCGCCCATCCGCTCACACTCGCCAGGGCACGGGAGATGCGGTGGGCTTCGGCACCGGAAATCATGCAGACGGAAACGGGCACGGACGTCATGGTGGATAGGCTGCCGCACCGGCGGCCGAAACGGAAGCCTACGGCCGGCACCTGCGGAATGGCACCACCGGGTTGACAGGCCGAAAAGCGTTCCCGCACGCTGGGACGGATGACCGTCCCGCCATTTTTGCCGTCCACAGTTGCCGCGCATGAATTCTGATTCGGCGGCGCAACTGACCTTGGTCGTGCCTACCTATCGGCGGGCGCGGTTTCTGGACCGCCTGCTCGACTTTGCCCAGGCCGTGCAATGCCCCTTTCCCATCACGGTTGCGGATTCGAGCGACGGCCCTGACGCCACGCGCAATGCCATGCGTGTCGCGGCCTGCCGGCCGCCGCTGCGAGTGGAGCTCCAGTCCCACACCTGCGGGCTGATGGAGAAGATGGCCCGCTGTGTCGAGAGTGTCACCACCCCCTACTGTGGCCTGTGGGCGGACGATGATCTGCAACTGCCGGAAGGTCTGTGCGCTTGTCTGGAATTTCTGGAGGGGAATCCGGACTATGCCTCCTGCATGGGGCGGCTGGTGGCGGTGCGCCGCCATGCGACCGACACCGAGGCGTATCTGGAAACCTATCCCTCGCGCGAGGAACCGGCGGCGGCGGACCGGATTCTGCGCTGGTCGGAAAACTTCTATTCGAGCTTTTACGCCGTTTACCGTACGGCCGCGTTGCAGCAGATGCTCCGTACCAGCGCGAAGGCGTCCTGTTACGAGCGCTGCCGCATCATTCCCGAAGTGCTGATGGGCCAGATGGCGCTGTTGCTGGGGCGGCAGCGGATGCTGGCGATCCCCTCCATCGTCTACCAGATGCACGACGCCAATGACAGCCGGGTGACGCCCTGCATCAGCAATGACGCCGCCTTTCCGGAAGATTACCGGCGCTACCGGCAGGAGACTGCGCCGATTTTGGCGGCGGCGGCCGGCATTTCGGAGGCGGAGGCGGACCGGCTGATCGATCGCAGTTTCCGGCATATCCAGTACTGGACCGGCGGGCGCTGGTGGGTCTTTAAAAAGCTTTGGAAAAATCTCCGCCGTCCCTACCGAAAGGCATATCTGCGGTGGGACGCAAAGCGCGCGGTGCCCCGGATCACGCGCGTGATCAAGGAGCGCGTTCCTTCCACCGATGACCGCCTGAAATCCGGCAGCGTGGCGATCGCGCTGGCGGCCGTGGCCCGCCATCCGAACGGCAAGCCGTAGAGGAAACGGCGAACAGCGAATGGCGAACTGCGTGCGCCGGATGCCCAAGGAGGCTGCGCGCTTTCTCTATGCCTCGGATAGGTGTTGGCCGTGGCTCCGATGTCTGGGCGAAGGTGAGGATCCGAAGGGGACACGCTGTTCGCCGTTCGCTGTTCGTCGTTACTGCGACGCGCTACGGGCTCGCCCGCCGGCTTTTGCTCGGGCAGGCTGGCCTCGCCTCATGAGTTCCGAATCCAACCCGCCGGGTGAGACGATTGGCATCGTCGGCCTCGGCTATGTGGGCCTGCCGCTCGCGCTTCTGTTCGCGAGCCGCGGCAGCCGTGTCCTTGGCTTCGACATCGACGCGGCGAAGGTGGCGAAACTTTCAGCGGGCGAGAGCTACATCCTGCACATCGGTGCCGCGCGCATCGCGGCGGCGCGCAAGGACGATGTCTTCGCGGCCACCACGGATTTCCAGCGAGTAGCGGAGTGCGCTGCCGTCATCATCTGCGTGCCCACTCCGCTCAAGGGCCGGCGTGAGCCGGACCTCTCGTACGTGCTGAAGACCGGAGAGGCGATCGCGCCGCAGCTCCGGCGGGGCATGCTGGTGGTGCTCGAATCCACCACCTATCCGGGCACGACGGACACCGAGTTGCGCGAGGTGCTGGAGCGCGGCTCGGGACTGAAGGCCGGGACCGACTTCCATCTCGCCTTCTCGCCGGAGCGGGAAGATCCGGGCAATCCGGCCAGCCAGGTGGCGGAGATCCCGAAGGTCATCGGCGGCTTTACTCCGGCCTGCCGTGACCGGGCGCTGGCAGTGTATGGGCGGGTCATCCGCAAGCTCGTGCCCGTGAGCAACTGCCGCGTGGCCGAGGCGGTGAAGCTTACCGAGAACATTTTCCGCGCGGTCAATATCGCCATGGTGAACGAGCTGAAGATGGTTTACGACGCGATGGGCATCGACGTCTGGGAGGTGATCGAGGCGGCGAAGACGAAGCCGTTCGGTTTCATGCCGTTCTATCCCGGGCCGGGTTGGGGTGGCCACTGCATTCCCATCGACCCCTTTTATCTGACTTGGAAGGCGCGCAGCTACGGCCAGGACACGCGCTTCATCGAGCTGGCCGGAGAGATCAACACGGCGATGCCTCGCTACGTGCTGGCGCGGCTGGAAAAGGCGCTGGCCACTCAAGGGCGGGCCTTGTCGGGGGCGCGGGTGCTGCTGCTGGGCATCGCCTACAAGGCCAATGTGGATGATGACCGGGAGAGTCCCGGCTACGTGCTTTGGGGGCTGCTGGAGCAGGCCGGGGCCGAGGTCGGGTATCACGATCCCAATGTCCCGGTCATCCGGCCGTCGCGGGAGCACTCGCGCTACGCCGGGCGCCGCAGTCTCGGGCTCACGGCGGAGGCCCTCGCCGGCTTTGACGCCGTGCTGGTCGCCACCAAACATGACGGGGTGGATTACCCGCTCGTCGCCGCCGCCGCCCGGCTCATCGTGGACACCCGCAACACCTTTGCGGGAGTGCCGGTGGACCCCGCGAAATACTTCAAGGCATGAAGGCTCTCGTCACCGGCGGTGCCGGATTCATTGGTTCCCATCTCGCGGAGGCGCTCGCGCGCCGAGGTGTCGATGTGACCGTGCTCGACAATCTCAGCGGTGGCCGCGAGGCGAACCTCGCCTGGCGTCTGGCCGGCGCGCCGGTCGAACTGGTAAAGGGCTCGGTCACCGATGGGCCATTGCTGGCGCGACTCCTGCCCGGCTGCGACTGGGTCTTCCACCAGGCGGCGATGCCGAGTGTGCCGCGGTCGGTGCTGGAGCCGGTCCTCAGCAACAGCCAGAACCTCGACGCCACGCTGCAACTGCTCGTCGCGTCGCGGGATGCCGGGGTGAAGCGCTTCGTCTTTGCCTCCTCGTCGGCCATCTACGGCGACAGCGAAGTGTCACCCAAGCACGAGGGCCTGCCGCCCAATCCGCTCTCGCCCTACGGACTGCAAAAATACGCGGCGGAACGGTACGGCCAGCTCTTCCACCAGCTCTACGGCCTGCCCACCGTGGCACTGCGCTACTTCAATGTCTTCGGTCCGAGGCAGGCCTTTGATTCGCCCTACTCGGGCGTCATCGCGCGCTTTTGCACCGCGTTTCTCCGGGGCGAACCGCCCGTGATTTTCGGCGATGGCACACAGTCGCGCGACTTCACCTACGTGGACAACGTGGTCGCGGCGAACCTCGCTGCCGTCGAAGTCCCGGAATCACAGGTGGCGGGACAGGTGTTCAACGTCGCCGGCGGCAACAGCATCACGCTGCTCGACCTGGTGCAGAGCCTCTCCGCCATCAGCGGCCGGGCATTGTCCCCCGTCCTGCATCCGGCACGAGCCGGGGATGTGAAGCATTCCCGCGCCGACATTTCCGAGGCGCAACGCGCTTTGGCTTACACCCCGTCGGTGGACTGGAGCGAAGGGTTGCGGCGCACCTACGAGTGGTACCGGGGCCAGTAGGTCGGGCCGCTGGCCCGACACTGTACGACGGGCTGCCAGCCCGGCGGATGCTGCTCTGGCTTTTCGGCGGGCTAGCAGCCCGCTGTACCTGCCGGGCTGGCAGCCCGGCCTACTACCGTACCGGAACAAAGGATGAATGATGAAGTATGAATTATGAAGGGAGGATGCGAAGGCACGCGACCGGCGCGCAGATCCCTTTCCCCGTTTCATAATCCATAATTCCTACTTCATCCTTACACCAACGGTTGCATCTTCTCGACGCGCACCACGACCGTGCCGGCCAGCTTGTCGTGCCAGGTCTGCCGTTCCGGGTCCCAGGCGCACCAGAAGTAGCCGAGTCCCGCGACGATGAAGCTGAACAGCGCGCCCACTCCGCGCACCAGGGCGCAGGCGTAATCGATCTTCCGGCCGTCGAGGCGGACCACCTTGAGGCCGAGCACAAGCCCGCCCAGCGTGGTGCCCTTCCAAACATAGAAGCCGGCGAAATAGGCGAGGAACAGGAGCCCGTGGAACAGGGACCAGTCCGGCAGCCAGCCCAGAAACGGCCCGTGCACCACAAACAGGAGCAGGACCCAGTCCAGCAGTGTGGCGCTGAGACGGCGACCAAACCCTGCGCGGGGCAGGGTGAGCGCTTCGGGCACGCCGGGGACGGAGGACGTGACCGGGGGAATGTATGGCGCATGGCTGGTGCCGGCGACGGGCGCAGCCGAATCACTGGGGGTGGACATGGTCGGAATCACGGGTTCGGCCGATGGGATCGGTGCGGTGGAGATGGTAGGTGCGGTTGAGGCGGTCGGCGTGACGTGCGTAACTGGCGCCGACGCAACCGCGAGTGCGACGGGGGCCATGGCTGCGGCGCTGGCGGCGGGAGCGGGACGACTGGCGGGGACGGCGGCAGCGGGGGCGCGCTCCTTCCGAAAGGAGCCGAAGAGCGTCAGCAGTGCCGCCCCTGATCCCCACATTGTCAGCACCGCCCAGGCGAGCAGGCCGATGAAGGGGATGACATAGAACAGCGTCACCAGCACGAGGCCGACGGCGAAGGCGGCAAATGGCGCGGTGCCCCCCTTGAACTGCCGCAACAGGGCGCCGCCGAGGTGGCAGAGCAGGGCGGCCTTGCCGAAGAGCACCGCCAGCACGAAGGCGGCGAAGAGGAACGGAACCACGATCAGGCCCACGCCGGTCACAACCAGGATCAGCGTGATAAAGAGAAGCAACGGCAGCGCGAGCAGGCCCATCAGGAACGAGGTCACGGCGCGTTCATCGAGTACCTGGACCGTGGCGGCCACGGGCCGGGGAAAAAGCGCGAGCAGCACCAGGTAGCCGAGCGCAAAAATGCCCGCCATCACCCACGTCCAGCCCACCGAGAAGGCCAAAGGACGTGCCTTCAGCACGAGCTGGTGGAACGAGTGCTCCACCCAGTCCGGCAGTTGCAGTCCGTCCGGGCCCATGAGTTGGGAGAAATTCGGAATGGCAACGGGAACCTTGTCCCCTTGCACCTTGGCCCCGGGCAGGGTGGTGATGCCGCCCACGATGCCGACGGCGTCGCCGCCGACGAGTGAGTTCGTGCCCAGGACGATGCCGCCGAGGATGCCCACGGCGTCGCCGCCCACATGGGCACCGGTGCCGAGTATCAGGCCCGTGCCGATATCCACCGCGTTGCCGTGAACGTGGCCGTTGATCCGGAGCTTGCCGTTGACCACCACCACGTCCTCCTCGACTTCTCCGTCAATGATCGCCGAACCCTGCGTCACCACCACGCGGCTGACCTTCTCCCCTTTTTGCACATGCACGTTCTGGCCAACGACCTTGATCTCGCTGGAAGTCTCAGGGGCGGTGGTAGCGTCAGGCGGATTCTGATCGCCGTCCGCCGAAGACTTGTTGGTCGTGGTCGCTTCGGTCGGCGACTGAGGGGCCGGCGGCGTCTCCTGGCCAAACACGGTGGCCACGGAGAGCAGCAGCCCCAGCAGGGCGGCGAGCGGATGAAATGGGCGGAAGAGCTTCATAAGTGGCGAAATTCGATCTGCGTCGATCAGCGGTTGCCGGCGGAGAGCCGCCAGCAGGCGGTGCCCAGGCCGAGGCAGGAGCAGTAGAGGAAGGCGAGGACTCCCAGGCCGGCGGCGATGACCCAGCCCTTCACGTTGCCCAGTACGAGCACGAGCGCGTTGCCGAGCGTGCTCAGCACGCCCATAGCCACAGATACCGGTCGGACACCCTCTGACTGGGCCAGCGTCTGCTTTGCGTTGGCCAGGTTGAGGGCATCTGCATGGGGCAGGAGGAACCAGCCGATCGCGCCAATGATTCCCGCAAACAGCACGAAGGAAAGCAGTTGCATGTGGCGCGGCCAGTTCAGCCACGGCCGGCGATACCATGGCAGTACGGGCTGCTTCGCCAGCGCGGCCAGCACGCGCGAAGCGAGCGTGGCCGGGGCGCGGCGGGCAGGGAGCTGCTTCAGCGCCTGGCCGGCCCAGGCGGCGAGCTTTTCTTCGTTGTGGCGGTCGTCGTTCATGGCTTCTTCCAAGTTAAACACCCACGGAGTCCCGGTCAGGTTGCAATTTTTTTCGCAGCGCCTCACGGGCGCGGAAAATGTCGGTCTTGACCTTGCCCAGCGACACGCCGAGCTGTTTCGCGATGTCCGCATAATCCATGTCCTCGAAGTGATAGAGCACCAGGGCCACGCGCTGGTCCTTGGGCAGTTTTGGGATGGTTTCCTCCAGCAGTTCGCGCTGATCGGCGGTGAGCAGGGTCTGGTCGAGCGTCTCCGGGGCCGCGAAATCGAGTTCGCGGGCCTCGCCCTCGTCATCTTCCCGGGCCAGGTCACTGAACATCTTCCAGCGGGCGCGGTAGCGCTGGAGGTGGTTGAGGCAGAGGTTGCGGGCGACGGTTTTCAGCCAGCCGCCGGCGGTGTTGCTGCCTGCGAGGCTGTCCCAATGGTTCCAGGCACGCACGAACACCTCCTGCGCCACGTCCTCCGCCTCGGTGTCATTGCCGAGGAGGCGGATGGCGGTGGAGAAAACCATGTCCTGGTAGGCCAGGACGAAGCTCTCGAATTGGGCCGGGTCGCTCATCAGATTCACCCCTGCCGGGCGAAGCGTGCCGGAAGCACACGGCGGCGGGCCGGATAGTTTCAGCCAAGTTGGCCCGCGCTTCCTGCTCGTAATCCTGCTCTTAATCCTAATCGTTTGCGCCGACGACACTATTTAACCGTTTGCGCCCGCTCCAGAACCGGAATCCCGACCAGGCCGCTGCCGTGACGCCCGAACTCCAGAAACTCCTCCGCGACACCTCGCGCTCGTTTTACCTGACGCTGCAGGTGCTGCCCCGGGCCGTGCGGCCGCAGATCGGCCTGGCCTATCTGCTGGCGCGCGCGACCGACACCATCGCCGACACGGAGCTTATTCCGGTGGCAGAGCGTCTTACTGCGCTCGACGCGTTGCGCGCCCGCATTCTCGGCACGCGCACGGAGCATCTGGATTTCAGCCGGCTTGCCGCCGCGCAACTGGGCAAGGCCTCCGTGGCGGAGCGCCGGTTGCTGAGCCGGGTCGAGGACGCGGTGCGGCTGCTCACTCGGCTCTCCAGCGAGGATCTCGCCCGCATTCGCGCCGTGCTCACGACCATCACGGGCGGGCAGGAACTCGACTTGCATCGTTTTGGCCAGGGCCAGTCAGCGGTCTCACTGCCACCACCTCCACCGCCGTTCTTCATCCCCCCCTCGCCGGGTGAGGCTGGTATCCCACCCGTCATTGCCGGCGAGCCCATCGCCCCGCCGGCTCCGTCCATTTTTGCCCCGCCGGTTCGGGCTGAGCACATCACTGCGCTCGCCACGGATGCGGAACTCGACGACTACACCTACCGCGTCGCCGGCTGCGTGGGCGAATTCTGGACGCAGCTCACCCGCGCCCATCTGTTTCCCAAGGCTCCGCTGGATGAGGCTCAATTCCTGGCCGATGGCATTCGCTTCGGAAAGGGCCTGCAGCTCGTGAACATCATCCGGGACCTGCCGAAAGACCTTCGGGCGGGTCGGTGCTATGTGCCGGCCAACCGCCTGGCCATGCATGGACTCACGCCGGACGACCTGTTGGTGTCGGCCAATGCGCTGCGCTTCCGGCCACTTTACGCCGAACTGCTCGACCGCGCCCAGGCGCACCTCGAAGCCGGCTGGCGCTACACGAACACGATCCCACGAAACCAGCTCCGCCTGCGGCTGGCGTGCGCGTGGCCGGTGCTCATCGGCGTGAAGACCATTGCGAAGCTCTGCAATGCCAACGTGTTGGATGCGTGCCGTCGGGTGAAGGTTCCGCGCCGGCAGGTGCAGCTGATGATGGCTGGCTCCGTGCTGCGACTGCCATTTCGGGACGCGTGGCAAAGGCAGTTTGCCGCTGGCAGCAGCTAACCGGGCGTGACGGCATGAAAGTCCTCGTTACCGGCGGTTCCGGCTTTGTGGGCCGCGAGATTGTCCGGCAACTGCTGGCCGCCGGGCACACGCCGCGAGTGCTGGCGCGGGGAACCCGCCGCAGCGAGGCAGGTATTGAAATAGTGCGCGGATCGGTGCTGGAACCGGAAACCCTGACCGCAGCGGTTGCCGGCTGTGACACCGTCATCCATCTGGTCGGCATCATCAGCGAGATCGGCCCGCAGAGCTACGAACGGGTCCATACCGAGGGCACCCGCAACGCGCTCGCTGCCGCGATGGCCGCCGGCGTTTCGAGATGGATCCAAATGAGCGCGCTGGGCACGCGGCCCGATGCTACGGCCCGTTACCACCGGTCGAAATGGGCCGCCGAAGAAGCCGTGCGCGCCAACGGGCTGGCGTGGACCATCTTTCGGCCCAGCCTCATCTACGGACCAGGGGATGGTTTCGTGAATCTGTTCGCCCGCATGAGCCGGTGGTCGCCCGTGCTGCCGGTCATGGGGGCCGGTCAGTGCCTGCTGCAGCCTGTCGCCGTCGAAGATGTGGCCCGCTGCTTTGTGGCCGCGCTCGCACAGCCTTCCAGTGTGGGACGCACCTATGATCTTTGCGGTCGCGAACGCCTTTCCTTTAATGCCGTTCTCGATGAAATTCTGGCGGCCACCGGACGGCGACGTCCGAAGCTGCACCTGCCTATGCCCATTGCCCGCCTGCAAGCGCGTCTGCTCGAATGGGTTTTCCCCACGCTGTTGCGTCAGGCCCCGCCGCTGAATCGGGACCAGCTCCTCATGCTGGCCGAGGACAATGTGGGCGATCCGGAACCGGCGGCCCGTGACTTCGGTTTCGAGCCGGTGAGCTTCCGCGCCGGCATCCGCGCCTTTTTGCGCTGACTGAGCTAAAGCTGCGCCGCGATCTGCCGCTGCCATAGTGGGAAAGCGCAACTTTCCAGTCGCGAGGTCCCTCGGGATGAACATCCGGCCGGCCCGTGAGTCTAAGCCATTATGAAGCGGCAGCAGCCCAAACGGCCCTGCGCAACATCCGCAGGGACCAAAAGTCTCGGACAGTCGATGTCCGACCCCATCGGCGAGGATCTCGGCATGAAAAACGAAATGCCGCTGACCGAACCCGCCGCTCCCCATCGCGAAATCCGTCCCGCGCAGCTCGACTTCACCCTCCCGGCTTCGGCGCCGATCCGCCGCACCTTCCGCCGGCAGCGGCCCTGCTCGAATGAGCGTGCCGCGTGGTGGTTTGCCCAGATGCGCCGGGTGGTGGAAGAGGGCCGCGACGTGGAAGTGACTGGTGTGTGGTGAACTGATTGCGAAGCGCGTGATTTGGACCGAGGCAGTGGCGGCGCGATAGCGTCTTGGAGTGCGGTAGTCCTCTACCGCTTTGGTCAGGGCAAACGTTCAGTGGCAGTCATGCTTCAGCCTACCGTTCCTCCATCCGGCATTCGAAAGCGGCAGAGGACTGCCGCACTCCAAGACCTCGCGGACTTCGGGTCGGGGCTTGAGCTGCCGCCCAACCATCCTTAGCGGCAGAATTTTCATTCGAGCCCGCGTCCCGGCGCTTCTAGCATGGGCGGGTGAAACTCACTCATGGGCTGCACCTCGCATACTGCACGAACGTTCATCGTGGCGGCGACTGGGCGGAGACGCTGGCGAGTCTGGAACAGCACACTCTGGCGGTGCGTCGCCGGGTGGCACCGGGGCGTCCCTATGCCATCGGGCTGCGGCTGAGTGACACCGCTTCACGCGAGCTGAGCGAGCCGGCGAAACTGCGGATGTTCCAGCAATGGCTCGCCCGCAATGATTGCTACGTCTTCACCATCAACGGGTTTCCTTACGGGAATTTCCACGGCACCCGGGTGAAGGAGCAGGTCTCGCAGCCGGATTGGACGACCCCCGAGCGGCTGGCTTATACGAACCGCCTGTTTGACCTGTTGGCGGAGCTGGTGCCCGCCGGAGTGGAGGCCTCCGTGAGCACCGTGCCCGTGAGCTTCAAGGCCTTCCGGCTGGGTGAGCGCGGCCTGCGGACCGCCCGCGCAAACCTATGGCGCTGTGTGGATCACATGGAGCAGCTGACCCGGCGCACGGGGAAGAAATTCCACCTCGGACTGGAACCGGAACCGTTCGGAACCGTTGAGAATACTACCGAGTTCCTGACGCTGTTTCGGCAGCTGGAGGACGACCGTCCCGGCGACCTGCGCCTGCGGGAACACCTCGGCATCAACTACGACACCTGCCATTTTGCCCTGCAATACGAGTCGCCCGCCGAGGCGCTGGGGCATCTCCGCAAGCACGGTGTAAAAATCAGCAAGCTGCATCTGAGCAACGCATTGCGGGTGCATCCGACCCCCGAAGTGCGCGAATCACTCAAGGCGTTTGTGGATGACGTCTATTTCCACCAGGTCATCGAGCGCGGCTCGGATGGCGAGATCATCCGGTATGCCGATCTGGATGAGGCGCTGGTCAGCCCGCCGAGCGACGGACCGCAGCTGGACCGCGAGTGGCGCATCCACTTCCACATCCCGCTGCACGCGCCCGAGACGGCGAAGTTTGGCACCACCGCCGGCCACCTGCGAGGCGTGCTGGACGAGGTGAAGCGGAATCCCGCCCTCTGCACGCATCTGGAGATGGAGACCTACACCTGGGAAGTGCTGCCCCGCGAGCTGAAGCAGCCCACCGTCGTGGACATGCTGGCGAGCGAATACGCGTGGACGCTCAGTGAGCTGGAGCAACGGGGTATCAGGCCGGTGTGAGGGCTGGGAGCACGGCTCTCGTAGAGCAGGTTTGAAACCTGCTGTATCGCCGATTTGTAATCGGCACCGCGTGGACAGCTTGGTCGGGTTTGGGTAAGCACGGCGCGTTGCAGGTTGAAAACCTGCGATACGGCAGAGTGCAACTCTGCGCTACTACTCCGATGCCTCGCCCGCCGCCGGCCTGAGCCGCGCAACTCTGGCCTGACAAGCGGCCCCGCTTCCTGCGAGGGTGGGCCCGCCCTTTATGAACCTGAAGAAAGCCGTCATCACCGCCGCCGGGAAAAACCAGCGCACCCTGCCGCTGCAATCGCTGGTGGATCGTGACGGTTCCACCAAGACGGCACTCGCCATCATCTTGGAGGAGGCCCTGGCCGCCGGGATCGAGGAGATCGGCCTGGTGATCCATCCCGGCGATCAGGCCGCCTTCGCCGTTGCCGCTGGCAGCCATGCCTCGCGGCTCACTTTTCTCGAACAGTCCGAACCGCTCGGCTACGGCCATGCGGTGGGCTGCGCCCGGGCGTTCACCGGCAGTTCGCCTTTTCTGCTGCTGGTGGGTGATCATCTTTATGTCAGCACCGAGGCCCGGGGCTGCGCTCGCCAGCTCGTGGAAACGGCAAATGCCGAAAACGCCGCCGTCTCTGCCGTCCAGGCCACGCACGAGAGCAAGTTGCCCTATTACGGCGCGATTGGCGGACGACGCGTCGCCGGTCGCGAACGCCTCTACGAGATCACCGACGTGCTGGAAAAACCCACGCCCACCACGGCGGAGCAGCACCTGATCATTCCGGGTCTGCGCGCGGGCCACTACCTTTGTTTCTTCGGCATGCACGTGCTCACCCCGGTGGTGATGGAGGTGCTGGCCGAGCTGCTCGCCGCGAGCGGCGGTAAGAGTGTCCATCTCTCCACCGCGCTGGCGAAGCTGGCGAAGAAGGAGCGTTACCTCGCTGCCGAACTGGGCGGACGTCGCTACGACATCGGCGCGAAATACGGCCTGCTAACCGCGCAGCTCGCGCTCGGGCTGGCGGGCAAGGACCGGGACGAAGTCCTCACCGGCATCGTCGAGCTGCTGGCCCACCGCTAACCGCGATCCGTCCTGTGATGCCCCGGCCATGAACCTGATTTCCATCATCACCTCGGCGGACGACGCCACGCGCAACCAGTCGCTCGACGCCTTCGCGCGCCAGGCCAGTGTCGCGCAACTGCTGGAGGCCCGCACCCGGCTCGATACTTTCCGCCGTTCCGCCGAGAACCTGTACGAACGCGTCCGGGCGCTCTTTTTCCTCGCGAACATCCACCGCTACCACCTGCCGGCGAAGCTGCTCGCGGCGGCTTCGGCCACCAGTGGGGAGAGCGACGGAGCGGCCCCGGTGCTGATTCCCTTCCACGGCTTCGAGCAGTTGTTGGGACGCCGTTTCGAGGAGGCGATCGACACCTTTCTGGCCGACCAGCAGGAGCATGGTCCGAGCGACGGGCTCAGCTCCGCGCTGGCGGCGGCTTACCACCGGCTCGCCTTTCAGACACTCGCCGACCAGGTCCGGCGGAGCGTCCGCACGGTGCGCGGCAACCAGTGGATGTTCCGCATGGGACATCCCGCCGACCAGCCGCTCCGCATCCGGCCCGAGCTGTTGCAGCGCAGCGCCGACGGCACATTCCCGATCCTGCGCGAGCAGACGCCCGTGCGCATGGACCTCACGCATTCGGCGTGGTCCGACATCTTCTTCCTCGGCATGGATTTCCCCGAGGGCGCGAAAGTCATCAACATCTCTGTCGATCTCGGGGTGCACGGGCGCGACGCCGCGCCGCGTCCGCCGGTCAGCGCGTGGCTGCGGGTGATCGACGAACCGGTGCTGCGCCTCACCTCGGTCGATCTCGGCGCGACGGCGGACATCAGCGCACTCAGCGACGTCTTTGATTTTGCGAAGGATTATCTCGGTCTGCTGAAGGCGGCGGTCATCGCCTCGGGCATCATCCCGCCGGGGATCGAGGGCTCAGGACATTCGCTCGCGGAACTGCTGGCCAATATTGTCGGCCCGGGACGCGGCCTGGAGATCGTCTCCAGCGTGAACGACATCCCCAAGGGCTCGCGGCTCGCGGTGAGCACGAACCTGCTGGGCTCGCTCATCAGCGTGTGCATGCGCGCCACCGGGCAGACCAGCGGTGGAATCGGTCAGCCGGGCGAGACATTGCCGGGGCTCATCGGAGCGCTTTCGGAGCCCGATCGCCGGCTTGTCCTCGCGCGCGCGCTGCTCGGTGAATGGCTGGGTGGCTCGGGCGGCGGTTGGCAGGATTCCGGCGGAGTCTGGCCCGGCATCAAGCTCATCACGGGCGTGCCGTCGGCGGAGGGCGATCCCGAGTTTGGCATCTCGCGCGGGCGTCTCATGCCGGTGCATCACGTTTTCAGCCGTGAGGAAATTCCGGAGTCCGCCCGCCAGGCGTTGATGGATTCGCTCGTTGTCGTCCACGGCGGCATGGCCCAGAACGTCGGGCCGATTCTGGAGATGGTGACCGAGAAATACCTGCTGCGTTCCGAGGCCGAATGGCTGGGCCGTCAGGATGCCCTCAGCGTGCTCGACGAGGTCATTTCCGCGCTCAAGCGCAGCGACATCCGGGCGCTCGGTGCGGCCACCACGCGCAACTTCCGCCAGCCCATTCAGGCGATCATCCCGTGGGCCTCGACCTATTTCACCGAGCAGCTCATCGCCAAGTGCGAGCGCGAATTCGGCGGCGATTTCTGGGGCTTCTGGATGCTCGGCGGGATGTCCGGCGGCGGCATGGGTTTTATTTTTGCGCCGCACCGCAAACTGGAGGCGCAGGACCGCCTCCGGGAGATCATGCTGGAAACGAAGCACGAGCTGAGCGCCTCCTTGCCCTTCGCGATGGACCCGGTGGTCTTCGACTACGCCATCAACGAACATGGCACCTATGCGGACCTGCTCAGCGGCGATGACGCGCTCATGCCGGCCGGATATTACGCGCTCACGCTGCCCCGGCTTATTCGCACGAACCGCGCGGAGCTGCCGGCAACCCGGCGCACGGAGCTGGACAAGTTCGGTGCCGCCGCGCGCACGCGTCCCGAGCTGCGCGGCATGGTGCAGACGCTCTTCGACGTGCTGCTGCCGCGCGGCAAGTCGGGCAAAGCCGATGGCGCAACCCTGCAGGAACTGCTGGAGCAGAACGGCTTCGACCGCACCCAGCACGAGCAGATCCGCACCGACCTGAAGGAAGGCCGCATCGGCCTCGCGCAAAACCGGCTGCGCGCCGACACGCAGATCGAGGATGTGAAGGCGGGTGACGTGACGGATTTCACATTGCCCGCCATCCGTACCCAAGTGACGCGCCAGGGCGAGGCCGCCCTGCGCAATGGCGAGTTGGCCATCGTGACGCTGGCGGCCGGGGCGGGTTCCCGTTGGACCGGCGGCGCGGGCACCTGCAAGGCCCTGCACCCGTACGCCAAGCTCGGCGGCCACCATCGCACCTTCATCGAGACGCACCTGGCCAAGTCTCGCCAGGCCAGCCGGGTGTTTGGAGCGACCATCCCGCATATTTTTACCACGAGCTACCTGACGCAGGGGCCGACCGCCGAGTTCCTCGCCCGGATGGGAAATTACGGGTACGAAGGACCGCTGCACCTTTCACCGGGCAAGAGTGTCGGCCTGCGGATGATTCCGACGGTGCGCGACCTGCGCTTCCAGTGGGAGGAAATGCCCCAGCAGGTGCTCGACGTGCAGCAGCAGAAGGTCCGCGAGAGCCTGCGGGCGGCCCTCATGAACTGGGCCCACGCCGCCGGGGAAACGGGCGACTACACCGACAACATCCCGCTCCAGTGCCTGCATCCGGTCGGCCATTTTTACGAGCTGCCCAATCTGCTCCGCAACGGCGTGCTCGCACAGCTGCTTGCAGAACGTCCGCAACTCCGCTGGCTGTTGCTGCATAACATCGACACCCTCGGGGCCGGCGCCGATGCCGAACTGCTCGGCCAGCATATCCTAAGCGGTGCCTGCCTGACCTTCGAGATGATCACTCGTCGCTTGGAAGACCGGGGTGGTGGCCTGGCCCGGGTGAATGGCCGTCCACGTCTGGTCGAGGGTCTCGCCATGCCGCGCGAGGAGGATGAGTTCCGGCTGAGCTACTACAACTCGATGACGACCTGGATCGACCTCGACCAACTGCTGGCCGCGATGGGCCTGACCCGCGACGACGTGCGACTGGCCGGCGCCTCATCCGCTGCCGACCATCAGGAAAAGATCACCGCCGCCATTCGTGCTTTGGCCGCGAAGCTGCCCACCTACATCACCGTGAAGGACGTGAAGAAGCGGTGGGGGCATGGTCAGGAAGACGTCTTCCCGGTGGCGCAGTTCGAGAAGCTGTGGGGCGACCTGACCGCCCTGCCGGAGATCAACACGCAGTTTGTGGTGGTGCCCCGGTTGCGCGGCCAGCAGCTCAAGGACCAGGCCCAGCTCGACGGCTGGCTGCGCGACGGTTCAGCGGCGTATGTCGAAGGATTGTGCGAATGGGAGTGAGGGGGTGGGCAGCGTGCCTGGTCAAAACCAAGTGTCACCTCGTTGGAATTGCGAATCAGAGTTAACTGCTAGTTCTTCACCGTTTTCCAGTCACCGCGCCGTACGCAAAACTCAAATTCTGCCTGCCGCATGGCCTTCTCTTCCGTTTCGTGGTGGGTATCGGTGAGTTCGTTGCCAGTCTCGTCAAGATACAGCAGGTAGTAGCCGGGATCAGCGCCGATCTGTGCGATCTGGAGCTGCGTTATCGACCTAATCTTTTTGCCATCCTGCCAATGGGTGGTTTTGCCGGTCGGTTTGTGGTGATCGGCAAGGACGACATTCCACAATATTCGTTGGTTACTCATGGGCATGATCCTTGAACAATACTGGCTCTTGCGTTTTCGACGACCTGTCCGCCCTTTACGTCATATGCTCCGAAGTTATCCTGCAAGTCAGCGATGGTTCTGGCAATGCGGAGCAGAGAGCAGGCGGACTACGAGTAAGATCAGGATGGGACCCCGGGCCATCCCGAGTTGACAGGAACTTGGGCCGGCCATACTTCCTGCGCCCGGTCGGACCGCACCTACCGCCCGCCTTGGAAACCGTTATCTGCCCTTCACTGTGAATTTTTCTCGCCCCCTGCGTTTGATCCTTGGCTGTTTCGCCGTGCTCACGGGAACGGGGGGCGGGCGGCTGCTGGCAGGGGATCCGTTTGTGCCGAAGGTGGCCATCTTTGTGGACAACCATGCTGGCAAGGAGCTGGAGGACAAGGTGGACGTGATGACCGACCTGCTCACCACCCGGGTGACGGGCAAAGGCTTCGCGGTCATCGCACGGTCAAACGTGTTGGAGGTGATCAACCGTATCGGTGGCGGCAAGGAAATGGAGAAGCAGCTCAGCAGCCAGACTTCCGCCAAGGCGCTCGCCCGAAACCTGGGCGCGGACCTGATCCTCAAGGCCAGTCTGGCCAGCCTCGGAGTCGAGCCGAAGACGTTTATCAGCGACACCGACGAAACCTACGCCTTGCGCGTCAGCTACCTGCTGCTGGATTTGTACGGGAATGGCTCCTTGGCAGGTGACACGGTCAAGATCCTGAAGCCCATCCACGCCACTCCCGGCAAGCCGGCCGTCATCGGGGAGTTCATCAACGGCCTGCTCGGCGAAGCCGGAGATCGGATCGCGCACATCTTGCCGCCGATGCGTTCCGTGCCCCCGGCTGACTCCGCCAAGACCACGCTGGCGGAGGTGCTGATCTCCTGTTGGGAACGCGGCGGGGCGACTGTGCCCGACTTTCGCCTTCTGCCCGATGGGCGGGTCGTGCGGCACAGCACCAATTCGTTTGGCCTGCAGGTAATGGATGTGAAAGTCGAAGTGAACGGGCAGGTGCTTGGTTTTGCGCCGGGAAAGTTCAAGACGCCGCGCGCGATTGAAAAGTCCCGCCTCAGTCGGGAGGGTTTCCAACCGTCGGAAGGCACGATGAGCGTCTTGTCCGGAGACCGGCTCGAGGTGCTGCTGCAGATGGACGAGGCGCGCGCCAGCCGGCTGACGAACAGCATGAAGTTCCTGGCCGGCTTGGAATCCGGCAAAAAACTGACACCTGCCCAGTTGACCGCCCTTGAAGGCTTTCAGGAGGTGCTGCATCAGAACGGCCTCAAGGTGGAGTCCAAAGACGATGCCCGGACCGACCCGAAGACGGAGGGCGTGCCGCTCTTTGATGAAGCCGCAATCGGCCAGTTGAAGCGGCTGCCCTGAAGAGGGTCCCACGGTCATCCTCACCGGCATCCGGAACGGCCTGGAGATGTGGGGTTGAGAAAGCGATTGCCAAGGCCGGCATGCGTTCCGGAGCGGACTGGTTTTCCTGTCTGATCCGCACCGACGCAGCTTCGTTTCAGTAGCGGGCCGTGACCGGTTTTTCTTCGCCCGTCCGCTGGGGCACTGCATGGCCCGGATGGGCCGTCTTGGTCGCGCCCGGTCGGCGGGGCCGACGGGATTTGCTGAGGTGCCGGTTCACGTCCGGCAGGAGCAACAGGATGATCAGGGGCGGCAGCAGGCCAAACACGGCGGTCAGCAGGATGGCGCTGCTGTGCCCCTTCGATTTCGCCAGGCAAGAGCAGCCAAAGGCGTAGACGAGGAACAGAACCATCCCCGCCAGCAGCAGCCAGGCGGAGTCCACCTCCCGGCGCTCCAGCGGCTCGCGCACCAGAAACAGCGCAACCATTCCGGCGAGCGAGGCGGAGATTAAAACCGCCGCCTTGTTGCGTTCTTCAACAATCACGCCGCTCCTGACGTGTCCCGAAGGGCTTTTGTTACAGCCCGGCGGCAGAAACCTGCTTTTTTTGTGCGGAAGCCCGTCGCAGAGTCGGGGCCGTGAATCTCATCGGTGTCATTCCCGCCCGCTTTGCCTCGACCCGGTTTCCCGGCAAGCCGCTGCATCTCATTGCCGGCAAACCACTCATCCAGCATGTCGTGGAACGTTGCCGGCTCGCCCGTTCGTTGATGGATGTGATCGTGGCGACGGATGATACGCGCATCGCCGAAGTGGCGGCGAAGTTTTGCCGGGTGGAAATGACCCGGGACGACCACCCCAGCGGCACCGACCGGATCGCGGAGGTTGCGTCACGGGTTTCGGCCGAGGGCTATGTGAACATCCAGGGGGACGAGCCGCTGATGGACCCGGCCGTGATCGATGCCGTGGCCGCCGGCCTGGCCGGCAGTGAAATGTCCACGGCAGCCACGCCGATCCGTGACCTGGCCGAGTATGACAATCCCAACGTGGTGAAGGCCGTGGTGGCGGCGAACGGTCGCGCCCTCTATTTCTCGCGGCGCACGATCCCCTACCTGCGCGATCTGGCCGCCAGGCCCGCCGCCGAACAGCTTGCTGCCTTTCCCTTCCTCAAACACTTGGGCATCTATGGTTACGGTCGGGAAACGCTGCTGCGGTTGGTGACTTTCCCGGTTTCGCCGCTGGAGGCCGCCGAAAAGCTGGAACAGCTCCGGGCCTTGGAAAATGGGATCACCATCATGGTGGCCCGGGTCAACCACGACAGCGTGGGGGTGGATGTGCCGGCGGATGTGGCCCGGGTGGAGGCGCTGTTGAATTTTCGGGGCTGAGCGGCCGATCAGTCCGGGGCGACCACCCGTACAAAATTGTCGATCGGAGGCCCATTCTCCAAATCCACCACCACATTGGTGCCTTTGGGAACCTGGACGCTCCACTGCCGCCAATGCTGGAGATCGGCCGAGGTTTCCACGTTGTAGAGCCGCCCGGGCACGGCCTCGAACAACAGCCCGAGCCGATTGGTCGGACCGGCGGAGTAGGGCCAGGTGACCGGAATGAGCGCGAGTCTGACCCGGGGCCCCGGCACCGGATCATAGCGCGGAGCGCGGTGGATGCCCCACGCGTATTGCGCGTAGTTGAAACCGTGCGGATCACTCACCGCCAACACAAAGCGGTCTCCGGCCTGGCCGACAAAGCGGATTTCGGAATAGTGCCTGTCCACCGGACCGGAGTCACCCACCAGAGAGAGCCCTTCGAGCCTCTCACCGCGAAAGAGTGCCGCTGTAATCAGGTAGCCACCGGCCTCCACCTCATAGGCACCGGTCTCCGGAGTCACAAACTCGAACCAGACGGAGGCAGTTTGGTTGACCGTCGGCTCATTGGCCTCCCGCGTGGCTCCGGCAGTGCGGAAGTTGGCACCCCCTGAGCCGTTGGTCAGCGTGACGAGCTGGCGATGGGCGAAGTCGTCGTTGGTGCTGGCGATGAAGAACGCACCCTGGCCCCCGAAGCTTTGGGCATTGGTAACGCCAGTGACATCCATGCGCAGGTGATACGTCACCCCCTGGTGGGCGTGAAATGAGGCGATGGCGATGTTGCCGGGGGAGGCTACAACGGACGACGATTCCAGCCGGAGGGCATCCAGCCGGTCGCCGGTAAAGACTGCCGCGTGAGGTCGGCCCTTTCCTCCGAAGCCGACATCGAAATTGCAGCCGGCATCGACCGGCGAGGTCCAGATGAACCAGGCGCTGTGCTCCGCCGGCATACCATCGTCTTCGGGTTCGCCCGGTTCGGAGGTGGCGGTGCTCAAAGTCTGCAAAAAACGGTAGCTGGAATAGAAATCAAGCCCGGAATCAGGACCGTAAACATACTTCGATGGCAGCTCCGCCGCCTGGGCGAAGTCATCATTGACCGGCGCGGCTCCGCGCGTCGGTCCGGCGGCGAGGAACAGCAGCAGGCAGAAGTGAAGGGTTTTCACAGGGAATCGCAAATCTGGGAAGCGCCGTGGAAGAGCAACGCGAATGCCAGTCAAAAGAGGGCGTCACCGACCCGTCACTTTCTTCTCGCCCCCTGCCGGGCACCCAAGGAAGCATGCAAGTCCATGAAGTATATTTTCGTGACCGGCGGTGTCGTGAGTTCCCTGGGCAAGGGGCTCACTGCGGCATCGCTCGGTACCCTGCTGGAAAATCGCGGCCTCAAGGTCACGCTCCAGAAGTTCGACCCGTACCTCAACGTGGACCCGGGAACCATGAGCCCGTACCAGCACGGCGAGGTCTATGTGCTCGATGACGGCGCGGAGACCGACCTCGACCTGGGGCACTACGAGCGGTTTACGAGCACGAAGCTCAGCCGCAAGAACGCCACCACCAGCGGCCAGGTCTATCAGCAGGTGCTCGATAACGAGCGGGACGGCGTCTATCTCGGCAAGACAGTGCAGGTGATCCCGCACATCACCGACGAGATCCAGCGGCGCATCACGCTGCTGGCCGAGGACACCAAGGCCGATGTCATCATCACCGAGATCGGCGGCACGGTCGGCGACATCGAGGGCCTGCCGTTTTTGGAGGCCATCCGCGAGTTCGCCCTCGAAGTGGGCACGCACAATGTCTGCTTCCTCCACGTCACCTACGTTCCGTTCATCAAGGCGGCCGGCGAGCTGAAGACCAAGCCGAGCCAGCAGGGCGTGGCCAAGCTCCGCGAGATCGGCATCGCGCCGCACATCCTCGTCTGCCGCTGCGAGTATCCGCTCAACAAGGACATCCGGCAGAAGCTCAGCCTTTTCTGCAACGTGCCGTACGAGGCGGTCATCGAGGAAAAGGATGTGGAGCACTCCATTTACGAGGTGCCGCTCATGCTTCAGCGCGAGCGCACGGACGACCTTGTGTGCCGCCAGCTCCAGTTGGATGTCCCGCCCGCCGACATGGGCCACTGGCAGGACATCATCCGCCGCCTGGTGGCCCCGCAGCACCGCATCCGGGTCGGGGTGGTCGGCAAATACATCGAGCTGCAGGACGCCTACAAATCCGTCTATGAGGCGCTGAAGCACGGCGGCATCGCCAACGACTGCGGCGTGCAGATCGAGCAGATCGAGTCGGAGGAGCTGGAGAAGGGCGACGTCAGCAAGCTGCTGAAAGAGCTGGGCGGCATCGTGGTGCCCGGCGGTTTCGGTTCGCGCGGCATCGAGGGCAAGATCAAGGCCGCCCAGTTCGCGCGGGAGAACCGGATTCCCTACCTCGGCCTCTGTCTGGGAATGCAGATCGCGACCATCGAGTTTGCCCGTAACGTCCTCGGGCTGGCCGGGGCCCACTCAACGGAGTTCGACACCCTGACGCCGTATCCCGTGATCCATCTTCAGGAAACCCAGCGCCACGTGAAGCGCAAGGGTGGCTCCATGCGGCTGGGCGCGCAGGAATGCCTGCTCGTGCCGGGCACGCTCGCGCAGAAACTCTACGGCGTATCCACCATCAGCGAGCGGCACCGCCACCGCTACGAGTTCAACAACGAATACCGGGCGCAATTCGCCGCGGCGGGCTTCGTGTTCAGTGGCACCACGCCGGACAATCAGCTCGTCGAGATCATCGAGATCCCCGCGCATCCGTTCTTCATCGCGTCGCAGTTCCATCCGGAGTTCCTGAGCAAGCCCAACAAGCCGCATCCGCTCTTCCGGGGCTTCGTGGCCGCCGCCCACCAGCGGCAGCACCACCAGCCGCTGCCGGGGCAGGGTTAGGCCCGGGCCGGGGATTCCCGTAACCGTGCCGGCTGGCGAGCGTCATCGTCAGTATGCGTCCACCGGCCGGTTTCCCCGGAAGATCAGCATTTACGCTCATCGAGCTGCTCGTGGTTATCGCCATCATCGCGATCCTCGCGGGCATGCTGCTGCCCTCCTTGAGCGCGGCCAAAGGCGCGGCCAACAAGATCTCCTGCGTGAATGGCCTGCGGCAGCTCGGGCTGGCCTCCCGGATGTATGTGGACGAATTCCAGGGCAATTTCCCGCCGCGCACCAGCGCCTCACGCTGGCCCACGCTGCTCCTGCCGTATTACCGGGAACTGAAGATGCTCCATTGCCCGACCGACGTCGCCAAGCCAACGAACCTGGTCCAGAAGACCCTCGACACCAACAAGTACCCCGCCGAGGTGGCACCCCGCAGCTACATCGCCAACGGCTGGAACGACTACTTCCGCACCAAGGTTCCCGATGGCCGGTGGCTGAACTTCCGCAGCAACGGCAGCGACCTCCTCGTGATGAACGAGAGCCAGGTCCAGCAGACCTCCGAGACCGTGCTGCTGGGGGAGAAGGACAAGAGTTCGGGCCACTTCTTCATGGATTTCGACACGTATGACGACCTGCTGCAGCTCGACCAGAACCGGCATTCCACCTCGGTGAAGAAAGGGCGGGGCGGCGGCTCGAACTACGCGATGACCGACGGCAGCGTGCAGTTCCTCAAGTTCGGCAAATCGCTTTCCCCCGTGAACCTGTGGGCGGTGACGCCCGCCGCCCGAAACCTGCCGATGGCCCTGCAATGAAACCGTCTGCGATCTGCCTACGTCTATGAACAAACGCATCTGGCTCCTGATCACCATCACGGTCGTGCTGGCGGGCGCTTACGTGGTGTTCTTCACCGACTGGCTGAACCCGACGCCCATCACGATCCTCACCGAGCTGCGCATGCCTTCCCGTTTTGGCCGGGGAGGGCCGGGGGGCCAGGGCAGTCAGCGGGGCAATTTCCGGAACGGCGGTGACAACAACGCCCGGCCCGAAGGACGCACCCGCAATGGCCAGAACCGGCGCAACGGCCAGGGTGGTCAGGGTGGTAACCGCCCCGAGCGGGCGGACGCGGGCGGCGGCGCAGAGGCAGGCGGGCGTCCCCGTCGGCAGGGCGGCGGCAATGCTGGTGAAGCCTCCGACAAACCGACCGTCTATACGGTGAGTTTTGCCTTCGACGACAGCTATCCGCTGACCTCGGTCAAGGTGGTGGAGGCGGCCAAGTCGGGACATCCCCACGTCGTCTGGAGCCTGGTCAATGACGGCGAGCCGCGCGGCACCAAGGCGCTGGTGTACGGGATGGCGGTGCGGGGCATGAAGTTCGCCCCGAATTACAACCGCATCGAACCTTTGGAAGCGGGCGTCGAATACGAGCTGCAGGTGGCGGCCGGCCGGCACAAGGGCAAGGTGACCTTCCACACCAAGGAACTGCCACCACCCGAGGAGCCGGCCCCAGAGAACTGACTGTCCCAGACGTCAGCGTAAAAAAACACGCCGCACCTGATGGTGCGGCGTGGCGGGAAATTCGCTCCCTGGGATTTACTTCTTCACGGCATCTTCGGCCTTTTTGGCCGCATCCTTGGCGGCATCGGCGGTCTTCTGGGCGGCATCCTTCGCGGCGTCAGCGGTGCTGTCAGCCGCCTTCTTGATGTCATCGCCCGCCTTCTCCATCGGGCTCTTTTCCTTGCAGCCCGCAGCAACGACGCCGAGGGAAAGGATGACGGCGAGGGTGGCGGAGAGTTTGATCAGTGTTTTCATAGTCAGTGTCTTTTCGTGCAATCGCACCTTCCACCGATACGCCTGTTGATGAATGTAAACAAGTAGGGGTTTCCCGACCGCTCAGCTCATCGGCCCGTTGCCCCGGACATCCAGGCAGACCACGTCGCCCTTGGCGTTGCGGACATACACCTTGCCGTTCGCCAGCACCGGGGCGGTCCAGCACTTGCCGCCGGTGACCTGCGCGCGGGCCAGCTCCTTGTAGCCGTCCGGCTTCGCCTCGACGATGACCAGCTCACCTTTGCCGGTGAGCCAGAGCAGGCGGCCATCGGCGCTGGCCGACACCGTACCCGTCTCCGCCTCGGGCGAAGTCCACAGCACCTTGCCGGTTTCGAGGTCGAGGCACTTCAGCTTGGAATCCTTGTCCCCGCCCTGGCCATCCACGCCGAAAAGCTTGCCCCCGAGGGTGACCGACGTCTGGAAGTGGCTGCGGATCTCCTTGTTGAACCAGAGCTGTTTCACGTGATTTCCAGCGAAACTGATCACCCCGCCGCCTTTGTCATAGCCCGAGGACAGGAACATGAGGTTGCCGCTCACCACCGGATCGGCGGAGTTCACGTCATAGCTGGTCTCCCATGGATGTTGCCAGAGCACCGTGCCCGTCTTGGGATCGACGGCGACGACGGCCTTGGCCGCAAAGATCGCGAGTGCCGGTTTGTCCCCGCTGGTGATCGGCACCGGAGTGCCGTAGCCGGCGGCGGCCTTCCCGGAGAACCACACCTTTTCCCCGGTGTCCTTGTTCAGCGCCAGGCCGTGGCTGCCCACATTGAGGATGACCAGGTCGCCATCCACATGGGCGGAGCCGGCAAAACCCCAGTCGGGCTGTTCCGCCCCGAACTTGTCGTGGACATTGAGTTCCCAGACGACCTTGCCGGTGGCCGCTTCGAGGCAGAAAACATGGCCCTGCTTGGAAATCGTATAGACCCGGTCGCCAACCACCGTGGGGGTCGCGCTCGGACCGCCCTCATAATATTTCGGGTCCAGCTCCTCGGCGTAACTGTACTTCCAGATCTCTGCCCCGGTGTTGGCATCGAGGGCGAAAACGGTGTCCTGCTTCGCGGCGTTACCGAGCGTGAACAGCTTGCCTCCGGAGACTGCAAGGGAGGAGAAGCCGGTGCCGACATTCTTTTTCCAGAGCCGTTTCGGCGAACCGTCGGGCCAGGCGCCCAGCCAGTTCTTCTCGGTGGCGATGCCGTTGAAGTTGGCGCCACGGTAGCGCGGGTAATCATCGGCGCGGGTGGTGCCGGCATACGCCAGCGTCGCCAGAAGCAGGGCGGTCAGGGTGCGGTTGTGCATGCGTCCGCCAAGCTAGACGGGAGCCATGGGGTGTCAACGAACCGACGCAGTCCGCATCTTTCGTTTCTGATCCGCTCGCAAATCGAAATTCGTCATTCGTAATTTTTCCCCGGGGCTTTCAACCTCGGATCATGTTGACGACCGAACTGATTCCCGCCGAACAGACCGCTAGCCGGCGGCTGTTCATGGTGCTGCATGGGTTGGGCGACTCGATGAACGGCTGGCGCTGGCTGCCGGATGAACTCCGGCTGCCCTGGCTGAACTACCTGCTCGTGAACGCGCCGGATGATTATTATGGGGGCTACTCGTGGTATGATCTCTACGGCGATTCCGGACCGGGCATCCGTCGCAGCCGGGAGCTGCTCTTCCAACTCCTTGAGGCCCAGCGAGCGGCCGGCTTTGCCAGCGAACAGACGGCGCTGCTGGGCTTTTCGCAGGGCTGTCTGATGACCTTCGACGTGGGTTTCCGCTATCCGCACCGGCTGGCGGCGCTGGTCGGCATCAGCGGCTACATCTGGGAGCCGGAGGAATTGCTGCGGGAACTGTCGCCGGAAGCCCGACGGCAGCATGCGCTCTTCACCCACGGCACCCGTGACCCGCTCATCCCGATCGCCCCCGTTCGTGAACAGGCGGAACAACTTAGGGTCGCTGGAATTGACCTGACGTGGCGGGAGTTCGACAAGGTCCACACGGTGGCGGGCGAGCCGGAACTGGCGGTTATCCGTGATTTTTTGACCAAGGCTTTCACAAGGTAAATTTTGACAATCCGGCCCCATTCGAGTCCATTGCCGCCGCAAACCGTTTACAGGAGCAAACCATGGTCCGCCGTCTTCTCATTTCCCTGTCGCTGATGCTGTCGCTGGTCGTCCCGGCGATGGCCGCTTTTCCCACCGTCACCGATTTCGCCCCCAAAAAGGGCCCGCCGGGCACCACGGTACAGATCGTGGGCTTCAATTTTGCCGGGCTGACCGAGGTGGATTTCTTCAACGGTGCCAGCGGGGCCCAGGCCACCATCGTCGGGTTCGACGGCAGTTCGTCGATTTTTGTGTTGGTGCCCCCGGACGCGCAGAACGGGCCCATCACGGTGGTTACGCAGTTTGGTTCCGGCTCCAGCAGGGACTTTTTTCAGCCCGCGCCGGTGATCCGGGATTTCTACACCCAGCTTAATCCGTCCACGTTCGAGCCGGTTACGCCGGTGAGGGGTACGGCGGGGCAGACGCTGACCATCCGTGGCCTTAACTTCAACGACTCCACCGTCAAGTCGTCGGTGTTCGTCGGCGGCGTGCAGATCGCCAATCCGTCGATCGTCGCTGACAACCAGATCACACTCACCCTGCCGCAGGGCGCGCAGACCGGCCAGGTCATCGTGACGAACAGCGCAGGCGCGGCGACCAATGACTCCGTGTTTTCCGGTGGCTACATCTATTTCAATCCGTTGGTCACGCAGTTCACCTCCTCGGCGGCGACGGGCGCGACCATCGACATCTTTGGCCAGAGCCTGCTGGGGGTCACCGACGTGCGGTTTGGCTCGGTGGCGGCGCAGTTCACCGTGGTCTCGGGCACCAACATCCAGGCCGTGGTTCCCGCGACCGCGGTGGATGGCACGCTGACGGTCACCTCGCCTGGCGGCAGCTTCATCACCTCCAGCAATTTCCTGGTCGGGCCCAGCATCGTCAGCTTTTCGCCGGTGGGCGGCCCCGTCGGCACGGTGGTGACGATCACGGGCACCGGCCTGAGCAACACGAAGACGGTGCTGTTTGGCGGTGTGCCGGCCACCACCGGAACGAATATCAATGCCACCACCGTCACGGCGGTGGTGCCGAACAACACCTTCACCGCCCCGCTGACGGTCATCACGGGCAACGGGACCAATGTCAGCGCCACGCCGTTCTATCTGCCGCCGCGAGTGGATGGCTTCGATCCGGCCTCGGGGCTGGTCGGCACGGTGGTGACGCTGAACGGTGTGAATTTCACCGGCACCACCAAGGTGGAACTGGCCGGGCAGAGCATCGCCGGGTTTATGGTGACCGGTACCAACAAGATCACCCTCACGGTGCCCGATGGCGCGGTTTCGGGGGTTTTCCGGGTGACCAATCCCGGTGGCGCGGATGAAAGCGCCGTCGGTTTCGCCGTGGTTGCACCCACACCGTCGATCAGCGGCTTCACACCCACTGGCGGACCGGTGGGCAGCCAGGTGACAATTTCCGGCCTCAATCTGGCCAATGCCACCAAGGTGGAATTCAACGGCCTGAACGCGTCCTTCACCGTAAATGGGGCAAGCCTGGTGGCCACCGTGCCTGCCGGGGCCACCACGGGCCCCATCCAGGTGACCAACCCGGCCGGGCAGGGAACGAGTGGAAGCAACTTCACCGTCGCCAGCAACGCCGACCTGAAGGTTACGCTCACCCCGTCGCTCAATCCGGCGATCGCCTACGGTCTGCTGGGTTACAGCATGCAGGTGAACAATCGCGGGCCGCTGGCGGTGTCGGATGCACAACTGGTGCTCACGCTGCCGTCGGGGGTGACCTTCGACTCGGTGGCCGGCTCGCAGAACTTCGAAGTGCTGGGTTCCAAGGTCAGTTTCCCCATCGGAAACATGGCGTTGAACGGCAACTTCAATGTCACGGTGCTGGTCCGGGTGGGCGCACCGACCACGCTGACGGCCTCCGCCCAGGTCAGCAGCAGCACGCAGGACGACGTCCCGGCCAACAATACCGCCACGGCGGTGGTGTCGGCGCAATTGCCCGCCCTTTCCCTCGACCGGTTGGATGTCGGCAGCATCTTTTTGCAATGGCCGTCTCCGGCGACCAATTTCGTGCTGGAAAGCACCCTGCAACTGCAGGTGTCCCCGACCTGGCAGACGGTAACGAATTCGCCGGACGATGACGGGGTGACCCGTCAGCTCATCCTGCCGGCCAGCAATCCCGCGACCTTCTTCCGCCTGCGCCTGAACCAGTGAAAGCAGCCCGGCAAACACTTTGCCGGACAGGCGGTTAAGAATACGAAAAAGGGCGAGCCGGTCAGGCTCGCCCTTTTTGCGGCTACCATGCGAAGGGGTTCAGGAGCCGAGCTTCTTCTTGGCCTCTTCGGGCACCTCGACCTTGGTGGTGCCCACGTCTTTCAGCTCATAAACGGTGGTCCGGGTAAAGTCCCGGTCCTCCCCGTTGAAGTTGACGGTGCTGGAAACCCGGAGCGACACCTTGGAGAGCTGCCCATCCTTGAGCCAGAATTTCACGGAAGCCTTGGCGTTTTTCGCCTCGGGAATCTGACCGCCGGGACGACGGAACAGGTTGGCGATTTCCTTCGCTCCTTCGTCGGTAAGATCGCTGCTGATCGCGCCGTCCACCAACTTCAGTTCCTTGGCGTTGTCGGCGAGCTTGCCCGCCTCGCTGGCCGGCAGGCGTGTGCGCAACAGCATGCCCCGGAAGCGTCCGCCACCGCCACCGCCACCCGCCTGGGCGGCGGCCTGGACTTCCTCGGCGGTCTGCCAGCCGTCATCCCCCTTCAGCACGCCCTTTTCACCCTTGAGCACGGCGGTGGTGACGTTGCCATCCCGTTCGGTGGTCACGACGGCGTAGCCCCCTTTTTCCGCCTTGCCCATGACGGGGGCGGGCGTGAACTGGCCGCCTTCGATCTCGGTTGTGGCGGTCCAGGAATAGTTGGCCGCATCGGCCAGCTTCTGGGCCGCGGCTTTGACGTCATCCTTGGGGTCGGCCAGACAGGCGACGAGCGCGAGGGCGGAGGCCAGGGAGGTGATGAGTGTGCGTTTCATGAGGGGAGTGGTATGTGGAGTGTTAGAACCGTGAATTCACCGAAGAAGACCCGATTGGGTCCGACCGGTTACGGGGGTTTTTGAGGCAGGATGAGCAAGACCCCTCCTAAGGCCGTCTGCGCGGGTCAGCCGATCCGGAAACTGATCTTCTGCACCATCGCCTTGCCGACCGCGAGCTGCAGGCGTTCGAGGATTTCATGACGGCGGTAGCGGACGATCTCCGAGAGCCAGGTGTTGCTGTCCACGTTTACGAACAGCGTACCCCGGGCCAGGCCCGCCGGCTGGGCATGGGCGGTGATGACCGGGTCGATCGTCCGCTTCCAAACGGTCTGAATCTGCGATTCCGCCACCCGCTGCTCCAGCTGAAGCCGGGCCAGCACCTGGGGCATCACGTCGCCGGCCGGCCGGGCGCAGGAGGTGGCCGCCACCTCCAGGGGGCGGAGATCCACGCGCCGCCACTCCGCCAGCGCCCGCGTGCGGGCCCGTTCGGCCTGGCGGGCAAGGGCGGCGGGTGTGGGCGGTCTCACGGCTGAAGGCTGGGCGGAGCGGTATGGCGGGTCAAGCGGCGGTAGATTCCGACGAAGGGCCGGTTTGTCTGAAACTAGGCAACGCACTTGCTTACGGCGCGTCGCATGACGCTGTTCAATCCTGACTTCCGCCGGTTCCGGAACTTTTTGTTTCCCCGGCCAATCACCGTTTGGCATGGTCGCGACATCATGCGTGCGGTCCGTCATCTCACTGCCTTGCTGTCGTTCGCCCTGGTCCTGCTGGTGGCGCGGGGGGCCGAGTTCCACCTTATCACGGGTGATGTGTACAAGGGCGAGCTCTCCGCCGCCGACAAGGATGGCCTCGTCGTCCTCCTCGAAAGCGGCGATTTCTCCCCCCGGATTGACTGGGCCAAGCTGTCCGATGAAACGCTCAAAGACCTCGTGGACAACCCGCGCGCCAAGAGGTTCGTGGAGCCGTTCATTGAGCCCCCGTCCGAGACGATCGCTATCCAGCAGGCCAAGGAAATCCCGGTGAAACAGCCCGCGCGGCTCGATCTGCCGGACACGAAGAAAGGGGTGGTTTCCGCGCTGATGACCCCCAACGGGATGATCCTGTTGCTCATCCTTTTCTTCGCGAACATCTACGGAGCCTTCGAGGTGGCCCGCTTCAAATGGCGTCCGGTGGCGCTGGTCTGTGGGCTGTCGGCGGTTCTGCCCATCGTCGGGCCGCTCATCTTCCTGGTGCTCCCCCGCAATCAGCCTGTGGTCGAGGAAAACGCGACTTTGACCGCTGCGGCGCAGACCCAGCTCGGAGTGCCGCCTCCGCCGGCTGCGGCTGCCGGCATGTCGGGTGGCGGTGCGGCGGCGGCGTTGGGCCTCTCCAAGGGCGGAGCCGGTGGCGCTGCCCCGGCGGGCGATGGCGTTCCCCGTCTCTTCAAGCGGGGCGAGACCACGTTCAACCGCCGTTTCTTCGAGACCCAGTTTCCGACCTTTTTCCGGGTGGTGACCACCGAGGCGGACCGGGATCTGGTGATCGAGATTTCCGCCGGCAAGAAGAGCGTCATCGCCGCCCGCATCAGCCGGATCACGACCAACGAGATCAATTTCAAGACCGCCAACAACCAGGAGATTGCCGTCGTCTTCGGCGACATCACCGAGGTGAAACTGCGCCACCGGGACGCCGTCTGACGGTTCGTTTCCGCAGCCCATGAAATACCGCGCCATTCTGCTGTTCGGTGCTCCGGGAGCCGGCAAGGGCACCCAGGGCAAGATCCTCGGGCAGATTCCCAATTTCATTCATTTCTCCTGCGGCGATGCCTTCCGCAACCTCCGGGTGGATTCGCCGCTCGGACGCGTCTTCATCGAATACGCCAGCAAGGGCCAGCTCGTGCCGGATGAGCCGACCATCGAGCTCTGGCACAATTCCATCCAGGGCTTCATTGCCACGGGCCGCTTCAATCCCGAGGCGGATACGCTCCTGCTGGATGGCATCCCGCGGAATCCCAGCCAGGTCCGCCTCATGCGGGAGATGATCGACGTGAAGGCGATCTTCAACCTGTACTGCTCCTCGCAGGACAAGCTCATCACCCGCCTCCAGCGCCGCGCGCTGCGGGAAAACCGGCTCGATGACGCCAACGTGGACACCATCCGTGCCCGGCTTGAGACCTATAAGCGCGAGACCCGGGCGGTGCTGGAATGCTACGAAGAGGGCATCATCCACCAGATCGACTCGACGCAGGAACCCCTGCACGTGCTGCTAGATGTGCTCAAGACGGTCGCCCGCCTGCCCAAGCCCGCCGTGAGCGATGGCTCCACGGTGTTCATGACCAAGCCGGCCTGAAGGCAGTGCAGAGTTGCACTCTGCTGTACCGCAGGTTTGCAACCTACGAGGGCAGGGAATTTTCTAGGCGCCCCGGAAACGAGACGCCCAGCCGACTGCAAGTCGGCGATACAGCAGATTACAAATCTGCGCTACGTCCGGCGGGCTTCAGTGGCTGAGGAGCGGCGTTCACCCGGGCGACTTCTGCTCGCCAAGCCTTCGCGGGACCGCTTCCCTGCTGCGCACTGATGCTTCGCCTTGTTTTCATGGGCACGCCCGATCTGGCGCGCACCGTCCTCGCCGCGCTGGCAGAGAATGCTGGCTGCCAGCTCGTCGCGGTCGTCGCGCAGCCGGACAAGCCGACCGGCCGTGGCCTCCAGCTCACGCCTCCGCCCGTGAAAGTCGAGGCGTTGGCGCGCGGACTGCCCGTGCTCCAGCCGCTGAAGGCCCGCGATCCGGAATTCCTCGCCCAGCTCCGTGCGCTCGCTCCCGATCTGATCGTGGTCGCGGCCTACGGGCAGATCCTGCCCCAGGCATTGCTCGACATTCCGCGCCACGGTTGCCTGAACGTCCACACCTCGATCCTTCCGCGCTGGCGCGGTGCGGCCCCGATCCAGTGGGCCATTGCCGAAGGGGACGCCGAAACGGGCGTCACCATCATGCGCATGGAGGCTGGCCTCGACACTGGGCCGATCCTTTCGCTCGTGCGGACCGACATCACAGCGGCGGATACCGGGCAGACCCTGCACGACCGGCTCGCCGGACTGGGCGCGAAGCTGCTGTGCGAAACCATCCCGGGCTATATGGCCGGCGAGATTCTTCCGCAGCCGCAGCCGGCGGAGGGCGTCACCTACGCGCGCAAAATCACCCGCGACGATGGCCGGCTCGACTGGACACGCCCCGCAGTCACGCTGTGGAACCGTCTGCGCGCTTTCACGCCGTGGCCGGGGGCGTTTTGCCTGATGGCGGCGGAGCCCAAGCCCAAGCTGCTCAAAGTTCACGCCGCGCAGCCCGTCGCCGGCAGCGGCGAACCGGGCACCGTGCTGGTGGCCGACAAGACCGGCCTGGTTGTCGCCTGCGGCGAAGGCGCGCTGCGCCTTACGGAAGTGCAGCCCGAAGCGGGCCGCCGGCTCACGGCCGAACAGTTTGTCGCCGGTCACCGGGTGACGCGGCTCTTCTGAATTCCCGGGCCGGGAATAACTCCCGGCTGGATGTTTGCGCCAATCCGCTATAGCTCACGGCCATGAAACTTCCGCTCGTGCTGGCCGCGGTGGCGTTGCTGCCGGTGACCTTCCACGCGCAGGCACTGGCGCAGATCCAGCTCGACGACGCGCTCAAGCTCGGTGAGCAGTGGGTGCGCGCCAACGTGGACCCAAAGGTCCTGGAATCACTTCCGCAGCTCGATGAGAAGCAGGCGGTGCAACTGCTCCTCCAGTTCCAGCAGCAGTTTCAGGGCGAATATGTCCTCGATGTCGTGCGGTTGAAGCAGGTGGCCAACCTGGCACTGCCGTTCATCGAGCGGGATGAGGCGCTAAAACCGTACGCTCCGTGGTTGCGCTCGCGCATGGACTACTTCGAGGTCGCCAGCCAGCTCAGTCTCGTGGTGCCGCCACCGCCCAAGCCCGCGCCCCCCAAGCCGGGAGTCGCCCCAGCTCCGACACCAGCCCCCGTGCGTGCCAATCCCACGCCCCAGCAGCAGCGGCAGGTGTGGGCCAACGTGGTGGCCACCGAACCGTGGCCGGCCTCGGCGAACCAGTACGTCCCGCAGCTCAAGCCGATCTTCCTTTCGGAGCAGGTGCCGGCGGAACTCGTGTGGGTGGCGGAGGTGGAATCCTCTTTCGATCCGAAAGCCAAAAGCCCAGCGGGAGCCGTGGGACTTTACCAGCTCATGCCCGACACCGCGAAGCGGGAGGGGCTGTCGCTGGCACCCCGTGACCAACGGCTGGATCCGGCGCAGAGCGCGCGGGCCTCGGCCCGCTACCTCCACACGTTGCACGGCGAGTTCAAGGACTGGCCGCTCACGCTCGCGGCCTACAACGTCGGCGAAGGCCGCGTGCGGACGCTGATGACGAAATACAAGGCGAAGAGCTTCGACGGCATCGCCCCGCACCTGCCGGCGGAAACTCAGATGTACGTGCCGAAGATCGGCGCCGTCATCCAGCGCCGCGAAGGCAAGTCGCTGGCGAAGCTGTAGGGCGGGACAGCCATTTCGCCGGCGAAGTCGCGAAGCGTCATGGAGTGCGGTGGCTTGACAACGCTTTCGGACGTGAGAAATGCGCGCGAATTACGGTCAGGGCTGTGCGCTCAATCGCGTGCCTCCGAAAGCGGCGTCTCCGCTCTGCTCCGCCGCACGCACTCCACGACGCTTCGCGACTTTGGTCACGACTGCCCGGACTGTGCCCGATAGGACAAGGCTGGAAGGAGAGTGAGTGCCGGTAAAACCGGGGCGCTCTCACTTGTCATCATCGTCGTCCGTGTCCTTCGTGATCGCCCATTCGGGATAGGCTTCCTGCGTGCCTTTCGTGGCGTGCCAGAGGATGCGGTTGAGCACGTCCTCGGGGGCCTTGTCCGCCTCGCGGAAATTCAGCTTGGCCGACTGCTCGGCGTCGTGGCGCAGCACGGGATCGTTGATCGCGTGCGGGGTGGGATTGAGCTGGTCGAGCGCCACGTTGTTCGCCACGGCGTTGAAGGGCGTGAGGTTGGCCTGCTCCGTGAAGCAGTCCGCCATCGGCGTCGCGCTGGCGTCGAACTGGTTCATCGGGGGCAGGCCGAGGATCTGCTCGATCGTGCGGATGAGGCTGGTGGTGTTGTACTGCGTGTTCACGACCACGCCGCGTTTCGTGTAGGGGCTGATGCAGTAGGCCGTGGTGCGGTAGCCGCTCACGTGGTCCCAGCCGGCCTGAGGGTCATCCTCAATGGTGAAAATGGCCGTCTCCGGCCAGAACTTGCTGTGCGAGATCGCCTCGACGATGCGGCCAAAGGCGAGGTCGTTGTCCGCAACGTGCGAGGCGGGCGTCGGTGAATCTTTGCTGGTGCCGCTGGTGTGGTCATTCGGCAGGCAGATGAAGATCAGGTGGGGCAATTCGCCCTTGGCCTCGTACTCCTTCAGCTCGCGGAGGACAAAGTCGGCGCGATACTGGTCGGGCACCTCCATCGCCCAGCCGACGTAATCCGTGGGCAGGTACGGCTTGAGCGAGGCGACCATCGGGTAGCTGGCGAAGACCACGTCATTCGTCTCTCCCTTCCAGGCGCGGTAGCAGTCCATGTATTTCGGACTGCCCTTGCGCTTGGAGTCGCTCCATTTCACCGCCGGGGCGGCAAACTCGCCATAGTCGCGCAGCGTCTTGCCGTGCGCGAGCGCGTTGTCCCACAGGAAGCCGCTCGGCGCGTACGCGACGGCGTCGTCCTCATCCTCCCCCATGCCGTCGGGATAGCTGCGCGGAAAACCGGCGAAGGATTTCTCCATGTAATCGGTCGAAAACGCCGTCGTGCTCCACTGGTGTCCCTCGGAACTGAGGATGCCGGAGCAATACGTGTTATCGAGCAGCACGAATTCGCGGGAGAGCCGGTGCTGGTTGGGCGTGATGTCCGCGCCGAAGATGCAAAGCGAAGCGTCGCCGTTGCCCTCCTTCATGTCGCCCAGCACCTGGTCGTAGGTGCGGTTCTCCTTGATGATGTACACCACGTGCTTGAACACGCTCGGCTCGCCAATGCGCTCGGGCACGGGCCTGGCCGGCTGGTTCGGACGCGGCGGCAGCTTGCTCGCGATGATCGCTTCGCGCCGGAGGTTCCGCATCACGGTCTCGGAGAGCTTGGGCAGGTCGCGCTTCTTCGGCAGCGGCACGAGCGACACGGAGCCGGAATACTGATGCGAGTTGAAGCCGGTCTTGCCGTCGCTGCCCTTTTTCTTCAGCGCGGGGTGCCCTTTGATGTTGGCGACCGCCAGGGTGTCGCGTGCGGCGTCAAAGGCGAGTGCGCCGGGGAACCAGCCGACCGGGATCAGCCCTTTCAGCTTGGATTCACGGTCGCCGGGATCAAAGCCGACGATGGCGATGGCATTCTGGGTGCCATTCGCGACGTAGAGCGTCTTGCCCTTCTTGTCGAAGGCGAGCGCGTTGGGGGATGCGCCAAAGAGATCGCTGGGCTTGGCCTTTACCCACACGGTTTCGACGACCTTGTCGGTGCGCGTGTCGATGACGCTGAGATTGTCGGCGGCGGCGTTGGCGCAGACCACGTAGCGGCGGTCGGGTGACACCGCGAGCGCGCTGGCGTGCAGGCCGGTGAGGATCTCGGTAACCATCGGCTTGGGCTTGGAGCCGGGCGCATCGGCCAGCAGGTCCACGACGCTTACTGAGCCTTCGCTGGCGATGTGCCGCACCGGGTCCACGCGCACGGTGGTGCCGCGTCCGGCGGGACCAGTCAGGTCGCCCGGTCCCGGCCGCCGGCCACCCCAGTTCGAGACGTAGGCCTTGGTGCCCACGAGCACGACATCATACGGCAGCGCCCCCACGTCGAAGACCCGCAGCACCTTGCCATTGGCCGAATCCAGTTCGAGCAGGGTGTTCGACAGGTTGCCGCACACATACAGATTCCCGCCGTCGGGCGAGAGCGTGAGGCCGGCGGGGATCTCATTCTTGCGCCGGGGCGCATTCGCCGGCGGCAAGGGGAAGGAATGCGACGGTGTGACGGTACCATCCGCCGCGACGGCGAACACCTTGATCGAGCCGTTGACGTTGCTCAGAAAGATGCGGCGGCCATCGGGCGAGAAAACCAGGCCGGTGAAGCTGAGCTGCCCATCCTTGTCAGGCTTCAGGATGTTGGGGGAAACCTGGTCGGCCTGGGGCTCGCCCTGGGCCTCGTTCGGCAGGGCGACGCGTTGGCGTACTGCGCCCGTCACGGGATCGAGCACCACCAGTTCGCTGGTCTTGCCCGAGACGATCAGCAGGCGGCCGTCGGGCGACAGGGCGATGCCCTGCGGGCGCAGGCCCGGCAAATCCACCTGCCGGCCCAGCGGGGTCACGACCTGGTTCACTGGCAGCACGATGCGGTTGGTGCCCGAGCGGCCTACCGGCTCTGTGGTTGATCCGGGGATGGGCGTGGCGGCGTCGAGCTGGGCAAACACCAGGGCGGCCAGGGCGAGGGGCAGATTCAATTTCATGCGAACGGGAAACAATGGACCGATCCCACGGACGGACCGCAAGGTCCGGCGTGTGACGTAATCGCGAACTGTTTCGCACGCACCCGGTTAAAACAATGCCCCGGATTAGGGCATGGAAGTTCGAATGCCAAATTTCGAAGTTCGAATGAGCGCGTCCCGCCACAAACTGTTCCGCTGCGAAACAAAATCCTTCACGCTCGGGCCGTGAAACGAGTCTGTGTGTTTTGCGGTTCCAGTTCCGGCAGCGATCCCGCCTTTTCCGCCGCCACCCGGGAATTTGGCCGCCTGCTGGCCCGCGAGGGGCTTGGGTTGGTCTATGGCGGAGCCCGGGTGGGGCTGATGGGCATGGTCGCGGATGCGGTGCTCGCGGGAGGGGGCGAAGTCATCGGCGTGCTGCCGCGGGCGTTGCAGGAGCGGGAACTGGCGCACACCGGCCTGTCGCAGCTCCACGTCGTCGGTTCCATGCACGAGCGCAAGCAGCTCATGGCCGACCTGTCGGATGCGTTCGTGGCGCTGCCGGGCGGCTTCGGGACACTGGATGAGTTCTGCGAAATTCTGACATGGGCGCAGCTCGGCATCCACACCAAGCCTTGCGGCCTGCTCAATATGAACGGCTACTACGACGGGTTTCTGACGCAGGTCGATGCGGCGGTGCAGGGCGGCCTCACGAGATCGGAGCACCGCGACCTGATCCTCGTCGCCACCGATCCCGCCGACCTGCTCACGCGGATGCGCGCCTACCGCTCGGTCCTCACGCCGAAGTGGATGGATTCGCTGGTCCGGTGACCGTGCGGCAACGTCACGCCGACAGTACCTCGACCAGATAGCGCAGTTCCGTGTCCACGTCTTCGGTGGCGGGAATGGTTTGGGCCACCTCGTGACGGATCAGTTCGCGAAAGCGTTTCCGCAGACGATGGATCGCCACCTTCACGGCCCCTTCGCTCAGTCCCAGTGCACGGGCTGCCTCGCTCTGGGACAGCGCGGCCGCGTCACCGACGAGCCACGGCTTGAGCACGACGAAGTGGGTCGCCTTATTTTCCGCTGTGAGTTCGCCGGTTAGCGCGGCGAGCGCCCGGTCCATGAGGGCGAGCGCCCATTGCCGGTCAAAAAAAGTATCGGGCCGATCCGCCGCCGCGTCGACGATCTGCAAGCCCGCTCCGCTCTCGGTATCATGCCCGTGCCCCACCGGATGAAACGGTTCCGGAGTGACACCACCGCCGCGTTTGGCCGCCCGCTCCCGGTCACGCAGGTCGCTCAAGAAATGTCTCGCCGCGCCCAGCAGGAACGAGCGGAAGCGCCCGCGTTCCGGGGTCGCCCCGGCCACACCATCCCGGGCCAGCAGCCGGGCGAAGAATTCCTGCGTCAGTTCGCGGCCCATATCCTCATCGCGTCCCCCGTGGCGGAAGAAACGGAACACCGGCTGGTAATACGCCGCGCACAGTTCGCCCAGCGCGGCCTTCGCGGCCGGTGTCTCCCCGCGTGCCGCGAGCACGAGCGTCCAGCGCGTCGGGGCGAAGGCAGATGGCGCGGCGGTGGGCATTCTCACTTGGGCTCGATGATCTAGAGAATCCGTTGGGGAACTTTAACGCGGTCTCCATCGCGCAGTTCCAGATCCTGTTCGCGATGGTTATCGTTGACCACTCGGTGGACATCGACCACCACGGATGTACCGTCGGCCCGTTGCACCGTGACTTTTCTCAGGTCGGCGAACTGGCTTGGGTGAAGGTCCAACACGGCTTCACTGAGCCAGGTCGGGTGTCCGGCCAGCAGTTCGATCTTTCCGTTAACATCCCCGAAAAAACGGACCACCCCGGAATATTCCACGGGTGCCTTGGCCGGTTCCGGAGACGCCGCCCGTTGCGGGGAATCGCCCTTGGCTGGGCCCGCTTCCGTTGAAAGGAGGGGTTGTCCTGGCAGCCAGGAAAATTTGCCATCTTGCCCCAGGAGGGGCTTGGTCTTCCCGTTTTCGGCAGGGGGGACTGCCGCAGCCGGTGGGTTGGCCTTCTCCACCGCACGTCGCTCGTCCTCCGCCTGTTTCAGGAGCAGTTCGGCAGAGTCCACTTCCGCTTGGGAAACTTGGCCGGCTGAAAGCTCGAGACGCTTTATTTTCAGCATTCCCTGACGATATTCCACGTGGACCTGTGCCGCCCACAGCGGTTGGTGAAGCAGTTCCGCCTCCGACACGTTCAAATCTCGGCTGGCCAGAATGAATTGGGCGGGCGAAGTCCGGCCGGTCCTGATCTTTGCCTCCTCGTCCAAATAGTGATTCCATGCCGGAAGCCACTTCAGTTCCGCCAGATTGGTGGTATCGCGGCCAATCGTTTCCGTGAACGCGGACCGGACTTTCATCTGCTCCAACCGCGCCTGCTCCACGTCAGCGTGGGTGGCACTGCCGACCGCTTCCAGCTTGCGAGCACTGGAAAACAGGATTGCCGCCCGCTTCAGCCGGACAATGGCCGCGAGTCGGGGATCGCCCCTGAGCTTGCCCTCCGCCTCGGCGACGGCCACCTCCGCGTCCAGGACCTCCGTACCCTGTGGCGCGACCATTCCGACTTCTGCCTGTTTCTTCAGCTCGGCGAGCCGGTTCTGCGCGAATTGAAGTTCCTGGACGGTAATCTCGGCATCGCCTTTGGAGAAAGTCGCTGCAGCCGTATCGGGCGACGCCAATTTTTGGACGGAGGCCTGCGTGGCCGGCGTCTGGCCTCGGATTTCGAGGGTGACCTGTTCCGTGCCAAAGAAAGCGAGCCAGACTGGTGTATTAAACTTGAGCGGCAGATCACCAGCCACGAATTCGTTCGCCTTCGCGAGGATCTGGTCGGGGTTTCCCTGGTGGTTGATGAAGAAGATTCCGCCTTCGGTCTCGTCGCCGCCCTGGACCGTCAGCCGCACATCGTCGCCTTGGCGCTCGAAAAGCACAGCCACCGTCGTGGAGTAGTCGCCCCCGCCGGACCGCTTGAGGGGAACAACTTTGCTGTGGCGGTCGGACGCAAGCAGGACTTCCGCGGGCGCGGTCGAGCGCAATTCCCAGCGCAGGCGCACCTGCGAGTCGGTGGCGGTGCGTTCCATGCGGATAAGCTGGACCGACCGGTTGGTGGCGGCGTTGGAAGCTTCCACTGGCGGCTTCGGCAACGACTGTCGGAAAACCGCGAGCGACGGTATTATCATTCCCGCGACCAGCAGGAGGATCGGCGTCACAACCACGAGCAGCACGGTCCAGAAGAAACGTTGCGGCCAAGGATTCCACGCCGCGCGTGGCTGCGCCTGCGCGGCCTTGGGGCGTGTCCGCAGGAAGCCGACCACCAGAAACGCCCCGGCGGCCATGGGGATGATTCCTGCCAGCAATCTTCCGGCCCCACCCAGGCCCGGACCCAACAGCAGTGGACCCACCAGTGCCGCAATCACCGCCGCTACCGGCAGCAGGATCAGCCCGAGCACCAGCCAGAAGAGCCGGTGGGGCCAAGGGTTGGGCGGCGGATTGAGGATCGGATCATGGTGCATTCCAGGTGCCGTGCGACGGATGCGGTGCCACTGCACCCAACCGGCGATCACGGATGGAATCACACCGGCGGCAATCGAGAAGGCCATGATTGCGATGGGAAATTGCGGGCCTTGGAACAACGCGAAAATCCAGTGCGCGGCCTCATCATGCCGGCGGGCGTCCCAGACGAGCTGGCCGATGGCCAATCCGCCGGCGGCAAACTTGCCGATCGCGAGCCCGCCACCGGCACACAACCCGAGGGCACCGCCGCCCAATGCGAGCAGCAGGCCGATGCTCAGGCCGCCCACACTCACCAGCCCCAGCGCCAGGCCGGCGAAGGCGAAAAATCCCAGGGCCAGCCCGCCAAACGCGATTCCGCCAATGGCCACCCCACCAAAGGCGAACAGGCCGCGCGCGTAACCGCCGATGGCGATAACCCCCACGGCTTTCTGTCCCATGGCGATGATGCCGCGTGCCACCCGGACCTGGCCGGTGGCGGGGTCGCGCCCGTAGGCGACGTGGACGAGCGGGCGTCCGAACAGCGTGCGCGGGGATTTGTATTCGTAATTCGCCGACCACGATGCGGCGGCCGAACGCGCGGCCTCTTGGGCGTCGTGGGCGGCCTGGATTGCCGAGGCCGCCGGATCGGCGGCCGGGGCCTGAGGATTTGCGGCCACCGTCTCCACCTGCGTCTTCATCTCGCCGGCGCTCTGCTGGCGCAGTTCGCGCTCCTTGGCTAGTGCCCGCATCACGATCTCGTCCACCCGCGCGTCGAGCGGGGTCTTGGCGGAGGGCGCGGCGAAACGCCCGAGCGGCAGCTCGCCGGTGAGCAGTTCGTAAAACACCACACCGAGCGAGTAGATGTCGGCGCGATGATCGACTTCGGAGGGTTTCTCGATCTGCTCGGGCGCCATGTAGTGCGGTGTGCCGAGCCGCGCACCGCTCTGGGTCAGCGTGAGGCCTGTTTGGGGATCGCTGGGATCACCCACCAGCTTGGCGATGCCGAAGTCGGCGATCTTCACGCGCCCCTGGCCGTCGAGCAGGATGTTCTCGGGCTTGATGTCGCGGTGCAGTACGCCCTGGTCGTGCGCGTATTGAAGCGCGGAGCAGATGTCGGGCACGATCGCGAGCGCCTGGGCCGGCGAGAAGCGGCCCGCCTGCATCGCCTGCCGCAGGTTCACGCCGTCCACAAACTCCATCAGCAGGTAGCAGAAGCCGCCCGATTCGCCGAAGTCGAAGACGGAGACGATGTGCGGGTGCGTGAGCCGGGCGAGGAAGCGCGCCTCGCGGTGGAAGCGTTCGGCGAAGGCGGGATCGGCCCCGTGGGACTGGGGCAGGAGCTTCAGCGCGACCACCCGGTCGAGCTTGGGCTGGCGGGCCTTGTACACCACGCCCATGCCGCCGATCCCGATGAGTTCCAGGATCTCGAACTGCGGAAAGGCTGCCGCCACGGCCTCCATCGGTGGTGGCGTGAGCCGGCTGCCGGATTTCGCCCCGGTCTCGGTCGGGGTCGCCGCGCGGGCGAGCACGCAGCGGGGGCAGAGACCCTGCGGCGCGTCGGGCGGGACGGTGCCGCCGCACTGGGGGCAGCGGTTTGGGACAGATTCAGAGTTCATACACCCGCTTCCTGAGGGGAACTGGTCGCGAGGTTACAGGGAAAGTGCGATGGCGTCGTCTTTCATGATGCTGGCTCCCCATCTTACATGTACTTGAGGCGTGGCGTTGCGTTTGCGGCCCATTTCATCCAACCTGACTGCATGACATTCAAGCGCATCACCTGTGATCCCCGGCGGATGAACGGCCAGCCGTGCGTCCGCCAGCTTCGCCTGACGGTGCGCCGCGTGGTGGAAGCCGTCGCCCTATATCCCGACCGTCGGGATTTGGAGCGCGAGTTTCCCGAGCTGGAGGCGGAAGACATCCGCGAGTCGCTCGCCTACGCGGCAGCCAATCTGGATGACAAGGTGTTCGAACTGGCTGCGACCGGATGAAACTGCTGCTGGAGCAGCAACTTCGGCTTTGCTTCCGGGTGCAGAATTGGAAGTCTCAGCGCACACGACTCCTGATATGCACCTGAAACTTCGTTTCCATCTCGCCCTGGCCGTTTTCGCAGCGCTTTCGGCTGCTCCCGCCGCCTTCTCCCATGATGTGGTCGGTGGCCATCCCGATGAGGCCGTGACGGCCGCGCCGCTGCCCATGGTGGTTGAGAAAAAGGGGCCGGTTCGCGCCCCCAAGGCTATGACGCTCGCCCCGGGCATGCCGATCAGCGGCTCGGGTTTCTGGAAATTCGTCCCCGCCCGCGATCTCACGCCGGTGCCGGCCGCCGCCATGCCCAAGCTCAAGGGCGCACACGGGACCATCATCGTGGACAAGGAGCGCGACCAGGTTTTCTGGGGCCTCGAAGGCGTGGGCTGGATCGGCTTCAGCAACCACCTGACCGCGTCGTGGATCGTGAACGGCGATCCGGCCTTCGCGCACGGCAATCTGCACGGAGCCGACATCCTGCCGCGCAAAGGGCAGCTCCCGCTCGTGGTGGTGGCTGACAATAACGACGGCGAGGTCTATCTGACCGACACCTCCTTTCAGCACGCCGAGACGCTGAAGATTCCCGACCTCGATCCCTACGCCGACAAGAAGGGCTTCGCGCCGACCGACGCGGCCTTCGTCAGCAAGGACGAGATCTGGGTGACGGATGGCTACGGCAAGGCCTACTTCATGCCGGCCAGCACGGGGCCGTTCCACTACACCGGCAAGTTCTACGGCGGCAAAAAAATATCCAACACCCCGCACGGCATCACCTACGATCCGCGCGATCATAATCTGATCATCTCCGCCCGCCCCGAGGGGCAGCTCAAGCGCTGGGATCGTGAGCATTCGTATTTCACCGACATCGCCGGCCTGCCGCCGGGCAGCACGGTGTGCGATGTGGACCTGTGGGGTGACTACGCCCTCGCGCCCTGTCTTGACGGCACCAAGGGCACGCCCGGCCCCATCTACATCATCAACCTGAAGACCAAGTCCATCGTCGCCACGATCAAGCCCAAGGAAGACCTGCGCTATGCGGACGCCCAGCACATCCACGACGCCGCGTGGTACGTCACCGGCAAGGGCTCGAAGCAGGAGGTCTATATCCTCTTTACGAACTGGAACCCCGGCGGCGTCGGCGCGCTCAAGCTGGTGAACGTCGCGGACTGAGCGGAGCGCCGGTCTCCGACCCGGCGCGGCTACACCGATCCGGGTGCAGCCGGAATCAGTGGAGCGGATGATCCAACCGAAGTTGTCCTTCGGTATGCGTTGAAGTGCTTCGCTTCTAGGTTGGATCGCGCCCGTTTTGAATTGGAAAAACAGGGAGGCAGGAAGAGATCGGCCATTCCGGTTTCCTGTTTTCCTGTTTTCCAAATTACCTCCCTTCCCGGCTTTCCAGTCGCGCCTCAAACCGTTAGTCACTGCGGCTCACGCGTGACGCTCTACGACCAACTCCTCAAGGCCGGCTCGACCTCCAACGACGCCCTGCTCGGCGGCTTTCTGGATTACGTCACCGCCAAGGGACTCGAACTCTACCCGGCGCAGGAGGAGGCTATCCTGGAGCTGTTCGACGGGAAGAACGTCATCCTCAACACGCCAACCGGCTCGGGCAAATCGCTTGTCGCGTCGGCCCTGCATTTCCAATCGCTCGCGAAGGGACGCCGCTCCTTCTACACCTGCCCGATCAAGGCACTCGTGAACGAGAAGTGGCTTGCCTTCTGCCGCGAGTTCGGGCCGGAAAATGTCGGCCTGAGCACCGGCGACGCCACGGTCAACCACGACGCCCCGATCGTGTGCTGCACGGCGGAAATTCTCGCCAACATCGCCCTACGCGACGGCGAACACGCCTTGGTTCACGACGTGGTGATGGACGAGTTCCACTACTACTCCGACCGCGAGCGCGGCGTGGCGTGGCAGGTGCCGCTGCTCACGCTGCCGCAGACGCGCTTCCTGCTGATGTCGGCCACGCTGGGCGAGACGGCCTTCTTCGAGTCGGAGATGACGCGGGTGAACCGCCGCCCGAGTGTCACAATCAAGGGCACGACCCGGCCGGTGCCGCTGGAGTTCTCCTACGCCGAAACACCGCTCGCGACGACGCTGGAAAAACTCATCACCGACGGCAAGGGACCGGTCTATGTCGTCCATTTCACGCAGGCCGAGGCGGCGGAAAGCGCACAGGATTTCACCAGCATCAACGTCGCCTCGCGCGAGGAAAAGGCGGCCATCGCGAGCGCGATCGAGGGCTTCAAGTTCGGCAGCCCCTACGGCCCCGAGCTGAAGAAGTGGCTGCGGCACGGCATCGGACTGCATCACGCGGGGCTGCTGCCCAAGTACCGCATCCTCGTCGAGCAGCTCGCGCAGCGCGGCCTGCTGCGGGTCATCTGCGGCACCGACACGCTGGGCGTGGGCATCAATCTGCCGATCCGCACCGTGCTCTTCACCCGGCTGTGCAAATACGGCGGCGAAAAGGTCGCGATCCTCAGCGCGCGCGATTTCCACCAGATCGCCGGCCGCGCGGGACGCAAGGGCCATGACAATGTCGGCTGGGTGGTCGCGCAGGCCCCCGAGCACGTGATCGAGAATCTCAAGCTGGAGGAAAAGGCGAAGAGCAGCGGCAAGAAGATCGTGAAGCGCCAGGCGCCGGAGAAGAACTTCGTGAACTGGGACGCGAAGACCTTCGAACGGCTCCAGACCGCCGCGCCGGAGGCACTCACGTCGCGCTTCCAGGTCACGCACGCGATGCTGCTCAACGTGCTCGGCCGCCCCGGTGACGGCTGCGCCGCCATGCGCGAGCTGATTCGCACCTGCCACGATTCCGCGAAGCAGAAGAAGGCGCACGCGAAACGCGCCTGGCAGCTTTTTCGCTCGCTGCTGGACCGTCAGATCATCGAGTTCATCCCGCCCACACCCGAGGGGGCGAAACTCCGCGTCAACGTCACGTTGCCCGAAGATTTCTCGCTGAACCAGGTGCTGTCGCTGTTCCTGCTCGATTCGATCCCCGCCCTCAATGCCGAGGCGCCCGACTACGCGCTCGACCTCATCTCCCTGATTGAGGGCATTCTCGAAAGCCCCGAGGTCATCCTGCGCGCACAGCTGAGCCGGCTGAAGGGCCAGAAGATCGCCGAGCTGAAGGCGCAGGGCATGGAGTACGATCAGCGCATGGAAGAGCTGGAGAAGCAGGAACCGCCCAAGCCCAAGCCGGAGTTCTTCTACCCGCTCTTCAACGCGTGGTCGGACCGGCATCCGTGGGTGGGCACCGAGAATCTCCGGCTGAAATCCGTCGCGCGCGAGATGTTCGAAGAGTTCCGCTCCTTCGCCGACTACATCAAGATTTACGAGCTGCAACGAGCCGAGGGCGTGCTGCTGCGCCACCTGAACAGCGTGTACAAGGTGCTCTCCCAGACCGTGCCCGAGGGGGCCAAGACGGACGCCGTCCGCGACATGGAAGTGTATCTCGCGACGATGCTGCGACAGGTCGATTCCAGCCTGCTCGACGAGTGGGAGAAGATGCGCGATCCGAACTACCGGCCGCCCTCCACCGACGCGCCGGAGGTGCGCCCGCCCGGCGCCGAGGAAGCCGCCCAGGACATCACGCGCGACGTAAAGCCCTTCACCGCGGCGATCCGCACGAAGGTCTTCACCTTCCTGCGCGCCGTGGCGAACGAGGAGTTTGAGGCGGCGCTCGCGGTCGTGACGTTGACCGAAGAGGAGGGCGGCAAAGTGAGCCAGTCAGCCAGTGAGCCAGTGGGTCAAAGTGGAGAAGTGCCGCCTACGCCTCCCGCTGATCCTGCCGCCGATGACCTCGTAAATCGTAAATCAAAAATCGTAAATCCAGCCGATCTTCGCGCCGCCTTCGACTCCTACTACGCCTCCGGCCACCGCTACCTCTGCCTCGATCCGGCCGCCCGAAATCTTCGTCACACCTACGTCATTCCGTCCGAAGACAAGAAAACCTGGCGCGTGCAGCAAGTGCTCGTGGACCCGGAGGAGCACAACGACTGGCTGGTCGAATTCGACGTGGACCTCGCCGAATCCCGCGCGAAGAAGGAACCGGTGCTGCGGTTGCGGAGAGTGGGGGCCGTGGGTTCGATCACGGCTGCACCATGAACCGGTTTCCGATCGCCAGCCTGCTGCTCGTGGTCCTCACATTGGCGGCTGGCTGCCGGTCGCAAATGGGAACGTCCGGCGACCTTTCGTGGCCGACCTTCCTGGTCACCCATGACGACACGGTCATCACGCAGTCGTGCTGGGTGAAGATTCCGGCAGGCACGGTGATCGCCGACACCAACGGTGACGGTATCATACACATCAGGGCGGACAATGTGAGCGTGCGGTTCGTGCCCGGCTCCGAGCTGCGCGGTGCGCCGGCCGGCACCCCCTGGGACCAACTGACCGGCATGGGCATCCGCGTGGACGGCCATCGCGGCGTGACGATCGAGGGGGCGGCAGTTCACGGCTTCAAATGCGGCCTGGTGGCCACGCATGCCGACGGGCTGGTCGTCTCGGGCGGCGATTATTCCGACAACTACCGGCAGCATCTGAAATCCACCCCGACCGCCGAGGACGGCGCGGACTGGCTCTTCCCGCACCACAACGACGAGACCAAGTGGCGCGACGAATACGGCGGCGCGGTGTGCGTGGAGTTGTCATCGAACATCACGGTGCGCGACGTCCGCGTGCGGCGCGGGCAGAACGGCATCGTGCTCGACCGTGTGAACGGCTCGGCGATCTACGACAACGACTGCTCGTTCCTCTCCGGCTGGGGGCTGGCGCTGTGGCGCAGCAGCACTAACAGGGTCAGCCGGAACGCCTTCGACTTCTGCGTGCGCGGCCACGTCGAGGACGTTTACAACCGGGGGCAGGATTCCGCCGGGATCCTCTGCTTCGAGCAGTGCAACGACAACGTCTTCGCGGAGAACTCCGTGACCCACGGCGGCGACTGCTTCTTCGGCTTCGCGGGCCACGAGGCCATCGGCGAGACCTGGATGGACCAAGAGCGCGAACGCCTGCGCAAGGCCACCGGCAAGGAGGAGGTGGACGACCTCATCCATCCGCCCGCCGAACTCGTCCGCACGCTGAGTGCGCTGGGCTGCAACCGGAATCTGCTCATCGGAAACGACTTCTCGTACTCCCCCGCGCATGGCATCGAGATGACCTTCTCGGAGGGCAACCGCTTCGTGCGGAACCGGCTCGTCGAGAATGCGATCTGCGGCGTCTGGGGCGGCTACTCGTCGGGCACGCTCATCGCGGAGAACGAGTTTACGGGCAATGGCGGCATGGCCTACGGGCTGGAGCGCGGCGCGATCAACATGGAGCACGCCGCCGACAACCTGGTCGTCAGCAACCGCTTCGTGAACAACAAGGCGGCGGTGCATCTCTGGTGGAACGAAAGCGCGCTGATGAAATTCCCCGGCGTCGCAGGCACCGAGCGCGGCGTGACCGGCAACGTGATTTCGGGCAACTGGTTTGAGATCAACCGGGACGTGCCGTTCGCGAACTTGCGGCGTGAGGAAAAGTTGGTGGTTCTGCAGCTTCGCAGTCCTCCCGGCGGTCATGTGACGAACAATGTTTACACCGCGAACGAGGTCCGGCTGTCGCACCCGCAGGCGGTGGAATTCGCCGTCGAGTCGGGCTGCGAACCGGTGACCGCTGGCGCCACGCCGCAGTATGCGTGGCTGCCCTATGAGGCGCTGGGCCGCCGGCATCCGGTCGGCGCTCGGGCCTTCTTGCGCGGACGCAGCCAGATCCTCATGGATGAGTGGGGCCCGTGGGATCATGCGAGCCAGATGGTGCGTCCGGTGAAGGCTGCGCCCAATGAACACGCGTTCGAGCTGTTCGGCGTGAAGCCGCCGGTCACCGTGCGGGTGCTCGCGGGCGCGGTGACGCCGGTCGTGGAGGCCGGCGATCCCACCCGGCTGCGGCTGCAGAGCCGGGCGGGCGTGACCGGCTATCGCGTCCGCCTCAATGCCGAGCTGTTCACCCGCGAACTCGCCGGCACCATCATCGCCACCGAGTGGAAGCTGAAGGTGTTCCCCTGGACCGCCCCCACCGATCCGCGCACGAATCTCCTAGCTTGGCGGCAACTGGCGGACGGCCCCGAAGCCTTCGCCGCCACCGCCCCCGTGCTCGACTTCCCCTACGGCGGAGGCGGCCCGCGCACGATGAAACTCTCCGACGAGATCACCGCGCGCGGCCCGGGCAACGACCACTTCGGCATGATTGCCCGCACGCGCCTTGCGCTGCCGGCTGGCCGCTGGCGTCTCACCACCCTGAGCGACGACGGCGTCCGCGTGCTGGTGGATGGCCGCCCGATCATCGAGAACTGGGCCTGGCACGGCCCGACCACCGACGAGGCCGTCTTCACCCAGCCCCAATCCGGCGACGTGGACCTCGTCGTGGAGCACTTCGAGATCGACGGGTTTGCGACGCTGCGGGTGGATATTATGGCAGATAAGCCGTAGCAGTCACTTCGGCCACTCGCTCACGCGCTCCCAATACTTTCTCAACCACTTCATGTGGTCCTTGGGGCTCGGCATTGAGTTGGCCAAAGCCAGTGATCCGAGTGATTTGTCCGGCCAGAGGTGCAGGCGGTCGCTGATGCCGATTTCCTTGGCAAGACGTTCGACCGTCTGTAGCGCAGACACAGCATATTTCTGCCAACTCTGACGGGACTCGAAGACCTCCGTCCGCAACTTGATGCCGAGGGAACTGGCTTGGGTCTCAATACGTGCCACGTTCTCCGCACGAATATTGATGGGCTCGTGGAAGACGGTCTTGGGCCTCAGTTCGGCAATGGCTTTGAGCGTGGCCCGCAGGTCGGTCTCGTCACATTCGGGATAGGTCGGAGCGACGGCCACGTAGACATGCAGGCCAGCGTCGCGGGCGGCCTGGAGCGTGGTGAGGCGCTGCGAGGGTGCCGGGGCTTTCGGTTCGTAAATCTTGGCAAGGTCGTTCCGCAATGTCGGCAGGCTCATGCCGAACAGCAGGCGCGGGCCGAAGCTGCGGAAGAGTTCAAAATCCGCCCGGGCCAACGGGCTGCGCGTAAGAATACGGACATTGAGAGTGGAGTGGTCGCGGATCAGCTCTAAGGAACGACGGACCAGATAGCGGGCTTGGCGGCTTAGCTCACGTTGCTTTTCCGGGTTCGGATGATGGATGACCTGGTAAGGGTCGGTCGTGCTGCAATACATCACTGCCCGGTTTCCGTCGGGCTTCAATCGGTCGCGCGGCGTGTTCTCAGCGGAACGGAGCGACGCCAGAAACTTGTCCTCATCGAAAGGCCGCAGCAGCACGTAGTCGCCCCATTCGGCGTCCGGATCTTTAACGCCGTATTCGGCCAGCTTCGGGGCCTGCTTGATGGTCGCCGCGCTCGGCACGTAGCAGAACCGGCATGCATGCGAGCAGCCGACCGCAATGTTGAAGGCCCAATCGGAGAGGCTTTTGTAGACGAAATTGTTGGGAGCGATGACTGCGGGCGAGGACCAGATGCCGACGCGGTCTTCGAGGGGCGGACGCACTGTACGCCACCGCTTCAAATGCACGCTTTCGACGGTCACTTTCGCTGTGTCTAAGAAAGTCGTCATGGTTTCAGTATATTCTCAGCGATCCTGACTGCAATTTTGCCACCGTTACCTGGGTTTCCAGCAGCAAAGTACAACAGATAGAGGGGGCAGTTCGAGCTGTTGAGCAATGGCAAAGGATTTTTTGCGACATGCGGAAAAACGGTCTTCAGACGCTTTAGAAAATATCGGCTGATGGCGTCGAAGTTTGCGACTTTGCGTGTCTCGATGACCGGTAAGTCGCTAAGCAATTCGTATTGCTCAGTTTGTTTGTAGAACTCATCAAACCAGTCCGTCGCTCCGAATGTCGCATCGAGTCGGGTCCGCCATGAGTTCGGAATAACTCCATTGCGTGTGAGGAGTCGGTTCGCACCTGTTCCAAGAGGAAAGAGCAACCAGAGATCAATCGCGCCAGTCTTGGCGATGGCAGTGATTGTTTTCCAAGTGACCTGCATCCCGAAAGGGTCGAGAAAAAGTACCGCACGCCGGTTGTTCCAATTCCGTTTCAGACATAGCTCGTCGAGATAGCTAGTCGCCTCTGTATTCTTGAACTCCAGCTTGCCTTTGAGGTTCGGAAACTTATCGCCCAATTGGATCAATTCCCTATACCGAGCTGGACTACGCTCAATGAAGATATATTGGTCAAATTGCGGTTCAACCTTCAATGCTACCTGAGCGGAGCCTTCGAGAAACTGCCGTGATTCCTCAGAATGCAATCCTTCAAAGAACGGCGCGAACTCGTCATCGATTTCTTTTGGAGTATTATAGCCTGTTCCGGCGAATGCGTCGATGTACGCAAAGCGAAAACCGCGCCCCTGTTTCCGCAATGCATTCATGATTGTCGCATAAGCGACCAGATACTTTCGGACGCGTTCAAGTTTCTCAGAAGTCCAATCTCCCCCGAATTGCTGCTTAGTTCCTTCTTTTGGCATGAGCACTAATAATACGAAAGTTGGTTGGAAAAGGATAGTCTTGGCGTATGTGTCTACTCCTTCAGCAGCTTCTTGATCGCCCCCATCAGCACCGGTTCGGCTTCGGGGCCGACGTTGGAGGAGCGGGGTTCGGTCTCGTAGCCGCCTTCGGTGTAGGCGCGGGCGGTGCCGATGTACCAGGGGCCGTAATCACCATAGGCGGCCATCGCCACGAAGCGGTCGGGACGCTCGGCCTTCGCGGCGAGCTGGTATTCCACGAAGAGTTCGCCGGGCAGGTGCAGCAGCCGGGCGCGGCCGAGCGTCAGGCAGGTGACGTCGAGCTTGCGGCCTGCCTGGCAGAGGCGCAGCCACGCTAGCCGGGAGGCGCCGCTCTGCGTGATGAACGAGCCGGCCCGGCCCCGCATCTCGGCCTCCACCTGGGCGACGTCGATGCGCTTCGACGGCGGGATCACGACGGATTCAATGCGCCAGGCCACGTCGGCGGCGGTGATCGGTTCGCGCTTGGTATTGTCCCAGGCGCGCTTCATGCCGTCGGCGAGGCGCTGGGCGAGCACGAGGCGGTTGGTGGGCGAGCCGTCGTTGTACTTGCCCGCGCCGATGTTGCCGCCCGCACCGTTGAAGTGGACGTGCAGCGCCTCGGGCACCGCAAGCTGGCGCAGGAAGCGCGCGAGGCCGGGGAAGTCAGGATTCGGGATGCCGGTGCGGTAGTAGCTCTGAGGGTGTGTGGCGTAGTAGCTGAGCACGGCGACGGGATGATTCGTGTTCCAGAAGCTCACGAGGGAAACCTCGGGATCGATCGTGCCCTCCGGTTCCGCGCGCAGGGCCGCGTCGGGCGTCGCGGTGTAGCGCACGGCGCGCACCTTGCCATCGGGGCCGAAGATGCGGCGGTTCGACGCGACCTGATACACCGGTGCGACCCCGAGGCCGAGGTGCGTCACCGGTTCCGCGTGCGCCAGCGATTCGTGCACTGCGGCAGCGAGGCGACGCAGGGCTTCACGCTGGAAGGTACCCTCGAAATTCAGCGGATCGATGCCGGCGTCCTTCAGGATCTTCTCCGCACCGAAATCGCAGTCCGGAGCGTCGTGCTGGTGCAGCGTGTGGACGGTGACGCGGGCGGGCACGGTGTCGGCCGCGGTGGCGAGTGCGGCCCGAAATAGATCGTGGCTCTCGTTGGCAATGCCGATCCAGTCCACCGCGCACAGCACGATGGGCTGGCCGGCGCCGAGCAGCACGATGCCCCGGGCGCGCAGGCCGAGGTCCCAGGTGTTGGTGACCGTGTCGTACGCCATGCGGCTGCCGACGGGCGGGGTGACGTCGACGTCAAAGGTGGCCACGCGCAGTGCATCCGCCTGGGCGATACCGACGACGAGGAGGAACGCGGTGAAGGCGAGAGCGACGTGGCGGCGAAGCATGGCGCGAGATTAGTAAGGTGGCCCGGGAGTGACGAGAGGGCAGATCGGTTTTCGGTTTTCGGTTTTCAGCCGTCGAAAACCCAACGCTCGGAGGCGAACATTCGTCATTCGAAATTCGCCACTCGAAATAGGACCCGCCCCGATTACTGCCGTTCCCGGACATGCCGGGGCGTCATGGCCCGATAGGCGAGCGGGTCGCGCGCGCCGTTGATCACGTGACGGATGGGAAGCCGGAGCTTGCCGCGCGCGTAGCTGAACACCGCGCCCGCAATGAGCAGGGACGGCACACAGAAGAACACCTGCGGCAGCAGGACCGTGAAGGCCACCGTCTTGGCGAACGCCCAGCCCGGCCGCGCCTGGGTAAGGGACAGCCACATGCCGAACCACCAGATCGCCGTTAGCTCCAACGGCAGCGACACCAGCCAGAAGAGCCAGCTGACCCACGCCTGAAACAGCGGCTCCCAGCCGGGGCCGAGAGGAGCGGCTTTCGCCCCCACCAGGAGCTGGATGAATGGTCCGAGCGCCAGGATCAGCGCGAGTGTGACCAGCGGCGGCAGGAAGTTCTGCCGCAGGGCGATCCATTGGCCACGGTAGATCTCCGCATCCGTGAGCGGTGTGGTAAGCAGGGAATCCAGCGCGCTGTTGCGCCGGCAGGTGGCGAAGAAGTCGCACGCCTGCCAGGCGAAAAGCGTCTTCACGAAGAGGAGCAGGCCGGTCAGTGCCGCCGGCATCAGTTTGGGCTTGGTGAGAAAGGAGATCGGCAGCAGGGGCTCATTCCCAGTCAGCATGTTGATGCCGACCAGCAGGCAGGCGAGTCCCACCAAGATCCAAACCCAGAGGCGGACCTGGGTGTCCGACGAGAGCAGGGCGGCGATGGGGTGGTCGTCGAGCAGCTCCATTCGCAGCGAAATGACCCGGCGCACGATGCTGACGGATTTACCGTCGGCCCCGATGCTGACCTGCACCGCCGCCTTGGTCGGCCGGGCGACGGCGGTATCCTGCCAGCGTCGTCGCACCGTCCAACTGGCGGCGATCAGGAAAAGCCAGGCCAGCAGGTGCGCCAGCCAGAAGGCGGACCAATACCGGCCCGAATCGGCCCGATACGGCAGGTCCTTGGCCCCGCTGAAGGAAACCCACGGGCTCACGCCCAGCCACCAGCGGAGGGCTTCGGTCGAGGGACGGGTCAGGAGCAGTCGGTGCAGCAGCCCGAGGCCAAACGTGATCACGACGAGCCAGATCAGCGTCCTGATGAGGGTTTCGATTTGCACGCGACGACGGGCGGAGACCGCCAGCCCGACCGCGAGCGACAGGAAGAGGGTGTTCAGCAGCACCAGCACGCACCGCCAAAATTCGCCGCCGGTCACCCCGCCGAGAATCCAGGCCAAGGCCGCGACCGGCAGGCCGGCGAGCAGGGCCATCAGGGCGTTGAGACCAACGATTGTCAGCTTGCCCGTGATGATGTCAAAGCCGCCCAGATCGGTGAGGAAGAGCAGTCCCAGCGTGCCGTTGCGTTTCTCCTCGCTGATGGTGTCCGCCGCCAGCAGCACGCCGGCGAAGAGCGCGTAGAGAAAGCCGCCCTGGACCAGGTAGGTGAACATCAGATCGCCCGAGGTGCGTGCGTTGCCGCCAAAGGCCAGCAGGGCAAACCCCAGCAACGCCGCCCCGATGGCGGTGGTGAGCCGTACGAGGAAGGTCGTTTTCCGGCGGGAAGCGACCAGCAGTTCACGCCGGGCGATGGGCAGGAAGGTCATGGCGTTGCGGGCGGAGGTTGGGGTGCGGGCGGTGGTGGCGGCAACGGTGGAGTTTTGTGCGCGCCCGCGCACTTCTCACTTCGCACCCGCCGGTTTCCGTGTGTACCTTCAGGCTGTTGGCGCAGTAGCCCCGATTCCTTCCATGAGCACGCTCGTTGCCCAGCATCCTTGGCTGACCCTTTCCGCCGTTTTCCTGCTTGGCTACACGGTCAAATACCTCCTCGACCTCTTCTTTCTCCGCCAGCGCCTTTTCGATGCCGAGGCCGCCGTGGAGCGCCGGGGCAAGGACCTGGATTCCGAGCGTTACGCCCATGGCCGTACCCAGGCGGAACTAAAGGGCAAACTCGCCGAACTCGACATTGCCCAGAAGGCGCGTTCCCTCACGGAATCGCTGCTGGCCGTCCTGAAGGCCAAGCACGCGGATGCCGAAGCGGCGCTCGCGGCGGCGGGCGAGCAGGCCAGTGGGTTGACCCAGGAGCTGACGGCCACCCGCACCAGCCTTGAAGCCGCCCAGGGCGAAATTCGCCGGCAGATGGAAGCGGTGGCGGAGGTCTCTGGTCAGCTGACCGCGAGCGAAGCCAGCCTGGCCGCCGTCAAGGAGAGCGCCAATGCCCTCGCCACGGAACTGGCGAACACGCAGGCCACGCTGGAAGGCTCCCTGAACACGGTCGGGAAGCAGGCCGACTCTCTGGCCGATCTCTCGGGCCGGCTGGCCATCAGTGAAGCCGCCTTGGCGGCCGCCCAGGAAAAAGCCGGAGCCTTGTCGTCCGAGCTGACCGCCACGCAGGCAAAACTCGACGGGGCCGAAAGCGAAGCCCGTCAGCATGCGGCGTTGGCCGAGGATCTGGCGCTACGCCTGGCCACCCAGGAAGCCGAGCTAGCCACCGCCAATTCTGCATTGGGCGAACTGCGGGCGAACCTGGCGCGCGTGGCCGCCGAGAACGAGGCCGCCGGCCAGCGCATCCCGCTGCTGGAGCACGATCTCGACCAGCAATTGGCCAAGGCCAATGCGCTCGGAGCCGATCTGCAGGTTGCCCTGCGGGGTCAGGCCGACGCCCAGTCTTCGGCGGGCGAAGCCCAGTCGGCGCTGTCTTCCACCCAGTCGGCACTCACGGCGGCGCGCAAGGCGAAGACCGAATTTGAAGCGGCGCTTTCCCGGCGCGAGGCCGAAGCCGCCGCCGCCGCCCAGCTCGCCGAGGAGACAGCGGCCGCCCTGGCCAAATCCCAGCAGGAGGCTGCCGCCCTGCGCGCCCGGATCGAAAAACTGGAACTCGCCCTCACGGACGCGAAATCCGACACCGAGCCGCTGGGGCAGAAGCTCCGCGCCCGGCAGGATGACGTGAAACTGCTCACGACCCAGTTGGGCGAGGCCACCGAGGAGCTGGCGGCGCTCAGGGCCAAGCACGCCCAGACCGAGGCCAACCTGCTGGCCGCCACCGAAACCCGCGCCGCGCTGGAGGCGGAAGCCCGGGCGCAGGATGGGCAGGTGGCCACGGAGCGCGCGCAGCTTGCCACCCAGCAGGAACGGGTGGCCGAACTGGAAGCCGAGCTGAAGGCCGTTTCCGAGGCACATGCGGCCCTGCAGGAGGAACTAGCCAATCGTCCGGCCACTTCCGCTGTCGCGCCGGTCCTCGCCCCGGCTCCCGCCGGCGATGCCGGGCTGCTTGCGGAACTGGAGGCGATGACCCGTGAGCGCAACGAATTTGCCGCCGAACTGGCCACGCTGCGGGCGGCCACACCGACTCCCGCCAAGCGCTCCCGGAAATCCGCGCCATCGCCGGCACCGGTGGAACCGGAGACTCCTGCCGATCCGGAGGAATACAGCGCCGCGTGCCCGCAGCATCTGGCCGAGGTCACCGGCATCGGACCGGAGCACGAGCCGAAGCTGTTTGCTGCCGGTGTGGGCAGCTATTGGGAGCTGTCGCAGCTCAACGACAGCACCCTCGCCAGCGTGCTGGAACTGAATGAGCTGGAGCGGTCGGTCGTGGATTTCGACGGCATCCGGCACGATGCCGCCCGGCTGGCTCGCGAGACCAAGTCCGTGGGACGCAAGTGGAGCGGGGCCGAGCCGGATGACCTCAAGGCCATCGAGGGCATCACCCCGGGTTTTCAGCGGCGGCTTTACGACGCAGGCCTGTGCACCTTCGCCGCCCTGGCGGGCGCGTCAGCGGAGACTTTGGCCGAGCTTTGCCCCGGCAATTCCCAGCGCCCGCCGGATCACGACGGCTGGATTGCGCAGGCCAGGGCGCGCACGGAGGCGGAGGGCTGAGCCATGGCCGCACTGCCTTTCAACCGGCGGCGGAAACGGATCGGAGGCTGATATGAGCGACTCCCCATTCGATCCCACGGGTCCTGCGGCTCCGCCTCCCTGGCGGCCACGCTATTGGATCGCCGGCTATGACCGGTGGTCACTGATCGCGCCGGGGCTGTGCGTGCTGCTCTTTGCGCTGGTGCTCGTGCTCCCCAAGCCGCCGGCGCCCGTTTACCGGCCCGCTCCGCTGCGTCCGCTGGCGGCCACGACGATCCTTACGCCGTTGCCGGGTTCCTTGTTCCGCGTCGGGCAGGTCGGGGATCTGGCGGGCACGGCCGAGCCGGGCAGCCTCGTGCGGCTCTACTACGGCACCAACGCGATCGGGCAGACGCTGGTCGCGACGAACGGCACGTACCGTTTCCAGATTTCCAGCTTCCCGGCGGGCCAGCACACGCTCCGCGCTGCGGCCATAGTCGGCGCGCGCAGCCAGTGGTCCACCGAGGTGACCTTCACCGTGCAGGCCGCGCCGAAGACGGCCGCCCTGCCGACCAAGAAACCGGGCCCGGCCAAGAAGAAAGCGAAGTGAACAGTCCCCGCTTCGGGAGCCTGAGCTTGTCTGGCTCGGTGTGCTGAAGCCCGAGCCATAATGAAGCGGAGGACATTGATCACTGTGGGCGTCCTTTTCGTGCTGGTTGGCCTGGCGGCAGGCTGGCACCGGCACACCACGCGCCCGCAGGAAATCACCGTCCACTTCGAGGGTTTCACCAACTCCTCCGATCAGGGCTGGACCGCCGTCTTTCGCCTGACGAACGGTACGCCGAATACGGTGTTCTATGCTCCCAGCCTGCGGCGGGAATCCGGGGCTTTGCTGCGCGGGAACCGGTCGTTATCCGTCACCAAAATTCTGGCCCCGCACATCGGCCAGACTTGGATTCACCCTGTGCCCGATACTAATTCGGTTTTCCGGCTTCAAGCCGAGTGCTGGGAACAGACTTCGCCCTGGGTTTACCAGGTGAATGACCTTATCAGGTGGTTCAATGAAAAGTGTCCACGATTCCGTGTTCCTTTGCGGCACCGTCATGAGTACGTCTTGACCTGCCCGACGGAAAAACGCTGGGAGGAACGGAAGCTTGAACGGCCGTGAAAAAGAGGATTTTGATAGTTGCGGGAGGTGCTCTGCTGCTGGTCTGCCTGGCTGTGGGCGCCTACCGATTGGCCTCGCATTCGCAGGGCACCACGGTCCGCTTCGTGGGCTACGTGGACGACGGCCATCACGGCTGGCTGGCGGTGTTTCGTGCCACCAACAGCGCCCCGAGTGAGGTTACATGCGAGCCATGGTTCCAGCAGGGATCGAACTCTCCGCCACTGATGCGGAGCGGCCCCGAATTTCTGAAGCCCCGCACTGGTGCAAACTGGATTTATCCCGTGGCTGACACCAACTTGGCCTGCCGATTGCAGATCCGATGCTACGAAATGCCGCCACCGCTGGTCGATCGTTGGAACCACTTGGTCGCCGAGGCCTTTCCTTCGATTGCGAAATCTCACTGGCTGATGATTCCCGGTCGTAGATTTGCTGTGACCTGTGCTGCCGAGGCACCTTGAGCGCAACGGTGGGCAACCGCAGATGTTCAAGAACCCGGTCACGTGATGAAGAATTGGATCTCGATGGTGGCGGGCGGTGTCTTGCTGCTGGTTTGTCTCGCCACCGCCGGATACTGGTTCGCTGTGCCTTCACGGCGCGTTGAGGTCCGCTTCGTAGGCTTCGAAGCTGGCCGAGCCCAAGGTTGGAAAGCGGTTTTCCAAGCAACCAATGCCACCTCGGCCACCGTCTTTTGCCGGCCCAGCCTTCAACTGGGAACCAACCATTTTACGATCCCAACAGGCAGCCTCAAAATTCTTGGCCCGCTCGACATCATCGGAGGCTATCTCGATCCCGGTACCGGACAGAAATGGGCCATCCCCATATCGGATACCAATTCGATCGATCAGTTGGAGGTCACCTGCTTTGGGATGCAACCATCCCTCGTTCGATGGTTGAGTGGATGGCTGCCCCTTGACATTCGGATGCTGTTTCCGCGCGGTGCTGATTATACCGTGATCTGTCCAGTGGAGCCGCCTCGAGTCCGAATATCACGTTAGGAGGGGCATGTCTCTGCCTACTCACCTTGCTCACACGCTGATATATTGCGAAGCGGACGCGTTGGACGAGGGTATTGATGGTCGCGGTAGCGTCGTGGACTGCGGCAGTCCTCTGCCGCTTTCGACGGCCGGATGGACTGACGATGGGCTGAAGCATGACTACCTCTGAAAGCTTGCCTCGACCAAAGCGGTAGAGGACTACGCGCAGTCCAAGACCTCGCGGACTTCGTAGCGGGGCTTGAGCAGCAGCCGCAAGCCACGATGAAAAGATGCGCCCGCCGGAATCGTATTGACCGCATCCTTCGTCCCGCCTCGCACAACCTCCATCGGCACTTCGGGTTCGCGTCGAGAGACTGTGCTTTCAAGCGCGGGTCTTTGATCCTCAGCAACCTCCGAACGGTCGGTCGCTTGCCTTTGATCAGTCACATTCGGACTGGTGGAGTTGCTGCGGCTCACAGAGCCGCCTGAAGGGCTCCGGCCGCCCGCCTCACACGACCTCCATCGGGCACTTCGGGATCGCGTCGAGGAACTGCTGGCCGTAGCGCTTCGTGAGCACGCGGTTGTCGAGCACCACGACGATGCCCTTGTCGGTCTGCGTGCGGATGAGCCGGCCCACGCCCTGGCGGAACTTCAGCACCGCCTCGGGCAGGCTGAAGTCGAAGAACGCGTTCCCGCCCGCCGCCTCGATGCGCTCCAGCCGAGCCTCGGTGAGCGGATGATCAGGCACGGCAAAGGGCAGCCGCGTGATGATGACATTGCTCAGGGCCTCGCCCGGCACATCCACGCCCTGCCAGAAGCTGTCCGTGCCGAAGAGCACGCTGTCCACGTTCTCCTTGAACTTCTCCAGCATCGTCGAGCGGGGCGTGCCGGTGCCCTGCACGTAGCACTCGATGTCGAGCCGCATGAAAAAGCGCTCCATGCGCCCGGCAACCGACTGCATGAGCTTGGTATTGGTGAAGAGCACAAACGCCTTGCCGTGAGTGGCCTTCACGAAGCGTTCGATGTGGGTAACCAGGGCTTCCTCATAACCGGCGTCGCGCGGGTCCGGCATCTTGCCGGCCACGAACAGGCGCATCTGGGACTCGTAATCGAAGGGCGAGCCGACCTGAAGCTTGGTGGCGGATTCGCCGCCGACCCGCTTTGCAATGTAGTCGAGCGGGTTCTTGAGATTGCTCCGCGCCGATTGCGGCCGCGTCGCCGGCTTGCCGCCGGATTCCGCGTTCCCCGCCCCGCGCTCCGCGCTGGAGATGGCCATTGTCGCACTGGTCATCACGATGCTCGTCGCCGAGCCAAAGAGCCGGGCGCGGAGGAAATCGGCGACATCCACCGGGGCGGCGTTGAGCGTGAGATTGCGCTGGGTGCGACCGGAGCGCTCGACCCAATAGACATGCTCCTCGGCATCCTGCTTGAGGAAGGTCTGCACCGCGTGGCGCAGGTCGGCGATGCGGCGGTTGCACTCCATCAGCTCCTCGCCGGTGTCCTTGTCCTCGGTGGACTGGATCAGCTCGTGGACCTGTTCGCGCAGCCGTTGCAGGGCCAGCGTGAGGTTGTCCTCGACGAGGTCGGGCCGCCGGATGCGCAGCTCCTTCCAGACGCGCGGGGCGAAGCTCGCGTTGCGGGCCGCCTCGGCATCGGGCTCGCCCTCGGCGGACTTGCCGGCATTCTGGACGATGCTTTCGCAGGCCTCCTCGATCTTGGCAAAGAAGTCGTCGCCCTGCTTCAGCACGTCGGCGACGGCCTTGACCGAGGTGCCCTGGCGCAGGGTCGCGAGCAGGCCCTTCTCGGTGCGGGGGTTCCACAGCTTCTGCAGCGAGTAGCGCAGCTGGCCGCTGCTCACGCTCACGCCGATATGCCGCGCCGCGACCTGCTCCACTGTGTGGGCCTCGTCGAAGATGATGAAGTCGTTCTTGAAGAGCACGCCGCCCTCCTGCTCCTCGTCCACGCCGTTGAGCAGCGTGAAGAACAGCGTGTGGTTCAGCACCAGCACATCCGCTCCCAGGATGCGCTGGCGCGCGCGCTGGAAGAAACAGGTGCTGCCGCTCTTGGCGAAGTCGCTGGTGTGGCCGCATTTCTTCGGCGTGCAAAGCCCGCGCTCGGAGCAGACGTGTTCCCACACCTTGGGGTCCGGCTCCTCGGTGAAGTCGCTCAGCGAGCCGTCCCGCGTCTCCTTGCTCCACTCGTAGATGCGGTGCAGCTCGGCGACTTCGGGCGAGGTGAAAAGCGAGTCGGCCTGCGACATGGCCTTCTGAAGCCGGCGCGTGCAGAGGTAGTTCGAGCGGCCCTTGAGCATCGCGTAGCTGAAGTCCGCGCCGAGCACCTGCTTGAGCACCGGCAGATCCTTCTCCACGAGCTGCTCCTGCAGGTTGATCGTGTGCGTGCAGATGACGGCCTTCTTCTTCTGCGCCACGGCGAAGAGGATCGCGGGGACCAGATACGCAAAGCTCTTGCCCACGCCGGTGCCGGCCTCCACGAGCAGGTGTCCGCCGCCCGTGAGTGCCTTCGCCACGGCGACGGCCATTGCCTGCTGCTGCGGGCGGTACTCGAAATTCTTCGCCGCCGAAAAGACTCCTGTGGCCGAAAACATCGTCTCGACCTGCGCGACCAGGTCGGTCGGCGGGGCGGCGGCATCTTCGGCGAGCGAAATCACGCGCAGAGTGAACAGCGAAGAGGCGAAGGGCGCAAAGGAAGTAGCGGAGCCTGATCCTGCTGCCGATCATGATCTACCACCTGCTCCAGCTCATCATCTGCGGCACGATGGCGGGACGCTGGGCAAAGCAGGCCGAGGCGGTGGCGCACCCGCCTGCCTGACGACGGACGCACAGCCACACTTGCCGCCGTCGGCCAGGGCGCATTATTTGCAAGAAAACCAGCATTAAACGTGCTCGTAATTCCAGTGATTACATGTGCCTCCAGAAGAGTTTTGATTGATACACGTATGATCACCTGGGCTTGACGCCGCAGGAATAAATGACTGACAGTCGCAAATAGTGCAGCCGCCTCTGTCAGTTAACTTATGGGCGCTTCCGGATTTCACGGCTTTATTTTTGCCAGGTTTCTGTTTTGTATTTTTCTTCATACTTACAATATTTTATTTTTGCTTGCGTTGACATCCGAAGGATTGGTTATCTTTTTATCGGAGATATATTGCAAATCTTCACCTAACCATAGCTTGCTGGTAAAAAGAATGGAAGCTTATACCTACCTCAACGTTGCCGCCTTGGAACTGCCCTTTAAAGGCTGCGCCGTTGATATTATCAGGTATGACCACAAGGGATATTCCGCCTTGGCAGGTCCACCCGGTGGCGAGCTGTTGCATTACTTGTGTTACAAATACATTATAATCTTGTGACCCGATGACTTGATACTCTGTTGCCATAAATTACTCTTGAATTTTGTGTGACGCGTTTCGCTTTGTATATCAAAATTTTCCGGTCTGAGTTTTGCTGATGGATTAACCTAGTTGTTCTTGGTTTCGCTGGAATGTGTTTTTATTATAATTACTGGAATACTTTTCAAAAAAAGTAAGGGGTATGCTGGAGAACGTCCAGCGAATAATGTTGACGCCTCGCCAAAGCCATCCCTCACGGCACGGCGTTGCTCCACGCGCTGACCATGCTGTTGGGGTCCATGGCCTGCACCTGTACCCACACCAACGAGCCGCTGGTCAGGCCGGTGATCTCGCCCTTCGAGCGGCTGCTCGCTCGCACCATTGTCCATGCGCCCGGCGCGGCCCCCACGCTGGTCTGCGCGTTGTGGAATTTCCCCAGATTCGTCCGTAGTAGTGCCAGCCCATCGCTCTCTTCGCGTCGAGCGAAATCACGGCGGGAGTGAACAGGGAAGGCGCGAAAGGCGCAAAGGGGGGAAACGAAGAAAGGTGGAGATCGGTTTGGAGCAGGCGAAGTCGCGGTAGCGTTGTGGAGTGCTGTGCTGCTGCACCGCTTTGGTCGGGGCAGGCGCCCAGAATCAGTCATGCTTCAGCCCCTCGCTCCCCCATCCGGCGGTCGAAAGCGGTAGAGGATTACCGCACGACCTCGCGGATTCCGCCTGCCGTCTGGTCTTAAGGCACGAGCCAGACGTTGGCCGTAAGCGAGGAGTTGGTCCGTGCAGCAATCCAGCTTTCGGTCGGCTGGTGGCTGGAACTCTTTTGCACGCTGCCGTCGGCGAGGAGGAGGTTGCCAATGCCATTGTGGATCTCGGTGGTATGGCCCAGGGCGAGGTTCGGGGTGATCACCAGCCGGCCCGGGTTCACCGCAACCCCATTCGTCGCCAGGTTGCGATCCCCGGCGAGAATGGACTGCGGTTGGCCGGCCGTGGAATTCAGGCTAAGGAAGTAGCTCAGGTATTGGTTTCCGGCGAAGACGATGGCATTGGTCCGATCGGGTCGGAATCCGAACACTTCGGCGGGCTGGCGTTGCGCGTCTTGGGGGCAGTGCAAAATTGAAGCGGTGGACAGCTCGTTTGAAAGCACCTGAAATTGACGCCATGCCTCTGCGGAATGGGAGGTCAATTCGAAGCTGCCTCCGTTGGTGACCGAGACTTCCATCGGAAACTTGCCCTGATTGTCCCCCTCGAAGACACGAAATGAGAGGCCAACGATCGAAAGATTATTAACGCACGAAACATGCCATTCCATCGCTTTGCGACGGGCCAGCCAGGGCAGAACCAGTCCGGCCAGGCAGAGCAGGAGGAAAACCGTCAGCAGCACCTCCAGCCGCGTCAAGGCCCGCTGGGTCAGGGGCGGGGAGGTTTTCATGCCTTAAGTGGGGCCGCTCCGAGGGCGCCTGTGCAAGCGCCTAGCGCGGCCGGCGAATGACGACATCGGGCTTATGCTTGTGCTTGGCGATCATGTTGGCCGGCAGGAAGCCGCGCCAGGAGAGCGTGGGGTACACCACCGAGTTGCGGCCGATGACGGAGCCGGGGTTCAGCACGGCGTTGCAACCGATGTCGGTGTGGTCGCCGAGGATCGCGCCGAACTTGCGCAGGCCGGTGTCGATGGGGACGCCGGCCTCTCCCTCCACCCAGACGTTGCTGCTGTCGAGTTTGAGGTTCGAGAGCGCTGCGCCCGCTCCGAGGTGGGCCTTGTGGCCGAGGATGCAGTCGCCGACGTAGTTGAAGTGCGGCACCTGGGCGCCGTTGAAGAGGAGCGAGTTCTTCACCTCGCAGGAGTTTCCCACGGTGCAGCCGTCACCGAGGATGACGTTCTCCCGAATGTAGGCGCCGTGGCGGATCTGGCAGTTCCGCCCGATGATGGCCGGCCCGAGGATCATGGCGCCTTCCTCGATCACGGTGCCTTCGCCGATCTGGACGTGCGGGCCGAGATGGATATGGCCGACGGCGCGGTGCAACTGTACCGGGCGGACGTGCAGGCGGAGGTAGTCGCCCAGCTTCTTGAGAATCTCCCAAGGATACTGCGTGCCCTCGAAGAGGGCGGCATGCTCGGTCTGGGCCAGGTCGAAAAGCTCAGCGGTGGAGTACATGCCCCGACCTTAGGAGCATCGCGGGCAGTGGGAAGGCTGAAGTGGGGCCGGGGCGGGAGGAGACAGGAGACAGGATTCAGGAGACAGGAGAGGGAAAGTGGCGCATCAGCAGGCGAGTGAGCCAGTAAGCCAGTGACTCAGTAAGTCAGAAAAGACAACCGAGGTCTCCGTCTGACCCACTGACCCACTGACCCACTGACCTACTGGCTCACTGGCTCACTGGCTCACCGCATTTGCCGGGCTTGCGGGGACGAAAACGTCCCCCTAGCGTAGGGCCATGCGTGCGCCGCTGCTTACCGGAATCCTGGCCGCCTCCCTCATCCTGCCCGCAGTGGCGGCGACCGACGTGATCCTGCTGAAGGACAAGGCGTCCGTCAGCGGCAAGATCCTGGCCGAGAAGAAGGACATGCTGGTGCTGGATGTGGGCTACACGGTGCTGACCGTCCCCCGCAGCCAGATCGTGAAGATCACGCGGGCCACCGACGAGGACGCCGCACCGCCGATCAAGATACCCTCCGTCAAGCCGACTCCGATTGTGGTTCCCCCACCCCAAGAGAGCACGGGCGCGCTGTATTCCGTGGCGGCCGGGACGCTTCCGGAGAAGTCGGTCCGTGAACTGGTCACCCTGCTGGGCGAGGGCGTCGTGCAGGTGCGCACGCCGAGCGGCCTGGGCAGCGGCTTCTTCATCACGGAGGACGGGTATCTCATCACCAACTTTCACGTCATCGAGGGCGAGACCAAGCTCTCCATCGAGGTCTACCATATGAAGGATGGCCAGCTCGACCGTCGCAGCTACAAGGACGTGCGCATCGTCGCGATGAACAAGTTCAACGACCTGACGCTGCTGAAGGTCGAGGACAAGGACGCGCCGAAGTTCCGTCGGGTGCTGCTGGGCGATTCGGAAGTCCTGTCCCAGGGTGACCATGTGTTCGCTATCGGCAGCCCCCTCGGGCTGGAGCGCACCGTGACGGAGGGCATCCTGAGCACGACCACGCGCCAGATGCAGGGCGATCTCTATCTGCAGACGACAGCACAGATCAACCCGGGCAACTCCGGCGGTCCGCTCTTCAACCAGCGGGGCGAGGTCGTGGGCGTCACCAACATGAAGCTCACCTTCGGCGAGGGCCTGGGATTTGCGATCCCCGTCGAGCAGGTGAAGTATTTCCTCCGGCATCGCGACGCCTTCGCGTACGACAACGACAACCCGAGCAATCCCTTCCGCTACCTCGAGCCGCCCAGCCGGTTGAAGGGGCTGCCGAAGGATGCCCCGCTGGCCCAGTGAGCGAACCGGACAGCCATCTGGGTGCGCTGTCGTTTTAACATTTTGCGGCGGCTGGAGTTCGGGCTTGCCAATGGCATGACCGGGGCGAACTTCAGCGCACAGCAACCAAGCTGGTCCATTTCCCACATGAAATTCCGCCTACTCCTCGTCACGCTGCTGAGCCTGCTGACCCTCCGGGCCGCCGTGCCGCCGCCCGCGCAGCTGTTCCCGCAGGACACCCTGGTGCTGGTCACGGTTCCGGATTGGAACGCGGCCAAGTCCACCTTCAACTCCGGCAGCTATGGCCAGTTCCTGAGCGATCCGGCGATGCGCCCATTCGTCGAAAAGCTCCAGACCGCCTTCAAGGAGCAGGTGCTCGGCGACTTAGAAAAGGAGCTGGGCATCAACCTGGCTGATTACGCGCCGCTGCTACAGGGGCAGGTGTCCATCGGAATCATACAGAATGGCTGGAACCCCAAGGAAAAGGGGACCGAGCCGGCTTTCGTGCTGGCGCTCGACACCAAGGACAAGGCGGATCAGTTAAAGACCCGCCTGGCCGAGGTGCGACAGAAGCTCACGGACGCCAAGAAACCCTTGAAGATCGAGAAGATCCGCGACCTGGAATTTGCCACGGTGGTCATTGACCGAAAGCAGCAAAAAGCGAAGGCCAAGGCGGCCAAGGGCCAGGCCGATGACAAAGACGCGGATGACGATGACGACGACGACGACAAGGACACCGCCTCGGGGGACAAGGCGGCGAAGGTCAAAAAGACCGATGAGATCACCTTCGGCCAGGTGGATTCCGTGCTGCTGCTGGGCGATTCGACCAAGGCGCTGGAAAAATTCGTCGCCCGGCTCACTGGCGGCACGGTCCCGTCGATTGGCGAGACGGCTGACTATCAGGCCAGCGAGTCGGCGGCCAACTTCAACGAGGCGTACGCCTTTGGCTGGGTGAACTTCGGCCTGCTTTACGGGGCCATCGAGTCGGCGGCCGATCAGGCCAAACCGCAGGCGGCGGCGCTGGGCTTCGATCCGCGCAAGGCGCTCACCGCGCTCGGCCTCGACGGGCTGAAGGGCGTCGCGTTTTCGGCGCAGCAGTCGTCCGATGGCAATACCGGACGACTGGCGATCAGTGCGCCTGAGGCGAAGCGTGCCGGCCTGCTGAAGCTGCTGGCCTTCGACGCGAAGGATGCCGCTCCGCCCGCGTTTGTGCCGGCGGACGTCGTGAAGTTCCAACGCTGGCGGCTCAACGGCCAGCAGGTCTGGAACACGCTCGAGAGCACCCTCCAAAGCATCTCGCCGCAGATGGGCGGCTTCCTCCAGATGACCCTCGCGTCGCTGGGCAAGGACAAGGACCCGGGCTTTGATTTCAAGAAGACGTTCGTGGCCAACCTGGGCGACGACTTCATCAGCTACGAGCGCGCGCCGCAGGGCAAGACGCTGGCCGAGCTGTCCAACCCGCCCAGCATCACGCTGCTGGGCTCGGGCAACCCGGAGCAGCTCGCCGCCGGCCTGCGCGCCGCCGCCGGCCTGCTGCCGGCCGGGGGCGAGGAACCCAAGGAGCGCGAGTTCAACGGCAAGAAGATCTTCGGCGTGAAGTATCCGTCGCCCACCGATCCGAACCGGTTGCTGGAGGTCGCGACCAGTGGCGGCTTCGTGGCGCTGAGCGATCATCCGGCGATGTTGGAAGAGTTTCTCCGCAGTGCGGATGGTGGCGGCAAATCACTGAAGGATCTGCCGTCGCTGACCGATTCCGCGCCGAAGGTGGGCGGCATGGGCACCGGCCTGCTGGGTTACGAGGACATGAAGGAATCCATGCGGGCCGTTTGGGAAGTGATGCGCCAGAGCGGTGGGCTGGACAAGGCGCTGCCGGGTGGAGATGCCAAGAGCACCAAGGATATGGCGAAGTGGGTGGACGTGACGCTGCTGCCGCCGTTTGAGCAGGTGGCGAAGTATTTCGGGCCGACGGTCTATGCCGGCGGCTGGGATCCGCGCGGCTTTTCGCTGAAGGCTTACAGCCCGGCGCCGAAGTAGGATATTCAGCCAGGGGACTTGCAAACGGACAGCCTCATCAGTCAGCCGATGCAGCGGATTTTGGAATCCGAACTGCGCCTTGGTGAACTTGTTGTCTGGAGCCAGCAACCGCGTCTGGCCGCCATGGCGCTCAAGTCTCTGCCAAAATTTCTGTTCGGCGTTGGTGGCATTGCCTTCGGGATTTGGCTGGCCTCCTTGGCAGCCAATGGTTCCACCAGCTCATCCCGGCACGAAGATCCGGCGTTCTACCGTCTTCCAGTTGGCCTGTTTCTCCTTTTCGCCGTCATTCAGCTTCTTTCGGCGCTTTGGGCCTGCTGCCAGGCATTCAGGACGGTCTACGCCATCACCAACCAACGGGCGGTCCATATCGTCGTCCTGGGACCGCGGACGGTCTATTCCTTCGTTGGCCAGAACCTGATGAACATCCATCGGGTCGAAAACCGGAGTGGCAATGGGGACATTATCTTCCACCGGGAAGTGCGTGACGGACAGGGAGCACGCCGTGGTCTCTCCCACGAGGTTGGTTTCCTGGGCATCGCCCGGGTTCGCGAGGCGGAGGATGCCTTGTGGGTGCTGTTTCAAAAAACACGGACAGGCTGATCAGGACTGCCCACGCTCCAACAAAAAAGCCCCGGCGTTGGCCGGGGCTTTTTGCGTTCACAACCGGATCACTTCATCCGGTCGAAGTTCTTCTGGAGGATCTGCCAGTCGGCCATCCCCTGCACCTTGGCGCGGTGGTCGGCGATGATCTTGGCCTCGTTGGCGTTTTTCGTGGGCCGGTTCGCCTTGTAGAAGATGCCGAACTGGCCCGGCCACGCAACGTCGGCCAGCTTGTAGGCGGCGTACTCGTCCGTGACGTCGTGCTCCTTCGCGATCTCGTTGAACACGCCGCCCTTGCGGGGGATTGCGCCGTCAAACGCGCCGGGGAAGAACTCGACGCATTCGCTCAGGCACTGGATGAAGCTGAAGCCGTCGTGATCCATGGCCGCCTCCATCATCGCGAGGACGTGGTTGGGACTCATGGCTGAGGTGCGGGCCACGAAGGTTGCACCGGCGGCGATGGCCTGCTTCACGGGGTTGATGGGCCGGTCGGTCGAACCCCAGGCGTCCGTCTTCGACTTGTAGCCCAGGGGCGACGTCGGCGAGGTCTGGTTCTTGGTCAGGCCGTACACCTGGTTGTCCATGACCACGTAGGTCAGCTTGATGTTCTTGCGGGCGGTGTGGGTGAAATGGTTGCCGCCGATGGAGAAGGCGTCACCGTCACCGCCGAAGACGAACACGTGCAGGTCGGGGCGGGAGATGCTCACGCCGCTGGCGTAGGGCAGCGCCCGGCCGTGGATGAAGTGCGCGCCGTGGCCCTGCACGAAGTAGGGGAAGCGGCTGGAGCAGCCGATGCCCGCGACGGTGGTGATCTTCTCGTGCCACAGCTTGCGGCGCTCGATCAGCTTGAAGTAGAGCGCGAGGACCGAGAAGTCACCGCAGCCGGGGCACCAGGTCGGGTGGTCGGCGGAGGTCTCCTTCTTGGTCAGCGGCTTGCGGTCGCTGTCAAGGAGCGGGGTGACCGGCGTGAGGTTGAGGTTGCCCGTGCGGGGCAGGGTGGCGAAAGGAAAGGCGTTCGAGCTCATGTGTTAGTCGGGAGGACTGGTGGTTAAAGTGGTGTTTACTTGGTGCTGGCGAGCGCCCGGGCGCGGTCGAGGATCTCCTTCACCTTCCAGGTGAGGCCATCCACCTTGTTGATGCCCTGAATCTTGGGATCGGTGAAGCGGGCGCGCAACACGGAGGCGAGCTGGCCGTAGCCGTAGAGCCCCTCGTCGTTCAGCTCGACCACGAAGACGTGGTGGAAGCCCTTGAAAATCTTTTCCAAGCCGTTCGGCAAGGGGTTGATGTGCTTGAGGTTGATCGCGGAGATCGCGTCACCGACCGCGCGGGCGCGGTCTACGGCCTCGCGGATGGGGCCTTCCGAGCTGCCCCAGCCGACGAGCAGGATGTGCCCCTCGTCGGGCCCGTAGGTTTTGGGCGTCGGCAGCTCCCACGCGAGCCGGCGCAGCTTGTTGCGGCGCTTGGCGATCATGGAAAGGTGAACCTTCGGCGAACCGGTCGGGTGGCCCATTTCGTCGTGTTCCAAGCCGGTGACGACCGGATACTTGCCGCTGGCGACCCGGGTGCCGGGCGCGATATGGCGGGTCACTCCGTCCGGCGCGTTCAGGTCGTAGGGCTTATGGTCGGCGACGGGGGTGAAGTCCGGAGAGATGTCCTGGCAGACCTGCTCCAGCTTCGGCTCGGGGAACGCCTCGATGCGGGTGGCGATGCCCTGGTCGCTGAGAATGATCACCGGCGTGCTGTACTTGCGGGCGATGTTCACCGCCTCGATGGCGGTGTAGAAGCAGTCCTCGACGCCGCTCGGGGCAATAACGACGCGCGGGCTGTCGCCGTGGCCGCCGAAGGTCGCGATGTTCAGGTCGGACTGTTCGACGTTCGTGGGCATGCCGGTCGAGGGGCCGCCGCGCTGCACGTCCACCACGATGAGCGGCATTTCGGCCATCGAGGCCCAGCCGATCGCCTCGGACTTGAGCGAGATGCCCGGGCCGGAGGAACCGGTCACCGCCACACGGCCACCCCAGCTGGCGCCGATCGCCATGGACACGGAGGCGATCTCGTCCTCGCACTGGATGAAGCTGCCGCCGTACTTGGGCAACTCCTTGCGGAGCAGCTCCATGATGTCGGACCACGGGGTGATCGGGTAACCGGCACCGAAACGGACGCCGGCGGCGATCAGGCCGTAGGCGAGGGCCTCGTTGCCGTTCATGACGACCTGGTGGCCGCCCTTGTCCGCACCGGCGTAGAACTGGTAGCTCTTGAGCAGGTTTTCCAGGCTGTGGTTGTAGCCGGCGTCAAAGCAGGCGTTGGCGTTGTTCAGCACGGAGGCGTCCTTGCCGCCGAAGCGCTCGGAGAACAGCTTCTTCAGCTTGGCCACATCGAGGTCGTAAATCTTGGCGAGCAGGCCGAGCGAATAGATGTTCTTGCCCTTGTCGCGGCCGGTGCCGCCGATGGCCTCGACGGTGAGGCTGGAAATGTTCACGCCGACGTGGCGGTAGTTTTCCTGCCATTCGGGCCTGGGAGTCACGTGGTCCGCGTCGTAGAGGACGATGCCGCCGAGCTTCAGCGACTTGATGTGGTCCTCGTAGCTGTGCTGGTAGAAGCACAGGAGCATGTCCGCCTCGTCGCCGGCCGAGAGCACTTCGCCCGAGCCGACCCGGACCTGGAAGATGGAAGGGCCGCCGGAAATGGTGGACGGAATGGTCATGAAGGTCATGACCTCCTGCTCGCTCCGGCCGGCCAGCCGGGCGAGGAAGCCGCCGATGGCCTGGATGCCGTCCTGCGAGTTTCCGGCGATACGGATGGTCGCCTCGTTGATCTTGGTGACTCTGGATTGGCCACCGGGCTGGGCCGGGGCCTCTGCTGCTGCGCTCATGTAAAAATGTCTTTGCTGCGTAAAGTTGCCGATGCCAGGCCGGATTAGCTCCAGCTCGGGTCAAGCGGCGGTTCGTTCAATTAGCATCTTAATGGGGTGCGAAGGAGCGTCAAGCAGTCGGACCGATCAAAGTGGCTTAAGTAATGCGCGACTTGCATAAGTTGGTCCGCTCATTGTTTTTCCGAACCCGGCGAATGGCAGTCGCCGGAAGTGCCTGAATCCCAATTGGATTCCGAACGTCAGGCCCGGTTTTGACGGCCGAAAACCGGTCTGCCAAGGTGACGTCCGGCACCGGATGGGTTACTCTCGCGGACATGCTCAGGTGGAAAATGATCGGCGGTACTGCTGCACTCGCCCTGCTTGCCGGCTGCGAGTCGTTCAACGGCCCCAGCCTCGACTATACCGCGCCGCGGGTGACCGGACGGGTGGTGGATGACGCGTCGGGGCAGCCAGTTACCTACGCCCAGGTGGGGCGGCGGCTGTGGACGTGGCGCAAGGGTACGGGCGAGTTTCTGAAGGGCGGCGAGGAGATGGTTTTACGGCAGGATTACGTCCGGACCGGGGCCGACGGGTCGTTCGTGCTGCCGAGCAAACAGGTGGCCCTGCTATTCTCGTGGGGTGAGGTTCCGCTGAACCTGCAACTGACCGTGCAGCACGGCGGCTATGTGGCCTGGCGGACGAATTTCCCGACCCCGGCGCTCGACACCAACTCATCCACGCTCGAACTCAACGCCGGCGAAATAAGGCTGAAAACTGCGAACAGTGAACGGCGAACAGCGCACGATGGGCAGTAGGGGGAGGTTTCGGCATCCTGTGGCCCACAAAAGGCCTCCCTGCCTTCGCTGCCTCGGAGTCTTTGCTGCACGCCGTTCCCTGTTCGCCGTTCGCCGTTTCCATCATTCGAGCAACCGCACCATGTAGCCGCCGGATTTTTCGTCGGCGTCCAGCTTGATGAGGTTGCGCTTCTGCGCCTCCAGCAGCAGGTCGTTGAACGAGCGGAAGCCGTAGGCGCGCTCGTTGAAGCCGGGGTTCCGGCGCTTGATGGTCTGCTTGATCATCGAGCCCCAGATCGGGTCGTTGCCCTCGCGGGCTTCCATGAGCGCCTCCAGCGTCACGATCACGATTTCCAGCGCGTCAATGAGCGGCGGGCCCTTCGGTTCGTCCGGGGCGGACTTCTCGGTTTTGTCCGCAATTTTGTCCGCCTTGTCGGTCTTGTCCGGTTTCTCGGAACGCGGGGAAGGGGGGGCGCTGCTCGGGGCGCTGCTGCGGGGGCGCATCTTCGACGGCTCCCGGCGCACGAGGTCATCATAGTAGAGGAACTCGTCGCAGTTGTTCAGGAACAGGTCGGAGGTCGAGTTCTTCACGCCCACGCCGATCACCGTCTTGGCGTTCTCGCGGAGCTTGCTCACCAGCGGCGAGAAGTCGGAGTCACCGCTGATGATGACAAAGGTGTCCACATGCCCCTTCGTGTAGCACAGGTCCAGCGCGTCCACGACCATGCGGATGTCGGCGGAGTTCTTGCCGGACTGGCGGACGTGCGGGATCTCGATCATCTCGAAGGCCGCCTCGTGCAGGCCGCGCTTGAAGTCCTTGTAGCGGTCAAAGTCGCAGTAGGCCTTCTTCACCACGATGTGGCCCTTGAGCAGCAGGCGTTCGAGCACTTTCTGGATGTTGAACAGGGGGAAGTGCGCGTCGCGCGCGCCGAGGGCGATGTTTTCCAGATCCAGGTAGACCGCCATCGTGGCGTCGGGACTTTGGGTGCTCATTTCGGTCACAGCTTAGCCAGCTGATTCGCAGTGGACAGCGTAAAGGGGAGCAAAAAGGACGGGCGTTATCACTTCATCGTGGGACATCTCGCCTGCTTGCCATCTTCAGAAGCGGGCGGACGGTAATGTGGTGGTGACGAAGTCGCGAAGCGTCTTGGACTGCGCGAGTCCTCTCGCGCTTTCGGCAGCCGGACCAGTCGCCGAAGGGCTGAACCACACCTCCGCTCGACGGCAGCCCTGACCAAAGCGGCAGAGGGCAGCCGCAGTTCAAGACCTCCCGGACTTCGTGGCGCGGGCATGCGCATTTCGACGCTGCTGAAGGGCAGGTATTTCACGGAAATGTCGGCTGCCGAGCCTTCCGCAAACTTCGATGGGGGCTCGATCAGGAGAGAGGGTGCCGTTACTCGATATTGAGCCGCCAAAAAATCAGAGCCGAAAAACGATACTTTTGCGCTTCCATATAGGAGGGGCAGGGCTATTCCTCGCGTTCCATGACACCGTATTTGCTAAAGTCGGTTCTACCTGCCTGGCACTTTGACCCGGCTACGCCTCGCCAAATAAAGTTGATCCGATTTTTTGGAGTCCAAATCAGTCCGCCACTCACCAAGGGCGTTTGCTCCGGCATCATCGGACGACTTTTTTCCGACCCCGCTAACAAACATCTGTGGGCTGCTTACGTTTTCTCAACCGGAGACGAGGACGAGAGCGTGACCGAACTTCAGCCGCATGACCGCGCTGCTCTTGTAAGCGTAAGAATTCCAGAAGATTGGCACCCGAAACGAACTCCTGATCAGCCATCAGCTGCCCGCAAGGCCGCTGACCAAATGGTTGCTGATATTCTCAAGGACGGCTCTCCGTTCGACGACCCGCTGCCAGTTTTTACCATTAGCCGGACTGCCTTCTGCTTCAGCGGTGAGTTCGAGTTCGGCACCCGTAAAGAATGTCAGGCTGCTGTTACCACTCGTGGGGGCACGCTCACGGATAGCATCAACCGTAAGACTCAAGTGCTCGTCATTGGCAATGATCCCAATCCGAACTGGGCGCATGGCAACTACGGCAACAAGATTGCGGAGGCCATGATTCTCCGGCTTCAACTAGGCAAGCTAGTTATCATTCCAGAGCTCTACTGGCGCGAACTTCTCGCTGAGTCACCTGGAGGGGTTTCACCCGGCTAAACTGTAATTCACTGCAGCAAAAGCCGCTCCTTCGCTCACACGCTCTCCGGCGTCGGATGGGTGTAGGGCGCGCGGTAGGGCCGAGCGAGCAGCGCGTTGGCTTCGGCGTCGCCGATGACTTCCTGTTTCACCGAATCCCACGTCAGGGTGCGGCCGAGCTTCATCGACATGTTGGCGAGGATGCACGAGGCGCTGGAAATGTGGCCCTGCTCGACATCGGCGACGGGCTTGGACCGCGTCTCGATGCTCGCGAGCAGGTTCTTCATGTGGCCGCGGATGGCGGGAGCGACATGCACTTCCAGGTCCTTCTCGACCTTGTCCTCGGGATACTTGTCCAGCTCCATCACCTGGTCCTTGTGGATGGTGGGGCCGCCGTCGCGCGGGATGAAGTCGTAGCGGAAGACGCTCTGCTTCAGCGTGCCCTTCTCGCCGTGGATGATCGCGGCCCACGGATAATCGGGGTCGGGCATCGCGCCCCAGGTGCGGTGGTTCCAGGTCACCTGGAAGCCGTCGAAATCGAACGTCGCCGTCTGCGTGTCGCTGATGTCCGCCCGGGCCTTGCGGTCATGCAGAATGCCACCCCAGGAGGTCACGGACTTCGGCCAGCCCAGGCCGAGCTGCCACCGCACCATGTCGAACATGTGGACGCACATGTCGCCCACGATGCCGTTGCCGTATTCCATGTACGCCCGCCAGCCGCGCGGGTGGACGATCTTGTTGTATGGCATCATCGGCGCGGGACCGACCCAGCGCTCGTAGTCCAGGTAATCGGGCGGAGCGGTGTCGGGCGCGGTGGCGAGCGTGTCGCCATTCCGCATGTGCCAGTAGCAGCAGACATCCACGCTGATGATCTTGCCGAGCGCACCCGAATCAATGAACCGCTCCTTGGCCTCGATGAGGTGCGGCGTGCTGCGGCGCTGTGTGCCGATCTGGACGACGCGGTTGTACTTGCGCGCGGCGGCCACCATCGCGCGGCCTTCGACGACGTCCACGCCGATGGGTTTTTGGCAGTAAATGTCCGCGCCCGACTTGCAGGCCTCGATCATCGCGAGCGCGTGCCAATGGTCCGGCGTGGCGACCTCCACGATGTCGAGATCCTTCTCCGCGAGCATCTGGCGGTAGTCGCTGTAAATGCGAGGGCGCTTGCCGGACTTGTTCTTCTGCGCGCAGGTGTCGGCGCAGTCGTTGAGCAGGTGCTTGTCCACGTCGCAGAGCGACACGACCTCGACCGGCGCGACCTGCATGAGGCGGTAGAGGTCGCTCTTGCCGTACCAGCCGGTGCCGATGAGGCCGACGCGCTTGGGCTTCGGCTCGGCGGCGAACGTGGTGGGGACGTAGGAGGCGGCGGCGCTGAGGGCAAGCGCGGTGGAGCCCTGCTTGAGAAAGTCGCGGCGTGTCATGCGAGAGAGCTAAACCGGTGCGCCGGGCGTTACAAGCCTGCAAGTCGGCGGATGGTTCCGAGTCCCGAGTCCGAGGTCCAAAGTCCTGAGTCCTGAGTTCGAGAGTCCAGAACGGAACGATGCCGTTTTCGCTGAAAGACTGATCACCCTTAATGGCTGGTTACCGAGGTCTGCTTCAGCCGCCGCTTCATCAGCCAGGCGTTCAACTGGTCGAGGAGCACCGCGAGAATGACGACCGCGCCGATGATGATCTGCGAATAGCTCTGGTCGATGCCCACGATCACGATGCCGCTGCTGATCATCTGGATCACCAGCGCCCCGAGCAGCGCGCCCAGTGCGGAGCCGCGTCCGCCGGTGAGGCTGGCCCCGCCCACGACGGCGGCGGCGATGACGCTCAGTTCATAGCCCTGGCCATCGCCACTGGTCGCCGCACCGTAATAGCCCAGGGAGATCAGCGCCGCCAACCCGGCGGCCAATCCGGAGCACAGGAACACCCCGAGCTTCACCCGCCCCACCCGGATGCCACTGAAGCGGCTGGCGAGTTCGTTGCCACCCACAGCATAGACCCGGCGACCCGCTGCCAGCCGGGTCAGGTAAACCGCACCGACGAAGGTAACCAGCAGCGTCACCAACAGCGGCACCAGGGAAAGTCCGCCCACCGAGAGCGGCACATTCCCTCCGCTGCCGGGCAGGGTGGGTTGGGCGATCAGGTCGCGAAAGGACGCCGGGAAGCCGCCGATGCTCTGGCCCTTCGTCGTGACGAAGGCGATGCCGCGAAAGATGGCCATGGTGCCGAGCGTGATGATGAACGGATGCACCCGCAGCCCCACGACCATGCCACCGTTCCATCCGCCACAGACCAGGCCGACTCCGAGGCAGGTCAGCGCCCCCAGCCAAGCTCCGAAAACGGGCGAAGTGGTGTGGGAACCTTCCGGTCCAAACAGTTGGAGCACAAGCGCTCCCAGCACACTGGCGAGCGCGTAAATGGCCCCCACGGAGAGATCGATCTGGCCGGCAATGATCACAAAGGTCATGCCCACGGCCATGATGGCCACGAAGCTCGTGTCCTTGGCGAGCTGGGCGAGGTTTTGGGTATTGAGAAACTTGTTCTTTGTCTCGAACACCGGAGTCTTGTCACCGTTGGTATCCACGGTGAACACACGCTGCCGGGTGCCGTCCGGGAGCGTTTCGAACTTGGGCAGCCGCACGCTGCCGCCAAAGAGGGTCAGCAGCATCCCCAACACGAGGATGACAAGCACGAGGCCGCCTTCCTGGAGTCGGAAAGTGGCACGGGGCGGGCGGGACATGCCGCGAGCTTAGCGGCGGACCGGGCCGGGGAACAACGGCCAAACGACTTCGGTTTAAGCGGAGGTTATCCACCCACCTTCTGAATCATGCTCATGCTCCTAATCTTGCTCATGCTCGGACCAACATTCTGAAAAGACGGAATGAGGAGGGAGCATGAGCAGGAGTAAGAGCAGGAGCATGAGAGTCTGCTTTTTTCGCCCATCCCCCGGCGGTGGCTGCGCGGATCCATTCTTCCCCGACCGGACAGCTGCCTGCCTCAGAAACCTTGCCGGGCCATGATCGTTTGCCAGCTGGGGATGGTTCCCTGCATCCGTCGCAAGTCGGCGTAATCCAGTGGGGGAGCGGCCAGATCACCGATCAGCAGTCCTTTTTTGGGGGCGCGCCAGCGGAAGCGTTCCACATGGCCATCGAGGAACGCCAGATTGCCGCCCTGCAGATGGCGGTCGGCCGGAATGTCGAGCCAGTGGTCGCTGTACGTGGAAGGGTAATCTGTCGGGTAAAGACCAAACGTGGCGTCGGCGATGTCGTCCTCATGGACATCGACAAACGTCTGGCAGTTGGCGACCCCGGGATCGTTGACCTCGGTATACTTCACGTAGGCCCCGCTGCCGTCGGAGACCTGGCAGTTGAGCCAGATGCTGAGGTTGTAACTGCGGGTGCGCGGTACGGTCGTGCCGTTGGTCAGCGCCACGCGACCGGGATCGGCGGGGCAGCGATAGATGCCGACCGAGCCGTTGTAAACAAACAGAACCCCGTTCTGAATGTTGGTCGTGGTCGGATCCGTACGGACGTCGCCCGGGCACCAGGAGACACCTTTGGTGACGCTCGAGTTGGGATCCCCGTTGTCATCCACGAACAGCACCGAATCATTGGGCGGCAGCAGGTCATTGTGGTCGCCGAGATAGAGGTAATAGGCGAGCTGCAGCTGCTTGAGGTTGCTGAGGCAGTTGGCCGTTTTCGCCTGCTGCTTGGCCCGGCCCAGGGCGGGAAGGAGCAGCCCCGCAAGGATGGCGATGATCGCAATGACCACAAGCAGCTCAATGAGAGTGAAGGCGCGGCCGGATTGCGGCGGCGGCGGCGGGCTCTGACGACAGGACGGCATGTCTTACATCTCGCGGGCTGACCACAGCTACACCCAGCGCCGTGGTTTTGCCACTAGGAATCGCACGGAAAAAACTCGGTTCCCAACCTGCCAACGTTCACACTGGCCGGAAGATGACGCGGCTGGTGCTGTTCGACATTGACGGGACGCTCATACGCACGGGCGGTGCCGGAGTGCGTGCTTTTGGGCGGGCGGCGGAAGTGATGTTCCAGCGTCCCGGAGGCACGGAAAAACTCCGCTTCCATGGCCGTACCGACACCTCATTGGTGCGGGAGTTTCTGCGGATCAACGACATACCGGACCGCTCCTGGAATGTGCGGCATTTTCTGGATGCCTATGTCTTTCTGCTCGCGTGGGAGCTGAACCAGCACCGGGGCGACCTGTGTCCGGGCGTGCCGGAACTGCTCGCCGGCCTGCGGACCCTGCCGGAGCCGCCGCTGCTCGGATTGCTCACCGGCAACGTGCGACTGGGAGCGGCGCTGAAACTGGAGTCGTATGGGTTGGCGGCGGAATTCGTGACCGGCGCCTTCGGAGACGATCACGAGAGCCGCAACCAGCTGGCCGTGATCGCGCGGGACCGGGGCAGCCGGCTGCTCGGGCGGCGACTGGCCGGAGAGGAGATCCTCGTCGTGGGCGACACGCCGGCGGACATCGAGTGCGCCCACCATATCGGGGCCCGCTGCGTGGCGGTCGCCACCGGCGGCAATTCCCTGCCCGAATTGCTGGAGCATTCACCGGCGCTCGCCGTGGAATCGCTGGACCAGCTTTCGCCGGCGCGGCTGCTGGCCGCGGGGGAGCACTGGGTGCGCCCGACGGATTGGGAGGCGCTGTACCAGGCCCGCGACACCCACTGGGACAAGGGGGAGCCCACACCCTCGCTCGTGGATTTTCTGCGGGCCAATCCCGAGCTGCCGCGCGGCCGGGTGCTGGTGCCCGGCTGCGGTCGCGGCCACGACGCCCGCGAATGGGCGCGGGCGGGCTTCGAGGTGCTGGGGCTGGATCTGGCTCCCAGCGCGGTGCAGGAGGCGCAGGCGCTCACGCCGGCCGGATTGAGCGCGACGTTCCGGCTGGCCGACTTTTTGGCGGATGCTTCGGAGCCGCCGGTGGACTGGCTGTTTGAGCACACGCTCTTCTGCGCGATTCCGCCGGAGCAGCGTGACGGCTACGTGGCGGCGGCGGCCCGGCAGGTGAAGCCCGGCGGAAATTATCTCGCGGTCAACTACCTGCAGCCGCGCGACGAGTGGGGTCCGCCGTTCGGTGTGACCGTGGCGGAACTGCGGCGGCGCTTTGAGCCGCATTTTGAGCTGCGCGAACACTGGTGCCCGCGCTCATTTCCGGGCCGTCTTGGCCGTGAGCGCGTTTTCTGGTGGCGAAGACATTTGTAAAAGTTCCCACCGTGGCAATCATCGTAAACAACTGTGAACTTTTTTCACGTGAAAGGGTTTTTGTGTTTGACCCAACCCCCGCACTTCTTTACGTAGCGCTGAGACCTAGCCGTGATCGCCTGCCTGCGGGCACTCCGTGGCGGGCAATTTTTTTCGGTCAAGTCGGTAAAAAACGCGTGTTGCCATGCTGAAGACGAAGACATTTCTTGGGATCGATTTTGGGGCGGGAAGCCTCAAAATCGCCGAGTTTGCGGTCACACCGCAGGAAGGTCTGCGCCTGCTCCGCTTCGGCGTGAAGCCGCTGGGCCTGGCCGGTTCGCAGGACGCCGCCCGCGAGGGCGCCCTGAAAAAGGCGCTGCCCGAGCTGCTCGCCGAAGGCGGGTTCCTGGCGAAGGAAGGAAACCTGACGGCCCCCGGTTTCCAGGTTTTCTCCAAGTTCGTCAAACTGCCCCCGGTTGACACCTCCAAGGTCACCCAGATCATCCAGTACGAGGCGCAGCAGAACGTGCCCTTCCCGCTGGCCGAGACGGCGTGGGACTACCAGATCCTCGGTTCCGCCCCCGGCGGCGAGCTGGAGGTGCTGCTCGTCGCGATCAAGTCGGAGACCGTGGAGAAGCTGTTCTCCATCGGCGAGGGAGCCGGGCTGAAGATGTCGATCGTGGATTCCTCGATCGGCGCGCTGGCCAATTCGTTCCGCTACAATTATGCCGATCAGGAAGGCTGCAGCCTGCTGATCGACATCGGCGCGAAGACCAGCAACGTGCTGCTGTTCGAGGCCAACAAGTATTACGCCCGCTCGGTCAACGTGGGTGCCAACGCCATCACCCAGGAATTTGCCGCCGAGGCCAAGCTCCGTTTCGACGACGCCGAGAAGTTCAAGGTGGCCGAGGGTTTTGTCAGCCTGGGCGGCGCCTACGAGGAGCCTGATGATCCGAAGCAGGCGGCCGTTTCCAAGGTTGCCCGGAACGTGCTCACCCGCCTGCACCTGCAGGTCAACCAGACGATCCAGTTTTATCGCACCCAGCAGGGCGGTTCGGCGCCGGTCCGGGTGTTCCTGTGCGGCGGCGGCTCGATCATGCCCTACGCCTCGCAGTTCTTTCAGGAGAAGCTGAACCTGCCGGTGGACTTCCTGAACCCGTTCCGCAATGTCGAGATCGACCCGGCCGTGGACGTGGCTGAGCTGGAAAAGTACGCGCAGTGTTTCGGTGAAGTTGTCGGGCTGGGCCTGCGCAACGTGGTGCAGTGCCCGGTGGAGCTGAACCTCATTCCCAAGGCCTCGCTGTCCCGGCAGGAGTTCAACTCCAAGAAGCCCTACCTCCTGGCGGCGGCCTTTGTGCTGACCGCCGGTGTCTTCGCCACCGGCTGGTACTACTCCAAGGTGGCGGATGCCCGGAGTTACGGGGTCAGCCAGATCAAACAGAAGGTCGATCCTTTTGATCAGGCCAAGACCAAACTGGAAGCGGAAGATGCCCGCCTGAAGCGTGAGCTCGAGGAGGCCACGCAAATGAGCGACTGGCTGCAGCAGCGCACCCAGTGGGCCGATATCCTGGTCGAACTGCGGCGCATCCTGAAACAGACGGAAGATTCCGTGCATAACAAGGACAGCGTGCCGGTGGGGGTCTGGATTGACACGCTCCTTTCCACGGAGCCGACCGTCAACGTGGCGGAGGAAGAGTCTTCCGCCCCGACGGCACGCAGCATGTACATGATGGATCCGGTGCTGGCCCGGCGTTATGGCCTCATTCCCCGGGGTGCCCCCGATGGCGGTGCTCCCGGCGGGCCGCCGCCGGGTGAAGAAGGCCGCGGTCCCAAGCCGAAGGGCGGAAACTCAACGAACGAGCTTTCCGTGGTCAAAGTGACTTTCCGGGCGGTCAACTTGAATGAGACCGCAAACAACGATCTGATCTATGAGCTGGAGCGCCAGGTCAAGGAAAGCCCGTTGTTTGACCCCCGTGAAACCTCGCTTTCCGGCAATATGGACCGGGCGGACGCCGCTGCCACGACGTTCACCTTTCCGCTCAACCTCAAGCTGAAGCGCCCGATCAAACTCTGATATGGCCTGGATCAAACGCAATTTACTCTTCGTGGTCGGGCTTGCGGTTGCCGTGGCGCTGCTGGGCGTCGGGGTTTTTTACCTGCTGAACAGCATGGAGCAGGCGGACTCCGCCAGCACCGAGCTGGAGACGATGAATCAGAAGCTCGACGAACTGGTCGGTCACGACCCCTTTCCCAGCAACGACAATGTCGAGAAAATTCGCGCCCAGCAGAAGCGGGTTGCCGATTTCAAGATGCAGGCCAAGGTGAAGTTCAGCGAGGAGGCCAAGCCTGAAAGTCTGGACAACGCTTCCTTCAAGACTGTCTTGGAGCAGACGATCGGGTCCCTGGAGCACGAGGCCGAACGCTCTGGCGTGCGCCTGCCGGACAAATATGACTTCACATTTTCGGAACAGCGTAAAAAGCTGCAGCTGGCCCAGAACACGTTGTCACCCCTGGTGACGGAACTGCGGGACCTGGGCGATGTCTGCCATATTCTGTTCGAGGCGAAAATCCACTCGTTGGTGTCCTTGAAACGCCCCGGCGTGGGTGGCAACGAGGCCCCCGGCAGCGCGGATCTGCTCTCGAAAAAGGTGACCACGAACACGGTGGCGGGCGTGGTTGTCTACCCTTACGAGGTTTCTTTCCAGTGCTTCAGTTCCGAACTGGGCGCGGTATTGACCGGCCTGATCGCCGCTCCCCAGAATTACGTCATCAAGACGGTCAATGTGGAACGCGGAACCGCGCTGGAAGCGCCCGCTGCGGCAGTCGCGCCCGTGGCTGTGAACCCCAGTTTCGGCGGGATGGACCCCGCGCTGGCCCGCCGTTACGGCCTGACAGGGGGCCGTTACGGCCCGGGAGCTCAACAACCCGCCCCCGTTGCGCAACCCACGACCCGGGTTGGTGAGACGGTGCTCGATGAAAAGCCGCTGAAAATTACGCTCGGCCTTGAAGTGGTGAAATTGATGCCCTCCGCCCCCGTTCCGTCCGGCAATGCGCCCCGACCCAACCCCAATCGCTGACGCATGCAATTTCTAAAGAAAAATTACGAGAAGATCATTCTCGGGGTGGTGCTGCTGGTGGTGGCCGGCGTTTCTCTCTATCTCACCACGCTCGCTGGCAAAGCAAAGGAAGAGCTCCAGCAGAAACTGGATCGCAAAGTGGCAGGCGGCGGCAAAAAAACGGTGAAGGAAGTCGATCTTTCCGGCGGTGCCGCTGCACTGGACCATCTCTCCAAACCGGTCATCGTGATGCTTGCCGGAGAACATAAGACGTTCAATCCGGATCCCTGGGTCCGGAAGGCCAATGGCTCCATCTTTCCGGTGGCGGACAATGGTCAGAAGGGTGTCCGTGGCCTGGTTCTTGCCGCCACCAAACCCCTCAGTCTGACCATCACGTTCACCGCAGTCTCCGGTACGGAAGATCCTTTTCACTACCAGTTTGTCGTGGTGCGTGACTACGAGCGGCAGGCCGCCAAGCGGCGTCCGATGACCGTCAGCTTGGATGTGGCTGGCAAAGGTGACCTTTTCGCCCTGCGTGAAGTTCACGGCCCGAAGGACAACCCCACCGAAGTGGTGATCGAGCTCCTGCAAGGCTCGGAACGGGTGACGTTGGTCAAAGACAAGCCTTATTCCAAAGATGGCCTCGCATATGCTGCCGATCTTCGCTATGAGGTTGACAATAAGACATTTTCAGGGAAACGGCAGGATGAAAACCTGTCCCTGGCTGGTGTGAGCTACAAGATTGTTGCCATAGCAAAAGATGAAGTAGTAGTCTCGGCACCCAACCAAGTCCGCACCGTCATCAAGCTCACCAGCCTGCCTTGAATCGCCTACGCATCGCCTAGATTTCGAGTTCCAACCGAGAAGAACCCCATGACCAAAGTGTTCAACCTCCTCCGCGTGATCCTTTTGTGTGCCTGTGCACAGGCTGCGCTTGGACAAGCACCGAACCAAGTTGCCGAAGAAGAAGCCATTCGCCGTCAGGAAAAGGCGATCCTGCTGCATCGGACTTTGGGGGCTGCCCAGGCTGCCCAGACCGAAAAGGATTTCAAATCGGCGGCCAAACTGTACGAAGACGCCTATGCCCTGAGCGAGACCTTGGGTGACTCGGTCGATGCGGAACGGAAGCAGGTCGTGACCGGCCTGTCCGCCGTGAGGACCCAGCTGGCAATTGCCGCCCAGCGCGACGGCGATGTCCGCGAGGCGGACGTCCAGATCACCCGCGCCCTGAAGGTTGACCCTGCGAACGCGCAGGCCCGCAGCTTCAAGGCCGACAACGACCGCCGAGTGGAGGATATGCGCGGCCGCCTGCCCACCGAAGTGGTGAACGCCCGCCGGGCCGAAAACGAGACCAACATGGTGGCCGTGGCCACCACGGTGCAGGACGGTGTGGTGCTGTACCAGATGGGCAAGCTCGAGGAGGCCGAGGAAATCTTCCAGAAGGCGCTCAAGGCGTATCCTGAAAATCAGGCCGCCTATTACTACCTGAACCTCATCCGTGAGCAGCGGTATCAACGCGCGCAGAAATCCAAGGCCCTCACCAGCAAGGATAAGCTGATCGAGGTCGCGCAAGAGTGGGAAACGCCGCGCAACACCCTGCCGGTGGCAAATCCCTGGGCGCGCACCAATCTCGTGCACACCAGCAGCGGCCGTCAGGTCATCGCCAGCAAGCTGGACCGCATCATCCTCAACGACGTGAAGTTCGAGGCCCTGCCGCTCAGCGCAGTCGTGCAGTATCTCGAGGAGGAAACGAAAAAGCGCGACCCGGAAAAGCGGGGTGTGAACTTCATCATCAGCTCGACGATTGACGTCCCCGCCCAGCAGACCACCACAACGATTGACCCGACCACGGGTCAACCGGTCGCGTCTGCGGGTTCCGAGCCGGTGGATCTGAACAACATCGTCGTTCGTCTCACGCCGAGCCTGCACAACGTGCGGCTGGCGGACGTGCTGGACGCCATCACCAAGGTTTCCGAGAAGCCGCTCAAGGTGTCGATTGAAGATTACGCGGTCGTCATCACCCAACGCCTGCCTGAGCCCGAGCAGCTGTTCACCCGCCAGTTCCGGGTTGATCCCAATACCTTCCTGCAAGGCTTGGAAAGCGTGGTCGGCATTTCGCTCCTGAGCAATTTCCAGAGCCAGAACAGCGGCGGCGGCGGCGGCGGCGGCGGCGGTGGTGGTGGCCAGGGCAGCCAGGACAGCTTCTCCGTGCCCAGTGTTTCCGTTTCCGCGACGACAGTGGGTGGTCAGGGCGGCGGCGGTGGCGGCGGTGGCGGCATCGGCGGCGCCCAAGGCGCGGGCATCACCGCGGTGACCCGTACGAATCTGATGGCCAACGTGCAGGTGATGGTCCGCCAGTTCTTTTCTGCCGCAGGCGTCAATTTCCCCCAGACCGTTATCCCTGGGCAGGCCGGTGGCTTTGCCCAGCAGCAGCTTGGTGGCCTGAATGGCCAGTTGAACGCCAATGTGGACGCGAAGGCGCTCTTCTTCAATGAACGGGCCGGAGTCCTGTTCGTTCGCGCGACGCTCTCCGACCTGGACATCATTGAAAAGGCGATCCAGGCGCTGAACGTGCCGCCGCCGCAGGTTGAGATTGAGGCCAAGTTCACGGAAATCAGCCAGACGGACAACAAGGCCGTTGGCTTCCAGTGGCTGCTGGGCAACACCCTGCTCGGTGGTGGCCGGGTCGGTCTCACCGGCGGTACCTCACCCCAGTATACCGGTGTGCCGACAGCGGCGAATCCGGCCTCGGCCAACGGTCTGAATCCGGGTGGCGTATTCCCCCGGTATGACACCCAGTCCGGAGTTCTCACGGACCAGAATCTGACCACCGGACTCCGGGGCGTGGATGGCAACCAAAACGCCATCCCCACGGTGGCGACCATTTCCGGCATTCTGACCGATCCCCAATTCCGGGCCGTGATCCAGGCTCTGGATCAGCGCACCGGAGTCGACTTCCTCGCGGCGCCGAAAGTGATCACCGAAAGCGGTCGTCAGGCGCATGTGGCCGTGAACGATGTGCGCACGGTCGTCACGGGAGTGAACCAGAACCAGCAGGGCAGCGGTGGTGCCGCCACCGGGCTGGGCACCACCGGCGGTGGTGGTGTCTCCGTTGCGGTCAACTACTCGACCGTGGCCTACCCGTTCGGCCCCACGCTGGATGTGGTTCCCTACGTGTCGTCGGATGAGTTTTCCATCCAGATGACGATCATTCCGACGGTTACGGAATTCATCGGCTACGATGATCCGGGTGGATTCGTGCCCCAGGCCCAGTCCGTGTCCGGAGTCGGTGCGGCGACGGCTTTGCAATCCATTCTCCCACTGCCACATCTGCGGATTCGTGAGGTGGTCACCAGCGCGATTGTCTGGGATGGTCAGACCGTTGTTTTGGGCGGGCTGATTTCAGAGGACGTGAAGAAGAACAAGGACAAGGTGCCGGTGCTGGGCGATATCCCGGTTCTTGGCCGGTTGTTCCGCAGCGAAAGCTCGCTGACGGACAAGAAGAACCTCGTCATCTTCGTGACGCCGACGATCATTGATCCTGCCGGACGGCGCGTGCATGACCCCAACAACCTTCCGTTCGACCCCAATTCGGTTCCAATGCCGGGCGCAGGTGCCAGATAAGTGACGGCTTTGAGGAACAGGCCAGAGACAAAGTGCCACATTCGATTGGATTTTCCGGCCTTCAAGGCCTAGGTATGTCAGGTGAATGGGCTCGTGAAAACTGTGGGTAGACAACCGTTATGCCATTTCGGAGTTTGAACTTACTGAAGCTGCAAAAGGCGTGCTGCCGACTCGTTGGCAGCCTGTTCCTGCTGCCGGTTTTTCACCTGGGCGCGACGTCGGGCTTTCTGCCCGATGGCGGTGAATCTTCGCTCGTGGGTAGTCTGGCCGCCGACCAGACGGCGCCCGCGATCGCCATCAGCACCGAGGGGGGCTTCATTGTGTGGCAGGACAGCGGGGGCAACGGGGATGGTGCCGGCATTCGTGCCCGACGCATCAATCGCAACCTGACCGGCTCCTTGCAGCCGTTCTGGGTGAACAGCAACACGACCGGGATTCACGAGACACCCCAAGTCGCCCTGCTGGCGGATGGGGGCGCGGTCTTTGTCTGGCGCGGCGGCCCGCTGGGGAAGCAGGGCATCTTTGCCCGTTTTCTGCTTTCCGGCAACAGTTCCACTCCGGTCTTTGGCAGTGATGACATCGAAATTGCCCCGGCCGGCTCAGTGCAAAACACTGGTCCGACGGCTGTCCAGCTGACGGACAGCAGTGTCGTCGTGACCTGGTCCAGTTACGGCAGCGACGGCAGCCTGTATGGAGTTCAGGCACAACGTTTCACCGCCAGCGGTGAAAAGATTGGCACCCCCACGCAGGTCAATGTCACCACCGCGTATAATCAGAAGGAGTCCGCGTTGACCGCATTGGCCGGCGGCGGATTTGCTGTCGCTTGGGTTTCGGAAAACCAGCGTTTTCAAAACTCGGCGGACATTTTCGCCCGTGTTTTCACCGCGAACGGCGTGGCGTTGACCGGGGAGATGCGCCTGAACACGGGGACAAACATCTGTGCTTCACCTTCCTTGGTCGGACTTCCCGCCGGCGGCTTTGCCGCCGCCTGGTCCGAATTTGACATGGCCACCCCCGCTAACGGATGGGACATATATGCGCGGGCGTTTGATGGCAACATCGTCTCGGAAAATCCTTCCGTTCGCATCAACTACTATCTTCCATACATTCAACAGTCACCCAAACTCTCACTCGCCGGTGATACGATTCTGGCGGTCTGGACCAGCTTGAATCAGGACGGTTCGCGGGAAGGTGTGTTTGGCCGCTATCTGTCTTTGAGCGCCCAACCGGTTGAGGACGAGTTTGGCCTGAACCAGACGGTCATCAGCCAACAGAAAGATCCGGTCGTCGCTTCCGATGGGAGTTCGCGGTTTCTAACTGCCTGGACCTCGTTCAAGTCGTTGGACAGTGGCTTTGACCTGACCAGCCGAAAATTCGTGCGCCCGGCCAGCGTTGCGGCGGTGACATGTGATATCGCCAGAGTGGTTGACAGCTCCGGCCGGCTGACGGGAATCCAGCTCAGCTGGGCGGCGGCGGCGGGTGCCAGCTACCAGCTGCAACATTCTGACAACATGGCGAGCTGGGACATTTCCAGCGCCACGCAAACCGTTTCCGGAACCACCAGTTCAGTCACCCTTCCGCTAAGCCAGTCCGGCGGATTCTTCCGAATTGTCAGCCTTCCCTGAATCTGATTATGTCCCGTTTCTTTTCCGCTTCACTGCTCGCAGTGCTGCTATGGCTGACCCCGGCCAAAGTGTCTGCTTTTGCGCTGCTCGGGCCCTACGCAACTTGGCAGACGTTCGAGATTGGCTACCAGCTGCCGGGTGACATTGGTGGTCCTGTCAACATCAACGAAGGTTATCGCTGGACGATACCCACGATGACCTACGGCTTTGACGCCACATTTCTGAAGTACTTCGGAACCAATGGCGTGGCGGCAGTCGAATCGGCGATCAAGATGATGAACGATATTCCGGCTGCCGATGCCATGACCGACGACCTGAGCGAGTTCCCGCTCAAGACTATGCGCATCAACAACACGGCGTCGGCGCTCGGCCTCATCGATCTTAAAACCATAACGGCATCGGTCTTCCTTGAAGAGCTGGGGCTGGCGGCACCTGAGCGGTACGTCTGGACGCTCCACTCGCGTTTCGCTCCCAATCCTCCGGCGGCCTCATACAGCATTATCCAGCGCAATTGGGATCCCATCACCAGAAACCCGAGCTCTTATGTGAACGGGGAGCTTTTCACCTGGATCATTTTGCAGACCTATGCGAACCCCGACGCTTGGGAGGCGGTTGAGGTTCCCGTGGATCCGCTCGCTAATGGGCTTACTTCCCTCGCGGGCTATTATGGAATTTCGGGCGGGACGATCCTCGGAAACGGCGCGAACCTGTATTTCACCCCTGGAGCCTATTATCCTTCATTGACCAGGGATGATGCAGGTGGCCTGCGCCACCTTTATGGCACCAAAAATTATGCGGTTGAACCGCTCGGCGTGGACGTGATCGCCGGTTCGGCCGGGGGCGGAGGTGCAATCGGTGGCGGCAGCGGTGATCCTCCTTGGCTTCCGGTAACCACGATCACGATTGTGACGAATACCACGGGCGGCACCGTGGTGAGCAACGCCGTTCCGCGGGTAGTGACCGCACTCCGTCCAGGGATCGGCAAAGTGAACTATCAGCGCGTTGATTTCGACTCTCTCCTCAATACCACGCGGCAGCCGTATCAGGTGACTTGGACCGATCGCTATCTCACCAACGGGGTGATGCGTGCGCAGCAGGTTTCCCGTCTCATCACCCGGCCCGATATCGTATTCCGCGCCGCCGATCTGGGGACCCAGCCCCTGGTCCCGTTTTTCTTCCTGCGCACAATCCAGTTTGAAAACGACTCGGCTTTGAACACGGTCGCGGGTGGCGGGGAAGTGGTTGGGCCCGGTGTGATGCGGGGGCCGCTGGAATTGACGTTCAGCAACGCCGGGAGATATTATGTGAATTTCGCAGCCGGCGGTGCAGGAGTTGGCGAGGATACTGCGTTCCTTGGCATCAGCTATGGATCTTTCGATGGCTCTACCAACCAACCGATCACCTATCCAGATGGGGCATCGGTCAAGGCTCTTGAAGCCTTGGTGTTGGGCGGCCAATAATTCTGCCCCTTGCGACATATTTTCATGAAGACACGGCTCATTTCGACACTTACCAGCTGGTTGCTGGCAGGATTTGCCGCTCTCGGGGCGACGGCGGATCTGTACATCAATGACGACGTGCTGACGACGCCGCCGCAGATTGATGCCCGCGCGTTTCTCAACCGCGGCTCGATGGATTTTTCCGGACTCACGCTGCCGTTCGACACGCAGAATACACTCTATTTCACGAACGCCGGTTCGATGACCGCGTCCGGTTTTGGCTTGGGAGGATTCCGGCTTGACCACACCGATGGGGCTAGCGGGGCGAGGATCCCTGCCACGGTCATTTATAACGAGCAGGGAGCGTCCATCAGCGGAACGCCGTACGTGCTTCTCAGCGCGACGAATCTGCTCAATCGGGGAACCTTGGCGACTTCAGTGGATGGGCTGCTGCAGTTGAACGGACAGAATGTGGATGTTTCCAGCGGCAAGCTGGATCTTGGCTCGCTGGGGGATACGCTTCCGTTTGGTGACGGTTCCCAAACCCGCACCAATTTTACCCCGTCGGCCGGGGTCAGTGACGGTTATTGGGGCACCAACAACATCAGCCTTGATGTCACCAAATTCTTCAAATACGCGACCAATGGGGTGACGATCACCACTCCGGCGTTTCGCGTGCGGCCCGGCGGGACCGTCAGCCTGACGCAAAAAGCCCCTCTGGTTTACGTCAATACCAACAGCATGGGCGACGCCAAGGCACCGACGAACCTGATTGTGCAGGCGGTGTTTGTGGCCAACAACAACACGAACATCTCCGTGGATGTTTCCTTTGTCGACAGTGACGAGGACGGCAATCCGTTCAAGACGGTTGTCACCAAGTTCAGCGGATACGAAACCAACATCATCACGCGGCAGAAGGATCTGCGGACCCTCATTCTTTCGGACGCGTTTGCCTCGGAGACCAATCTGCTGGTTGCCGCCGACACGAATCTGTTCCTGCTGACCAACTCCACAACCTTGCGCACCTTCCGGCCGGCCAACTTCAATGTTTACCGGACTGACCAGGGCGGTGGCGCGCCGGCCAACTCGGTCATCAGCAGCAACATATTTACCCAGTTCGGCTCCCCGCAGTTCACCAACGCGATGAGCTACAGCAACACGGTGGTGGGAGGCTTTTACTCGGCCTACGAGGCGATCGTTGACTCGAGTCAGGTTTTGGGGGGCAATCTGCCGAACGCCGATTACACCAATTACGCGGGCCGGCTTGAAATCAACGCGGATAATCTGAACCTGAGCAACGCACGGATTCGTGGTGCGGGCGTGGCCTTTGTGCGGGCGAAAAACCTGGTCTCCTCGGCCAACGTCCAGGTGGATCTGCCGCTCCTGTTCTACGATCTGGGGGCGACCAATGGGAACCTGGTGTTGCAGCAGCTTGCCGGCGCAAGCATCACGCGTTTCGCCTCCGGCACAATTGAGGCCTGGAGTGTCATGTGGACGAACGGGTTCGACCTCCTGACCACAAACATCACGGTGGATCCCACCACCATGGCTACCAATACCGATATCACCACCACCAACTACACGACGATGTTCCATGTGCTGGTGGTGAGCAGCGCGTTGGACGCCAACGCCGGAATTTCCGGAGTGACGGGGCTGAAGGCCACCGCCACCAATACCGTAGTGGCTGACACGGTGGAGGTTTTCGGCGACTTCAACCTGCAATCAGAAAGCCTGACGGTCAATGGGTCGCTCAGGCTCGATGGAGGGATCTGGTCCGCGGCCAACACGGTCGGGCTGCGCCGGCTGACCAACAACGGGCTGATGACGGTCGTCGGGGTGCCCAACTACGGAAAGGACCGTGCGACCCCGTATGAGACCTGGGTCAACACCGGGACCAATCAGGCCTATTCGATGTCAATCGCGGCTGATACACTATACAGTTCCGGAACGATCTACACGGCCCTTGGGCCCTTGGACATCACCGCGACCAGCGCCCAACTCGACGGGACGGCGAGCAAAATTCAAGCGACCGGTGACCTTTTTCTCACCGCCACGGATCTCAAAATGCGGGGCGCCACGTTGACCAGCCAGCGGGGTATCCAGCTTCAAATCGCAAATTCACTTGCCGATGCAGGGGCCGACCAGCCGAACCGGATTCAAAGCGCCTTCGGCTTCACCCTGCCGACCAAGCCTTCCGTGGCGACGCTCTTGGGCACGACGTTTGAGGTGGATGTGGCGGCCGGCGGTTCGGCGGACATCCTTTGGCCGGCCAGTGATTTGGGGACCGGCAAGAACGGGTTTTCGAACAATGTCGCCATCGGCAGCCTCAGCCTGATTTCTGACGTGGACGGCTTCATCAACATCGCGGGCATATCCGGGGGGAAGGCGATCTACGTGGACTTCTTGGAACTCAGCTCGCTGATTTCAGGGGATCTCGCCAGCTACATTCAGGTGGCGGACGATTTCACGATCTATTTCGCCGATTCAAACGTGCCGGTTGAACAGCTGGATGGCGCACTGAACGGGCACCTGAAGTGGGTCCGCGACTTTGCCGGACCCAAGAGCGGGATCGACGTGGCGCTGGCCGACGGCACCACGGTGCGGGTTAACCGCAACCTCTTTAACAGTCAGGAGATCGATTCCGACAGCGACGGGATTGCGAACGCCTTCGACCCGACCCCGTTCGGAGGGGTGCCGATCCAGACCCGCATCCTCAACCAGACCCCGCCGGTCACGGAAATCTCCTGGCTTGGCGCGCCGCTTACAACCTACCGCGTGGAGGTCAGCAGCTCATTGTCTCCGCCCGTGGTCTGGGAACTGGTCACGACTGTCAGCAATAGTACCACCGACTCGGCCCCGCTGACGGCACAGGATCCTGTCAAGCCTGACCAGCCCGTGCGCTACTACCGTGTGACCTACGAACCCTGACGGTTCATTTTACTGACGCCATTTCATTATGCTTTGCAAGCGACTTTGGGCTTTTGCCGCCGGCAGTCTCATCCTGGGTGGCCTGCTCCACGCCGAAGTGGGGACCAGCTTCATCGAAATCGGCGGCCGCAAGGCCCACCCCACCCGCATCTTCGTCAAGGTCCGCGAGTCTGAAGGCTCGGCGATTGAGGTATTGACGGCGCGACCTGCGGCGAAGGCCATCGCGACCGCTGCCGGTCTGGAGGTGCGTAAGGACCTCTCGTTTGTACACGGCCTGATGGTTTTGGATGAGCCGAAAGACGCCTTGGGCACCGCTTCACTTGTCACGCCCGATGTCCGGGTCGAGCAACTCCAGCAGCGGATTCAGTTTTTGCGCGACTCCGGACAGTTTGAGTACGTCCAACCCGACTATGTCCTGACCCCGCAGCTCGCTCCCAATGACCTTCGTTTCACTGACGGTACACTTTGGGGGTTGAAGAACACTGGGCAACAGGGAGGGCTCCCCGGAGCCGATATCGATGCGGAACGGGCTTGGGATATAACGACCGGCACGAACTCGGTCGTGGTCGCAGTGATCGACACCGGCATTCGTTATACCCATCTGGACCTCGTGGATAACGTCTGGACCAACCCCGGTGAAATTCCCGGTAACGGAATCGACGACGACGGCAACGGTTATGTTGATGACGTTCATGGCATCAATTCGATCACCGGTTCCGGCGATCCCTTTGATGACGGTGAACATGGCACGCATGTATCTGGCACCATTGGAGCAGTGGCGAACAACGGGCAGCCGCACGTCGGCGTCGCCTGGCATGTGTCGCTGATGGGTTTGAAATTTATCAGCGCTGACGGCTCTGGCTTCGATTCCGACGCGATCGAATGCATCCAGTATGCGGTCCGGATGAAGGTTCCCATCTCCAACAACAGCTGGGGCGGCAGCGGGACCGACCAGGCGCTGGCGGATGCCTTGGCAGCCGCCCGTGATGCGGGGCATCTCTTTGTCGCCGCTGCCGGCAATAACGGCACCGACAACGGCGTCGACTTTTTTGCTCCCGCCAGCTACGCGCTCGACAACATGATCGTGGTGGCCGCCATCAACCGGAAGGACCAGATGGCCAGTTTCTCCAACTACGGGCGAAAGACGGTTCACTTGGGCGCCCCCGGTGTGGAAATCTTCTCGACCGTAAGCACCTCGGACACCGCCTACGACGTTTTCCAGGGGACGAGCATGGCTTCCCCGCACGTCACGGGTGTGGCTGCCCTCGTGCTTGCGGCGCACCCCAACGCCAAGCTGGACGAGCTGCGGCAGCGGATTTTGAACTCGGTGGTCGCCACCCCCGCGCTTACGGGAAAGACCATCACCGGTGGTCGCTTGAACGCCTACAATGCGGTCAACGGTGACATTGACAACATCATTGACGATCTGGTCATCACGCCGCCGGATGGTTCCAAGCTGTTGGTGAACGAGACCAACTCGATATTTGTCAAGGTGACCGACCTGTTCCCCATCACCAACGCGATTGTCAGCGCCGTGGTCAACGGTCCGGGAATAACCAACGTGGCCCTGCCGTTTTTGAACGATGGTGTGTTGCCGGACGCGGTCGCACTGGATGGGATCTATAGTGCGTACTTCATGCCCACGAATATCGGGGCCTACAATTTCACCTTCAGCGCCACCGCGACCAATAAAACCGGAGTTACGAACGTGGTGAATTACTCCGTGGTTGCCCGCCCCTCCAACGACCGATTTGCGGCCCCGCGCAAGATCGACGCCGGCGGCGAAGTGCTCACGGGCGACGACACAACCGACACGACGCTGACCACGTTTGAGCCGGGTGAACCGGCCGTGGCAGGTGTTTCTGACGGTGTCGGATCGCTCTGGTTTGCCTGGACCCCGACCAATTCAACACCGGTGCTGATCGACACCTATGGCACTCCGACTCCGGTGGCCATCGCCGTTTACACGGGCACCAGCCTGCTGAATCTCAATTCCGTCGGCTCATCGGAGCCTACGTTGCCGAAATTGACCACCTTCCTGAATTTTAACGCAACCAAAGGGGTGACCTATCGCATCTCAGTCATCGGCCTCGGTGCCAGTGGAAAAGGGCAGGTGTTGATGCGGCTGACTCCGAATGGCATTCCGGACACCGTAGCTCCGCAGGTCGCCTTCTCCTCGCCGGCCAACGGATTTATCGCCACGACGAACATCGTCACCGTCACCGGTCTGGTTACCGACCCGCAACCCTTCCCGACCGGTCCCCGCCAGGTCCTCGTCAACGGCAATACGGCAACCTTGAGCGGCAACACCTGGTCCACGACGGTTACGCTGCAGGCGGGTGTGAACACGGTCACGGCGGTGGCGCAAGACTATGCGGAGAACATCTCCGCAACCGCGAGCCTGACCATCACGTATCGGGTGCCCTCCACCGCAAATGACCAGTTTGTAAATGCCACGGCGCTCTCCGGAGCCGGCGACACGGTGACGGGAGACAACACGCAGGCCAGCCGTGAATTCGGCGAACCGCTGCACGGTGGCAGCCTGGGCGGACATTCGATCTGGTGGAGCTACACTGCCGCCTCGGATGGCATTCTGACGCTGAGCACCACGAATTCGGCCATCGACACGCTGCTGGGTGTGTATAGCGGAAGCCGGGTGGGCGACCTCACCACACTGGCCTCGAACGATGACGCGTTTCCGGGTGTCGGATTTAGCGCCGCGACCGTTCCGCTCAAGAGCGGCCAGACCGTGTACATCGCGGTGGATGGGTTCGCCGGTGCGGTTGGCAAAGTGTCGCTGACCTATGGGTTCGCCCCGGCGACGTTGTTTACGCTCACGGTCAATGCCGGGATGGGTGGCACGGTTAGCACCGCTGGCGGGCTGTTCGCGAGCAATGCACCGGTGAATCTTACCGCCACGGCCAACACCTACTACAGTTTCAGCGGATGGAGTGGTTCGGTGACCAGCACTGACGATCCGCTCAGCTTCCTGGTCAGCGGCAACATGACCGTCACGGCCAATTTCGTCGCCATCCCTTTCACGGATGACTTCGAAACCGGTGATCTAACCCATGTGAAGTGGGTTTCTGGTGGTGACGTTCCCTGGATGGTGCAAAGCAACACCGTTGCAAGTGGCACCTTTGCCGCCAAGGCCGGCACGATCGGCGACAGCCAGGTCAGCTCGCTCAGTTTGCAGGGCAATTCCCTGGGCGGTCAGGGAGCGTTCCAGTACAAGGTCAGCTCGGAGGACGGCTGGGACTATCTGGAGTTCTATCTCAACGGTTCGCTGGTTCAGCGCTGGTCCGGTGAGGTTGACTGGAGCACGTTCACCTTTGCCATACCGGCAGGTTCAAACGAGTTCGAATGGCGTTATGTGAAGGATGCCGGTCGCTCCAGCGGCCAGGACACCGCCTGGCTGGACAACGTCCAGCTGCACCTGCGCCCGCCGACGGATGATACCTCCAAAGCGGTCGTCAAGTTCCTTGGTTTCACGGATGGGAAGGCGAAGATCCAGGTGGATGGCCAGGTCAACCAGTCTTACGTGATCCAGTATTCCAGCAACCTCAAGGGCTGGTCGCCTATCAGCACCGTTCTCAATACGATCGGGACTTTCACGGTGACGGACCCTGATTCCGCCGACA